>JANLRD010000135.1:0-100531 GCA_031368215.1 Acidimicrobiia bacterium | reverse complement strand
TGAAGCCGAGTGATGTGATGACCCCAACCGGTCATCACGGAGCTCGGCTTTTTCGCGTCCACGGGCTGATTGTCGGCATTGCGCCGCCGTATCTGTAGACCGGCCGCCGGTTTGCCCCGGTCATCCAAATAGCTGGACGGGTCAGCTCAGGTGGGCCAGGACCTCGACCAGATCGGCTGGCAGAGTCGACTCGAACGCGAGCTCGACGCCGGAGATCGGATGGATGAAGGCCAGCCGGTATGCGTGGAGGAAGGGCCGGCCGACGACGATTGCGCCCCGCGTGCCGCCGTAGCGGGGGTCACCGGCGATGGGGTGGCCGATGGCGGAGAGATGGACCCGGATCTGGTGGGTCCGGCCCGTTTCGAGGGTGCATTCCACATAGGTGGCCGGTTCGGGCTCACGGAAACGCTCCAGCACGCGGTACGAAGTGCGCGCCTCGCGTCCGTTCGCCGAGACGGTCATGCGGGTCGGATCCTGGTCCGAACGCCCGATCGGGGCGTCGACAAGGCCGTTGTCCGCTTCGAGCTCGCCCAGTGCCAGCGCCAGGTAACGCCGGCTGACCTCGCGTCGGGCCATCATCCCGGTCAGGTTCTCCTGTGCCTCGGCCGTGCGGGCCACGACGAGAAGACCTGAGGTGCCGCGGTCGAGACGGTGCACGATTCCCGGACGATCCCGCCGGTCGCCGACCCCGAGGAGCGCGATCTCGGGGTACCGGGCGAGCAGACCGTGCACCAGCGTGCCGGACTGATGACCTGAACCGGGATGGACGACGAGTCCCGCCGGCTTATCGATCACCGCAAGGTCGCCATCTTCGTACACCACCCCGAACTCGACGCCGGGATCGGCCGACAGGGCGGCGGCGAGGACGTCGTCGGGCCGTTCGATCTCGACGACCGAACCGACGGCGACGCGCGCTGTCCGACTGGTGACGACTACTCCGTTGAGCATGACCGAGCCCTCACTGACCAGCTCCGATGCCCGCGACCGGGTGAGGTCGGCGAGCACTGCGACAACGCGGTCGAGGCGTTCGCCGTCGAGGGCGTCGGGGACGACGTCGGAGATCTTCATGCGGTGTTCTCGGGTCGACGGTCTCGGGCCCCTGCGGTATCGGCTCGGAACGACAGGATCACCAGCACCACGCAGGCAACGCACAGCGCGGAGTCGGCGACGTTGAACACCGGCCAGAACCCGACGTCGATGAAATCGACAACGGCGCCTCCGCGTCGCACGAGTCGGTCGACCTTGTTACCGACTGCCCCGCCGAGGAGCCCACCGAGCGCTGCCCCAAAGGGCCTCGTCGGCGCACCGGGCGAACCCGGAACCCGCCACAGGGTCCGGAGTACCCATGCGGCAAGAACGACGATGACCACACCGACAATCCAGGTGACCGCGCCCGAACCGCTGCCCTGGGAAAACGCCATGCCGGTGTTGAAACGACGGATCAGGCGCACGCCACCGACGAGATGGATCTCCTCCGCAGCGCCGATGCGGCTGACCACCAGCGACTTCGTCAGTTGGTCGACACCGATGACGATGGCGGCCACCATCAGTCCCCAGGTGCGCGCCGAGAGCGCGCGTCCGAGGGACCGCGGGGTCGACGGGTTGGCATCGTTCGTCATCGCACGAAGGTCGGGGCCACGATCGGACCGGCCCGGCGGGCTGGTCACCGACGTGACAGACCACCGTTCTTACACTCGATGCAGAGCGTGGTGAACGGCAGGGCACGCAGACGCATGCGAGTGATGGGCTTTTGGCAGTGACCGCAGTAGCCGTACTCGCCGGTGCCGATGCGGACGATGGCTTCCTCGACCTCTTCGACCTTCAACAAGAACTGCGCGGACATGGCGAGGTCGCGTTCACGCTCCATGGAGAGCGTGCCGCCCTCACCGGACTCGTCGTCGAACTGCACATCGCCGGGTTCCATCTCGCGGGCCAACTGGTCGGCCTCTTCCTGAAACGCTTCGGCCTGGCGCTGGAGGGCCTCGCGCGAAATTGTGAGGAGGTCTCGCTGCTGGGTCAGGAACTGGCCTTCGCTGAGCGCCTCGATCCCGTCGAACTCGTCGTTCGGGTTGATGGCCGGCGCTTTGAGAAGCTTCACCGGGGTCCGCACCGGGACGGCTGCGGGCATGGAGCGCCCGGCTGGGCGTAGCGACGCGATCGGCCGAGGCGGCTGGTTCTCGGAACGGGCGAGAGCGGCAGCTCGCGCCTCAGGGGAGGCCGGCGCCACCATTGCACCCGGGATGGGGGCGTTCTTCCCGGTCGGAACCTTCGCTTCCTTGACCGGAGGCGGCGGCGGCGTTGGTGCGACTTCGGCGACAACCGGAGCGGGCTCGGATGCGGCCGGCACAACCGGGATCGCCGGCGCCGGCGTCGCCTTGGTCTTCGCAGCCGACGCCTTCGTGGCCTTGGTCGGTTCTGACGCCGCGGCAGCCGCCTTCGCCACGGGCGCCTTGGCCGGCGCGGGGGCCTTGACCGTGGCGGTCTTCGTCGCCACGGGTGGGGCCGGAATGGGTTTGGCGACGACCTTCGCCGGAGCGGGAGCGGCTTTGCCTGGGGCAGCCTTCGCCGACGCAGCCTTCGAAGGAGCAGGAGCAGCTTTGCCTGGGGCAGCCTTCGCCGACGCAGCCTTCGAAGGAGCAGGAGCAGCTTTGCCTGGGGCAGCCTTCGCCGACGCAGCCTTCGAAGGAGCAGAAGCGGCTTTGCCTGCGGCGGCCTTCGCCGACGCAGCCTTCGCCGTGACTTTCTGGGGGGCGATCTTGGCGATCGCCGGTTTGGGCGAGGGCGTGGCGCTGGGCCTGGCCCGAGGAGCGACCGCCTTGGTTGACGTGCTTGGCTTCGCGAGGGGCTTCTTCGCGCCGCTGGGTGTGGTTGGAGACTTCATGTTGGTTCGTGACGCCGATCGGGTGGGGGGAGATGCGGGTTTTGCTCTGGTGACACTGACACTGGAGCGCTTCACCGGTGCTGTCGTCTTGGCCGGTGCTGCCTTGGTGGCTCTGGCGAGGGGTTTGGCAGTTGTCTTCTTCGTTGCGGTCGTACTTCGCGCCTTCACCGCCGTGGCGGCCGCCTTCGGGCTTGCCTTCGTGACAGCGCCCTTGCCGGACCCCGGCTTTGCCGCGACGGCCTTCGCCGAGGTCTTCGAATCGATCGATTTGCTTGGTATCGCTTTGGAGCCGCCCGATCTCGCGGGTGTCGCCGAATTGCCGCTCCCTTTCGGTACCGGCTTACCGGTTGGCTTGCCGACAACCTTCTTCGGTGCCGGTGCCGCCTTCTTTGCTACGGCGGATTTCGCCGATTTACGAGCAGGAATCGATTTCGACGTTGCAGCCACGATGTACTCCCGTTACGGTGCCGGAGGGACCGCGAGATCCCCGGGAAGGCGGGCAGACTACTGCCTCAAGCACGCCAATTCGCGCCATTCCCCGCGGGAACACCCTCCTTCGACATGACGCATGTCACCATTTGTTCGCAGTTCGCGGCCCGCCACAGGCAAGCGTCACCGCGACCCTCACTCGACGAGCGCTGTCGCCATCTGCTCGGCGTGGACACTGCCTGAGGCGGACGTGGGAGTGTCGGACAAGACGATGGCCGGCGCCGCACTCTCCCGTCGGGCGACGACCACGGTTTCGTCGCCGCGGTCGTCGAGTTGGTCGAGTCGAGCCAGGTGATCGGTCAGGGCCGCTCGGAGCCGATCGCGAGTTGCCGCCGTGAGTGAGCGGAGATCATCGAGTTCGCGCCGTCGACGTTCCAACTCGTCATCAAGCGTCTCTCGTTGTGCGCTGAGCATGGCGAGGCGGTGCTGATGTGCGCCGTCGGCCTCGCTTTGGCGCTTCGCAATTGCCTCGTTCGCTTCGGCCTGTAGTGCTGCACTCGCCGCCGCAGCGGTTGCGGCAGCCTCCGCCTGGAGCCGCGCGGCCTGGACGTTCGCGTCTGCAACGATGCGCTCGGCGACGGCCTTCGATTCCCCAACCACCAGGTCAGCAGCACGTTGGGCGAGGGTCAGGGTGCGACGGACCGTCTCGTCGGTCTCGGGAGTGACCCCCGGCGCCGCGACCCTGCTCTCGGCCCGTTCGGCCCGGGCCTTCACTTCCGCCAGGGTCGTGTGCAGTTCGTCGACCCCGGCGGCGACTTCTTCGAGGAACACATCGACGTCGACTTGGTTGTAACCCCGCCAGCCTTCGCGGAACTCGACCTTGCGAATGGATTCGGCGGAGATCGTCATCGGGTTTCCGGCTCCGAGCGAACCCGGATCAACCGAGTGAACGGGCCCGGTCCTCGGGTCCGAGGACGGGCGGTGGCACGTCGCGCGGTGTGAGCATGTACACCACGTCGGAGACCCGGTCCATCGATCCGTTCAACCCGAACGTGAGGCCGGCGGCGAAATCGATCAGGCGGCGCTTGACCTCGCGGTCGACCTCGCCGAGGTTCACGATGACCGGCTGCGCAGCACGGAAGCGCTCACCGATCTCCTGAGCATCGGCAAACGAGCTTGGCGTGACGGCGTGCACCTTGGTCGCAGAGCCGCCGGGCAGTGGCCGGACCGATCCGGAACCGCTACCAGCCGACGACGGCACCGCTCGCACCTGCGGGGTGACCATACCGACACCGGACTCCACCGGCACAACAGGAACGGCTCGCACGTTGGGCTGGTCGAACTCGTACGCGTGGCGCTCGGGCTGGCGACGCGGCGGCGACTGCGGGACGTCCTCGTACGGTTCGTAGTCGCCGTACGCGTCGTTGTCACTCAGGCCGAGATAATCCATTGCCTTGTTGAAGAACCCTGCCATGCATCCTCCGGTCGGAGTATCCGACGATGAAGTCGACATGTTAGTGGTCTGCGTCGGCCAGCGGTGTTCTCCGGTGAATGGCATCATGCGGAAGGTCGGCCGGCCGTCTCGCGTCCGGTTCGAACGATCGCGCGATCGATGTCCGGTGGACGGTAGACGGCACCGCTAGGGCATCGACGGACGTGGACCGAAGAGAACGCTGCCGACACGGATCATCGTGGATCCTTCGGCGAGAGCATCGACGTAGTCGTCCGACATCCCCATCGACGTTTCGCGCAGCCCGTGGAGAAGAGTCGCCCGACGAAGCATTGCGAAGGCGTGCCGTCGAGTGAGCTGGTCGGTTGTGTCGGGGCCGATGCCCATGAGACCTCGCACGTGGAGACCCGACGCCTGGGCTGCTTCGATCACCGCGCCAACCCCATCAGCGCTCACGCCTCCCTGTTCAGCGCGTCCGGTCAGGTTGACCTGGAGGAGGACTTCGGCCGCAGGGACCCGCTTCGCCAGCGCAGCCGACTGCTCGACCGAGCCGACGGTCTGCCACAGACACACAAACGGGGCGAGACGATTGATCTTGTTGGACTGCAGTCGCCCTTGGAACGTCCATCGGCCGTCGAAACCTCGGTCGTTCGCGAGCACGGTCGCCTTTGCGACGAGTTCGTCGGCGTAGTTCTCGCCGAACAGGGTGAGCCCGGCGGCGAACGCGGCACGCACGGTATCTGCCCCGAAGCCCTTGGTGACCGCGACGATGGTGACCTCGTCGAGTCGGCGACCTTCGGCGAGGATGTGGCCCTCGACCACGGCCAGTCGTTCGGCAATCGAGCGTGAGAGGTCGTGACCGACGGGCCCGCCGGTGGTCTGGTCGCTCATCGGTCCCGCCAGAGGAACAGCGCCTGTCGCTCCGGGTCGGTCCGGGTTCGATGCGAGAAATGGGCCGGCCGGGAGGTGTCCGCGCACCAAGCGAGCGACACCGGTACGTGCATCGCTCCGAGGGCGACGACAACAGCCTGCGGTACGTCGAGCGCAGGCCGCCCATCCGCGGTCTGGCCGCGTACGTCGTCGCCGTAGCGGGCTGACAAACGGTCGAGAGCGTCGTCTCCGAACTCGTAGGCGTGGGGGTGGATGCACGGACCGAGGACGGCCTGCAGGGGCACAGAAGCACCAACAAGTGCGCGGACGGCGTCAACCGTCGCTTCGATCACCCCGCGCAGAATACCCTGCCAACCGGCGTGGACGACGGCTCCGACGTTTCCGGCCACGATCGCGATCGGAGCGCAGTCGGCAGTGACGACAGAGAGTGCAACTCCCGGCGAGGCGGTGATCGCCGCGTCGGCTTCGGTACCGACGAACCGATCGACCTGGTCGGGACCGGGGATGATCACCAACGCCGCCCCATGGACCTGGCGGAGCCAGAGGACGGGCCGTGATCCAACGATCGAGGCCCGACGCTTCGCGACGTCGACGCTCGCCGGGGAGAAGTCGCCATCGTCGCGGTCGGTGAACCGCAGGGTCCACCCGTCAACGTCAAGCGTCGCCGACGGCAACGGAAGATCGCCGGGACTCGCGGGCCAGGTCCGCTACTTCAGGAACGAAGGGACGTCGAACTCGTCGTCGTCACCGCTGTAGCCGCCCTCGTCGCCGGGGGACGAGAAGATGTCGTCGGCGGGGTTCGGGACGGAGCGCAGTCCTTTGTCAGAGCCTCCCGAACCGCCGCTCGTGGCCGGCGATGAGCTCTTGCGCTGGTCGTCCCACCGGTCGAAGCCGGCGGCGATGACGGTCACCCGGACAACGTCTTCCATGGCGTCGTCGATCACCGTTCCGAAGATGATGTTGGCGTCGGGATGGGCGACGCCGCGGATGATCTCGGCGGCTTCGTTGACCTCGAAGAGGCCGAGGTCGTGCGCACCCGTGATGTTCAACAGGATGCCACGGGCACCCTCAACAGAGGACTCGAGGAGCGGGGACGAGATCGCTGTTCGGGCTGCGGTTGCAGCACGGCCGTTTCCGGTGCCGTAGCCGATGCCCATCAGCGAGGTTCCGGCGTCTTGGAGGATCGCCCGGACGTCGGCGAAGTCGGTGTTGATGAGTCCGGGGATGGTGATGAGGTCGGTGATGCCCTGCACGCCCTGGAGCAGCACTTCGTCGGCCATCTTGAAGGCAGTGACCATGGTCGTCTTGTCCGAAGCCACAGTGAGCAAGCGGTCGTTGGGGATGACGATGAGTGTGTCGACCTTCTCCTTCAAATGCTGAATGCCGTTCTCGGCCTGGACCGAGCGACGGCGTCCTTCGAAGGAGAACGGTCGGGTGACCACTCCAATGGTCAGCGCTCCCATGGACTTCGCCACCTCGGCGATGACCGGAGCCGAGCCCGTGCCGGTGCCGCCGCCCTCGCCCGCGGTCACGAAGACCATGTCGGCACCCTTGATCGCTTCTCGGATCTCTTCGATGTGCTCCTCCGCCGCCCGACGTCCGATCTCGGGATCGGATCCGGCGCCGAGACCACGCGTGAGTTCACGGCCGATGTCGAGCTTCACGTCGGCGTCGCTCATCAACAACGCCTGCGCATCGGTGTTCACGGCGATGAATTCGGACCCCTTGAGCCCAGCCTCGATCATCCGGTTGACGGCGTTCACGCCACCGCCGCCGCAACCGACGACCTTGATGACAGCCAGGTAATTCTGTGGTGGGACCACAAGGACCTCCGAAGAGTGGGGAGGCACGCGAAATGCGCACCACCCAAGATGATTGGGGGCAGGTTAGTGCCGGGGAGCGGATCGAGCGTGGCAAGCCGACCCCGAGAACCAGCATGGTCGTGTACCGGGCACGGGACCCCAACACCGTGAAGTCGACATCGCCACGCCTCAAGGGGCCGGTGAGAACGTGAGAAGCGGAGTGTCGGGCGTTCGCAGATCGATGACAGTCGGCGTGGGACCGGAGCGACTCAACACGGACGCCAGCGCTGCGGCAGGAATGTCCGAGTCCCTCGGCCGGCCGATCAGCACGCGTACCGGTGCGCGCCCCGCCGCCGGCTCGAGCAGCCATTCGACGCCGTCGTCGCGCAGAACGACCCGCTGCAGACGTCCGGGGAGACGCCGTTCGATCGCCTTGGCACTGGCCAACACTGCGGGCGCGGGATCGGCCAGCGCATCGTGGGTAGCCGGGATCGCGGTCAGCCCGAGATCGAACGACGGGAGTCCGACGACCGACGGGTCATCCGCGTCGACAACGGACAGGACCGATCCATCGGTCGCAGTCATGGCGACGCGACCGTCGGGGAGCGCCACGGCGCCGGCCACGTCGTGCGCGGTGACCCGCACCTCGACGGTACGCGGGAACGAACGCCGAATCGTCGCGGTCGAGACCCAGGACAGTGCGCGCAATCGGGACTCCCGATTTCCGACGTCGAGACGCACGATGTTCTGGTCGCGCATCGGCGTGATGATCCGGGCGATCTCCTGCTGTTCGGCCGCGGTTCCACTGAAGCGGAGCACAACCCTGGACACGGAGAACAGAGGCGACGTCAGCACCGTCAACGTCCCAACGACGAAGGCGGTGACGAGCACCACGGGGAGCAGCAGCGGTCTGAGCCGGGTGACGCGCTCGGCCCGTTGGATGGCGCGTTGGCGATCGACGAGCCGCGGATGAGGCTGCGAGCGCTTCCCTCCGGTCCAACGCTGCCGGGAGCTCGAATCGTGCCGACGCGTCGGAACCGGTGCCGGTGCCGACCGCGTGGGATCGAGAAGCGGGGCACGAACCGTGACGCATCCGACGGCCCCGGGTCGTCTTACGGACGCCGACGAACGAGGTGGTGTGCTGCTCGCGGGTGGTGCGCCTTCCGGAGCGACCGCCGGTGACGTCGTGGCCACGGAGTGGCCGGTGCCCGACTCGATCGGTTCGGGAGCGGCGCGCACACGCATGGCGACAACCGGCGCGAGGGTCCCCCCAGCCTCCTTCGGACCCGCGTCAGCCGTACTCCGTTCGAGAACGGCGGTCGTGCCCGTCGCTGACGGCGGGCCGGCCGGCTCGGCAAAACCGGGCAGCGGTTGGTCGGGGTGTTCAGACATGGAACGGACTCCAGACAGAGCGGGAACGGGGCATCACGGGTTCGGATCGTTTGCAGTTTGAGGCGGCTCGCCGGGCGCGAGTTCGTCGGCGATCGGGGGTGGTTCCGGCGCGGCGGCTACCCGATCGAGCGGGGGGAGCTCGGCGGTGAAGCCGGCGGTGCGAACTTCGGGGGTCAGCACGACGCCGAAGCGTTCGAAAACCTGGGCGCGCACGTCGACGATCAGCGCCCAGACATCGGCGGCCGACGCGCCCGGGTCGGCCTGGATGAAGTTGGCGTGCTTGTCCGACACGCTGGCACCACCGGTTCGTCTCCCCTTCAGTCCGGCCGAATCGATCAGCCTGCCGGCCGAGTCGCCAGGGGGGTTGGTGAACACCGAACCGCAGTTGGCACCACCGGGTTGATGCGTGCGTCGCCATCGGACGATCTCACGCACGGTCTCCTCCCCCACTGCCGCAGGGCCGACGCCGCACCGAAACGACGCGTTGATGACAATCTCCGTGGGCGAGAGCGCGCTGTGCCGGTAGGCGAGGCCGAGTGAGGCGGGCGAACGACGAACCACTCCGACGTCCGCCGCCAGGTCGACGACGTCGGCACTGACGATGTTCGTGGCGACGTCGGACCCGTGGCCGCCCGCGTTCATCCGCACTGCGCCGCCCACTGATCCGGGGACGCCGACCATCCATTCGAGGCCGGTGGCTCCTTCGGCCACCGAGCGTCGCGCCAGCACTGGGAGCTTCACGCCGGCGCCGGCGCGGACGAGCAGGTCACCGTCGTCGGTCGGGCCGATGGTGATCGCGTCGCTGTCGCCGCCGCCGACGACGATGACAAGTCCGGGCCAGCCCGCATCGGCGATGAGCAGGTTCGAACCCTGTCCGATCACCAATACGTCGAGTCCGGTCGAACGGACGACGTCGTGCACGACGGCGAAGTCCTCGCTGTTCTGGGCGTGCACGAGAAGCCGCGCTGGTCCACCGATGCGGAAGGTCGTGAATGCCGCGAGCGCGACGTTCCTCTCGGCTCGCCGTCCGAGGATCGCCGCCGCTCGGGCAACGGCGTCGATCTCAGGCATCGCGTTTCCCTGTCGCCCACGCCGATGCCAGCATCTCGTCGGGGAAGGTCGTGAGGTCGCCCGCGTTCATCGTCAGCACCAGGTCGCCATGACGCACCAGTCGGGGTACGAGATCGGCGAGCTCGGCCCGGGTTTCGCAGTAGTACTGCTCGCCCCCGGGTCGCGCTTCGGACACGGCGTCGAACACCGTGCGCCCCGAAATCCCATCGATCGGCTGCTGCCCGGCGGCATAGAGACCGCAGATGACGACGACGTCAGCGCCGGCGAACGATGATCCGAACTCTCGGCCCACGTCGCGGACTCGCGTATAGCGGTGCGGCTGAAAGATGGCGATGACCCGCGACCAGTTGGCACGCGCCGCACTGGCGACGTTGGTGGCGACCTCCGCTGGGAGGTGGGCGTAGTCATCGACGAACGTGACGCCGTTGGCCTCGCCCCGGAACTCGAACCGACGGGAGACTCCGCCGAACGTTGCCATCGAGCGCGCCAGTACCGACGCATCGATTCCGAGGCGACGGAGCACGACAAAGGCGGCAGTGGCATTGAGCGCATTGTGGTCGCCCGGCACGTGGATCACGACGGTGGTAGCGGAACCGTCCGGCCCGATCACGCTGAACCGTGAACCGAGCCGTTGGCGAACAAGATCCGCGATCTTCCAGTCTCCGTTCGGATGCCAACCATAGGTGTGCATACGGTTGCCGGAACGTGAGGCGGCGAGTTCTGCAGAGTTCGGATTCTCGACGCAGACGACGGAGATCGCCGCGCCGTCGATGAATCGCCGGTACGCCTCCATGAGGGCCTCCTCGGTCCCCCAGAAGTCGAGGTGGTCTGGATCGGCGTTCGTGACGATCACCGCCTCGGCGTTCGCCCGCAGGAAGGAACCGTCGCTCTCGTCGGCTTCGAGCACGAACCATTCCGAGGAGTCCGTCCAGTGCACGCCGCCGCCGAAGCGGGCGACCGTCGAGCCGACGAGGAACGACGGGTCCTCGCCGGCATCGACCATGAGGGTTGCGAGCATGGCGGCGGTGGTCGTCTTGCCATGGGCTCCGCTGACCGCGATCACCCGTTTGCCGGCGCAGATCACCTCCATCGCGTCGGCCCGGCTGAAACAGGGAATGCCTTGCTCGAGCGCCGCGTCGAGCTCGACGTTTCCGCGCTTGACGGCCGCGGAGTGGATGACGACATCGACCCCCGCGACATACTCGGCCCGGTGGCCGACACTGACGGTCACCCCCGATGTCCGAAGCGTGTCGAGCATTGCGGACTCGGACTGGTCGCTCCCGCTCACCGTGTGCCCGCATGCATGGAGGATCGTCGCGATCGGCCCCATCGCCGCGCCGCCGACCGCGATGATGTGCACGCGCACCGGCGTATGAAGGGAGAACACCTCACTCACCCTGTAGCGGAGCCTGCAAGCGACGGCGGACGGGTCGCGTGGGTCACGACGAGATCGGCGATGGCGTCACCGGCATCTGGTCGACTCCGCCGGCGTTGCGCTCGGGCGAGTTCTGCTCGTCTGTCCGGGTCGTTCAGCAGGGCGTCGAGTTCATCGGCGAGACGGTCACC
Organism: Acidimicrobiia bacterium; assembly: GCA_031368215.1. Lineage (GTDB taxonomy): Bacteria > Actinomycetota > Acidimicrobiia > Acidimicrobiales > JANYDT01 > JANLQX01. Next base: position 89,049 of record JANLRD010000135.1, on the reverse strand, counting down.
GGTCAGCTCCCGATCAGGTATCAGAACCGCCGCGCCGTCATCGGCGACAGCGCGGGCGTTCGCTGTCTGGTGGTCGTCAGCGGCCCCGGGGAGGGGAACGAGGATGGTCGGTACGCCAAGGACCGAGAGATCCGCGACGGAGGTGGCACCGGCCCGGCAGACGATCACGTCGGAGGCGACGTACCACCGGGGCATCTGGTCCTCGTAGGCGACCTGCTGGTAGTCGAGCGATGGGTTCGGGTGTTCGGACAACCAGGTGTTCCGCCGTTCCTGGGCCCAGTCGAGGTCGCGTTGACCGACGATGTGGCGGATCAGGAGTGGACGATCAGCCCAGGAGTTGCAGAGCGCCAGAACCGCCTCGTTGATCCGACGCGCTCCGAGCGAGCCACCGAAGACGGTCACCACCCGCGTGAGTTCGTCGATGCCGAGTTCGGCGCGTGCTTCGCTTCGGACGAACTGTGTCGGTTTGCCGGCAAGGTCGAGGATCTCTCGGCGCACCGGGTTGCCGGTCACCACCGCACGCGGAAGGCCGGTGGTCGGGAACGCGACTGCGGCGGCCTTGGCGTAGCGCGAGAACGCCCGCACGCTTCGACCCGCGCGCGCATTCGACTCGGCCAGGACAAGCGGCACCCGGGTCACCTGCGCCGCGACGCAGGCGGGCACCGATGCGTAGCCCCCCACGCTCAGCACGATGGCGGGCCGAGAGCGGATGAACGATGCAATGGTGCGGAGCGTGGCGGCGAGGAGCCCGAGCGAAGAGCGAACGTTGATGAGCACCGCCTTCGGGGCAAACGAGCGAAGCAGCCCCCGGCCGGAAAGCAACGTGAGGGCGTAGCCGGCGGCCGGCACGAGACGTTTCTCGACGCCGCGCTGCGATCCGATGAACACGATGGCCGTCGGATCGACTCCGCGGGCGACGAGCGTGTCGGCCACGGCGAGAGCCGGGAGCACGTGGCCGGCGGTGCCACCTCCGGCCACGACGATCCAAGGGCAAGCCGTCACGGTCGAAGTCTTGAGGTGGTGCGGCGAGATCGGGATGGGGACGTTGTCCCCCTGGTGCTGGGACCGTCGCCATCGTTTCGACCCCCGGCGCTGAGCGATGAACGCGTCGCGCGATCAGTCGTGGCGTCGAAGAGGCCCGTTCGGGCGATGTTGATGAGCACGCCGGTCGCCATCATGAGGACCACGAACGACGATCCGCCGACCGATACGAATGGAAGGGGAACACCGGTAACCGGCATCGAACCGAGGACGGCTCCAGTGTTGATGACCGCTTGGGCGGCTATCCACGTGGTGATGGCCGCAGCGACGAGCGAGGCGAATCGATCGCGAGCCCGGCGCGCAACGTGCATGCCGACGAAGATCAGCGCTCCGTAGAGACTCAGCACGAGAAGCGAGCCGATCAGTCCGGTCTCCTCGCCGATGATGGCGAAGATGAAGTCGGTGTGGGCGTTGGGCAGGAAACCCCACTTTGCTCGGCTGGCACCGATCCCGCGCCCGACCAGGCCACCGGAGGCGAAACCGAGCTTCGATTGGTACACGTGATAACCGATGCCCTGAAGATCGTGACCCGGTTTCAGGAACGCCACTACCCGGTCCCATCGATACGGCGAAACCTTGGCGAACAGGAAGACGAGGACAACGCCGGCCGCTCCGAGGCGAAGAAGGGTCTTGCCGGCAAGACCTGAGGCAACGGCGATCGTCGAGCAGATGAGCACCAGGATCATGCCGGTGCCCATGTCGGGCTGAAGCAGGACAGGGATGACAGCAATGCTGGCAATGACCAGGAACGGACGGAGGAAGTAGTGCTTCGCGCTCTCACGGTGAGCAAGATGATGGGACCGCGAGCACACGAACGAAGCAAGAGCGAACACCAGCGAGAGCTTCAGCAGCTCGGTGGGCTGGACCGCGATCGATTCCGGACCGACCCATCGGCGGGAACCGCCCCGACTGCGGCCGAGGGGCGTAAGGGTGACCAGCGTGGCAAGAACCGACAGGACGAACATCGGTTTGGCGAGCCGGCGCCACGCCGCGTAGGGGAAGAAGATCGCCCCAACTCCTGCAAGGAGGCCCATGGCAATCCACTGCAATTGGCGACGGAAGACGTACCACGGATCCTTGTAGACGGTCAGCGAGTGAATCGATGAGGCGGACGCGACGAAGACAAGCCCGGTGGCGATCAGCAGCACCACGACGGCGACGAGACCCAGGGCCGCGGGAGTCCACCCGGTCTGCACCGTGGATCGCATGGCGGGGACGTCAGCATCAGGACGGCGCGCCGGAACAGCGCGGCCGGGACGGCGGCGCTGCGGCGCGCGTTGCCGAAGGGGAGGGACGAAAGCTCGGGTCATCGGGTATCGCTTTCCGTTCCGGTGGAGAACAAGACAGAGCAGGTCGCACGCATGGTCAGTCGACGCCGCCGAGGCGAAGGAAGTCGGCGTAGAACAGACCGAGCCCGACGGACGCGGCGATCATGGTGAGGATCCAAAACCTGATGATCACCGTCGTCTCGGGCCAGCCCTTGAGTTCGAAGTGGTGATGGATGGGAGCCATCCGGAAGATGCGTCGCCCGCCCATCATGCGGAAGGTGAAGACCTGGAGCATCACCGAGATCGTCTCCATCACGAAAAGGCCGCCGATAACCGGCAGAAGCAGCGGCGTGTAGGTGACGACTGCGATCGCGCCGAGCGCCGAACCGATGGCGAGTGAGCCGACATCGCCCATGAAGATGCGTGCGGGCGCGGCGTTCCACCAGAGGAAGCCCGCACATGCGCCGACCATGGAAGCGGCGACCACAGCAACGTCGAGGGCGCGTTCGATGCGGTAATCGGAGAAGTGGCGAAACATCCAGAAGGCCATGACCGTGTAGGCCGCGAACGCGTAGACCGAGCTACCGGCGGCGAGGCCGTCGAGTCCGTCTGTCAGGTTCACCGCGTTGGAACAGCCGATCACGACGAACATCATCACGATGACCCACAGGGCCGTCGGGAGCAGCCATCCCGGCCGTTGGGGTCGGGTGAATCCGAGCACCGGATCGAGCTTTGCCCACGAGATCGCCAGAGAGGAGAAGACACCAGCGACGAGAAACTGTCCGACGATCTTCGCCCGTTTGTTTAATCCCAGGCTTCGTTTTCGACTGATCTTGATCCAGTCATCGGCCAACCCGACGACAGCCGCTCCCACGAAGGCGAACACCACGAGAAGGCCTCGCCGACTGAACGGCAGCGTGGTCACGAAGTGGGGCACGACGTAGCCTGCGACGGCGGCGATGACGATGGCGATACCGCCCATCGTCGGCGTGCCCTTCTTCTTCAGGTGGGTCTGTGGTCCGTCGGACCTGATTGGCTGCCCGATGCCGTTGGCCGCGAGCCAGCGGATGAGCAGAGGCATCCCGAGCAGCGACGTGAAGAACGACACGATGCCGGCAACCAGCAGCGCGATCACGGTCTGGACCCTTCGCCGCGTTCGCTGCTCGAGAGCAGCGCTTCGGCAACGCGTTCGAGTCCGGCGACGCGACTCCCTTTCACCAGGACCACATCTCCCTCGCCGAGGGGGCCGAGGGTTTCCACGACCTCATCGATGGAGGCCACGTTGACGAGCCCGTAGTCCTGCTCGCCGAGGGCGATGGCGAAGGTGATGCCGAGCTCGCGTGCGAGCGCTCCGATTTCCAGATGGAAGGAGAGCTTCTCCCGCCCGAGCTCGGCCATCGTGCCCAAGACGGCGAAACGTCGTGCCGCCGGCATCTGCGACAGCGCGACGAGCGCCGCTCGCATCGAGGAGGGGTTGGCGTTGTACGCATCGTTCAAGACGCGAACCCCGCGTGAGCCGGTCTGGAGGTCCATGCGCATGGGTGAGAGATCGGTCGTTTCCAGGCCCGCGGCAACGTCGTCGAGCGAGACGCCGCTGATGAGGGCCGCCGCCGAAGCGGCGAGCGCGTTCTCGACCTGGTGGATGCCGCGGGCACCCAGGCGCACGGCCGTTTCGCCCCACGCCGTGCGCAGCAGGAACCGAGCGCGGACTTCGTCGTCGACGAAGACCTGATCGGCGATGACAAGTGCATCGCTGTGTCCGCGTGCCGAGAAAGCGACGACTCGGCCGCGAGCCCGGGCGCGCATGCGTTCGAACAGCGCGTCGTCGCGATTGACGACTGACGCGCCGGTCTCACCGATGCAGTCGTAGATCTCCGACTTCGCGTCGGCCGTGCCCTCGGCGCTACCGAAGAGTTCACGATGTGCAGTTCCGATGTTTACGATGATTCCCACCGTAGGGTGTGCGATCGCGCAGAGCGTGGCAATGTGCCCGCGACCGCGTGCCCCCATTTCGATGATGGCACCTACTGCTCTTTCGGGAGCATTCACAAGCGTGAGTGGAACACCGATCTCATTGTTGAACGATTTCTCGCTCGCGGCGACCGGTCCTTCTTGTCGAAACATGGCCGAGAGCAGGTCTTTGGTCGAGGTCTTTCCCGATGAGCCCGTCACCGCAATGACACGTTCCGGCAGCTCGAGGCGGGCAGCCACTCCAAGATCCTTCAGGGCGGCCGCGGTGTCGTTGACCACGATCTCGCCCGGCGCGCCCGTAGGCTTCGACGTGAACCAGACGATGGCTCCGGCCGCCCGGGCCGCATCGATGAAGTCGTGTCCGTCGCGCTGGTCCACCAGGGGCACGAAGAGGGATCCAGCACTCGCGATTCGACTGTCCGCGAATACCCCGGTTACGTCACGGTCAGGACCGACCAATCGCCCGTTCACCGTGGCGGCGATGGCGGATGCCTTGCGGGTCTTTGGGGCGGACCGTTCGTACTGGTTCATGGTGTCCTCCCGGAGATCGACTGCAACGCCTCCCTGGCAACTGCCCGGTCGTCGAACGGCGTGATCACACCATCGCGCTCCTGGCCGGTTTCGTGGCCCTTCCCGGCGATCACCACGACATCTCCCGGCCGAGCAAGGGAGATCGCCATGACGATTGCCTCTCGACGGTCCTCGATGACCTCCACGTTCGTGGCATCGCCGATCGACGCGAGGATCTCGTGGATGATCGCGCTCGGTGATTCCGAGCGCGGATTGTCGGTCGTGACGATCACCCGATCGGCGTTTGCCGACGCGACCTGACCCATGATCGGGCGCTTGCCGCGATCCCGGTCTCCCCCGCAACCGAACACGGCGATGACCGTCCCGGGGGCCTGCACGGTGCGCCGAGCGGCTTGGAGCACCCGACCGAGGCCGTCGGGCGTGTGTGCATAATCGACGGCCACGGCGAAGGACTGACCTTCGTCGATCATCTCGTATCGGCCCGGGACGGCGGCGGATGACAGACCGCTGACGAGCGCCGCATCGCTCACGCCGAGGTGCTTCGCGACGGCTGCCACGAGGACGGCGTTGCGAACGTTGAAGTCCCCGGCCATGGGCAAGCCGATCTCGAGGCCCCGCCAGCGGAAGGTGCTGCCACTAGGACGAAGGACCAGGTCCTCCGCATCGGCCAGTCGTACCCCGGAAGTCGGAATCACGGCGGAATCGTTCAGCAGTGATCCGTACAAATCATCGAGGTTAACGAATGCGTGATCACTGTACTCAGGGACGAACAGCTTCGCTTTCGCCCGAAAATATGCCTCCATCGTTCCATGGAAATCCAAGTGGTCCTGAGAGAGGTTCGTGAACGCAGCGACTTTGAAATGGCAACCCGCGACCCGATGGAGTTCCATCGCATGCGAGGTCACCTCCATCACCACGTCGGTGACGCCCTCCGATCGGAGTGCAGCGAGGCGTCGATGCAGGTCCGTCGCCTCCGGTGTCGTCCGGGTCTGCGTGAGCGTGCCGAGCACGGCGACGTGTCGACCGTCCGCGCGGAGGACTTCACCGAGAAGATGCGCTGTCGTTGTCTTCCCGTTTGTACCGGTGATGCCGACGAGTTCGAGCGATCGGACTGGATCTCCGTGCACGATCGAGGCGACGTGGCCCATCGCCTCGCGAACATCGCGCACCTGCAGTTGTGGGACGGCGACCCGCAGCGGTCGCTCGACGAGCAGTGCTACGGCGCCATTCTCAACGGCAGCACCGGCGAAGTCGTGTCCGTCACGCCGGAGTCCGGGCACACAACAGAACATCGGCGATGCAAGCCCGACCGCCTGTTGCGAGTCGTGAGTGACGTCGGCGATCCCCACCTCGGCGTCCGCGGACTGACCTCCGAGTACGACCTCAGCCGCTGAGCGCGAGAGCCGGCGTTCGAGTTCGGCAAGAAGGAATGCGAGAGAGACCGACATAGGGGCACTTATGGGTTCGGGGCGTCCACGTTCGAGACCACTACGGCACCGGTCGCGACGACCGAATTCGTCTGGGTCGATGACGCAACATCGGGTGCCTGTGCTCCGGCTGCCGTTACCGCAGCTGATGACGGAGGCGCCGTCGGGGCGACGGTGGCGCGTGGACGCTCAGGCTCGCGACGCGCCAAGTCGGGCGTGGTCGGGCGTGGGGCGGTCGTCGTGGGCGGGGCCGGTGCGACCGGAACTGCGGTCGGTGCGGTCGTCGTCGGCGAAGCGGTGCTCGGCGAAGCGGTGCTCGGCGCCGCAAGGTCGGCGACGGGCGCTGTTGCGGCGGCGGTGCTCTCACGGCGGATCACCGGCTGAGCCGTCGTCGACGGCGCGCTTGTCGCACCCGTTGGACGGGAGGCGATGCTTGCCGCATCCGGCAGGGCGTTCCGGCGAATGGTCGCGGACCGCCAGTTCCCGGTTCGCGCCACCGCCCGCATCTCGGCACTCAGAACCGTCGACGGATCCGGGGTGAGCAGAACTCGCGAGCCGGCCGACGGGGGAATCCGGTAGTGCTGACCGGCCCAGCGGGCAACTTCGGCGAACAACGGCGCAGCGACAACTCCGCCGTAGATCGATGACTGCGGTTCATCGAGCACCACGATCACGGAGAGCCGTGGCGCTTCCGCAGGGAAGTACCCGGCAAAGCTGGCAACGTAGGCGCCCTCTCGGTAACCACGACTGCGCTCGTTGGGCTTCTGTGCCGTTCCGGTCTTTCCGGCAACGCTGTAGCCGTTCACGCGCGCTGCCTGTCCGGTTCCCTTGTCGACGACATCGACGAGCATCGATGTCATGGTCGCTGCCGTCTCCGACGACACGACCGTCACCGGTTGTTCGTGGAGCGCAACGGGCGTTTCGACACCGCGGTCGTCAACGCTCGAGCGGAGCAGCCGCATCGGCATCCGCACACCACCGTTGGCCAAGGTGTTGTAGACGCTCAGCATCTGCACCGCTGTCACCGAGATGCCCTGGCCGATAGGCACCGTGCCGATCGAGGTCGACGTCCACTTGTTGAGCGGAAGCATGATGCCGGCCGATTCACCGGGGAAGTCGATTGCGGTCTTGGATCCGAGACCGAAGCCCCGGAGGTAGCGATCAAGGCGATTCTTGGTGAGCGTCTGAGCGACCTTGATGGTGCCGACGTTCGACGAGTTCACGAGCACGTCGCGGATAGTCCATCGCATCGTCTTGTGTCCGACATCGTCCTTGAAGCGGTGGTCACCGACCTTGTAGAAGTCCGGGACGATCAGTGCTGTCTGGGGCGTGACAGCCCTCTCCTCTATGGCCGCCGCCATGGTGATCACCTTGTTGACAGAACCCGGCTCGTAGACGGACACCAGCGCGGTGTTCCGGCCCGTCGAGCGCACGCCACCATCTGGGGTGACCTCCATGTTCGACAGCGCGAGGATCTCGCCGGTCCTCACGTCGGAGACGATCACAATGCCACCGCGAGCTCCGGATTCCGCAATGCCTTTCGAGGTCATCCCGTCGACCGCGTACTGCAGCGACCGGTCGATCGTGGTGACGAACGTCCGACCGGAAACGGCCGGACGCAGCGTTCGCTTCCCGCCCGGGATCTGCGTTCCCCGCTCGCTACGTTCGCTTATGAGTTCCCCGTCGCGTCCGGTGAGCTCATTGTCGAGCATCTTCTCCAGGCCTGACGTACCGCGTTGTTCCGTATCGACGCGGCCGATGATGGAACGTGCGAGATCGGACGCGGGGTTCTCGCGACGAAAGCGCTCGGAGAAGTACACGCCCTGGATCTTGGCCGCCTCGATCTTCGCCTTCAGATCGTCGTCGATACCGTTGACAAGGGCCGCGTAACGGGTGGATTCACCGAGCTTGCCAACCAACCAGGTCCGATCGACGGCGTGGGGCGGAAGCTGGGCAAGCACCTGATCGGCGGTGACTGACGGGTTCGCGATGAGTTTCGGGTCCGCGATGAGGCGCCAATCGCGCACACTCATGGCCAGCGGCGCTCCGAACCGATCAAGGATGTCGCCGCGTTCCGCCGTGATGGGGGTCTCTCGGAGTCGCTGTCGGTCACCACGTTCGGCAAGCACGTTCCGCTGCACGATCTGCAGCTGGACGGAACGGCCCATCATTGCCCCCACGAGCATGATCCCGCAGCTGTTCAGCGCAACAAGTCGGCGTCGCGAGCGGCGGCGGTCGATAGCCGAAACGCCGTTGATGTTCGGACGTTGTGCCGCCACCGAATCCTCGCGCTTCGAGAAGCCGACCGGAGGTCGCGCCGAACGTCGGGACGCGCTGCCCCTTCTCTGGACAGCGACGCTTCGGACACGAGAGTTCGGTCGTGTCCGTGAGGTGGCCATCACCGCCCTCCGGCCAAGTCCGGAACGGTCGGGCCTGCCGTTCGGGTCGGCGGCTGCATCGTCGACGCAGTGGGAAGGAACTCCACCTCGGCGGCGCCGACGAGGCCGAGGCTGTACGCGCTCGACACCACTTGCTCGGGCGTATCGAGTTCGGCGACCGTGAGCCGCAACCGCTGATGTTCGCGTTCGGCGGTGTCGACGTCCGTCCGGAGAACATTGAGACGAAGCTGGCGGCTTGCGAGCTGCGAATGCATGGCGATCGCAGCGAACGCGACGAGGACGACACCCAGGAGAAGCAATCCTGCAAGCAGGGTTCGGACCCGCCGCTTCCAGCGAGTCGAACGAACTGCTTGCGCGGGCCGACGGGGAGTCGCTCGGGCCGCAGGGACCGCGCGCAGTTCGGGCCCCTTCGGGAGAACGCGTCTCGGCTGGGCGTCGTCGACAGTTTCCGGGGTGACTTCCTCGAGAAGCGCAGTCGCGCCCACCGTCGTGTGCAGGCGTCCGGTGCCCCGTCCAGCTGTATGGGCCGCCCCAGCTGTATGGGCCGCCCCAGCGAGCGCTGCCGCTCCAGCGAGCGCTGCCGCTCCACCGCTGCGCGGCGCGGAGGACGCGACGGACCGTCGAGCGGCGGGTCGGGTCGTCACCGAGGACCCCGACGTCGAGGACGTCGAGGAAGTCGACCGCATCGGCCACGCCACCGTGCCGATCCGTCCGGGACGCCGTGTCTGCGTGCGGCCGCGCTGGCCGATCGCATCCTTCACGCCCGCGCCCCGGGGACGCATCAGATCGGCGCTGGACGGCACGAATCGCGACGGCGTCGTGGGGGCTTCTCGGCGGGCATTTGGGTGAAGTCCGGCAGGGAGGGGGCGTTGCGAAAGCGCAAAGGCCTCCGCAGGGGAGCGCAGACGTCGAGAGGCAAACGGGGAAGACACAGACAACCTCAAGTGCGTGGAGGAGCGTCCGACCCGCCGAGCTTCTCGGGGCGAACGTCGGACGGAGGAACCGGACCGGGAGATGACCGGGGTTGTTCGCGAGATGCTGTTCCGGAAGCGGTTGCCCCCGGAACGGCCATCTCGAACACGCGCGCCACCGCACTGGCAGCTCGCGGGTTGGCAGCGATTTCCGCTGCCTGGGGTCGGGTGACCCCTCTTCGTACCATCCGGCCTCGGGGAAGGGCGCCGCAAACGCACGGCAGTCCGGAAGGGCACGAGCATCCGCCGGATTCGGCGGTTCGAAAGAGTTCCTTGACGATGCGGTCCTCGCCCGAGTGGTACGAGAGGACGACGAAGCGTCCACCGGGGGCGAGGGCGTCCAAGCCGACGTTGATCATGGTTGCGAGCACGTCGAGCTCGTCGTTGACCACGATGCGCAGCGCCTGGAACGTCCGTTTGGCGGGATGCCCGCCGGTGCGACGGGTGGCCGCCGGAATGGCATTGGTCACGATCGTGCTGAGTTGGCCGGTTGACAGGATGGGACGGTTCGCCACGATCGACTTGGCGATGCGACCGGCGAATCGCTCGTCGCCGTAGATGCGCAGGGCATCCGCGATCTCCACGAACGACGCTTCGTTGACGAACTCGGCGGCGGTCCGCCCGGTGCTCGTGTCCATGCGCATGTCCAGCGGCGCATCGGAGCGGTACGAAAAGCCTCGTTCGCCCTCGTCGAACTGCACGGACGAGACGCCGAGGTCGGCGAGAATCGCGGTCACCGGCATCGCCCGTCGAGCACGGGCGTCATCACGGAGAGCATCGGCGAGGCGGTCCGATCGGATGTGCATGATGCGGGCGCGCGACCCGTATCGGGCGAGGCGTTCGGTCGCTGCCGCCACGGCGACCGGATCCTGGTCGAGTCCGAGGAGTTGCAGCTGCGGGCAGGCGTCGAGCACGGCGCGGGCGTGGCCGGCCCCGCCCAGGGTGAGATCGACGAAGAGCCCGGGCGGAACGGGGCGGATCCACTCGACGGTCTCGTCGCGCAGGACGGGAACGTGGGAGAAGCCATCGGCGCTGTCCCGCTGAACCAGGTCATCGGCGCCGTCACGCTGCACCATGGGTGGCGCCTTCTCCCCGCACCTCGGCGCGGCGGCGTTCGTACGTCTCGAGATCCCAGACCTCGAGACGGTCGAACATGCCGATCAGCTGGAGTTCACCGCGGTCACGCAGAGATGCGTAGCCACGCAGGCGGTCGATCACGGGGACCCGCGACTGGCTGTCCAGATCGACGGATTCCACCGTCTCCATGAACATACGCATCGCCCACCGATCGGGGTCCCGGCCCTCCGCAAAGGCGGCGAGGTGTCGGTCGACCTCGACCTGGTAGGCGTCGACCGTGAGCAGTTGGAGCTGCCCCTGGTCGCCCTTGGCGAAGTGCATCACGGCACCGGCATCGGCCCGGAACTTCACCGGGAGCACGAAGCGCCACTTGTCATCGAGCTTGACCCGGGCGGAGCCTGCCAACATGGTTCTAGGCCCCCACGATCCCGATTGGAGCACCCAGCGAAACGACCATCACCGGCTGGACCGGGACGAGCACCGCCACACCGGCATCGGTTGGCGCGGTGTCCGCGATGCACGCAACGCGTATGTCCTCCACCTGCCTCCCCATAGCTCCAGAACCTACCACCTAGCTCCACAGCGCTGCACGTTTGGTGACGCGCATTCAGCAACTTTTTTCGTGGTCCCCGCCCGACCAGCGCAAACGCCCGTACCCACCTGCCCACGCGAACCGCGAGCTCATGCCCACCTCCCCCGCACCTCCACCCGGACCTCGCCGCCACCTCCACATTGCCCCCACCCCAGCCGCCGCCGCTCGGGCGTGCGCCGACGAGATCGCCCGCCGGGTCCGAAGTGCTTCCGCCCCGACCAGCCCAGCCATGTCCATCGCCTTCTCCGGTGGGACGACCCCGGCGACCATGTTCGGGTCCCTGGCGCAGAGCATCCTGGAGAACCCGGCGACTGCCGCCGGGTGGGCTCGCACCGACATCTTCCAGGTCGACGAGCGCATTGCCCCCGATGGCGACCCCCTGCGCAACGCGAACGACCTCCTCGCGCTCCTCCTGGTTCCGACGGATGTCGGCGCCGAGCATCGTCACCTCATGCCCGTGAACAGCCCCGACCCGACGTCGCTGTACACACAAACCTTGGAGCGCATCGCCCCTCGTGGCCTCGATGTCGCCGTCCTCGGACTCGGCGACGACGGGCATACCGCCTCGCTTGTCCCCGGCGACGCGGTGCTCGACATCACGCAAGCCCCGGTTGCGCTGACCGGCGTCTATCGCGGCAGCCGTCGGCTCACGCTCACCCGGGCGTCACTGGACCGCGCCCGGGTCGTGGTGTGGCTCGTGACCGGTGCGGCCAAAGCCGAACCCCTTCGCCGGCTCATGGATGGAGACCGGACCATTCCGGCGGGTCTCATCGGCGCGCCCCATCAGGTGGTCTTCGCCGATAACGACGCGGGCGCCCTCGTGACCGGCAGACCACGGTCATGAGCCGGGCGTCCAGGCGGGGCGCTCGACGCGCCGTGTATCCGGGAAGCTTCGATCCACCGACAATTGCCCATCTCGCCATCGCCGTCGCCACGCTCGAGCAATGCCGCTGCGACTCGCTCACCTTCGTGCTCTCGCGCGCCGCGCTCGGAAAAGCGGACCGTTCCGACACCGTCGAGGCCCGGGCATTCCTCCTGCGAACGCTCGTCGACGATCGCCGCTTCGATGTCGAGGTCACCTCGACGCGCTACATCGCCGAGATCGCCCAGGGCTACGACGTCGTCGTCGTCGGGGCCGACAAGTGGGCGCAGGTGCTCGACCCGACCTGGTACGGCGACGAGAGCACCCGTGATGCCGCTGTGGCATCGCTCCCCCATGTAGCGCTCGTCCCGCGGCCGCCGCACGCGCCGCTCGTCGCGCCGGCGAACGCCATGACCGTGCTCGATCTCGGGGACCCGATGCTGGCTGAGGTCTCCTCCACCGCTGTCCGCTCCGGGCGGGCCGAATGGGCTGCGCGGCGGTTGTCGTGAGCCGACCTACCTGGTCCCGCGAGGACAGGTAGCGCTCCGACTGGCCGTAGCCTCGAACAGCAATGGTCCGCCTCGCCGTCGTCCGTCATTCGCGCGCCGGGGCGACGCGTCTCTCGAAGCAGGCACCCGCGCGTGACGACGCTCCGGAGTTCGTCCTGATCCACGGGCTCGCATCGAATGCACGGATGTGGGACGGGGTCGGTGCGGCCCTGGCCGAGCGTGGGTACGCGTCCATCGCCGTAGACCTACGCGGACATGGTCGGTCCCCGAAGCCGCCGGTGCATGGCGAGGGACACGAGGAACCGGGCTACGGATTCGATCCGGTCTCCGCCGATGTCCTGCAACTCTTGGAGGAGGAAGGCCTGGTGGACGACCGCCGGCCCACGATCGTCGGACAGTCGTGGGGCGGCAACGTGGTCGTCGAGATCGCCGCGAACCACCCGGGCCGCGTCCGGGCAGTCGCGGCGATCGACGGCGGGGTCATCAAGCTCGCCGAGCGGTTCCCCGACTGGTCCGAATGCGAGGCACGACTCGCCCCTCCCGACCTCGCGGGGACGCCGGTCGAACGCATCCGAGCGTGGATGACGAGCGCACATCCGGACTGGCCGGAGAGCGGCATCGACGGGTCACTCGCAAACTTCGAGGTGCGACACGACGGCACCATCGCTGCGTGGCTCAGCCGTGACCGCCATCTCGCGATCCTGCGGGCACTCTGGGAACACGATCCGGTTGCCAGCTTCGCCCGGCTCGCAGTACCCGCCGCGCTCCTTCTCGCCGACAGCGCCGCCGATTGGAGCCACGACAAGGCGGTCGGCGCAGCCGAGTGCGCGAACGCCAGCCCCATGTCGGTCGATATCGAATGGTTCGCCGACGCCGACCACGACCTCCATGCCCAGCATCCGCAGCGAACCGCCGACTCTCTGATCCGGCTGCACGAGAAGACACACGCGGCGGCGCAACAGCCCGCCTCGAACGCTGCATCACGACCGGTCGCTCCGGTGACCTCACCAGAAAACGGCTCGACACCACGATGACGACTGCTCCCCTTCCCCGCATCCTCACCCTGATGGGCTCCGGTGAGACCGCACCCACGATGGTGAAGGTCCACCGAGAAGTCGTCGGACGCCTCGGTGTCGCGGCCCGGGCCGCGCTGCTGGACACGCCCTACGGCTTTCAGGAGAACGCCTCGGAGCTGGCCCAGAAAGCCGTGCAGTACTTTGCCGAATCGGTGGTGACCGAGCTCAGCGTGGCCGGGCTGACCCGCATTGTCGGCGGCGACCCGGTGGCCCTCGAACGCGGTTTCAACCTCCTTCGTGCATCCACCTACGTGTTCGCCGGGCCGGGCTCGCCCACCTATGCGCTTCACCAGTGGACGGGATCGCCGCTGCACACGATCCTGGCCGACAAGCTCCGCACCGGCGGCGCGGTCACGTTCGCCTCTGCCGCCGCCCTCACGCTCGGGCGCGTCACCGTTCCGGTGTATGAGATCTACAAGGCCGGAGAGGAGCCGCACTGGCTCGATGGTCTCGACGTGCTCGGTTCAATCGGGCTGCCGGTCGCGCTCATCCCCCACTACGACAACGCCGAGGGCGGACATCACGACACGAGGTTCTGCTACCTCGGCGAGCGTCGGCTCCGAATGCTCGAGGCGGCGTTGCCGACCGGACATCACGTCATGGGCGTCGACGAGCACACCGCCGTAATTCTCGATCTCGACGCCGACACCGCGACAGTGATCGGTCGTGGCGTGGTCTCGGTCCGCCACGGCGGGTCGACCGTGACCTACCCCGCCGGGACCGTTGTACCCATCGACGCGTTGCGTTTCCCCGGTGCCACCGCCACGCATTCCGGCGGTCACACGGTCGCGACCCCAGCCGTCGCTGACCCGCCCGCGACCGACGCAGAAACAGCGATCGACGCTGCGTCACTCGGTGCCACCACGGAGCGACTCGGCGCGGCCTTCGCCGAATCCCTCATCGCCGGTAACGGCGATGGCGCCGTGCGCGCCGCATTGGACCTCGAGGCGGCCATCCATGCCTGGTCGGCCGACACCCTGCAGTCCGAGGAAGCCGACGAGGCCCGGCGGATGATGCGCTCGATGATCAGCCGCCTCGGCGAGGCAGCCGGCCAGGGGCTGGCCGACCCCCGGGAGCGGGTGGCGCCATTCGTCGAGACTCTGCTCGAACTTCGCGGCGAGGTGCGCAAGGACAAGCGCTACGACCTCTCGGACCTCATCCGCGACCGCCTCACCACCTCCGGCATCGAAGTCCGCGACACCCCCTCCGGCCCCGAATGGCTCCTCACCTGACATTGGGAGATGAGATTAGGAGAGAGACTTCCCCCACTCGTCCGGCGCTGCGCCGCTCGCTTCGCTCGACTGCTCGCAACACGGGTGGCTGAAGACACATGGAGAGAGGTTGCCCCCAGATATGGGGGCAAAACACCTCCGAACGTCGCTGGGAGGTGTTCGGCCGCACACGGGCACCTTGGCCCTGGATCCCGTCGGTCAGACGTGGACGTGGGCGACGCGACGTCGACCGGCGCCACCGGTACTCACGAAGATCACGAGAAACACGAAGGCGTTGATCAGGATGACGGTGGCGCCCGGGGAAGTGTTGATGTGGTAGCTGAGGTTCATCCCGATCAGTGAAGTAAGCGCGCCGAGTAGTGGGGCGATGACGAGCATCCGCGAGAACGAGTCGGTGAGCATGCGCGCCGTGGACGCCGGAAGAACGAGAAGCGCCGAGATCAGCAACACGCCGATGACGCGCATCGTGACAAGCACGGTGAGCGACAGCATCACCATGAGCACTGCGTCGAGAAGGTCGGGACGCCCGCCCGTCACCCGCGCCACTTCGGAGTCGAACGTTGCATAGAGCAGCGGTCGGTATGCGCCGAGCACAACTGCGAGCACCGCGAGACCGACGCCGACAACGGCGAACACGTCGCTCCGCGCGACCCCGAGGATGTCACCGAAGAGCACAGCGTCGATGCTGCGCCGTGCCTGTCCGAACTTGTTGAACAGCACGATCCCGGCGGCGAACGACGCCGTGGTGACGATGCCGATCGCCGCGTCGGCCGAGAGCAGCTTGCGCCGTGTCACCCGTCCGATCATCAGTCCCGAAGCGATGCCCCAGGCGCCGGCACCGAGGAAGTAGTTGACGTTCGCCACCGCCGCGGCGGCGGCTCCACCGAACACCGCATGCGAGAGCCCGTGGCCGATGTAGCTGAGAGACCGCAGCACGACGTAAACGCCGACGAGGCCGCAAAGCGCCCCGGCGAGCACGGCCACGGTGAGCCCGCGACGGAAGAACCCGTATGAAAGCGGCTCGAGCAGATCGACGGCGGCGACGATCGATGCGATGCTCACGCCGGCCTCGGGACGGAGCGAAGGGACGGGGCATGGTCGAGGACGACGGGCATGCCGCCGTGGATGAGCACCTCGAGCGGAGCTCCGTACGTCGCCTCGAGGACGGCGGGACGGAGGACGTCGATTGGGGCGCCGTCGGCGATCACCGTCTTGTTGAAGCACACGATGCGCGGGAGGTGTGCGGCGAGCCCGTTGAGGTCGTGGGTGGTGAGCACGATGGTGAGGCCGTCGGCGTTGAGATCGGTGAGGAGATGGAGGATCTCGTGGCGGGTGCGCACGTCAACGCCGGACGTGGGCTCGTCGAGGACAAGCAGGTCGGGCCGCCGTGCCAACGCACGGGCGAGGAACACCCGCTGCTGCTGACCGCCGGAGAGCTCGCGGATGTGGCGCTGGCCGAGACCGCCGAGTCCGAGCCGTTCGAGCAGTTCGTCGACCGCAGCACGCTCGGCCTTGGAGATCCCCGGCCACCAGGAGCGCTTGCGCATGGTCATCACGATGACTTCGCTGACCGTCACCGGGAAGTTCCAGTCGACGGTTTCGACCTGCGGCACGTAGGCGACCGACAGTGCGTCGGGCTTGGTGATCGAACCGTGCATTGGCTCGACCGTGCCCAGAATCGCCCGGAGCAAGGTGGTCTTGCCGGAGCCGGACGGCCCGACGATGCCGACGAGCTCTCCTGCCCGGATGTGGAGATCGACATGGTCGACAACGACGGGTCCACCATAGGAGCAGCTCAGATGCGAGATCTCAAGCACAATCGTCCTCTCGCACGCGACGACCGCTACCGACCGACGGCCTGCCGCGCCAGAGTACCGAGGTCATTGCGGATACTTTGCCGAGTCGGGTCCGACGTCGGACATGTCGAGGGCCTTGAGACCACTTGCGTCTCCGCCCAGGGCGCTGACCATCGTGACGTAGTCGAAGCGCATGAGGCCGAGGAAGGAGTGCTCGGGATCACCCGGTGCGCCCGGAAGGTCGTCGTCGCGGAGGACGTCGACGTACGTCGCCCCGGTCTCCTTACCGATCTGTTCGAGCACGGGAGACGGAAACACCTCGGAGCCGAAGATGGCCGGGACCTTCCGTTGCCTGATCTGCTCGATCAGGCCGGCCACTTCCTTCGCCGTGGGCTCGTCGAACGACGATGGCTGGATCGCTCCGACGACCTCCCAACCGTAGTGCTTGGCGAAGTACGCATAGGCGTCGTGGTAGGTGAGGAGCAGGCGGTTGCCGGCGGGCACGCTGGCGGTCGCTTCGACCATGGCAGCATCGAGTGCGTCGATCTTGGCGGCGTACGAGACGTAGTTCCGCTCATACACGGCCTTGTCCTCGGGGTCGCGGGCGGCGAGGGCCTCGAAGGCAACTCGGGCGTAGTCCTTGGCCATCGGAGGGTTCGTCCAGAGGTGCGGATTCGGCTTCCCACCCTCCTTCGGGAACGAGAAGTCGTAGATCCATTCAGATTCGGGAAGGATCGCCGTGCCGAGCTCGCAGATCTGTGAGCCGCTCTTCGCGTTCGTGGCGGCGAGGTCCTTGGTCGGCTCTTCGAGCTTCAGGCCGTTGATGAAGACGATGTCGGCGTCGGAGACGGTCTTCGCCGCCGAGGGCGGGGGTTCGAACGTGTGCGAGTTCGTGCCTTCCGGCACGAGACCGGTCACGACGGTGTCGGTGCCGCTGGTGAGGTTGGCGATGATGCTGGTGATCGGTGCAACGGTCGTGGCGACGATCAACGGCCGACCAGTGACGGGCGTCCCACCTCCGCATCCGCTCCCAGCGGGCGCTGGCGCACCAGTGGCTGCGGAAGTTTCGGTGACCGCGGCCACGGCGTCGGTCGAAGCAGCTTTGTCGCTGCTGCATCCTGCCGCGACCATCGAAAGCAGAAGGCCCACGAAGAGCGCGTTGGGGAAACGCCAGGAGCCGGAAACCATCCGTCCAAGCTAATCGATCGCTCAACTTATGGGCGCAGGTGGAGCGCCCCTCGCGCTAGCGCCCGATGAACGTGGGCGGACGGCGTTCGAGATACGACGCCACGCCCTCGGCAAAGTCCTTCGAACCGACCAGAGGCAGCAGCTGAAGGAACACGTGGTGGATGTGGGCGTCGAACTGCTCGCCTTCGCCGGCGCGCAACATCCGCTTGATGGCGCGGGTGGCGAGCGGTGCGTTCCCGGCGATCTCCTGGGCGACCGACATTGCGACCTCGCCGAGTTCGACATCGTCGACGACCCGGCTCACCAGGCCGGCCGCGAGCGACGCTTCGGCATCGAGGGTCCGACCCGTGAGCATGAGCTCCGCAGCGAGGGAACGGCCGACGATCCGCGGGAGCAGCCAGGTGCCACCGCTCTCGGGGAGCACACCGCGCTTGGCGAAGGCAAACGCCAACTTGGCCGAACGAGCGGCAATGCGGATGTCGCAACCGAGAGCGACATCGAGGCCGTAGCCTGCGGCTCCACCGTTGAGCGCGGCGATGATCGGCGTGTCGATGCCGTAGAGCACGATCGGCGGTGTGGACCGCATCTCGATCTCGGGCACTCCGCCGAGGGAAAGGCCGCCACCTTTGCTCTGTGCCCTCACGTCGAGGCCGGCGCACCAGGCGCGCCCGTTCCCGGTGAGGATGATGCACCTGATGTCGTTGTCCTTGTCGGCCTTGATCAGCAGCTCGCTGAGGAGGTCGAGCATCGGTCCGGTGATCGTGTTCATCTGATCCGGACGGTTGAACGTGATCGTGGCCACATGGCCGGTCACGTCGTAGAGGAGCTCGTCACCGGTTCTGTCGTTCCATGCCATGGAGACATCCTCGCCGCGAACAGCCGATCGCCACCAACTCGAACCCGCACAGCGTGAGCGGGCGGCCTGGCACGAGGCGGTGAACGACCTACCCGACGACGCGGATCTCGATGCGCCGGTTCTTGGCGCGACCGGAGTCGGAGTCGTTCGACGCGACCGGAATCTCTTCCCCGTATCCCTTCGCCGTGATCCGGGCAGGATCGATCCCGACCTTGATGAGCGCCCCTCGCACGGCGTCGGCCCGCGCCTGGGAGAGCTCGAGGTTCACGGGCGCGGGGCCCTTCCAGTCGGTGTGGCCGCCGACCTCGATCTTCGCCGTCGACTGCTTCAGGGCCTCAGCGACGTCCGCCACGACCGCCTTGCCCTCGTCGCTCAGGGAGGCCGAGTTCTTGGCGAAAGAGATCGTCCTGGTGTCCATCGCCGCGGTGATCGCTGTCTGCGCAGCCTGCGCCTGCGGCGTGGAGGGAATCGGGGGGACAGTGGTCGACGCTCCGTCGATCGCGGTGGTCGTGGACCCCGCGATCGTAGTGGTCGCCGCCCCGGAGATGGTCGAGTCAGCGGCAGTCGTTGTATCCGACGAAGCAGTGACGTTGATCTCGCCGCGGACGCGATCAGGCGATCCGCCAACGAGCACGACACTCTCGCGGCGCAGCAGATCTCGATCGGCGCTGGAGGACACCTCGGCGTCGAGCGACAGGATCGTGCGGTCGAAGTTCATGGTGGCCCGAGGCGGGTCGAGGCGGGCGATCGTGTCGAGGAAGGTGCCGAGCCGGCGGTATTGCGCGAGATCCGGAAGCTCCTTCGGTTTGGTCGTCACAACCAACTCGTCGAGAACTTTCAGGTCCTTACCGCGTTCGAGAAGTCGCCCAAGCAAGGCCGTCTTGGCTTCGGCATTCGGCACATCACCGCGCAACGTCACGGACGACGGGGCGAAGACGGCAGAAACCTGAGGGGGACGAACCGGCGACTGCGTTGTTGTCGGAACGGGCGTTCCATCGGGGATCGTTCCGGTGTTGGCGGGGTCGAGTTGGGAGGCCTTGCCGACTCCGGAAACGTCAACGCTCCGCACGCCGGGGCGGCTCCGGGCGATCTTGGCCACGACCTCCCTCGCCGTTGCGTCCTTCACGACGCCGGAAATCTTGATGTCCCGACCGCTGGCGGCGACCTTCAAACCCGGATGATCGATCAGGACGGCATCAAGGACCGAACGTTCGAGTTGATCTTCGATCGCGTTGCGACGAAACACCACGACACCGACCGTCAACAGCACCAACTCAGCGATGATCAGCCCAACAGCGAGCGACCGGCGGCGGCGGCGATCCCCGAGAAACGGTCGATCGGGGGAGCCCTCCACCTGCTCCGCAGGCCGTTGCTCGGTGGGTGCGAACGGAGCCACGTCAGAGTCCGCTCGTCGAAGTGACGACCGACCCACCCGTGAGCAACACACGGGCCGACTCGACCCAATCATTCGCGGTTATCACGTCGGGGCTCTCCGGCAACCAGGCCGCGATGCGCTGCACATCGTCCGGCGACCAGGCAGCAATATCGGCGAGCGAGTTGACCCCGAGTTCGTGAAGATGTCCGGCCAAACCCTCGGTCATGCCGGGTAGATCGAGAAGACCTGCGGCATACGACGGAGCTGCCGGGGCCGGTTCCGTGAGCGTTGACGGGTTTGCGTCGTTGAGCGTGGCATGCGCTGCAGCGAGTTGCCGGTCGAGGTCTGCCATGGCTGCTCGGGTCGATTCGAGGTGCGCCGACGAGCGCTCCTGCACGGCGCGGAACTCGCGCTGGAGGCGACCCAGGTGATCGGCGGCTGCATCGGCACGGAGTCGACTGCTCGACGCTTCCATCCGCAACGACGCCAGCGCAGTCTCGTGCTCGCGCAGCAGCGTCTGGATCTCCCGCTCGCTCGCTTCGAGTCGCTGCGCCTCCGACGCGGCATTCTCATCGATCGTCGCCTGAAGCCGATCAGCTTCGTTCTGCCACAGCAGCGCCTGGCGTTCCAGATATGTCACTCTCTCGGCTGCGTCACGAATCAGGGTCTGCGCTTCATGGAGGTCGCGTTCCAGAACGGCGAGCTGCTCTCGGGCGGCGACTCCGTCCTCGACGCCGCCGAGCTGAACGCGAGCCGTCGCCAGCTCGTCGTCGAGCGTTGCACTGCGAGCCTCGGCATGACGCAACTCGTCGAGCACCGAAGTGTGCTCAGCGCGGAGCTTCTCGAGGGCGTCGGTGGCTTCGACGTGAGCAGCGCGGTCGAAGGCCAACTGGTCACGCAATGAGGCAATCTCGGCCACGAGCTCAGGGTCTTCGACAACTCGCATCGTTCCTGTTTCCATCGACGATGTCAGCGAGGCAATCCGTTCCTCTGCATCATCGAGCTGCGTCGCGTGCGCCTCGAGTTCCTCGACGGCGCGCTTGAGTTTGCGACGAAGGCGGGCAACGTCGCCGGTTCTAGCGTCAACCTCGCTCCGAAGCGCAGCAAGCTCGGCACTCGATGCGGTTTCATCGGCCGCACCGGTGTGGTCGACGCGAACGTTCCCGCCCCAGACCAGCCAGCCGGCAACGAGACCGATCGCGGTCGACACGAGGAGAAGGACGAATGTGTGGGCAATGAGAAACGGCATCGGGTGACCTCAGGTCTCACAGAACTCGTCGAACGATGACGAAGCCAGCGGTACTGTTCGAAGGTAGTTCCCCCGTGACACCGATTCGTGGCAATCACTGCCACTCCTCGCAGCGGATACCTTCTGCGTGAAGCCTACGGATTCGGTCCGGCGGTCGGGGAAACGACGATGAACTCCACTCGCCGGTTGCTGGCACGCCCCGCAGCGGAGCCGTTGCTGGCGATCGGGCTGGACGCTCCCCTTCCGACCGCCGTGAGTATCGCTGGACTGACGCCTCTCGCGATCAACGCGTTTCGCACGGCCTCAGCCCGCTGGGTGCTGAGGATCACGTTGGCTTGCGGATCGCCGCTGGAATCGGTGTGGGCCTCGATACGAATGGGCACGGGCGTCCGGGACAGAGCTTCGGCGATCCGGTCGAGGGTGATCCTCCCCGATGCGAGCAACGTTGGACTCGAACGCGCGAAGACGATCGGAGCGGCGAGGCGGATCGATGACAACTCCGTCTCGAGCCGTCCGACCGCCGCTTGATCAAACACGGTCGTCGTCGTCGCCGGCGCTGTCGAGGTCGGCGCGCCAACCGCGTGGGAGCGACCGGCCGTCCCGGCGCCGGCGGTATTGGATCGCCGAGCGGACGCGGCAGACGCGGGCTTCGTCACGCTCGGACGCGGGACCTGCACCGCGAGAGCTCTTGCGTCCACCCGCGCAACTCCCCATCGTCGAGCGGTTCGATCGATCACCGCACGGCGTTCATCGGCCGACCGGACGGATCCGGTGAGCACTGCGGTACGCCCATGGACGGCCACCTCCACAGCTCTGACGTCGCGCAGCGCATGGTGCTCGATGTCTGACCGCAGGTGATGCTCCAGGTCCGGAATGCCGATCATGCAGCCGAACGTCACAACCCCGACGAGACCGACGATCCCGATCAGAACAGCGGCCGCACGTCCGGGAAGATCCTCTTCGGTCGCACCGGAGAGGCCGGCGTCCTTCCGCCCGGCTGAACCTTCATTCACCGATGACGAGGTGACGGTCACGCCGGTTCGGGGCCCGTCGAATCCGCAGGTTGATACGTACGCAGATCGATCACGATTGCCCCGGCAGCCTTCGGTTCGGGCGTCACCCGCGCGGCCTTGGCGACCGAGAGGCCCGCCTCTGCCTGCTCGGCTCGAACGACCGCAGCAGTCAGCGCGGCCTGTGCGGAACGGACGTAGTTGTTGTGCCGGTGCTGGAGGTCGCGAAGATGTCGTTCGGCGGCGAGAAGCCTCTCGGTGAGCGATGCGTTGAGCGCTTCGTTTCGATGGACCAACTCGAGTCGATCGGCAAGTTCGCGCTCGTCGTCGCGCTCGCGCGCCGCTGCTCGGGTCACGAGCCCGGTGTCGTCGCTCGTTCTCGTCACCGCTGGAAGGACCGGAGTGAACATCGGGAGTGTGCGGGCGTCGAGGTCAGAGCGAAGTCGCGCGACCTGCATCTCGGCGGCCTCCCGCGCGGCGACTGCCGCATGGCGCTCGGCGTGGACTTCGGCCAGTTCGGTGCGCAGTTCCGACACCGACCTGAGCATCGTGCGGGCCTCGGCGAGTTCAGTCTTCAGGGCCTCGTGCTCCCGTTCGACGTGGATCCAGCGCTGGTCGGCGCTGAGTTTGGCCCGCTCAAGTAGCCGCACCCGGTCTGTGGCTCGACGAATCGGTCGTCGTTGCCATGTGGCGCCAGCGGCCACGCCTACGGCAAAGGCCGCCAGTGCGTAGAGCACGAACTCAGCGACAACGAACTTCACGGGGCAGAACCCTATGACCTGCTCATCGTGGATGCGAGGATGACCGCGGAAATAGACGGCGATCGGCCACGCGTTTGACCTACGAAACGTGGGACGGACGCCAAGGGCGATAGTCCGTCAGCTTCGTCGGCCGAGGAGCAGCGCATCTCCCAGTGACAGGAACCGGTACCCCTCGGACATGGCTTCGGCGTAGAGCGCGCGCCAACGCGGTCCGGCAAAGGCCTCGACGAGAAGAAGCAGCGACGAACGCGGGAGGTGGAAGTTGGTCAGCAGAACATCCACGGCAGCGAAGGGATAGTCGCCGTAGATGAGCAGTTTGGTTCGACCCGACAGGACACCCGAAGCCGCAACCGTCTCCAGCGAACGTACGGTCGTCGTGCCAACGGCAACGACGCGGCCACCAGCAGCGCGGGTGCGAACCACGGCATCCCACGTGGCGGCCGGAACGTCGTACCGTTCGGAATGAATGTCGTGATCCTCCGGCCGATCCACGGTCACCGGGCGGAAGGTGTCGAGCCCCACGGCGAGGTCGATCTTCGCCACGCCGACGCCGCGCAACGCAAGCGCGTCGAAGACCGCCGGGGTGAAGTGCAATCCCGCCGTGGGTGCCGCAGCACTGCCAGCAACCCGCGCGTAGGTCGTCTGATAGCGGGAGGGGTCGGCGAGCGGGGTCGTGATGTAGGGCGGCAGCGGGGCCTCGCCGTAGGTCTCCAGCGCACGTTCTTCGGCACCGTAGGCCAGCGGTTCGCCGTCGTCCCCAAGCAGTCGGACGACGCGTTGACCTCCTTCGAGGGCCGCCCCGATCTCGACGATAAGACCGGGGCCGGGTCGTAACCGCGTTCCGTTGGCCACCTTCCGACTCGGCTTGACGAGTGCCTGCCAGCTCTGATCGGACCGGTGTTCGAGGAGTAGCACCTCGACCGCTCCTCCACTCGGTTTGCGAAGATGCAGCCGCGCGGGGATGACCCGGGTCTCATTGACGACGAGCAGGTCACCGGGCTCCAGCAGCGACGGGAGGTCATGGATATGACGATGGTCCGGCGCTGGGCGCGCGGAAAGCGCCACGAGTAGGCGTGCCGCGTCGCGGGGTTCGATCGGTCGCTGCGCGATCGATGCGAACGGGAGGTCGTAGTCGTAGTCGTCCATCCGCACGCCGGATGCGGGGCGCGGGGATTGGTATGTGGTCGAAGAGGGGTCTGCGCTCTGTGTCATGAGATCGGTCAGTCGAACAGGCGCCGATCCGAAGGCGGCACGCTGTCGTCGCTCCAGAGAGTCGTTGCCGCATCGCTCGGCGGAGTGAGGTCGAGATGCTCCCACGCCGCTGGCATGGCGACACGGCCCTTGGGCGTGCGTTTGATGAGACCCATCTGGATGAGGAACGGTTCGTACATGGATTCGAGGGTCTCGGGGTCCTCACCGATGCTGATGGCGAGGGTGGAGAGCCCGGCCGGTCCGCCACCGAAGCGAGTGGTGAGCGCGCGGAGGATGGCACGATCGACACGGTCGAGGCCGAGTTCGTCGATGTCGAACACGGCAAGGCCGTTGCGGGCTGCAGCGAGGTCGATGATGCCTTCGGCCCGTACCTCGGCGTAGTCACGGATGCGGCGCAGTAGGCGGTTCGCGATGCGCGGAGTGCCTCGCGAGCGGCGCGCGATCTCGTGGGCTCCGTCAGCCTCGATCGACACATCGAGGATCCGCGCGGCCCGTTCGACGATCCGGCGAAGATCGTCGACACCGTAGTAGTCGAGCCGTGCGGTGTGACCGAAGCGGTCGCGCAGCGGACCCGTGATGAGACCGGCCCGGGTGGTCGCACCGATCAGCGTGAACGGGGGAAGATCAAGACGCAGGCTCCTCGCACTCGGACCTTTCCCGAGCACGATGTCGAGCTGGAAGTCCTCCATTGCCGGGTAGAGGACCTCTTCAACTGCTCGGGGCAGGCGGTGGATCTCATCGATGAACAGCACATCGTTCTCGGCGAGGTTCGTGAGGATCGCCGCCAGATCACCGGCTCGCTCGAGCGCCGGGCCCGACGTGATGCGGAACCCGACTCCCATCTCGAGCGCAACGATCGCCGCGAGAGAGGTCTTGCCGAGCCCCGGAGGGCCGGCGAACAACAGATGATCGGCCGCTTGACCGCGCTTTCGCGCCGCCTCGAGCACGATAGCGAGGTGCTCTTTGAGCTGCGGTTGTCCGACGAATTCGGTGAGACTTCGCGGGCGGAGGGATTCGAGGCCGTCGTCGTCAGTAGCGGGGTCTTCCAGCGGAATGCTCATCAGACACCGGTGGAGAGAAGGCCGAGAGCGTGCTTGAGCAGCGCCGAGGGGTCGGTCACATCGCTGGGGAGCCGCCGCAGAGCAGCCCGGATCTCATCGGCGCCGTACCCCAAACCGGCAAGAGCGGCGCGCACATCCGCCCTTGCGTCGGCGACGAAGTCGGCCGGCAGCGGGGACGCGTCTCCCGCAGCAGCAATCGCCCCGTCGTAGTCGTTGAGATCGGCAAGCTTGCTCTTCAGCTCGACGAGCAATCGAGCAGCAGTCTTCTTGCCGACGCCGGGCACGGCCGTGAGTGCATCCACATCATCGGTCGCGAGCGCGGTGCGGAGTGAATCGGGCGAATGCATATTCAAGATCGCGAGCGCCAGCGATGGTCCGACACCATGCGCGGTGAGCACCAGCTCGAAGCACGTGCGGTCGTCGCGGGTCGCGAAGCCGTAGAGCGTGATCGCGTCTTCGCGCACGCTGGTGTGCACGAACAGCGTGACCTCCGGGTTCGAGGACATGGTATGTGCGCTGAGCATCCGGGCGAGCTGGCCGGTGGGGACGATGACCCGGTAGCCGACTCCCCCGACATCGACGGTGAGCTCACCTTTGAGGGTGCGGTCGACGACGTTGCCCCGCAGGTAGCCGATCATCGGGCGCGCACCTTCTTGGACGGACCGGACGGTGTCACCGCAAGGCGCACCCCGCCGAAGGACGTGGCGATCCGGGCATTGCCGATGCCAGCACCTGCGGGCGCGGCGTGCGGGGTGGCACCGAACGCGCTCGAGGCAAGACGGGCATAGCTCGCCATGCCCAGGTGGTGGATGGCAAGGGCCAACGCGTCGGCGGCATCGAAGGGACGGGGAAGCTCCTTGAGCTTCAGTGTCCGGGCGACCATCGCCTGGGTCTGCTTCTTCTCGGCTGAACCGTCGCCGGTGATCGCCAGCTTCACTTCGTTCGACGTGTACTGGGCGATCTCACACCCCAGTTCATCGGCGGCCGCCAAAGCCAGGCCGCTCGCTTGCGACACACCAATGGCGGTCCGGACGTTCGTCTGAAAGAACACCCGCTCCACGACGACCACATCAGGCCGGTACTCGGTGATCAGCGTGACGAGCTGACGGTGGAGATCACGGAGACGGCGCGGATGCGGGGAATCCGGCGCAGTCACCAGCACCCCGTGACAGACCGCTTCGAGCCCGCCCTTCGTCCGACGGACGCCGCCGAACCCGCACCTCGTCAGCCCTGGATCTATGCCGATGACGAACATTCGTTCGCCAGGCTAGCTCGTCATCACCGGAGCCCGGCGGAACTCCTCAGGGGAACGTTGGGAGAGAGGTTGCCCCCATATCTGGGGGCAAAACACCTCCCAACGGCCCTGGGAGGCGTTTAGCGGCACCCCCGTGCCCGGCGTTACGCAGCTCGCTCCGCTCGCAAACACGACCAACCGTCCACGCTGGCGGCGTTGAGCCACACCCCCTGCTTCGGCGTACCCGCTACCGACGCCGGCGGATCCCGGTGACGGTAACGGCGACGCGTTCGTCGGCAACGCCCCAGTGCTGCTCTCGAAACGCTACGAGTCCCGCGGCGGCCGCCGATCCGGTCTCATCGGCGTCGATCGACCCGGCGTTCACCAACGTGGTTGCCGCGGCGATCTGGTCGTCGGACACGGTGACGGGCCAGCCGCCGCTCACGAGCATGCTCCGCACCAGCACGGCCCAGTCGTAGGCCTCGTCGTCGAGGATCCCGGTCGCCACGCCGTGCGGATCGTGCCACACCGGCATAACCGCGGGTCGGTGGGTGAGTGCCCACTGCATGGCCGATTCGACGGCACTGCGTGCCTCGTTCGCGACCAGCGCAGAGGCGACCACGTCGAAGCCCTCATCGAACAGTTCCTCGTGGCCCAACGCTCGCAGCGCGCGTCCGGCAACGGTGCGCCACGCCTCCACGAGCGGCGCACAGCCTTTGGCCTGCACGCAATGCAGCGCGGGAAGCCGGTCGATCGCCCCAAGCCCGCGCCCGTCGCGGAGCCCGCGCCACACGCCCGAAGCCCATGCTCCCCCGCCTACCTGGACGAACAGACGGTCGGGTACCCCGAGCATGGAAAATGCGTCGACGAGTTCCTGTCCCGATGTCGCTCCACCGTCGATCGTGAACCCGTTCTCGGGACCTTGCACGCAGAACGGAAGCGCACCCTTCGCCACCGCTTCGTGGAAGCGATGCAGGCAGGGATCACCCGGAGGATCGGTCTCCTTGCGAGGGCACTCGACGATACGGGCGCCGAGCGACCGGAGTTCGACGAGCACCACCGGGTTCGCCCAGGTCGGCACGAAGACCTGAACGGTTCGCCCGGCGGCGCGGGCGAGGGTGGCCGCAGCAATCGCCGCGTTGCCGCACGAAGCGATGGCCAACGGGGTGCGGAGCGGCACCTTGCGGACTTCGAGGTGCAAGAGGATCGCCATGAGGTGCCGGGCCTTGTGGGAACCCGCGACACCGGTCGTGTCATCGCGGACCCAGACATCCGTGCCCGTTGCCGTGCTCAGCGCGTCGAGCGGGAGCAACGGAGCGACCCGGAACCCGGGCCCTCCGTTCTTGATCAACGCCGCGTCGAGGCGCTCGACGAGCCGAACGTACTCGGGATCGGTTCCTCCGAGACCGAGGTGGAGGTGATAGCTGTGGTGGAGCGTTCGGTAGCGGAGGAACGGATTGGTCGACGTGTCGTCAGGCCATTCACGCACCCCCGCAAGCAGCGGATCCCAGGTGAGCACGTGGTCGACGTTGGGGGCGCGAACAGCGTTCGGACAGCTGAACGGCGCGGGGGCGCCGACATCGAGCGGGTCGACGGTCGCCGCGCACCCCGCGCATCGGAGAAGGACCGAGACGCTCACGCTGTGTTCACTGTGGACGCCGTGAGACTCGTGCGACCATCGAACCGCTCACGCCATTCCGGTGCGCTGGTTGAAATCGGTGATCCGTTCGTCCCACACCGGCACGAGCTCACGAAGTGCCTTCCACCACGACTGCTCCTTGCGGGCCGTGAAGTCGGCGAACGAGGTTCCCTGCTGTTCGACCCACGTGTAGTAGCCGAGGTTGAAGATCCGCTCACGATCCATCTCGGTGAGCTGAATCATGTTCTCGCGATCGATCGCCTGCAGGTACCGGCCGGTCACCTCGGCGGCATCCACCGCGCCGAAGCCCTGTGAGTAGTCGCGGGCAAGGAACTTCTCCCGCTCGCTCGGGTACAGCTCCGACCCGTCCGTCGCCACCGTGACGATGACGTCATCGGCCGTCATACGGAACTCCTTGGCGAGCTTGATCGCACCGAGTGTGTTGCAGATGGCCGAGTACCCGAAGTGGGTGAGCTGCTCGATGACCGCACCGGGCACCCCGAGACGATCGCGAAGATGGGCCATCCCAGCTGCGGTGTTGAACAGGATGTCGAGATTGTCGGTGGCCCGGTCGCTGATGGCGATCACCGCATCGGTGTTCATGACGTTGTGGATCAGCGGGACGTGTTTATCGCCGATGCCTTGTATGTTGTGCTCGCCGAACCCGTTCTTCAGCATCGTCGGGCACTCGAGCGCTTCGAGCGCGGCGATGTTGGTGCCGTAGTGCTCCTTCAGGTAGTCGCCGGCGGCAATGGTCCCGGCGGACCCGGTCGCACTCGTGAACCACCGGAGTCTCGGATGGGCGCTCGACGGCATCTGCGAGGCCACGTGCTCGTAGACCATGCCCAGGGCACGGCCGGTCACGTGGAAGTGTCCGAGATAGTTGGCGAACTCACTGAACTGGTTCAGGATCACGTTCTGCGGGTCCTTGGCCAGCTCGTTGCACGTGTCGTAGATCTCCTTCACGTTGGACTCGGTGCCCGGCGTGCGAACGACATCGGAGGGGTCCTCCGTCCACTGCGCCAGCCAGTCGAATCGCTCCTTCGACATCCCTTCCGGGAGCACGGCCGTCCCGCGGCACGCCATGAGACGCGAGATGGCAACTCCTCCGCGCGCGTAGTTTCCGGTCGACGGCCAGATGGCGCGTTGCGAGGTCGGGTCGAACTGCCCCGTGACAAGGCGGGGGGCGAGCACGGCGTAGGCCGCCTGCACCTTGTGGGCGCGGATCATCGGGAACTTGTTGCCCAGCATGACGACGATGGTCGCCTCGACCCCGGTGAGCGACGGCGGCAGGACCACGTGGACGGGCACCTCGACGCGACTCTTGCGGTCGGCGGCGTTGAACCAGTTGACCCGCCAGAGGTTGCGGTTGTCCGCGGCATCAGGGTCGAGACCCTGGAGCGACGCCAGCGCTCCTGGGGGCTGCAGGGTGGGATCGGCTACCTGGGCGAACGTCGGAAGTGCGATCTTGCGTTCACGGAATCGCTCGACCGCCCGATCGAAGGAGCCCTGGTCGACCATTTCCGAGGTCAGACCCAGGCGGAGGTCGGGGCTCAGGGTTTGCGAAGCGGATGTCGTACTCACCCGATTCATACTGGTACGCGGATCCGGCTTTACAAAGTGTTTACGCCGAGTTTTTTCCGACGGGTGACTTCTCGCTTCGCGGCATCCCGCTGGGCGACGAGACTGGTCAGGATGACCGTCGTCGGTGCTCTGTCGAAGGCTCTGGACGCGGCCCATGCCGGTCCACTGCTCCAGGAGCTGTTCGGCGGTGGCCAGCCCAACGTCTTGGCACCGCTCGATGCAGCGGCCGAAGCCATAGTCGCGACGGCTTCCGCCTTCGGAGTTCCGACTGCCGTCGTCCTGGTTCGAGCGAGCTCAGGCGTCGTTGTCGGGTTCGACCTCGCCGATGGCCGGCGAATCGTAGTGAAGGTGCATCGACAACATGGCGGTGATCGGCTGATCAGTGTCCTACGTGCCCAGCGCCGACTGCACGCAGCCGGGCTTCCGGTCGCCGCGCCGCTGCTCAACGCGCCGATTCCAGCAGGGACCGGCTCGGCAATCGTGGAGATGTGGCTCGAGGCCGGCGACACGCTCGACGTTCGACCACCGGCACTGCGGCGAGCTGTCGCGGTCGCGATGCACGACATCGTGCGAGAGCTCGATACGGACGCCTTCACCGAGCTGCGCCCACGTTGGGCCGGCCCGTACCCCCCGCCCCACTCTCCGATCTTCGATTTCGTTGCGACCACAGCCGGGGCGGAATGGATCGACGAACTCAACGCCCGGTCGCTCGCCGCGAAAGCCGGATTGACGGCGCGCGGCGTCGGACGCGTGGTCGTCGCCCACAGTGATCTCCGTCCCGAGAACATCCTTGTCAGCCCCGCCCCGGAGCCCCGGGTGAGTTCGATCTATGACCTCGACAGTCTCATCGCGGACTCCGAGCCGTGGGTCGTGGGTGGTGTCGCCCGAGCCTTCTCGACCAACTGGTCGACGGCTGACCCCATGATCCCGACGGTTGACGAAATCCTCGGGTTCATCGGTGACTACGAGGCAGCTCGTGCGAGTCCGTTCACGGCCGATGAACATGACCTTGCGCAGGCCGGAGTGCAACATGCGCTGGCGTACTCCGCCCGCTGCGAGCACGCGTTGTTCCCCGACGGATCCTTGGCGCCGTGGGGGCCTGGCTGGCGCGATCTCCTCCGCCGCTGGACACACCACTAAGCGCGCCTACTTCCCGTGGAACACGCCCGGCCGACGCTCGAGCATCGACGCGATGCCCTCTTCTGCATCGGCGGTTGCGGCAAGGCGGTCCTGCGTGCGGCGTTCGTGAAGAAGGGCGGTGCGCACGCGGGCGGCGAGTCCGTCGCGAAGCGTGGCCCGCGTGGCCTGCACGGCGAGCGGCGCGTTCGCGGCGATCTCCTTGGCCAGTGCCAGCGCGGTGGAGCGGACATCGTCTTGGGCGACGAGCCGGTTGGCCAGGCCGAGGGCGAACGCCTCTTCACCGGCGATCCGCCGTCCGGTGAGCAGCAGGTCAGCTGCCTGCGCCGGCCCGATCAGCTCGGGCAGCGTGATCGAGATCCCGAAACCCGGGTGGATTCCGAGCTTGACGAAGTTCGTCGCGAAGAAGGCGTCGGGACAGGTGACCCGGAGGTCACAGGCCGTGGCGAGGCCGAACCCTGCTCCGACCGCCGGACCATGGACCGCGGCAACGATCGGCACGCTGACCTCGAACACCCGCAGCGCCGCTTCGTAGAACGGCCCGATCTCTGATCCGGTGTCGTTCTGGACGTACCTGCCGAAGCTGGCTGCCTTCTGCCCCGCTCCACCGGAGAACTGCGCGCCGGCACAGAAGGACTTCCCTTCCGAGCACAGCATCGCCGCCCGGGCGCCGTCGGCCACCGCGGCGAGCACCGCATCGACAGCGGCATGCAGCAGCGGCGCTGATGCGAAGTTGTGCGGACCCTGTTGGAGCTCGACAACGACAACGTGGTCTTCGACATGGACTCCGACGAGGTTCTCGCTCATGGCCGCCATGCTGCCACGGCGCCGGACGAACCGTGAAGGTGACCTCGGCGCCGTTGTAGCTCGGGGTATCCGTTGCTCTCAGCTCAGCTCAGAGCAACTCAGACCCCGAAGTTCCCGGCCGGGCGGCGCGCTATCGGGCCCGGCCGACCTGGCCGACCACGACGACCGATTGCGGATTCGTCGCATCCCCGACGATCTGCACGCCGAAGCCGATGTGGGTGACCTTCGGGTTCGTGAGGATCGCCATGTGTCGGGGTGAGTCGACGAAGAAGCGCTCGTCGGCCATGTCACCCATCGGAAACGGGTTCCAGGCGCGGATCACCTCACCGAAGCTCGGATAGCCGATCTCGGCCGCTCGGACCGCGCACAGGTTGGCCGGGCAGTGGTTGGTGCCCCGCCCGGCATAGGCGGGTTGAGCAGCGCTCGCCGCCCACCAACGGGTGAGTCGGGTCAGGCGTGGATCGACGATCAGCGGTCGCAAACCTTTGGCCACCCGGGCGTTATTGGCCAGCTCGACGAGTCGTGCCTCCATAGCGGCCCTGTTCGCATACCGACCCGGAAGCACAGGGACGGGCGCCTCGGCATTGGCGCCGCTCTCGTCGGCCAGCACGCCCGACCACGACGCCGGAACGGTGGCCAGGGCGAGTTCCGTCGGGGCTCCGCCCCATGCCCAGATCCTACCGACCGAGGTGGTCACGCATTGCAGTTGGCGGCCCGCCGCATCGACAGCGGCCCGGGCCGCTCCAGCACACGAATCCCCCGGCGCCGCTGTCACTGATGCGGCCCTGACCGCAGCCACGCCGGCAGGAGGCGCACCGGTGACGATCGCGGCGAGGAGAAGTGCACCGGTGAGGAAGCCGAAAGGTCCCGACAGGACAACCCGACGAGGCCCCGATGCGACGAACTGCCTGCGGGACATGATCACCAACCCTACCGATGACGGATACTGACCCCGTTCTCATCGGCGTTTGTACGTCGGTGGAAAAGGAAATGATGCGATCGGCCTACGGCCCAGCGGTGGTCAGGCGTGGCACTGAGTGTCGGATGGCTTCTTCGGGCGATCTCGCCGTAGCCTGAGCGCCGTCGCTGGACGCTCCACGTCGCCGGCAGGCCGAGCAACGACGCCGCCGTGCGTCCTCGCCGCCACCGACCGGAGCGCGAGGAGACGATGACGACCAAGGAGCAGTGACCGCATGCAAGCCGACGTACGTATCAACACCGGGCCCCGCCCGCTGACCGGAGCAACCAATGCGTAGAGCCGTACTTGTCGGCGCCGGGCAATACCGACGCAACCCCAAACTCGACGGACCGTTCGAACCATGGGAACCCGCGGCGATGATGGCCGAGGCGATCCGCCGGGCCATCGCCGACACCGTGAGTCTCGGGGCGACCGGCGCACCGGTCGAGGCATCGACGGCCCTGCTGGCCTGTGTCGATCCGATGGCCTGGGGCTACACCGATGTGTGCGCCACGGTGGCCGGGCTCGCGGGCATCACGTCATCGCCCGAGGGTTTCACCGTGCCCCCTGGTGGGAACTCCCCGGGTGAACTGCTCAACACCCTGGCCAATCGCATCGTGGCCGGCGATGCGGAGGTGGCGATCCTCGCCGGGTCGGAGTGCATCTACGGACGTCGGCGCGCCATCAAGGAACAACTCGCTCTCGAGTGGACCCCCTTCGAGGGACACCGCGACTTCCTCAAGGGTCAACGACCTCTCACCACGTCGCTCGAGGCGCGTCACGGCATGACCGGCCCGATCCACTTCTACCCGCTGTTCGAGAACGCGTTGCGGGCAAAGGCCGGCCGGACCGTCGACGAGCATCAGGCATTCCTCGGAACGTTCATGGCCCGAAACGCGGCTGTCGCCGCGACCAACCCGTATGCCTGGTTCCCAGTCGCCTACACCCCAGGGGAGATCTCGACACCCAGCGCCGACAACAGGTGGGTCTGCTTTCCCTACCCCAAGCGCATGAACGCCATCATGGAAGTCGACCTCTCGGCGGCCGTCGTCGTCATGAGCAACGAGGAAGCCGACAGACGCGGCATCGCCCCCGAGCATCAGGTCGCGTTTCTCGGCGGGGCGAGCTCCGTCGACGCTTGGACCCCGTCCGAGCGCATCGACTTCACCTCCTCACCGGCGATCCGCGCTTCGTCGGCTGCGGCATTCGCACACGCCGGACACGGTGTCGAGCGGGTCGATCTGTTCGATCTGTATTCGTGCTTCCCATCGGCGGTCGAGATGGCACTCGCCGAACTGGGCGTCGCGACCGACGACCCGCGTGGGGTCACTGTCACCGGTGGGCTCGCTTATGCCGGAGGGCCTGGGAACAGTTACGCGCTGCACGGGCTCGCCGCCATGACACATCGCTTGCGCGACCCCGGCGACCCGGCTACCGTTGGGCTCGTCAGCTCGCTCGGCATGACCGCCACGAAGCACGCATACAACGTGCTCTCGACCGACCCTTCCACCTTCCCGGGCGCCGATGGGCTGGCCACGAAGGTCGTGCTTCCGCTAAGCGAACGCACCGGCCCCGAGCTCGTCGACGGCGTCAGCGGCGAAGGCGTGATCGAGACGTACACCGTGGAGCACGACCGCAACGGCACGCCGGTCCGAACGATCATCGTCGTTCGTTTCGCCGATGGGCGTCGAACGGTCGGCAATGGTATGTGCACAGATGAAGAGGTACGCACGCTGATGACATCCGAGGGCGTCGGTCGGGCCGTGAACGTGATCGGCGGCGTGCCGTCGGACGACCCCAAGGAACCCGGCACGCCCAACCGCATGGAGCTCCGATGACGACTTCGCTGGCTACCCGCATCAGCAGCACCCGGGCCAAGGGCGGCGTCACCCTGGCGGACCTGTCCATCGGCGCAGTCGTCTCCGAAGACGGCGTCAGCTTCCCCGGCGCGCAGGTCCCCGACCGGCACTGGCGCGCCGATGCCGACGGCGTCGGCATCGCAGTGTGCGAGTGGGGGAGCGAGCATGCCCCTCCCCTGTTCCTGCTCCACGGCGGCTTCGACTTCTCCCGCACGTTCGACGTCTTCGCTCCGATGCTCGCGGCCGGTGGATGGCGGGTCGTGAGCTGGGACCACCGCAACCACGGTGACTCCGACGCCACGCCATTCACCAGTTGGGCGGCCGACATTCGCGACGCGACCACCGTCATGTCGATGGTCACGGCGAAGCCCGCTCCCGTTCTCGGCCATTCGAAGGGCGGGGCGATGGCCCTGCGCCTCGCCCAGGCCCTCCCCCACAAGTTCACCCATGTCGTCAACATCGACGGCCTGCCGTCGATGCGGCCGGCCCCGGATGTGTCGAACCACGAACGAACCCGTCTGCTGCAGCAGGACCTGAGCGGCTGGCTCGACCACAAGCGCAAGTCCGCAGACGGCCAACGCAAGCCCGGCACCATCGCCGAATTGGCGAAGCGCCGCGCCCGGATGAATCCCCGCCTCACCAAGGAGTGGCTGAGCTACCTCGTCACCGTCGGGGCCAAGCACGACGCCGACGGATGGCGTTGGAAGATCGACCCGATGATGCGCATGGGCGGGTTCGGTCCGTGGCGTCCAGCCTGGTCCCTCGACGGCCTTCCCGGTCTTCCCATGCCCTTCCTCGGTCTGCTCGGCCTCGAGGTCGAGCAGATGGGTTGGGGCACCGTGCCCGATGACCTCCGCGGGCGACTCCCGCGCGGCGGACACCTCGAGACATTCGCCGAGACCGGACACTTCATCCACATCGAACGCCCGGCCGAGACCGCGAACGTGATCCTGGAGTTCCTCGTATGAGCACGACGACAAGGATGCTCACGAACGGACGTCTGCGCCTCGCGCTCCACACTCTCCGAGGTGGCGACGGCGCGGCGCTGCTCCTGCTCCACGGACTCGGCGAATCCTCGCCGCGCCAGGTGCCCGACGAGCTTGCAGCCTGGTCTGGTCCGATCCACGCGCTCGACTTCTGCGGCCACGGGGAGTCGGAGTCCGCCATCGGTGGCGGCTACTCGTGCGAGCAGCTCATGTCCGATGCCGACGCTGCCCTCGCGGCGATCGGTCCGGCAACGGTGTTGGGCCGAGGGCTCGGCGGCTACATCGGGGTCCTCATCGCCGGCGCCCGCCCGGAGCTGGTCCGCGGGGTGATCGTCGACGACGGCACCGGTCTGGCCGGCGGAGGTACACGACCTGGTTCCACGACGGTCGAGTTCCCCGACGGGCGCGTCTCGGGCGGGACACCGGATCCCTACGCGCTCATGGAACTCAGCTCGGACATCCGCCCGAAGGACTACGCAACGTCGTTCGTCCGCAGTGCCGTCGAGATCTCCGGCCTGCCCACTCCGGTCGCCGTCGTGGCCCATGCCCGTGCGCCATGGCTCGACGCGGTGATCGACGAGTACGGCGTCGTGAGCACCACCCTGGAGCGGGCTCTGGAGATGTACGCGCGCTGATCACTCGGGCCATCGCCCACTCCCACTGGTTTCATCGCCCGCTACGGCAGTTTTCGTGCGGATTGGGGCCCAGAACGGCGTTGGCTGGCTATGAAACCACCCGCAGCGGGCGACCGGGCCGAGCCCCCGCAGAGCTACAGGCGACCGGCCTCGATGACCCGGCGAAGGAAGAGCTGCGTGTCCGGGTGCTGCGGGTCGGTGAAGAGCTTCGCCGGCGTTCCCTGCTCCACGATCCGTCCGTCCTTCAAGAAGGCGACCTGATCGGCGACGTCGCGGCAGAACCCCATCTCGTGGGTGGCCAGCACCAGGGTCATGCCTAGGGCCGCGAGCTCGCGGACCGCGGAGAGGACCTCGCCGACGAGTTCGGGATCGAGGGCCGAAGTGACCTCGTCGAAGAGCATCACCTCGGGTTCCATCGCCAACGCACGAATGATCGCGACCCGCTGCTGCTGTCCGCCGGAGAGCCTGTCCGGGAACGACGACGCCTTGTCGCGGAGACCGAACCGGTCGAGCAGAACGTACGCAGCCTCCTCCGCGGCACGCCTACCCAATCCACGGACGCGTCGAGGGGCCAACGTGATGTTGTCGAGAATGCTGAGGTGCGGGAACAGGTTGAACGACTGGAACACGATGCCGATGCGCTTGCGAACATCATCGGCGTCGACACCCCCGGCGGTGAGTTCGACGCCGCCCACGAACACGCTGCCGGAGTCGACCGGCTCGAGCAGGTTGATGCATCGCAGCAGGGTGGACTTCCCCGAGCCCGACGGACCGATGAGTCCGACGACGCTATGTGCACGTACGGTGAGATCTACACCCTTCAGCACCTGGTTCTTCCCGAACGACTTGAAGACGTCGCGCAATTCGATCAGTTGCAGGTCTCCCTGCTCGGCGGAGCTCATCGGCTCCGACGCTCCTGTCGGGCCACGAGCGTGTCACCGAGGCGGGCCAAGGGGATCGTCACGGCGAGGAACAGCAGGGTGGCCCCGAGGTAGGCAGTGAAGTTGAACCGGAAGCTGGCGTAGTTCTGCGCCCGACGAAGGGCTTCGAGTGGCCCGAGTGTGGAAAGCAGCGCGGTGCTCTGGACGACCGCGATGAAGTCGTTGATGAGCGGAGGGATCACACGTCGTATCGCCTGGGGAACGATCACGAACCGCAGGGCCTGCACCCGTGACAGTCCGAGCGATCGGGCCGCTGCCATCTGCGAGGGGTGGATGGAGCGGATGCCGGAACGGAACACCTCGGCGACGTAGGCCGCGCTGTTGAGCACGATCGCAACCGTGCCCCAGATCACCGGATTATTCCACGGGCGGTCGAGCCCGAGACCGGGAACGCCGAACCCGAAGAGGTAGATCAGCACGATCGACGGAACCGCCCGGAACACGTCGGTGTAGATGATGGCGATGAGGCGGAACGGGAAGAACGCCGGCCCGGGGATCATCCGGATGACCGCCACGATCATGCCGAGGACCAGGCAGAGCACGAACGCGACGACGAATACGCGGACATTGAGGGCGAAGCCCTTCAGCACGAGCGGGAAGCTCTTGCGGAAATGAAAGCCCGACAGGAAACTCTCGTGGAACTTCGACCACCCCGGCGTCGAGGTGATCCCGAAGATGATCGCGGCGAACACGGCGACGGTCGAGGTGGCGGCAATGACGCCGCCTCGCCACGCCGGAGCGTGGCGACGAGTCGAACGGCCGGTCATGACGGGCCGCGGCACGAGTCGCGGCTTACGAACAGACGCGGCACGACGAAGACCGAGAGCGTTCGCCTCACGTCGTCACGTCGGCCACGCGGACGCCCGCCTCGCCCGGCCGTGCCCGGAGCACGATGGCTCGGGCGACGGCGAGCGTGGACGGGTGAGCACGTCGATCAGCCGAAGACCGGAGCGTTCGTTGCCGTCGACAACTCAGCGGTCTGGATTTCCGCCAGCTTGCCCGACGACTTCAGCACGGCCAGTGCTTCGTTGACGCAGGGCGTGAGTGGACTGCCCTTTTCGAACAGCATGCCGAACTGCTCTCCGCCACCCTTGCTCGGGAACTGGCCGACCACGACGGAACCTTCGATCTCGGCCGCCGACACATAGAACGCGGTGGGAAGGTCGAGGACGATGGCGTCGATCTGCTTCGCCGCGAGGGCCGCCTTCGCGTCGTTATTGGTCGAGTAGACGAACGGCTCCGACGAAGGCTTCACGACGTCGGTGACGAACTGCAGGCTCGTTGTGCCCTGCTGCACACCGAACTTGAGTTTGGCCAGATCGGCAATAGTCTTGGCCGAGATGGCCGGCGAATCCTTCAGCGCAACGACGGCCTGGTTGACGTCGAAGTAGCCGTCGGAGAAGTCGACGGCCTGCTTGCGCTCATCGGTGATCGAGATCTGGTTGATGTCGAAATCGAAGTCCTTCTTGCCTGTTGCGTACGACGAGTTGAACGGCACCTTGATCCACTTCACTTCATCCTTCGTGAAGCCGAGGGTCTCGGCCACGGCGAACGCGACGGCACTCTCGAAGCCCTTGCCGTTCGTCGGGTCGTCGTCGGAGAACCACGGCGGATAGGCCGGCGAGTCGGTGCCGATGGTGAGCGTGCCGCCGGTCTTCAGACTGAGCTTGTCCTTGGCGCAGTCGGCGCTGATGGCGACAGCGGCGGTGGTGTCGGCAGCCATGGCCTCGGTCTCGACTGACGCGGCTTCGGTTGCGGCGGCTTCGGTCGCGGCGGCTTCGGTCGACGCGGCTTCGGTCTGGGCCGGCGCCGCAGTGGTATCCGCGGAGTCGCTACCACAGGCGCTGAGGCCGACGAGTAGAGCTGGGGCGACGAGCAGGAGGGCGCGTCGTTTCCGGAGTGAGGTCCTGGTCATGGGACACGAGTGTACGAAGAACGGCGTTCTTCCGTGACCGCCCGAACCCGAACGCTGCACACATCGTCGCTCGGGCGGCGGGCCCGGACCTGCGGCACCGACGTGGCAGGAAACGCTACCCAGCGGAGACGGGCCCCAGCCGGTCGAAAGTCAGGCCCGCGATGACGAGCGGACGGTACGGCGGGTGCTCCCCTTGGCGGTCTTGGTCGAGGTAGCCGACTTCGTCGCGGCCGGTTTCGCCACGACGGCCAGGGCCAGTTCCGTCGGCGCTCCCGTCGGAGCCGATGGTGCGGCCTGCGCCGACGGTGTCCGGAACTGCTGGGTCACGAAGATCCGCTCACCCCGGACGACGACCGTGATGGAGACAAGGGTGAACTCGGGATCGAGCAGGTTCCGGCGGTGCCCCGGGCTGTTCTCGAACGCGTCCTCGACCGAGGCGACGTCGGGTCCGGTGCCGACGTTCTCCCCGAGCTTGCGCCACGACGCGGTGATCTCCTTGGCGAGGTTGGGGTTGTGCGAGATGCTGCCCGCAGCGGCCATCTTCTCCGTCCAACCCATCGCCACCGGACGGATCTCCGGGTCGATGATGAACGGTGCCAGCCCCTGACTCGTGCGGAGCGCGTTCACACCGGAGATGAACTGGGCCTCGAGCACGTTGGGATCACGGTCGGCGGTCTGGGCGGACGCCATCGTCGGCGCCACGATCGCGGTCGTAGCGCCCACGCCGAGCGTCAGGACGAGGGCAACGGCGAAACCGGCCCGACCGCGACGGGCGAACGCAACAGACCGATGAGCGTATGGGCGGGACACATGACTGCTTTCGACCACTCACCGTGGGATCTTTAGCCTGTTTCGCCTCAAACTTTCACCTAGAGTGGTGAATTGCCGTGCTTCTTCCCCCGAAGCATCTCCCGCTTCGTCCGCAAGAGGTCGAACGACCTGGCGACGAGTCGCCGCGTGTCTCCCGGTTCGATGACCGCGTCGACGTACCCGCGCTCCGCGGCCACGTAGGGGTTCAGGTACTCGGCCGCGTAATCGAGCTCGCGGACCAGCCGCTCCTGCTCGCTCTCACGGCGGTAGAGGATCTGCACGGCACCCTTGGCTCCCATTACCGCCAGCTCCGCGACGGGCCAGGCGAGGCAGAGGTCGTTGCCCATCGTCTTGCAGTCCATGACGATGAACGCGCCGCCGTAGGCCTTGCGCAGCACGACGCAGACCCGCGGCACCGTGGCCTCGGCGTAGGCAAAGGCCATCTGCGCTCCGTGGCGAATCATGCCCCGCCATTCGAGATCCTTCCCCGGGAAGTAGCCGGGCGTGTCGACCAGGGTGAGGATCGGGAGGTTGAACGAGTCGCACAGCGCCACGAACCAGGCGCCTTTCTGCGCGGCCGCGATGTCGAGCGTCCCGGCGAGGGCGAGTGGCTGGTTGGCGACGATGCCGATCGGTCTCCCGCCGACGGTCGCGAACGCCGTGACGAGATTGGGCGCCCAACGGGCCCGTACTTCGAGGACCGACTCGGCGTCACACACCGCCCGGGCCACGGCCCGTACGTCGTAGCTCCCGGTCGATGAGGCCGGAATGAGCTCATTGAGCTCCGGGGCGTCGCGCTCAACCGGGTCGTCGGTCGGGATCTCCGGCGGAAGCGCGTCGCCATGGTCGGGAAGGTAGGAGAGGAGCGTGGCGACAATGTCGAGCGCCGACGTGACGTCGTCGACCACCGCGGCCGGAAGGCCGGATTGGCGCGCATGGGTGGCGGCGCCGCCGAGCGTTTCCTTGTCGAGGATCATTCCGGTGAAGTCCGCGACCATCGACGGACCGCTGACGAAGGCGTAGGACACGCTCGTCATGATCACAAGATCGGCGAGGCCGAGAAGAAGTGCCGCACCCGAGACCGCGGCTCCGTCGACCACCAGCACCACGGGGACGAGGCCGGAGCAATCGGCGAGGGCACGGGCGGCCCGTCCCCAGCCATGGAGTGCAGCCAGCCCGGCATTGACGTCGACCCCGGTCGAGTGGAGCACCCCGACCAGCGGGCGGCGGAGCGACAGCGCCAGATGGGCAGCCTCGGCCAGCACTTCGCCGTCGTCGGCGTCGATGGCACCCCCACGGTCGGATTGCTCGATGACGAACGCCACGATCTCGCGCTCGTCGAGGCGGCCGTCGAGGGTGGTCAGTCCGGCGCTGACGATGCCCTTGTGCCCGGCCCGCACCCGAGAGGTGAACGCCAATGCCTGCGTCGTCGTGAGAGGCCCCGCACCAAGATCGACAGACACACCACCACCGTACCGGCCCCAACCCGTTGGGAGAGAGGTTGCCCCCATATATGGGGGTCAAACACCTCTGAACGCGGTTGGGAGGTGTTTGGCCGCATCACCGGGGAGCCGCCAGATCCGGCCGGCGCGCGCCAGCCAGGTCGGCGGCGCCTGGCTCGTCTTGGCGCACCAGAGCGGAGCGGCAGTCCCTCAGACGGTGACGAGGTCGTCGTCGGCGATCACCGTGCGGGCCGGTGCGCCGTCGGCCTCGGCCCGCGCCGCCCGGCGTGCCGTGCGCTCGTTCATTCGGGCAGACGCCTTCTCGAGGCGGCCGAGCAGCGTGACGATGCGCTCGCGGGCCTGCTCGGCCTCGGCGCTCAGGCCCTCGATGCCTTCGAGGTTCCAGTGACGAAGGACGACTGGCGCGAGGATCTGGCCGTAGTGGATCGGCAGGTTGTAGATGCCGGCGCTGGCGATCGCCCGAGCGTGCTCGGAGAAGCCGACGATCCCCGTACCCGGCATCTCGAAGTCGCTGATCTGGCGGTCGATGGCGCACACGACCGACGACGGATCGACCTCGATGGCCGCCGACGTGATGTCACGGTAGAAGAGGTAGTGGAAGTTTTCGTCGGCTGCGACGCGGGCCATGACGTCGTACCCGGCACGCGCCGCCGGATGCTCCGATTTTTCCATCTCGGCCTGCAGCAGCTTGCCGGTGTTGCGGTGGGAGATGCGGGTGGCGAGCTCCTGCAGCGCAACGTAGACGAAGCCGTCGGCCGCCGTCTGCGGTTGGGGGACCTCACCGCCGCTCATCTGCGCCATGCGGGCGTCTTCGAGTGCCCACGGGTCGATGGCCCGGGTGACGACGAGGTAGTCGCGGATGGCGATCGAGTGCCGTGCCTCTTCCGCCGTCCATCGATGCGACCAGGTGCCCCAGATGTCGTTCTTGCCGAACATCCGGTCGATGGTCTCGAAGTAGTACGGAAGGTTGTCCTCTGTCAAGAGGTTGACGAACAGTGCGCTTCGCACCGCGTCGGGAAGGACCACGTCGTCGGGGGACCACGCTTCACCGGGGACGAAGTCCCGTCCGAGCGACCAGGGGATGATCTCGTGGGAGTACCAGGGCTTGGACGTGGCGAGGTGGCGCTCCAGCAGACGCTCTGCTGCACCCGACAGTTCCGCCAGCAGCGCCCGGTCCTCGGGGCGCACATCAGTCATCGTGGAAAGCATGATCGCCAGCCTACCTACTAGTAGGTAGGGGGAGCGTCATCTGTTCTGATGATCGAAGACATCACCGACAACTGTTCGACAGCTGGGGCAGGAATCAGGCACGCTGATCAGGTAACTCGACGGGCTGGTGTGCCCCCTCGCCAGCCCGTCAATCGCGTGTGGGCTCCCTCGGCGGTCGGCGGTGTCGGCCTCCGCTCCAGCGGGGCGCCGTGAAACCCGAGTCGTGCCGGTCGATCGTCGCGCCGAAGGCAGTGACCGCGCGAAA
Organism: Acidimicrobiia bacterium; assembly: GCA_031368215.1. Taxonomy (GTDB): domain Bacteria; phylum Actinomycetota; class Acidimicrobiia; order Acidimicrobiales; family JANYDT01; genus JANLQX01. The sequence continues at coordinate 46,143 of JANLRD010000135.1, read as the reverse complement.
GCGTCGCTCCTCTGGGGAAGGAGCGACGCTTTCACCGGTCAGCGCAGGAGCGCCGAACTCACCCAGAAGTGGACCCGGGGTCGGACCGATCGATCAACCGATGGTGACGTTCGGCTCGATCTTCTTGACCGTCTTCGCGGAGAACTTCTTGGCAAGCTTGGTCTCGAGCTGCGTGACGGTCGTATAGGGCCGGTGTTTCATGATTTCGGATGCCATCACGGGGCCGATGCCCTTCACGCTCTCGAGTTGCGCCTTGCTCGCCGTGTTGATGTTGACCTTCTTTCTCGCCGTACTCGGTGAGACAGATTTCGGAGTCGCGGCAATCGGTGAGGCAGCTTTCACCGCCGGGGTCGTCGCTGCTTTCTTGACCGCCTGGACCGCCTTCTCGGTGGAAGACACGATGGACTTCGCTGTCGTCGGGGTCTTGCTTGCAGCGGGCGAGGTCGTTGCAGCGGGCGAGGTCGTTGCAGGGGCAGCCGATGCGGCGGTCATGCCGAAGGCGGCGGCCGCCAGAGTCATGCACGAGATGATGAGGGTACGACGCATTGCAGTGCTCCTTGTTCGATGAACCCGGCTGGTACCGGGAGGTGCGCTGATCGTGACGGGGGGCGCGTTAACGGCCGGACCGTGCAGCACCACCGGAAGGCAAAACCCTGGCAACCGATTCTTGTCGTGGGCTTTGCCGACCGTTTGCCCGACACCGCACATGATGGCGACATGGCCTTCTTCCCGACGGCAACCCCCGCGGCGCGACGCGTCGAACCGCGCAAGATCATCGGAGTTACCGTCGTGGCCGTCGTCATGGCTGCGCTCGCAACGGTCGATGGTCTCGTCGCCGCAGTGTTCGGTGTTTCAGTCGCGGCCATCTACGCCGCTGTTCATTGGCGCGGCCCGCGACGTCTTCGTCGGACGGCCATCGCCACCACAACGGTCTTGTTGATCTGTGGGGTTGTGGCCGCTCTAGCTCTTCCCGTATATTCTCAGCGGCCCTCGCCTCTGGTGATCAACCTGTCCGCAGAGTCGGCCGCGACGAGGACGTCATCACCGTTGACGAACGCGCGGCCCTCGTTTGACGTCCTCGGCTATGTCGCGTCCGACTACGAGGACACGTCAGCCGGCGTGGACGCTGATGTCACCAGTGTGACTTCGCTTGCCGCGACCGGCATCACCCTGGGACAGAAATCTGGGACACTCGAAGTCGCCGATGCCAGCGACACGCTGGTCAGGGCCCACGCTCAGCTCACGCGCGCGCTCGCTGTCGTCTCGAACTTCGACGGCAGCAAGTTCAACGGGGACAGGGTCGAACGGTTACTCGATGATCCGCACTCACGACGCGAGGTGATAAGTGCACTTACCAAGCTCATCTCGCAGAAGGGGTGGGACGGCGTCGTCATCGATTTCGAGAACCTCACGCCGGGGGTGCGCCGTTCGTTCCCGTCGTTCCTCAGGGATCTGCATGAGGCACTCGGATCACGCACGATGGACGTGGCCGTTCCCGCGTTCACGGACCCGAAAGATCCGGACCTTGTCGCCTATGACATGAAGGCCATCGCCCGCGCGGCAGACCGGGTGACGTGGATGGCGTACGACCAGCACGAGCTGACTACGGCGGCCGGCCCGATCGCCTCGCTCGACTGGACACGCGCGGGCCTGGACCTGGCGCGCCGCTGGATCCCGTCGTCGAAGCTCCTGCTCGGCATTGCGTCATACGGGTACGCATGGTCCGCGCCCGGTCACGCAGTCGAATACTCGGCTCGTCAGGCTGCGGCCCTTGCGGCAGCGCCAGGCGCCAGGGTGTCCTTCGATGCCGCGGCCGGCGAGGCAACCGGGACGCTCGCCGATCACCGGACGATCTGGTATCCCGACCGCCGTTCCATGGCGCTGCGCTCCCAACTCGCCCTCGATCGTCACCTCGGAGGTGTGGCGCTGTGGCGGGTCGGTGCGGAGGAGCCGGGGGCGCTTGGCGCGTTGCCCGCCGCGGCAAAGCGCCAGCGGCCGCTGGCATCGCCCTCCCACACTCGAGCACGCGGGTCACGTGCCGTTGAGAACGTGCATGTAAACGGTGTCGTGGCGCTGACCTTCGACGACGGCCCCGACCCCCGCTGGACTCCGAAACTCCTGGGGGTGTTGCGACGCGAGCATGTGCCAGCCACGTTCTTCGTGATCGGCCAGCAAGCCCAGCAGCATCAGGGCCTGGTTCGGGAAGCGATGCGTGACGGCGATGTGATCGGCAACCACACTTACTCCCACAAGAATCTCGCAACGATAAGCACCCTGCGTGCCAAGGTCGAGATCCTGGGCGGGGCAGCAGTGATCGAGGGCATCACGGGCCACAAGGCGGTTCTGTTCCGTTCGCCCTACGGGGCCGGCGACATGTCCGGCAAGAAGGTTGGCGGTGATCAACTCGCCAACGATCTCGGGGAGCACGCCGTGGCGTGGAACGTCGACCCCCAGGACTGGGCACAGCCGGGGGCAGCGACGATCGCCACGAGAGTCGCGTCGCAGATGCAAGAGCGATCCGTCGTACTCCTCCACGACGGCGGTGGCGACCGGTCGCAAACGCTCGCTGCACTGCCGCGGATCATCGAGGATCTGAAGCGGCGGGGCTATCTCTTCACCACGGTTGACGGGCTGGATGGCTCGATCGGGTCGCCTTACGCGCCGCGTGACGGCGTCTTCGCCCGTCTTCGAGGCCTGGCCATCGTCGCCGGCTTTCGGATGTGGGTGGCCGGCCGGGAAACGACTCTGCTCCTCCTGGCCGTCGTAGCGATGTTGTCGATCGCGCGGCTCGTATGGTCGGTGCCACTTGCCCTGCTGCAGGCTGCGCGTCATCGAAGGTGGCGCCGCCGCATACCGCCCGCCACCGCCCCTCGGACCGGCGCTCCCTGGCCGACCGTGACGATTGCCGTGCCGGCGCACAACGAAGCCGTCGTCATCGCCAAGACGGTCACATCGCTGCAGGCGTTGCGGCATCCCGAAGGCCGGGGCGCCATCGAGATCTTGGTCATCGACGACGGATCGACCGACGACACCGCGACCCTCGCGAAGCAGGCTGCGGCCGGGGACCCCGCAGTCCGCGTCATCTCGCAATGCGCGTCGAAGAAGGCCGGCGCGCTCAATCTCGCGTTCTCGGAGGCCTGCGGCGAGATCGTTGTGGTGATCGATGCCGATACGGTCGTCGACGCCGGCCTCGTGGAGGCCATGCTGCCGCACTTCGACAACCCCAGAGTCGGAGCAGTCGCCGGCAACGTCAAGGTCGGCAACCAGAAGACGCTCTTCGGGAAATTGCAGGCACTCGAGTACGTGGTCTCGCTGAACCTCGACCGGCGGGCTCAGGCTGCGGCCGATGTCATGGCGGTGGTGCCCGGGGCCGCCGGAGCGTTCCGACGATCCGCTGTCCTCAGCACAGGTGGGTACAGCACGGACACGCTCGTCGAAGACGCCGACCTGACCGTCACGCTCCTCTCCGCAGGATGGTCGATCCCCTATGAACCCCGGGCGATCGCCCATACCGAGGCACCGGAGACGATGCGAGACGTCATCCGTCAACGCCGGCGTTGGTCCTTCGGCACCATCGAGCTGCTTGGCAAACACGAGCGCCGCCTCTTGTCGCGCGGCGGTGGTCGAGTGGGCCTTTTCGGGCTCCCATGGATGCTCCTGTCCCAGGTGGTGCTGCCGTTGTTCGGTCCGTTCACGGACCTCTTCCTCGCCTACCTGTTGCTTGTTCACAACTTCAACGAGGCCGGCGGCGTCGTGGCGCTGTCGGTTGCCGCCGACCTCGCTGTCTGTGCTGTCGTGGTCGTGCTCAACCGAGAACGTTGGTCGATGCTGCTGTGTGTCCCGTTGCTTCGTCTCGTGTGGCGACCGATACAGCTGTATGCCATCGGCGCTTCGATGACGAAGTGGCTCGGCGGCGAGACCGATTACTGGAGGACGGTGACCCGCTACGGAACGGTTGCGGGGGTCCTCCCGTCCGTACAGGCCGACCTCCAGACCGCGGCATGAACCACCCGGCGTCCCTCGTCGAAGTACTCCGTTGGGGACCCGAGCTCTCAGTCGGTCCTCACGACGAACCCACTAGGGTCCCGGGAGTGGACGGTGCCGGTGACATGAGGGGTCGGATCCTCGTCGTCGAAGACGATGACCGGATTGCGAACCCACTCGTACGCGCGCTGACCAGTCAGGGATACGACGTATCACGGGCCGAAACCGGCGAACGTGCCCGAGAGCTGCTGATCTCCGAACGTCCGGACCTCGTGCTGCTCGACCTGGGCCTTCCGGATGTCGACGGAGTCGATCTCTGCCGGGAGATCGCCTCACGGAGCCCAGCTCCGCGGATCCTCATGCTTACCGCCCGCACCGACGAGATCGACGTGGTCGTCGGCCTCGACGCCGGCGCAGTTGACTACATCGCCAAGCCGTTCCGTCTCGCCGAGCTGCTGGCGAGGATTCGGGTGCACTGCCGCCGGAGCGACGATACCGACGAGTCAGCAACAAGAACTCCGTCGCTTGATGATGGACACGCTCCGCCGGTCGTGCTCGACGTCGATCACGCGTCGCGTCGGGTCACCGTGCGGGGTGTCGAGCTCGAGCTTCGGGCGAAGGAGTTCGACCTGCTTGCCGAGCTCGTTGCCCATTCCGGGAAGGTTGTGCGGCGTGAGGATCTGATGGCCCGCGTCTGGGATGAGCACTGGTTCGGATCGACCAAGACACTCGATGTGCACGTCGCCGGATTGCGGCGCAAACTTCGCGATGCCACGGGCGATGGAGACGCCGTCCGGATCGACACACTCCGCGGCGTGGGGTACCGCCTCGAGTTCGGCGACCGGACCTGCTGACATGCGCAACCGCCTCCTGGTCGCACTCGTCGGAACCGCGGTGGTGGCCATCGTAGCGTTCGCCGTTCCGCTCGCTCTCGTCGAGCGAACGAGGATCCGTTCGGAATCCGACAGCTCCCTGGTGCGCGAGGTCAGCAGGGTGGCACGCATCGCACCGGTCGACGTCATCGCGAACCCCGCGGCGCTGCGGCTTGAAGAGCAGACTCAGGCGCAGACCGAAGAACGCACGATCGCCCTCTACGACCTGCAGCAGCGCCGGGTCAGCGGAGCCGGCCCGGATATCGGGGACGCTCCCGTCGAGGCCGCCCTGGTCGACGGCGAGCCACACGTCGGCACCCACGCAGGGCTTCGTGTCGCCGCCGACGCCCTCCGAGATGGCACACGGGTGACAGGCGTGGTTCGGGTCGCAGAACCGACGCAGGTCATCTCCGGTCGCGTCCGTGAGCGCATGTTCTTGATCACCCTTCGGGCCTTGGCAGTGTTAGCCCTGGCGACGGCCGTCGCCTATGCCGCCGCCCACCGGCTCGTGAAGCCAATTACGCAGTTGGGTCTCGGAGCGATCCGGCTCGGCGACGGTGACTTCACCGCGCGGGTCCCGCCGGCGCGCATTCGGGAGATGGACGAGGCCGGCAGGGCACTCAACGCCGCGGCCGCACGCATCGGCGACTTGGTCGAGCGCGAGCGCGCGTTCTCCGCTGACGTTTCGCATCAGCTGCGCGGGCCGATAACCGGGCTACGCACGGTCCTCGAAGCAGAACTGTTCGCCCCGCGTGAGAATCACGAGTCCGTGATCACCGATGCACTCGACGACCTCGACCGCTTGGAGGAGACCGTCACCCACCTTCTTGCCCTCACCCGCGATCAGCCCGTGGACCGCGACGTCATCGACGTCGCGGCCGTGGTCGAGCGGGTCGTGTCGCGCCAGCGCGGCAGATACTCCGCGAACCGAAGAATGCTCAAGCTCAATGCTCCCGATCGAGGGGACCGACGTGCGATGTTCTCGCGTTCGGCCCTGGAGAACATCGTCACGGTTCTGCTGGACAACGCGCTCGAGCACGGGAACGGAACCGTCACCGTGACTGTCGGAGGCCACGAGGGGACCGACGTGACGGTCACCGTCGACGATCAGGGCACCGGGCTCAAAGACGCCGAAACCGCGTTCGCTCGTCGGGCACCCGGCGCGCGAGGACACGGAATCGGTCTGTCGCTCGCCGCAACCCTCGCGCACGCTGAGGGCGGCCGGCTCAGCCTCGATGCGCCCGGACCCTCGCCGCGCTTTCGTCTCGTTCTTCCTATCCGGTTCGAATCGCCAACGGTGCGGCGCCTCCGAGCCGACCGTTCGTGACTGCGAACGAGCTGGCTCCGCGGGCTGTGCGAGGACCCGGCACCGCCGACGACGATCGACGACGGTACGCATGAGAACGAAACGACGCCGGATGTCACTGCCGCGGCGGGTGGGCCAGACTGGGGCATGACCAGGACCGCCGCGTTCTTCGACCTCGACCGCACCCTGCTGGCCGGAGCGAGCGGGCCCGTCTTCGCCGAAGCGTTCGCCCAACTCGGCGTGCCGACTCCTCACATTCCGGGTCAAGACCTGCTGTTCCGTTTCTTCGACTTGGTCGGCGAGTCGTATCTCGTGATGCAGCTGGCCAAACGGGCGTCGTCACGGGCGAAGGGACTCCGCCGCGACGACGTCGCCCGGGTCGCCGAATGGGCCGCCGATGTCCTCCTCCCGAAGGTCCAGCCCTACGCTCCGGCGCTCCTCCGCTCGCACCGCAACTCCGGGGACCTGTTGGTGCTGGCGACAACGTCGCCCTACGACCTCGTCGCCCCGTTGGCGAAGCGCCTCGGTTTCGATGCCGTTGTCGCTACTCGCTACGGGGAACTCGAGGGGACCTACACCGGGGACCTCGACGGAGGTTTCGTGTGGGGCCCGGGAAAGCTCGCCGCGGTCACAGCGTGGGCCGACGAGAGCGGCGTCGATCTCGACTCGTGCGCCGCGTACTCCGATTCGGTCTTCGACGCACCCCTCCTCGGAGCCGTGGGGCGTCCGACTGCGGTGAACCCGGACTACCGTCTCCGGGCGCTCGCCGTTGTGCGTCGCTGGCCGGTTCGCTCGCTCGACACCCCCGAGGGCGTGCCCTCGGTGAACGGCATCGAGCCGTTCGACCTCTTCCGCCAGTTCACGCGCCCGGAGTTCTTCCCTGGAGTGCGATTCATGTTCGAAGGCGTGGAGCACCTCCCCCGCACCGGCGCGGTGATCATCGCCACGAACCACCGCAGCTACTTCGATCCCCTCGTGATCTCCCTGGCCATCGCGAAGGCGGGCCGCAACGCCAGGTTCCTCGGCAAGAAAGAGGTCTTCGATGCACCGGTGGTCGGACAGCTCGCCCGGGCGATGGGTGGCATCCGCGTGGACCGCGGCACCGGATCCGACGCCCCGATCAAAGCGGCTGCAGAGCGGTTGGAGGCCGGCGAATGCGTTGTCATCCTGCCCCAGGGGACGATTCCGCGCGGCGAGGAGTTCTTCGACCCAATCCTGCGCGGCAAGACGGGAGTCGCCCGACTTGCCGCGCTGTGTCCCGACATCCCCGTCATTCCCGGCGGGGTGTGGGGCACCGAGCAGGTCTGGCCCCGTTCGGCCAAGGTCCCCAATCTGTGGCAGGTCACCGACCCGCGTCACGTGTCGGTGACCTTCGGGCCGGCGGTCTCCGGCCTCGCGCGGAGTGCGTCGTCCGAGGCGTCGGTGCGCGCCGACACCGAACGGGTCATGGCGGCGATCATGGCGACCCTCCCGCCCGAGGCCCACGTCGCCCGCGAGGTGTCGGCGGACGAGTTGGCGAAGACCACCCCCGACGGACGTGTGCCGTCGGCATCCGGGGTCCGGCCCGCTGCGGGTACCGGGGCACCGAAGACGAAAGCAAGCGGAGGCCGGGTCAAGGCGAAGCCGATCACCGAGCCAATCACGGCGAAGGATGCGTCCAAGAGTCAGCTCGCCAAGCGCAAAGCGGTCACCCGACCCCGCGCCACGGCGAAGGCCGATCCGACCCCTGTCGTGCCGAAGCGTGACCGGCGATCCGCCGAGCCCGCAACGCCTCGCAGCACGACAGTGTCGCCGGTCGAAGTCCCTGTGGCGGCCGAGCGCGTGCCGGACTCGACTCCAGCGCGCGCGTCGTCGACGACAACGAATTACGCGTCAGCCGCGTTGCTCGCGGCCGCCGAGGCGACGGTCGAGCGCACCCGGAAGGCACCCAAGAAGTCGAAGCAGAAGAAGGAACCGAAAGGCGAGTCGGTGGTCCGCGACGGCGGGCGTCGCACGCCTCCAACCCGCCGTCTCGCCGGAACCCTCGCCGAACGCGCCTGACGTCGCCCGAGGGTAACCGACGAAAGGCCTCGGGACACTAGCGGTTGCCGGCCGCCGCGCGAATGAGGTTGAGCGCGCCACCGGCACGGAACCAGCCGAGGTGCTCATCGTTCATCGTGTGCTTACAGCTGATCTCGTCGACCGAGCCGTCTGCCTGGTGTAGCAACACCTTCACCGGCTGATCCGGCGCCAACGACGCGAGACCGACGACGGAGATCCGCGTGTCCTTGCCGATCTTCTCCCAGTCGGCCGGATTTGCGAAGGTGAGGGGCAGCACGCCCTGCTTCTTCAGGTTCGTCTCGTGGATGCGGGCGAAGCTGCGGCAGATGATCACCGCGGCACCGCGGTAGCGGGGCTCCATGGCGGCGTGCTCGCGTGACGAGCCCTCGCCGTAGTTCTGATCGCCCACGGCGACCCACCGGACACCACTCGTGCCCCACGCCTTGGCGACGTCGGGGATCATGGCCTCGGACTGGGTGAGCGTGTTCCAGCCCATGCCCGGCTCGGAGGTGAAAGCGTTGTTCACGCCGATGAAGAGGTTGCCGGAGATGTTCTCCAGGTGCCCTCGGTACTTCAGCCACACCCCCGCCATGGAGATGTGGTCGGTGGTGCACTTGCCCTTGGCCTTCATGAGCACGGGAAGCTTCTCGAAGTCCTTGCCATCCCACACGCTGAAGGGTTCGAGCAGCTGCAGACGGTCCGATGTCGGTGACACGTTCACGATGACGCCCGAGCCGTCGGCCGGCGGTGCTTCGAACATCGTGTCGCCAGACTCGAAGCCCTTTGCCGGAAGCTTCTCCCCCATCGGCTCGGCCAGCATCACCGACGAACCGTCGGTCGCCGTGAGGGCATCGGTCAGCGGGTTGAAGTCGAGGGTGCCGGCGAGCGCATAGGCGATGACCGTCTCGGGCGAGGCGACGAAGGAGTTCGTCGAGCCGTAGCCATCGTTGCGCTTGGGAAAGTTGCGGTTGTAGGAGTTGATGATCGAGTTCGGCGTGCCGTCGGCCATGTCATCACGCTTCCACTGGCCGATGCACGGTCCGCAGGCATTGGCGAGCACGGTGGCTCCTATGGCCTCGAGGTCGGCGAGGATGCCATCGCGTTCGATGGTGGCGCGCACCCGCTCGGAGCCCGGCGTGACGAGGAGCGGCGTCTTCACCTTCAGTCCCGAGGCCGCGGCCTGGCGGGCGATCGATGCGACCCGGGTCATGTCCTCATACGACGAGTTGGTGCACGAACCAATCAGTGCGCTGCTGAGTTCGAGAGGCCAGCCCGCCGCCTTGGCGTTGGCACCGACCTTGGAGACGGGGTGGGCGAGATCGGGCGTCATCGGGCCGTTGATGTGCGGCTCGAGGGTGTCGAGGTCGATCTCGACGATCCGATCGAAGTACTTGGCTGGATTCGCCTCGACGTCTTCATCTGCGCGCAGAAGATCGGTGTGCTTATCAGCGAGGTCGGCGATGTCTTCGCGGCCCGTGGCCTTGAGGTACAGCGCGGTCTCGTGGTCGTACGGGAACAGTGAGGTTGTCGCACCGATCTCGGCGCCCATGTTGCAGATCGTCGCCCGGCCGGTGGCGCTGATGTTCGCCACGCCAGGACCGAAGTACTCGACGATCGCACCCGTGCCGCCCTCGACGGTGAGGATGTCGGCGACCTTGAGGATGACGTCCTTCGCGCTCGTCCAACCGCTCATGCTGCCCGTCAGCTGCACGCCGATGAGCTTCGGGTAGCGGACACCGAACGGCAGACCGACCATGACATCGACGGCGTCGGCGCCACCGACCCCGATGGCGACCATGGCGAGCCCGCCGGCGTTCGGGGTGTGGCTGTCGGTGCCGATCATCATGCCGCCGGGGAACGCGTATTGCTCGATGACGACCTGGTGGATGATGCCCGAGCCGGGCTTCCAGAAGCCGATGCCGTACTTGGCCGACACGGAGCGAAGGAATTCGTAGACTTCGCGGTTGGTGTCGTTGGCGACTTCGAGGTCCTTGATGGCGCCGACGCGGGCTTGGATGAGGTGGTCGCAGTGGACGGTCGACGGAACTGCCACCTGGGGCAGGCCGGCCGTCATGAACTGGAGCAGCGCCATTTGCGCCGTCGCGTCCTGCATGGCGACCCGGTCAGGGAAGAAGTCGCCGTAGGTCACGCCGCGGTCGAACTCATCGGTGTTGGCGTCTCGCATGTGGCCGAAGAGGATCTTCTCGGAGAGCGTCATCGACCGGCCGAGGCGCCGACGGCCGATGGCGACATTGGCCCCGAGCTTGGCGTAGACCGCCTCGACGAGGCTGAGCGGGGTGTTGGCGGCGACGGCCATGGGGGACTCCTCGGTTCGGGTGACGGTTCGTTCGACGGGTGGTAGTTGCTTCGGCAGGAAAACAAGACAAGTATAGTACAAGTGAGCGAGCGCGGAGCATTCAGATACCAGGCCATCGCCGACGCCGTGCGGGCTCGGATCGCGTCGGGCGAACTGGCCGCCGGTGCGCTGCTGCCGTCGGAGTCGGAGCTTTCCGCTGCCCATGAAGCCTCCCGGGTCACGGTCCGCAAGGCCTTTGCCGCGCTCCGCGAGGAGGGGCTGGTCGACTCCCGTCAGGGATTCGGCTGGTTCGTCGCCGCCACGCCGCTGCGTCAGTCCCTCGGCCGTCTCGGAACCCTGGAGGATCAGCTCGCCGAGAACGGCATCACCCCGGAACGGCGAGTGCTCGAGTTCGGTTTCGTGCGCGCCCCGAAGCGGGCTCGCGAGGTGCTCGGCGTCGACACCGTCCTGCAGGTGCGGCGGATCAACCTCGCCGACGGGACGCCCTTCGCCCGGGTGACGGTGTGGGTCCCCGAGCACCTCGGCGCCGAGATCTCGCGCGCCTCGATCGAGCGGACGACGTTCTATGACGTGCTCCCCGTCCGGGTCGGCGGCGCCACGCAGACGATCGGGGCCGCTGCTGCGTCCGACGCCGATGCCATCCTGCTCGGCATACCTCCACTGTCACCGGTGCTGCGCTGCGAGCGCATCACCAACGATGTCTACGGCAAAGCCATCCTGCTCAGCGAGTTCGTCTTCCCCGCCCACCGCACCGAGTTCGTCGTCGACCTCCCCCAGGTCGAAAGCTCCATCGCCCCCACCGGCCTCCGCCTCGTCGAGTAGCGGCACCTTCCGCCGCCGCCGCTGAGCCCGCCGCACATCAGCCCTTCTCCGCCGCAGATCAGCCCCTCCACGCCGCACATCGACCAATTTTCCGACGTTCCGGCACGAAAACGGTCGATCTGCGGCAAGGGTGAGGCGATGTGCGGCATGGGAGCCTCGATGTGCGGCGGGGCGATCCCCTGACAGAGCGGATTTACCGGCGGTTGACGGCTCGACGGAAGTAGGACTCGCCGTCGTCGGGCCGGAAGAAGGTGCGGATAGTGAGGTCGCGGTTGAAGGCGAGGAACGCGCCGGTGGTCCGATCGAAGCGGGCATAGGAGCCGTTGGCCTGGGGCGCCTCGATCACCCGCGCCGACAGAGGAGCGTCGCGCAGGTCCTGAGCTATGGCGAGGTACTCCGCCTTCGACGCAACGTTGAACTCCGACCCGTGCTTTCGCCAGTGCGAGTCGAGTCCACGCTCGGACGCGAAGCCGATGCGCCGAAGCCGAGGATCGGTCCGGTTGGACGATGCCGACGATGAAGCCGATTTCGACGACGATGAAGCCGATTTCGACGACGAGGCCGATGGCGATGCCGACGTTGCCGACGCCGACGACGAAGAGGACAATGCCGAGGACGAGGACGAAGCCGGTTTCGACGACGACGAGGCGCCCGACGCCCCCGACGACTGCGATGTGCGGGTCGACTGCGCCTGCGCCCGCGATGACGACCGGACATTGCTGATCGTTGGGACGAGCACCACGGCCAACGTGATCGCGAGCGACACCAAGCTGACGACGCGTCGTTGGCGTGGTGATCCGCGGCGGCCCATCGTCCCCCAGCGTAGGACGCCGACGACTGGGCCGAGCCCAGTCACAACTGCCAAGCTCACTTCGTGACCCCTCCCACGAGCACCGCTGACCTTCGCGACCGGCTCGCTCGCCTGCTCGGTGCCGAGATCGACGGGCTCCGTCGTTTGAGCGGCGGGGCGAGCCGGGAGACATGGTCGTTCAACGCCAGGGAGGCTGATGGCGCGACGCAACAGCTTATTCTTCGCCGTGACCCGCCCGGACTCCCGCTCGCCGTCGGTCGCACCGGCGGCATGCCGCTCGAAGCGATCCTGTTCGAGACGGCGGCGCGGGCCGGCGTTCCCGTACCGACCATCCGGGCGAGCGGCGACGCCGACGACGACGTGCTCGAGACCGGCTTCCTGGTCATGGATCACGTGGACGGCGAGACGATTGCCCGCAAGATCCTTCGTGACGAACCGTACGCGCACGCACGATCGGTCCTCGTGAGCCAGCTCGGCGAAGCTGCCGCGCTGCTCCACGCTGTCGCGCCCGAATCCGTGCCGGGTCTCGTCGAGGTGCATCCGCTCCAGAAGTACCGCGAGGTTCTCGACCTGCTCGGACATCACAGCCCGACGTTCGAGCTCGCCTTTCGTTGGCTCAATGCGCATCGCCCGAAACCCATCGACCCCGTGATCGTGCACGGCGACTTCCGCCTCGGCAACGTGATCGTCCAGCCCACCGGATTGGCTGCTGTTCTCGACTGGGAACTCGCCCATCTCGGCGACCCCGCCGAGGACCTTGGCTGGCTGAGCGTGCGGGCGTGGCGCTTCGGGAGCCCACACGAGGTCGCCGGTATCGGATCCATCGAGGATCTTCTGCGCGCGTACCATCTCGCCAACGGACATCCGGAGGTCGACGCCGCACGCGTACACTGGTGGATCGTCGCCGGCACCCTCATGTGGGGCGTGATGTGCGTGACCCAGGGCAATGCCCACACGTCCGGGGCACTGCAAAGCGTCGAGCTCGCGGCCATCGGTCGTCGAATCGCCGAACAGGAACACGATCTCCTGACGCTCATGGGAGCTCCGCCGGCGACGACCATCACGGTTGCGCCGGTGACCCCGACTGCGACCGCCGCGGAGAGCGGAGACGACATCGGCTTTCCGTCATCTCGTCACCTCCTCGACGCAGTGCGCGGGTACCTCGAACGCGATGTCATGGCCGCGACCGAAGGACGCATCGCCTTCCATGCACGAGTTGCTCAGAACGTCTTGGCGATCGTCGAACGCGAGATTGCCTTGCGGCCCCAACTCGAAGCCGCCCAACGAGCCGCCGCAACGACGTTGGGCTACGACGGCGAAGCGGCCCTCGCCGACGCCATCAAGAACGGACATCTCGACGCGCGACACGACGAGGTCCTCGCGGCCCTGCGATCGATCGTCGATGTTCGGGTGGCCATCGCCAACCCCAAGCACGCGACGGCCGGCTGACCGATCCACGAACTCAGTCGTTCGGTGTCTCGGGCATGTCTTCTTCAGCCAGAAGGCCCGACTCGAACGCGTCCTGCCAGAACGCGAAGGATGTCTGCACGAGCGTGGTGATGAGTTCGTCGACGAGCGGCTGGGTGACTCCGGCCCCGAGGGGGAACTGCCCTTCGAGATGGATCGTGCCGAACAGGGTTTCCTCGTTCTCGGGCACGAACAGGTACGCCTTCGGATAGCGACGCTCCTGGTTCCACTGGTTGCAGCCGGCCATGACTTTGGGCCACAGCGTCTTCGGCACCATCAGGTTGGTCACGCCCCGGATCACGAAGATGTCCTCGTTCGGACCCTCGGCGCTCATGAGGACCCGAAGGACGATCTCTTCCTCGTCGTTGAGGCTGAAGTCGACGGTGAAGTCGCCGTCGTCATCGGTGACGAACTTGAGCTCCATCCGATCGAGGTGGTCCTGCACCATCTCTCTCGAGAACGGCTGCACGCCAACGCGTCGTTGCGAAGATGGCTTCTCGGCCATCAGGCCCCCATGGCGCGGAAGCCGCCGTCGACATGGATCATCGTGCCGGTGGTCATCGGGAACCAGTCGGAAAGCAACGCGCAACAGGCCTTCGCCACTGCCGACGAATCCTTGACGTCCCAGCCGAGCGGGGCCTTCTCCGTCCAGACGTCCTCGAACTTGGAGAACCCGGGGATGGATTTGGCGGCCAGCGTCTTGAGCGGCCCGGCGGCAACCAGATTCACCCGGACACCGTCCGGGCCGAGCTCGCGGGCGAGGTAACGGTTCAGCGATTCGAGTCCGGCTTTGGCGACGCCCATCCAGTTGTACGCCGGCCAGGCGACCGTGGCATCGAAGTCGAGACCGACGAGTGCACCGCCGCCGGCCGCCAGGAACAGCGGACGCAGGCCTTTGGCGAGGACGCTGTAGGAGTAGGTCGAGATCTGCACCGCCGTGGCGACGTCGTCCCAGGATGCGGCGAAGAAGTCGTCACCGAGACACGATTGCGGTGCGAAGCCGATGGCGTGGAGACAGCCGTCGACGGCGCCCCACTTCGCCGTGAGACGGGCGACGACAGCGTCCATCTGCTCGGACGAGGTGATGTCGAGCTCGAGAACCTCGACGGGCTCACTGCCATCGGGGAGTCGCAGCTTACGCGAGATGCGTTCGGTCAGCGACAGACCGCGCCCGGCTCCGGTCAAGACGATGGCGGCGCCCTCGTCGAGAGCGGTCTGGGCGACGCCGTAGGCAATCGAGGCATCAGTCAGCACCCCGGTGATCAACAAGCGTTTCCCTGTGAGCAACCCCATCTGGCGCACCCTTCACTCAGGCCAGCCACGCGGACCAGGCAGTCGAACAAGCATCTGAACCAGCCCGGGCCGGACCGTGATGCCGCTGAGCAGGTTACGCCCCACTGGCCACCGGGGCGCGAAGAACGACGCTCCACAACCGCTGCGACCGACGTCACGGGCGTTCCGGTTGGCGAGGACCTGCCGTTTTCGACAAGAGTCGGCGGATGCGAATTGCAGTCCTTGGTGGTACCGGTCCGGCCGGAAGCGGGCTTGCGGCCCGACTTGCATCGGTCGGCTACGACGTCGTGATCGGCTCACGATCGAAGTACAAGGCCATGGAGGCCGTCGACTCGATCCTCGATCGCTGGCCGGATCACAAGCTGTCGTTGACGGCCGACACCAACACAGGAGCGGCCACGGCCGACGTCGTCATCATCGCCACCCCGTGGGAGTCCACGGCCTCGACCGCCTTGAGCGTTGCCGATCTCCTGAAGGGCAAGGTCGTGATCTCGATGGCCAACGCCCTCGCCAAGGTCGGGCCCGAGTTCCAGCCGCTCGTTCCTCCGAGAGGATCTGTTGCGGCGAGCGTCCAGGCGATTGTCCCGCGCGCACTCGTCGCCGGGGCATTCCACCACCTGCCCGCGCGCGAACTCGGCAACATCACCGAACCGATCGAGAGCGACGTGTTGATCTGCTCCGACCACATCAAGGCCACCGAGGTCACCGCCGACATCGTGCGCAAGATCCCCGGCTGTCGCCCGCTCGACACCGGTGGACTGTCGAACGCCGCTCCGATCGAGGCGTTCGCCGCCGTCCTGCTTCAGCTCAACATGCGCTACAAGACCCGGTCGGCCCTGCGTATGACCGGGATCGATGCGTGACCCAGGACCGCGCCGAGGACGCACTGCCCGCCGAACGTCCTTCCGTCGTCTAGAACGTTCGCCGTGCCGATGAAGCTCTATGACACCGCCCGCCGGTCGGTCGTTCCTTTCGAACCCGACCCGATCGTGAAGATCTACACCTGCGGAGTCACGCCCTACGACACGACCCATATCGGTCACGCCGCCTGTTTCATCACGTACGACGTGCTCCAGCGACGGCTGCGAGACCTCGGCCACGAGACCCGGTGCGTACGCAACATCACCGACGTCGACGACTCGATCCTGGCGAAGGCGCGCGAGAAGGGCGTGCACTATCTCGATCTCGCCGCCGAGGAAGTGGCCAAGTTCGATGAGGACATGCGGGTTCTCGGGCAGCTTGCGTCATGGTCGGAGCCGCGGGCGACAAGCGCCATTCCCGACATCCTGGGCTTCATCGACAAGGTGCTCCAGAGCGGCCACGCCTATCAGGCGGGCGGCGCGGTGTACTTCGACGTGGCGTCGTTCGAGAAGTTCGGCCAGATCAGCGGGTACTCCAGAGAGCAGATGCTGGCCTATGCGGCCGAGCGGGGCGGCAACGTCGAGGACCCGAACAAACGCGATCCGCTCGACTTCATCCTCTGGCAACCGTCTCTTCCCGACGAGCCGTCGTGGGAGTCGCTGTGGGGTCCGGGCCGCCCGGGTTGGCACATCGAGTGTTCGGCGTTGTCCATGCGTGAGCTGGGGACCACCACGCTCGATCTGCACGGTGGTGGCGAGGACCTTATCTTCCCCCACCACGAGTGCGAGGCGGCCCAGTCCGAGGCGGCGACCGGGCAGCCGCTGGCCCGGCATTGGATGCACCAGTCCTACGTGAAGCTCGATGGCGTGAAGATGTCGAAGTCGCTCGGCAACCTCCGCTACGTGAGCGACTTGACGGCCGAGGGCTATGACCCGATGGTGATCCGTCTCATCATCGTGGCGCACCACTACCGCGACGGGTGGGAATGGTTCGACCATCTGCTCCCGACCGGCGCAGCACGTCTTGCCACGTGGCGCGAAGCCGGTGAGGGCGACGGTGCGCTCGCCGAGGTGCGGGCGTGTCTCGACAACGATCTCGACACACCGGGCGCCGTGGCGGCGATCGATGCTGCCGCAGCACGAGGCGAGGGCGTGTCGACCGCGGCTCTTCTCCTCGGCGTCGTCCTGTAGCGCTACCGACTGAGGCACCCATGGCCGATCCGTGGACCTGTACCTCGTGTCGGCGCTCGTTCCGACGGAAGGGTCAGTCGCACGAGTGCGCCCCCGCCATGACGGTCGACGAGTACTTCTCGTCCGGCCCCTCCTTCGAACGCCCCATCTTCGAAGCGGTCCGGGCGTTCGTCGACACGCTTGGTCCGGAGACGATCGAGCCGGTCTCCGTCGGCATCTTCTTCAAGCGACCGTCGAGCTGGATCCAGCTCCGGTCGAAGCGAACCTGGCTAGCGCTGACCTTTCCGATGCGACGCGACGTTCGCCATCGCACGATCCGCAACAAGCCGATGACCAACGGACGTGACTCGGCGACGAAGTGGTTCGTCGCCAACCTGGAGACTCCGGCCGACCTCGACGACGATCTCCGCGATCTCCTCGCCGAGTCGTTCGACCTCTGACCGATCACCCGCAAGGAATCAACGAGAGCCAAAGCTCTCCGGCCCTGGCGGATGACCCGGGTTATATGGTCTCAGCGCTGCACGTCGTAACCGGGGGCCGGTTCGCTGAGGCGGAACTCGATGCCCTGGTTGTCAAGACACACGGCCTCGCGACCGGAGTCGTAGGTGTTCATACTTTCGACGGAACCGCCGGCGTCTCGGACTCGCTGGACCGCCGCATCGAAGTCGCGGGCGACCCACCACATGGTGATCTCGCCTGGCGCGGTCGTGCTGAAGGGATTGACCGGCGGCCGCATCCCGATCGGCGTCTTGGTGTTCTCGACGTGGCGTCCGCCGTTGAACGGCTCACTGAACTCCCACCCGAGGACCGCTCCATAGAACGCCGCTCCACGTTCGACGTCTGGGGTCGTGAGCGTCAGGTAGTACGGCTCCGATGGTGCTCGCCGGGAGGAGGCTTCGACCGCCGATACGACGGGGCTACCGAGTTTCCATTGATGACCGTAGGGATCGACCACCGACGAATTGCGACTGCCGTGCTCCTCCGCAACCGGCGTGGCCGACGCGCCACCTTGGAGTGCACGAGCGACGATGCCATCGATATCAGCGACACGAACAACCATCAGATGCGAGTGTCCGGGTCCAACCGTTGTGGGCGCCAGGAACCCGATCTCCGGGAATTCGTCGGCGAGGTAGAACACCGCTCCACCGAACTCGAGCTCGGCGTGGCCGACCTTGCCATCGGTGTCGAAGACGTTCGACACGGCGGCACCGAAGTACGTGCGGTACCAGTCGAGCGCGGCACGGCCATCGCGAACGCACAGATACGGCGTGATGGTTTGCGGAACGATCTGTGGGGACATGGTGCTCCGATCTGGGGCGGAAAGAGGAGGTGGAGAACTGGGGCTGGCGTCGTCCAGGCCAAGCGCGACGCCAACGCGCTGCTTCAGTTCGGACGCAAAGCGCGTGTCGACCGGGCCGGGCAGGTCGATCCGGCGAAGCGAGTCAAATGCCGAACTCATTGGTCGCTCCCTTCGTAGAGACGGCGGAACGCGAGGCGGGCGCGGACGAGAAGCGCCTCGGTGGCGTGAAGCGTCCGGCCGAGTGTTTCGGCGACATCGGCGACGGGAAGGCCGTCGACGTAGCGCAGGGTGAGGGCGCTGCGGTGATGAGCGCCGAGCTCTGCGAGAACGACGGCGACACGGTGTTGGTCGAGCACGGCGTCCCAGGGGTCTTCGTGGAGCGCGGGGTCGTTCGGTGGTAGAGCCGGATCGAACGAGTCAGTTGCTCGGGAGTCACCCCGCCGCCAGTGATCGAGGAGCTTGTGACGGGCAATACCGATGAGCCAAGCGATGGTCACTTCGTCGAGCACCCCCCTGCGGATCTGGGAAACGGCTGCGAGGAAGGTCTCGCTGGTGAGTTCCTCTGCGGCCGAGTGGGACTCGCAGCGGTTCCGGAGGTAGCCGAACACACGCGGGAGAGCGTCGTCATAGAGCCGCAACAGCGACTCGCCGTGCTCAGGTTCCTCGACGGCCATTCCCACTAATGGAGTATCGCCGCATCGGCGCAAACTCCGACGGGTTCACCGGAAAAGTGTCGTTCCTCGATGAGCAGCGGACCTGAGGTCAGGTCGAACATGGACCGACGGGACGACAGCTGAACCGACCGTCGCCCGGGCGAGCGCGCCGAGAACACGCCGGAAAAAGGTGCCCCGGGGCTCCGAGAGGGTGGCCCTAGGCTCTACGGCTCTGCCGATGTGCGGGCCTTCGCCTCGCATGACTCCCGCAAGGATTGTGCTGCTATGTCTGACCAGATCACCCTCACCCTTCCCGACGGCTCCGCGAAAGAACTGCCGACCGGGTCGACGACGGCTGATCTGGCAGCCTCGATCGGTGCCCGGCTCGCCAAAGCGGCATTGGCCGGGAAGGTGAACGGCGAGGTCGTCGACCTGAACCGGGAACTCCCCGACGGTGCGTCCGTCGCCATCGTGACCGCGGATTCCGACGACGGCCGCCATGTGCTGCGTCACTCGACGGCCCACGTGTTGGCGCAGGCCGTCTGTGATCTGTGGCCGGGCGCCAAGTACGCCATCGGTCCGGCCATCGACAACGGCTTCTATTACGACTTCGAGTTGCCCGACGGCGCCCGGTTCACGGAGAGCGACCTGACCCGCATCGAAGGCCGAATGAGCGAGATCGTCCAGGAGAACCAGCCGTTTGTCCGCGGTGAGCTGCCCCTCGATGAAGGCCTCGCCCTGTTCGCCGATCAGCCGTTCAAGGTCGAGATCATCAAGGGCGTCGGCGGCAAGGAAGACGCTGCCGAAGGTGGGGGCGGCACCATCGTCAGCTACTACCGCAACCGCGACGACTTCGTCGACCTTTGCCGCGGCCCTCACGTGCCGTCGACTGGCCGACTCGGTTCCTTCAAGCTCATGAAAGTTGCCGGCGCCTATTGGCGCGGCGACGAGAAGCGCCCGATGCTCCAGCGCATCTACGGCACCGCGTGGGAGTCGAACAAGGCACTCCAGGAGCACCTCACCCGACTCGAAGAGGCCGAGAAGCGCGACCACCGCAAGCTGGCCGTCGAGCTCGACCTGCTCAGCTTTCCCCACGAGTTGGGCGGCGGACTCGCAGTGTGGCACCCGAAGGGCGCCATCATCCGCAAGCTCATGGAGGACGAGTCACGCTCGCGCCACGCCGCGGGTGGCTACGAGTTCGCGTACACCCCCCACCTTGCGAATGCCCGACTGTTCGAGACCTCGGGACACCTGTCGTTCTACAAGGACGGCATGTACCCCCCGATGGAGATGGACAACGGGACGTACTACCCGAAGCCGATGAACTGCCCGATGCACTGCCTGGTGTTCCGGTCGCGTCAGCGCTCGTACCGCGAGCTGCCCTTGCGGTTGTTCGAGCTCGGCACCGTGTACCGCTACGAACGCGCCGGCACCCTCCACGGTCTGATGCGCATCCGTGGATTCACCCAGGACGACGCCCACATCTTCTGCGCCCAGGAGCAGGCAGCCGAGGAGATCATCTCGCTCCTGCACTTCGTGATCGAGATCCTGCGCCTGTTCGGGTTCACCGACTTCGAGGCCATGCTGGCAACTCGTGATCCCGACAAGTCCGTCGGCGACGATGCCGGCTGGGCCGACGCCACCGCCGCGCTGGTTGCGGCGATGGAACACGAGGGCCTGACCTACACCGTCGACGAGGGCGGCGCGGCGTTCTACGGCCCGAAGATCGACGTGAAGGTCCGCGATGCCATCGGACGCCAGTGGCAGCTGTCGACGATCCAATACGACTTCAACCTGCCCGATCGCTTCGACCTCGAATACGTTGCGGCCGACAACACCCGCAAGCGTCCGATCATGTTGCATCGCGCGCTCATGGGTTCGGTGGAGCGGTTCTTCGGCGTGCTGCTGGAGCACTACGCCGGCGCGTTCCCCACTTGGCTCGCGCCTGTTCAGGTTCGCGTGCTCGGCGTGCGCGACGAACACGACGCCTACGCCGAGTCCGTTGCTGCGGATTGCCGCGCCGCAGGCCTACGTGCCGATCTCGTCCGTGCCGACGAGCCGTTGGGTGCCCGCATCCGCAAGGCCAAGCTCGAGAAGCTCCCCTACGTGCTCGTCGTGGGTGACGATGACGTAAGCGCGCAGAGCGTTGGCGTGAACGCCCGCGGCAAGGACGTCGAGCGCGGCGTGAAAGTCAGCGACTTCATCGCCGCGGTGACCGCCGAGGTCGAGGCCCGCGCGTGAACTCCGGCGATCCGTCACCGGCGCTCGGACGGCTCGATGCCTCGTGGCGGGGCGACTACATCACGAAGGTCGCGGCCGAGGAAGACGCCCACGCGGCAGCAGGACTGGTCGCGGGCGACGAAGCCCAATGCGTGTTCTGCCGGATCCTGAGGTCGGACAGCGATGGCAATTCCGACGAGAGGAACCTCATCGTGCATCGGGGAAACGATGCCATCGTGATCCTCAACGCGTATCCCTACACCAGCGGTCACCTGATGGTGATGCCGATCCGCCACGTCGGTTCCCTGGGTGAACTGAACGACGCTGAGCACACCGAGGTGTGGGCGCTCGTCCGTCACGCCACCGGCGCCATCACCCGGGCCTACAACCCGGGCGGCCTCAACGTCGGAGCGAACCTCGGACGCGCGGCGGGTGCGGGCATCCCCGGCCACCTCCACATCCACGCGCTCCCCCGCTGGGACGGCGACACCAACTTCATGACCGCCATCGCCGAAACCCGAGTCGTCCCCGAAGCCCTCTCCACCACCTGGTCAAAGCTCCGCGCCGCCTGGTGACGCGTTGGGAGAGAGGTTGCCCCCATATATGGGGGCTGGACACCTCCCAACAGCGCTGGGAGGTGTCCAGCCGCAACGTCGACCCGCACCGCACGGACGGACAGACGGAGCCGGGAAACCGACCAGGCCAACGGCTAGCCGGGCCGCCCCGGTACGATGGATCCCCTGATGGCCAAGAAGGAACCGAAGCCGACTCTCGAGGAGTTGCGGGACGAGCTCCCCGATGATCTCGATGCCCACGACTACATCGGCCCGTATCAGTTCCCGGACAACGTCCGCAGGCGCTACCCGGCTGCCATGTACTTCGTGGTCGGCACGCTCCTCATGGTCGCCTGGGCGGTGGGTCGCCGCGGTACACCCACGCTGACCAACCGGGGGTTCGTGATCGGCGGCATGGCGCTCGTTCTGCTCGGGGCCTACGGGATGCTGGCCGGTCCCCGCCTCGGTGTCCGCGATGTCGACGCCCTCGCGGCCGCGTCGGAGGCAGTGGGTTTCCCGGTCGGCCACGCTTCGGCCCAACTGGGCTGGCGCGGACTCCTCAGTCGTCCGACGTGGCGAATCCTGCTGTACTCGGCCGACAATCCGCCGACCAAGCGTGGGCTGGTGCTCATCGACGGCGTCGACGCATCGACCGTGACGACACTCGTCGAGGACAACCCCGAGGACTGGTCGCAGTACGACGACGTCTGAGCCGACCGTCGGGCACGCCCAATTCGCCACGCTCGGCGGGAGCCGCCCGGTTGGTGTCGCGCTAGGTTTTGCGTGCGCAATTCGCCGGGCTGATCGTGCCCGGCCCAGGTCTTGGCCAGGAGGGGTTTCGTTGTTCGATGGCTACGCACGGGCGGTAACCG
Source organism: Acidimicrobiia bacterium (assembly GCA_031368215.1). Classification (GTDB taxonomy): domain Bacteria; phylum Actinomycetota; class Acidimicrobiia; order Acidimicrobiales; family JANYDT01; genus JANLQX01. Next base: position 23,581 of record JANLRD010000135.1, on the reverse strand, counting down.
ACAAGGCCGTCAAGCCGATCGGCCGCGGACTGGCCCGCCTCGGCGTCACTCCAGACCATCTCACGGCGGTTGGCCTGGTCATGTCGGTGGCCACGGCTGTCGTCGTCGGCGCCGGTCACCCACGGTGGGGTCTCAGTCTGCTCATCGCGTCCGCGCTTCCCGACCTCTTCGACGGCGCCGTCGCGAAGGCGTCGCACACCTCGAGCATCCGCGGTGCGTTCTTTGATTCTGTGGCCGACCGGGTCACCGACGCGTTCCTGCTCGGCGGCATCGGGTGGTATCTCCAAGAGCGTGACGGCGGGCGGCTGGCGATGCTGGCCTTCGCCGTGCTCGGCGTGTCCACCCTGATCTCGTATCAGCGCGCAAAGGCGGAGATCTACGGGTTCTCGGCCAAAGGCGGCCTGATGGAGAGGGCCGAGCGGATCATCGCCCTTGCCATCGGTCTGGCGTTCCCGAGGCTGCTCGTCGGCATCCTCTGGGTGATGCTCATACTCGTCTCGATCACGGCGGTACAGCGGTTCGTGAAGGTGTGGCGCCAGGCCGAGAAACCACCGCCACCGGTGAAGCCGGAGAAGATCGTGTGGTCCGAAGTCGCTGCCGCGAGGCGGGCGCTTCGCCAGGAGCAGACGGCCCGACGACGACGCGGGCGCGATACGCCGGGCGACCGTCGGCCGGTGGTGTCCCCGTGGAAGACGTGGAACGAGGAGCGGGGTCGCCGCGTCGGTGCGTCCATCGAGGCATGGCGCGAGCGGGTCAAGCAGCGCTCGAACAAGTGACGGGCGGCTCCGGCGGGTTCGCACCGATGCGCCACGGCATGGCCCAGCGCCTCGTCACGCCGGCGTATCGGGCCGCAGCGCGAGTCGCCCGGGTGCTGCCCGTCCCGCTGGCCGTGGGCCTCGCGTGGACGGCCGGCCAGACGCTGCCCCATTTCTCCCCGGCGCAACGTGCGATCGCGGCACGCCATCAGCAGCGCTTGGCGGGAGGTCGCCTCTCCCCCCGCGAGCTCAACAGCCGTGTTGAGCAGGTCTTTCAGAGCTACGCTCGCTACTGGGTCGACATGATGCGGATGAACGGAGCGTCGACGGCGGAGGTCAACGCCGGCATACGTGCCTCCGACGCAGGGATCGTGGACCGCGCCCTCGAGGCCGGCAACGGTGTGATCATGGCCATGCCGCACGTCGGCGCGTGGGACTACGGCGGCACCTGGGTGGCGCACCGGTGGGGACTGACGACCGTCGCGGAGCGGGTGGAGCCGCCCGAGCTGTTCGAGTGGTTCACCGAGCAGCGGACGAGGAACCGCATGCGCGTGTTCGCCCTCGACGACCCGCTGACCGGTGCAGAACTCGTCGGTACCCTTCGCCGCAACGGCGTCGTCGGGCTTCTCTGTGACCGCGATCTCGGAGGGGGTGGTGTTCCCGTCAGGTTCTTCGGGGAGGAGACCACGATGCCGGCGGGCCCGGCGACACTGTCGTTGCGGACCGGCGCGGCGATCGTGCCGAACGTCGTGTATCAGCGAGACGGCTACGTCGAAGGAGTGATCAAGCCGTCGATCCAGTTCGAACGGAGCGGCAAGCTCCGGGCCGACATCGCCGCGCTCACGCAGCTCGTGGCGAACGAGTTGGAAGCGATGATCGCCGCGGAGCCAACGCAGTGGCACGTCCTCCGGCCGGTCTGGCCGTCCGACCCCGGGTACCACGCCACGGCCTGAGCTCCCCCCGACCCACGGGTCTCGGCGGCGGCGGAACGGCGGGACGCGTTGACCTCGTAGGCTTGCCCGGCTATGCGGATCGGGATGTTCAGCCCGTACTCCCTGTCGCTGCCCGGTGGCGTGCAGGGGCAGGTGCTGGGTCTCGCCCGGGCATTGCGCCGCCAGGGTCACGACTGCCGGGTCCTCGGTCCGTGCGACGGCCCACCGCCCGAGCCGGGAATCATCCCGCTCGGCAATGCTGTGCCGTTCGCCACGAACGGATCCGTCGCCCCGATCGCCCCGGACCCATCGGCGGTGCTGCGCACCTGGCGGGCGATGACGAGCGAGCGGTTCGACCTGTTGCATCTCCACGAGCCGCTGGTGCCCGGATGCACCATGACGGCCCTGGTGCTGAAAGGGGCGCCGATCGTCGGGACGTTCCATCTCGCCGGCGAGAGCGAGTCGTACCGGCTGCTCCGCGGCATCGTCAAGCGGCTCGCCGACCGGATCGACCTGCGTTGCGCGGTGAGCGAAACCGCCGCGGCGATGGCCCGCAGCGCCCTCGGCCATGAGTACGACGTGCTGTTCAACGGCGTCGACCTAGACCGCTTCCGCAATGCTGAGCCGTGGCCGGTCGAGGCCCCCACGGTGTTGTTCGTCGGACGCCATGAGCCCCGGAAGGGCCTCGAGGTCCTCCTTCGTGCGTTCGAGATGGTGCCGGGCGACATCCGGCTGTCGGTGGTCGGCATCGGCCCGCAGACGGAGCACCTTCGTTCGAGGTACCACGACCTCCGGATCGAGTGGCTCGGCCGAATTCCGGATGACGAACTGGCCCGTCGGTGGCGAGCCGCCAGCGTCTATTGCGCTCCCTCGCTCAGCGGCGAGTCGTTCGGCGTCGTGCTGCTTGAATCGATGGCGGCCGGCACGCCGGTCGTGGCCTCGAACATCGACGGGTACCGCCTCGTTGCCCGTGACGGGATCGATTCGCTGCTTTTTCCGGCCGGCGACGCCGAAGCATTGGCGAAGTCACTCAACAGGATCCTGACAGAGCCTGATCTCGCAGACGGGTTGTGCGAAGAAGGGGCGAAGCGGGCGAACGCGTACTCCTTCGACGCGTTGGCCAAGCTGTACGCACAGCGCTATGAGCGCCTACTCGCATAGTGCCCGAGCAGCCTGTTTCCTGCCCACGCCCGTGAGATGATGAGTCCTATGGCTCTGCTCATCATTCTCGGCATCATCGCCCTCGTCGTGATCTACGTGATCGTGCAATACAACGGCCTCGTCCGCGTCCGCAACCGCATCGAAAACGGGTGGGCGCAGATCGAAGTCCAGCTCAAGCGCCGCTACGACCTGATCCCGAACCTCGTGGAGACGGTGAAGGGCTACGCCGCGCACGAGCGCGCCACCCTGGAGGCCGTCATCACGGCCCGGAACTCGGCGATGTCGGCAAAGGGCGAGGCCGGGAAAGCCCAGGCCGAGAATGCTCTGACGGGCACGCTGAAGAGCCTCTTCGCGCTCGGCGAGGCGTATCCCGATCTCAAGGCGAACCAGAACTTCCTGCAGCTGCAGGAAGAGCTCACCGGCACGGAGGACAAGATCGCGTATTCACGCCAGTACTTCAACGACGAAGTCCGTTCCTACAACACCAAGATCCAGAGCTTCCCGTCGAACATTTTGGCCAAGCAGTTCAAGTTCGCCCAGCGCGAATACTTCCAGACGGACGAGGCCGAGCGGGGCCCCGTCAGCGTGAAGTTCTGATCGCGTTCACGCCGACCTGCTGGGGTCGCCATGTTTGATGTCGTCGCGTCGAATCGGCGACGTTCGATCGCGCTGATCGCGTCATTCGTCCTGGTCGTCCTGGCGGCCTCGTGGGCGTTCAACGCAGTGGTCGGCGGAGGCCCGGTCGGACTCATCCTCGCCGTCGCGTTCACGGTGGCCACGTCGGGACTGGCGTACTGGAAGAGCGATGCGGTGGCGTTGTCCATGAGCCACGCCCGTCCGGCCTCGCAGGCCGACTATGCGCGCTTTCACAATCTCATCGAGGGGCTGTGCATTGCCAGCGGCGTGCCGAAGCCGCGGCTCTACGTGATCGAGGATGACGCCCCGAACGCCTTCGCCACAGGCCGCGACCCGAAGCACGCGGCGATCGCGGTCACCACGGGGTTGCTCGCGAAGATGAATCGAGTGGAGCTGGAGGCCGTGCTGGCGCACGAGCTCTCCCACATCAAGAACCGCGACATCCTCGTGTCGACGCTGGCCGTCACGATGGTCGGGGTCGTCGCGCTGATGTCGGATTGGGCGCTGCGGTTCCTGTGGTGGGGCGGCCCCCGCCATCGCAACGACCGTGATAACAACGGCAACGGTGCAGCCCAGCTCGTGGCGGTGCTCGGCATCGTGTTGCTGGTGATTACCCCGCTCGTCGCGAAGCTCATGCAGTTCGCGGTGTCCCGCAAGCGGGAGTCTCTCGCCGATCTCACGGCGGTGACCATCACGCGGTATCCCCCTGGGTTGATAAGTGCACTTGAGAAGTTGCGCGATGACCAGACGGTGGTTCACTCGGGTTCGCGGGCAACAGCGCACCTCTGGATCGAATCGCCTATGCCCCGATCGTCGGACGAGGAGCAGCCGGGCAATGAGCGCAAGCTGTCGTGGCTCAATCGCATGTTCGACACGCACCCTCCGCTGAGCGAGCGCATCGACGCCCTTCGCGAGCTTTAGTGCATCTTCGCGGAAGTTCCTGCGACATCGAATGGCGCTGATTGGTTGTCTTTCGGCGCATTGTCCAAAAGGATCGATGTAACAGGAACTTCCGACTCAGTGCACTATTCCACCGGCAATCAGTCGACCGGTTCGAAGGTGATGCTCCCCTTCATCGGGTCGGTCCTCTCGAGCCGAAGCCTCACCGTGTCGCCGGGCGAACGGCCGGCGAGGGGAAGACGAATGCGAATACCATCAATCACGAGGTGGACCACGGCGTGTTCGGGATCGGACTCCACCACGACGCCGTCAAAGACGGAACCTTCCCGTCCGGTGAGCACGACCGCCTCGACGAGGTCGATGCACGCCCGGTCGATCTTGGATGCGCGCATACCAATGGCATCCATGACCGGGGGCAGCGTGGTGAGCGGCTCGACCAACGCATCGGGGGCATCGCCGGCGTGAAGCGCAACGGCGAGGTCGAGGACGTAACGATCGGCGAGGCGCCGAAGCGGTGCCGTGCCGTGCACGTAGGGCGCCCCCATAGCCGAGTGCCATGGTCCGTCAGGGGCGCCGGCCTTGCCCTCGGACCGCATCGCCCCGGCATCGTTGGCCCGATAGAACCGGTACCGCGCCCCTCCCCCCGCTCGACGAACGGCGAGTGAGAGCGACGCATCAGCGGCCACATGAGGCCGAAGGCGGCGCAGGACCTGCCGTAGCGATTCGGCGTCGTCCCACGCCACGCCGAGGGCTCGCGCGGTGCGACGCAACATCGCAACATCACGGCGAGTCGGATCGTCGAGGTCTCGGAACAGGCCGAGGCCGTGCGACACGAACATGGAACCGAGTGCGAGGTTGGCCGCCAGCGACATGGCCGCATTTGCTTCCTCGCTCGCGGTGAGCGAGCGGAAGGTGAGGCGGAGCTGACCAGGCGCCTCGGGATCGTGGGTGATCTCCTGCTCCGGCCGCTGCACCCGTTCAGCCCCTCTGGCCTGGTCGCTTGCCTCCATCCGGGCGGCGAAGCTCCGAAGAAGCGGATGGGCCTGGTCCGGTGTGCACGTTTCGTAGGCGAGCTTGGATCGGCTGCGCACGACGGCCCGGTCGATCGATCGCAGGGTCGGGGCGAGGTCGACGCCAAGCTCGACGGTCATCACGATCGCCGGCCGGTCGACGTCGGGCAGCAGGCTTGCACCACCCTCCGACAGCGACGCGGGGTACTGCGGAACCTTGGCGTCGGGGAGGTACAACGTGCTGGCGCGTCGCCAGGCCTCGGCTTCGAGTGCGCCGCCGCGGGCGACGAATGCTCCGACGTCGGCGATCGCATAGTGCAGGACGAAGGTCTCTCCCTCCACCCCGAGGGCGAAGGCCTGGTCGAGGTCCGTCGACGACGCAGGATCGAGTGTGGCGAACGCCACGTCCGTGAGGTCGAGACGGCCGGTCCTGTCGAAACCTCGGTCCGTGACGGCCGATGCCTCGGCGAGCGCGTCCGATGGAAACGACGCCGGAACAGCGTTCGCGGCACGAACCGCGGCCAACCCTGCCTCGAGCAGTTCGGCAGCATGCGATGAGGCGTACACAGCGCACGAGTCTGCTCCACGTCGCTGGGTGGAATCACGCTGTGATTGCGGGAGCGGGGTCGTACACTGGAAAACATGGTTGATCAGTCCCGTTCCGTTGGTACCGCCCGTGTGAAGCGTGGTCTCGCCGAGATGCTCAAGGGCGGCGTGATCATGGACGTGATGAACGTCGAGCAGGCAAGAATCGCCGAAGACGCCGGCGCCACGGCCGTCATGGCGCTCGAGCGCATCCCTTCGCGCATCCGCCGCGACGGTGGCGTTGCGCGGATGAGCGATCCGCAGATGATCGAGGAGATCAAGGCCGTCACGACCATCCCGGTGATGGCCAAGGCCCGTATCGGCCACTTCGTCGAGGCGCAGATCCTCCAGTCGCTCGGTGTCGACTACATCGACGAGTCCGAAGTGCTCACGCCGGCCGACGAGGTCCACCACATCGACAAGTGGCTTTTCACCGCCCCGTTCGTGTGTGGCGCGACCAACCTCGGTGAGGCGCTGCGGCGGATTTCCGAGGGCGCATGCATGATCCGCTCGAAGGGCGAGGCCGGCACCGGCAACATCGTCGAGGCGGTCCGCCACATGCGCCAGATCACGGGCGACATCAAGAAGATCACCCTCGCCGACGGGCCGGAACTGTTCGCGTGGGCCAAGGAACTTCGGGCCCCGTACGAACTCGTCGCCGAGATCGCCGAGACCGGCAAGCTGCCCGTGCCGCTGTTCTCGGCCGGTGGTATCGCCACCCCCGCCGACGCCGCGCTGTGCATGCAGCTCGGCGCCGAGGCCGTCTTCGTCGGCTCCGGCATCTTCGAGTCCGAAGATCCGTCGACCGTCGGCAAGGCCATCGTGGAAGCGACGACCCACTTCCAGGACCCCTCGATCCTGGCCAAGGTGTCCCGCGGTCTCGGCCACCTCATGCCCGGACTCGAGATGGGCAAGCTCGAGGTCAAGTACGCCGAACGCGGCTGGTAGCCACCCACCGGGTTCGCCCACGCGGGCCCATCGTTTGCGCGTAACCTTGTACCCCCATGCCGAACCGCTCTGCTGACGACTCGAGGCCCCCAGGTGGGTGTCGCCGCACGTCCGTCAGACCTCGCGCCCGGCGGCTGGCTTCGTCCGCACGCTGACCAGCTCGCGCCCGTCGACCGCACCGCGAGCCCGTGGCATGGCCGACGCCTCGGAGTCCTCGCCCTGCAGGGCGCCTTCGCCGAGCACCGTGTCGCGCTCACGCGCCTCGGGTGCGACGTCGTCGACGTGCGCACGCCGGCTCAGCTCGGCGATGTCGACGCGTTGGCCATGCCCGGCGGCGAGTCCACCACGATGTCGCGGCTGCTCGGCACGAGCGGGCTCTACGAGGCCCTCGAGGTTCGCCTCGCCGACGGTCTGCCCGTCTTCGGCACGTGCGCCGGGATGATCCTGCTGGCCACGCAGGTGGTCGATGGTCGCCCCGACCAGCGGACGTTCGGAGCAATCGACATCACGGTCCGACGCAACGGATACGGTCGACAGGTCGACTCGTTCGAGGCGGACCTCGATGTCGTCGGCCTCGACGCGCCGTTCCGGGCAGTGTTCATCCGCGCCCCGAAGCTCGAGTCCCTCGGCGAGGGTGTCGAAGTGCTCGCGTCACACGACGGAACGCCCGTGCTCGTACGCGGCGGCATCAATCGGCAGATCCTCTGCGCCTCGTTTCATCCCGAGCTCACGTCTGACACTCGCATCCACGAACTGTTCCTCACCATTGCGTTCGCGTCGGTCACCTGATGTCCGCAGCGCACGAGTTCTGCCTCACCTTGCCTTCGCGTCGGCCTGATCCGACGCCTCGACCTCCCAGGAGTTCTCATGTCCGGCCACAGCAAATGGGCAACGATCAAGCACAAGAAGGGCGCGGCCGACAAGGCACGCGGGAAGCTGTGGGCCAAGTTGGTTCGCAACATCGAGGTCGCCGCCCGTGAAGGCGGTGGTGACCCGAGTGCCAATGCCACGCTGCGCACCATGATCCTCAAGGCGAAGTCCGAACAGCTTCCGAGCGACAAGATCACCCTGGCCATCAAGCGCGGCACCGGTGAGCTCAAGGCCGACATCCAGACCGAGAACATCATGTACGAGGGCTATGCGCCCGGTGGCTGCGCCTTGCTGGTCGAGGTCGAGACGGACAACCGCAACCGCGCCGCGGGCGATGTCCGCGCGGCGTTCTCGAAGAACGGTGGATCGATCGCCGAGCCCGGGGCGGTGGCGTGGCAGTTCGCGCGGCGTGGCGTGATCATGGTGCCGAAGAAGAAATCGTCGGGTCTGCTCACCGAGGATGAGTTGTTCCTCGTTGCCGCCGAAGGCGGCGCCGATGACTTGATCGACCAGGGTGACATGTTCGAGGTTCGGTGCGCCCCGACAGCGGTCGGCGAAGTCTGCACCGCGCTCACCGATGCCGGCATCGCGTTCGACTCCGTTGATCGCCCGATGGTGGCGGAGAACCTGGTCCCACTCAGCGCCGAGGATGCCAAGAAGGTACTGAAGATGGTCGATGCCCTCGACGATCTCGACGATGTGGCCGAGATCTACGTGAACTTCGACATCTCCGACGAGATCCTCGCCACGCTCTCCTGAACCGACACCGAACCCGAGATCTTCTGTACACCTACTTCCCGACCGGCCGGGTGATCTGATGGCGTCCGACGAGATCATCACCTCGGTCACCAACCCCCGCGTGAAGCGACTCGTCCGGTTGCGTGACCGCCGCGACCGCGACGACGAGGGCGTATTCATCGTCGAGGGGTACCGGGCGATTCGGCGCATGCTCGATCAGGGGGTCGCCCCGGTCGAGCTCTACGTGTCGCCGGGGTGGTTCCAGGGCGAGAACGAAACGACCCTGATCGCCGATGCGCGTCGCCTCGGGTCGTCGGTGTGCGAACTCAGCCGCGAGGCGTTCGCGAAGAGTGCGTACCGCGACCGCCCCGACGGTCTCCTCGCCGTCGTCGCGCAGTGGCACCACTCGCTGGAATGGCTGCGCTCACGGCTTCCGGCAGACCCGTTCGTGCTGGTGGTCGAGGCCATCGAGAAGCCGGGCAATCTGGGAACGATCCTCCGGTCGGCGGACGCCGCTGGCGTTCACGCCGTGATCCTCTGCGACCCGGTCACCGATGTGTTCAATCCGAACGTCGTGCGCTCCTCGACCGGTGTGCTGTTCGCCGTGCCGGTCGTGGTGGCGCCGTCGCCGGACGTCATTGCGTACCTCCGGGCCGCCGGGATGCGGTCGGTGGCCACGACCCCGGCGGCATCGCTGATCTACACCAGCGCCGACCTCCGCGGACCCCTGGCCATCATCATGGGGTCGGAGATGCACGGCCTCTCCGAGGAGTGGCTGGCCGGTGCCGACGAGACCGTGGTGATACCGATGGCGGGCCAGGCCGACTCGCTCAACGTCGCGTCCGCCGCGCTGATCACGCTCTTCGAAGCGGTTCGCCAGCGGACCCTTCCAACGGCCTGAGGTGGCTTTCCCTCGTTCACCGACTTCTCGGCTCACGCCGCGCGGGCGAGACCCGTTAGCGTGTCGATTCGTATGGCTGTCGATGTAGGAGACGTTGCCCCCGACTTCACCCTTCCCGGCACGGGCGGGGGGGAGTACACCCTGTCCGAGTACCGCGGCCAGCATGTGGTGCTGGCCTTCTACCCGGGAGACAACTCCCCGGTCTGCACGCTGCAGCTGAACTCCTACACCCGCGAGTTCGACGAGTTCGAGGGACTCAACGCCAAGGTGTTCGGAGTGTCGCCCCAGAGCGTGTCCAGCCACGAGACGTTCTCCAACCGCCAGGGAGGATTCGCCTTCCCCCTACTGGCCGACAACGACAAAGCGGTTGGTCGGCTCTACGGCGTGCTCGGACCGCTCGGCTTCTACCGTCGATCGGTCTTCGTGATCGACCCGAAGGGACGGATCAAGTACGCGCACCGTTCGGCGACCGGCATGACCTTCAAGAAGACCCCCGAGATCGTCGAGGCGATCAACGCGGAGCCGTCCCGGGGTTGAACACCGTCACCGCTTGCCCGCTCGCGGAGGTGTCGCCGGCCAGGGTGAACATCGCTTCGGCGATTTCCTCGGGAGCGATCATGGTGACCACCTTGAGGGCCGGCGCCAACCACGCCGCGGGCGTCACGCCGTCGCCGGTCTTGTTGACGATGGGCGTGTCGGTCATGCCCGGAAGAACCGCGTTGACTCGAACGCCGTAGCGGTCGCTCCACGAGGCGCACGACTTCACGAAGTGCAGTACCCCGGCTTTCGTGGCGGCGTACACCGGATCCCCTTCGAGCGGTGAGAGCGCGGCGGTCGAGGCCGTGCAGACGATGGCGCCGCCGTTGGCCCGCATGTGGGGCAGGGCGATCTGGCAGGTGTGCATCACCCCGATCAGGTTGACCGATACAACACGGGTGACCTGCTCGGGCGAGGCGTCGGGATAGTCGGGCGCGCCGGTCATGATGCCGGCGTTGGCCAGCACGACGTCGACTCGACCGAACTCCTGGACGGCCAGTTGGAACATCGAGCGGAGGTGGTCGACATCGGTCACGTCGACCCGGATCGCTTTCGCAGTGCCCCCAGCGGCCACCACCTCTGCGGCGACCGCAGTCGCCCCCCTGCTGTCGACATCGGCCACGACCACCGCGTACCCCGCCGAGGCGAAGCGGTGCGCGGTGGCGCGGCCGATCCCCGAGCCCGCTCCCGTGATGACCACAACGTTCTTTCCATCCGGGAGTTCTGTCATGAACGCCAGGGTACCCACGGTCCGGGGAAAAGAGCGAGAGCGCATACGCTCGGATCACCATGACCGGCTCGGAGTCGTTCCCCCGTCAATACGCCCGCACCCGACGATTCACGTGCGGCGAGCCGAAGTCGTACCGTCCGAACGCCGACGGCACCCGAGTGGTTTTCCTACGATCGCTCGGCGGCGATGACCCGGTGAACCGTCTCTGGTGCCTCGATCGACTCGACGACGGCACGTGGACGGAGCGACTTGTCGTCGACCCGCTGAATCTTGATATGCGCGCGGATGGTTCCCTCCCAGCCGCCGAGCTCGCCCGTCGCGAACGACTGCGCGAACAGGCTTCAGGGATCACCGCCTATGACGTCGACGCCGCCGGTTCGGTCGCCGTCTTCGCGGTCAACGGCACGCTGGTGGTCGCCGACCTCGACACCGGGTCGACGCACACGCTGGCGACCAAGCCCGGTGGTTACGATCCCCGCGTCTCGCCTGACGGTCAGCACGTGGCCTACGTGAGCGATCGCTGCCTACGTGTCGTCAGCGCGCGTACTGGATCTCTCGACGATCGTCTGCTCCTCGGCGAAGAGGATGAAGCCGTGTCCTGGGGTGTCGTCGACTTCGTCGCCGCCGAGGAGCTCAATCGCTACCGGGGTTTCTGGTGGGCACCCGATTCCGCGCACGTCTTGGCGGAGCGGGTCGACGTGTCGCCGGTCAACGTGTGGACGATCGCCGACCCGACCCATCCAGAGCGATCCCCTGCCACCCATCGTTATCCTGCGGCGGGAACAGAGAACGCCCTTCTCGCCCTTGCCGTCGTCGCCATCGAGGACGACACCCGCCACGACATCACGTGGTCCCACGACGAGTTCCCCTACCTCGTCGACGCGCAGTGGACGAAACACGGCCTGACGATCACCCTGCTCGACCGGACGCAACGCCACATCCGCATTGTCGACGTGACCCCGGAGTCGGGGCGTCTCCGCACCCTGCACGACCAGCGCGACAACGTCTGGGTCGAGCTCGCGGGCGGCGCCCCCATTCGCCTTGCCGACGACAACCTCGTCCTCACGGTCGATGGTCACGTTCCGGAGCCAACCCCAGCGGGTCTGCCCACCCCGGTCGAGCTCGATACCTTTGCCGATCCCGAAGGCACGCGGGCCCTTGTGCGCCAGCAGCCCGACCGAGCGGGCTACCTCTACCTGACCCCGGCCAACCTGCAAGTCAGGCGCGTGGTGGCGATCGAGGGAAACCAGGCGATCGTGATCGCCAACGCCTCGCGTCCGATCCCGGGGCTAGCCGTTCCGGTTGATCCGGCGACGACTTGCGTCCTGCGCGTGTCGCTCGATGGGTCGAAACCCATCGAGATCATGGCCGGCGGTGTTGTCGACCCCGGCGTGCATGACGTCACCGTCGGCGGCGGGCTCGCGGTCCTGCGAGCGGCATCAATCGAACGTACGCGCGCTGAGCATCTGCTTATCGATGCAGCTACGCGCGGCGCAATCACCAACGACGCCGAGGTCGCGGTTGTCACGCCTCGTCCGCTCTTCTTCCGTGCCGGCGACCGCGCCATCCCCTACTGCGTCTTCTTCCCGACCGACGCAACGATGCTCCGTGACGAGTTCGACAAGCTGCCCGTCATCATGGACCCCTACGGCGGACCGCACGCGGCGCGCGTCGTCGCTTCGCGCAACGCCCATGCGTCCTCGCAGTGGCTCGCCGACCAAGGGTTCGTCGTCGTTGTCGCCGACGGGCGAGGCACGCCGGGCATCGGACCGGTGTGGGAGCGGGCGATCGCCGGTGACTTCGCAGGCCCGATTCTCGAGGATCAGATCACCGCTCTGCACGACGCCGCTCGTCGTTTCCCTCAGATCGACCTGACCCGGGTCGGCATCCGCGGCTGGTCATTCGGTGGCTATCTCGCGGCGCTGGCTGTCCTGCGCGCTCCGGAGGTCTTCCACGCTGCTGTGGCCGGTGCGCCGGTGACCGACTGGGGTCTCTATGACACGGGGTACACCGAGCGTTACCTCGGCCACCCGAAGGCGAACCCCGAGGCCTACGAGCGGTCCTCGCTGTTCCCGCTCGCCGCTGGCCTCCGTCGACCCCTCCTGCTGATCCACGGACTCGCCGACGACAACGTGGTGGCCGCCCACACCCTGCAACTGTCGTCGCGTCTTCTTGCGGCGGGGCGGGCGCATTCGGTACTCCCGCTTTCTGGTGTGACGCACATGACCCCGCAGGAGGAAGTGGCCGAGAACCTGCTGCTTCTCCAGGTCGACTTCCTCCGGAGCGCCCTCGGCTGACACCTGTACATGGGCGCCTGTTCCACGCCGTTCACAGTGCCCGCAAATGGTGCAGACTCAGCCGTCATGGATTCGGCCCGCCGGTCGCTGTTGGTGCTCTCCGCCACGTACCTGGTGAGCGCCGTGGTGCTGTGGCGTGCGCACGCGAAGCAGCGCGACGTGTGGCTGTGGATCGTCACCGGTTCGACGGGCATCGCCCTCACGTTGCTCTTGGATCGTGACCGTCCCCTCGTGTGGATCGGACTCGCCGTGGCCCTCGGACCGCAGATGGTGTCGGCGACGATCGGAGACCTCCGTCGCAACAACCGCGTGCTGACGCTGATCGACATCGGCGGCCTCATCACGATCGCCGTCGGGTTGGCGCTCGGCCGTCACGCTCTCACCGGTTAACCGGCGAGATCTGCCACGGGGATTTGGAATCTTTGAAGCTCTGGGCGCTACAAAGATTCCAATACCTCGGGCTGCCTCCGCCCGATTAGTCGTGACGAAGCAGATTCAGGTTCCGAAAGACGATCGGACGTGTTGCCATCGCCGCCAGGCCCTGCGCTATCCGTGCCGTGGCGGGCAGGTCGTTGTTGACCGCCGCGGCCTCCACCGACGGGAACTCGACGATCATGAGATAGGTGCCCGGCCGATCGCGGTCCTCGCAGATCCATACGCCGACGACCGTGCGCGCGCCCTCCGTGTCCTTGAGCCACTGCTCGTGGAGCTTCATCAACTCGTCGTAGCTCGGGCTCTCGACCTCGATCAGCTGGATGTACGACATCGCGTCACTCGGCCTTCAAGGAGCTGCGAATCATCTCGCGGAGCTCGGGACCGGGCTGGTGCTGATGGGCAGCGATCGCGTGGGCGACCGCCGCGTCCAGAACCTCCTCCTCCTGCCCCGCAATGGTGAGGGTGCATCCGCTCTCACTTGGAAAATCCCTGCAGTCGGCAATCATGCGCCCGGCCATATGACCTCCTCGGATGCGACCGAGTCATGGGTCCATTACCCGTTCTCGCCCGTAGTATGAGCTTGAAGACAGCGCCTGTCAATGAACTCGCAGGGGTGGTGGTCGCGGAGCTGAAGGGCCGATGATTGTGCACGTAGACGCCCCGGGAGCGACCAGGGCCGCAACCATCGAGGGGCTCCGTCCAGGTCAGGTCACGCAAGACCGTAGAGCGCGGCGCAGTTGTCCCACAGCAGCTTGCGGAGCAGTTGGGGGCTGAGGTCCTTTCGCTCCATCAGTTCTTCGATCGCGTGGGGGAAGGGTCCGTCCTGGTGCGGATAGTCGGTCGAGATAACGATGCGATCTTCGCCGACCCGCTCCGCTACGAGCGGCACGAAGGATTCGTCGATGTCGGCGCCGATCCAGCACTGGCGCCGGAAGTACTCGCTCGGGAGCGCATCGAGGGTGACCGCTTCACCTTTTCCGTACTTGTGCCACTGGTCGTCGAGGCGGTCGAGCCACCACGGGAGCCAACCGAGATTGCCTTCGAGCAAGGCAACCTTCATGTCGGGAAAGCGCATGAGCACACCGCCGACGGCGAGCGCACCGAAGGCAAGCATCAGTTCGACGCCAAATGCCGAGGCGTGATTGAGCGTGCGCTCGTTCGGCAGTCCGGTGAAGCGGTTGCTCACGTAGTCCTTGGCCGCAGCCCCGCTCGTGCCATGAAGACACATCGGCACACCGAGCCGCTCGATCTCCGCCCACAGCACGTCGCACTCCGGTGAATGGAGATTGCGGCCGGCGAGCGGAATCGGAAGCAGGACGACCGCCAGAGCACCTCGTTCAACGGCGCGACGAGCTTCTGCCGCAGCGAGCTCTGGATCGTGGAGGCTCACGATCGCCGATGACTTCAAACGAGCTGGATCAGCGGCGCAGTAATCATGAAGCCAGTTGTTGAACGCTCGCGATATGGCATCCGCATGTGATGCTTCGAGATCGTCGAGCGAAAGAACCATCGACGCGAACGTACGGAACATCACGGCGACGTCAATCCCTTCGGTGTCCATGGCGGCGAGCGTCGAGGCCGCGTCGTAGCCGCGGGCTTTCGCGTCGGCGTAGATGTCGTCGTTGCGCCCGTGCAATGCAGCCTGGGCGGACGCCACCGATGAGGAGCTCGCCCAGGGCGGGATGGAGCGTGCCCCCGTCGAGGTCTTCACCGACCACCACGGAAACCCGGTCGGGCCCCAGCCCTGGTACGTCGGGCCGATGTCGCGCCATCGCTCATCGAGATACTCGTCGAAGACTGCCGCCCCCTCGATGACGTGCAGATCGGAGTCCATCACCCGGAAGCCTTCGCGCATAGGAACAGATCGTAGGATCAGCTCTGTGGGAACGCAGAGTGGCGCGTCGAAACCTTCCCGTCCGCGTCTAACCCATGCGGGCACGTTCATCGACGTGGGCGACCAGGTTCGGCTCTTCGTTCGTCAGTTCGGCAACCCGACGGGCATTCCGACGCTATGGCTGCATGGCGGCTCCGTCGAAGACTCGTCGATGATGACCCGAGACCTCGAACCGTTCTTCGACTCGTTGCGGGTCCTCATTCCCGACACCCGCGGTCACGGTCGTTCCACCCGGTTCGAGACGAAGGCGGAGTACACGGGGGCGGCGAAGTGTGCCGACATGGTGGCGCTGCTCGACACGCTCGGCATCGAGCGGGCGATCTGGGGCGGGAACTCGATGGGTGCGGCACTGTCCCTTTGGGCTGGCGTGCACTTTCCCGAACGGGTCGTGGCCATCGTCGACATCAGCGGCCCGCCGGCCGCTACCACCGACATCGAACGGCAATGGTGGGCCGAGCACCGTCCGCTGATCGAGGCCCACGAGTTCGCGAAGTACTACGAAGCCAATGTCCTGCGACGGTCGGGGGCAGAAGCACTTTCGAAACTGCGGGCACGACCGGAACGGTTCGCCGAGATCGTCGAGCATCTCGATCGGCACTCCGTGGCATCGTTCCTCGCGCTCCTCGACGAGACATTCGATCGGCCGGACTGGCTCGACGCCTGCGCGGCCATTCGTTGTCCGACGCTCGTGGTCGGCGGATCGGAGGACACGTTTCCCGACCCCCGACAAACCAAGGCGGTCGCGGCACGCATCGAGCATTCGACGCTGCACCTCGTGCAGGGAGGACCGCATTTCCCGAATCGAACCCACCGACGCGAAGTTCAGACGGTCATCGCGCAGTTCCTCGCACGCATCGCTCCGGAGGAATGCCACTGATGGTGAGCCTGCCAGCGGTCAGACCGCGACGCTCGGGTCGGGTTCGGCGACGACCACATTCCAGCCGCGGCGCAGCGACAGGACTCGCACGAGTGCGACCACAACCACACCGGCAATCGCGACCGGCGTCCGCCGGAGATCAAATCGATCGCCGACGGCCACGACCACACCGCCCAGGATTGCCGCGGTCGCATAGATCTCCTTGCGAAGGATGATCGGGATCTCCCGGAGCAACACGTCGCGGATCACCCCACCACCAACGCCCGCGATGACCCCGATACCGATGGAGGCCAGCACACCGAGTCCGGAGCGGAGTGCTTTCTCCGTCCCGGCGACCGCAAACAGCCCGAGGCCCAGCGCGTCGAGCGCAAGCAACAAGCGTCGAAGGCGTCGGACCCCACTCGCCCGGAAGAAGACCACCAGTGCTGCCGGGATCGGGGCGACGAGGTAGCGCCAGTCCCGGAGCGCGACTGGAGGGGTGTCGCCGAGCAGGACGTCCCGGACGAACCCGCCGCCGAGTGAGGTGACGCCGGCAATGACCACGACGCCGAAGAGATCGAGCCGCTTCGAGATCCCCGAGAGTGCACCTGCGGTTGCGAAGACCGCGATGCCGACGAGGTCGAGGACGAGGAGCAGCATCGAACGTTCCATTGCGCCTTCGACCGTAGTGGCGTCAGCCATCGACCGACACGGCAGGTCGACCCGGGACGACGCCGATGGTGGTGGCGTGCCGGTATGGCCCGGTAGAGCAGGTAGAAACGGTGGGATGTGCGACTGCGTGGTGGCGCTTGCTCCGGCAACGGATGGTCGGACGACCCTGTTCGCCAAGAACAGCGACCGGCCGTTCCACGAGGCGCAGGATCTGGTGTGGTCGCCGCCCCGCCGCGACCGCAGTTCGATCAGCGCGACCCACGTCATCATCGACTCACACCCGACCGACACGCTGGGCCACCTCTCCATCCAGCCCCGGTGGATGTGGGGTGTGGAAGGCGGGGTGAACGAGGCCGGAGTGGCGATCGGCAACGAGCGGGTCACCACCACGCTCGACCCCCGTCTGTTCCCCGATGCGCTGACGGGAATGGACCTGGTCCGGCTCGCCCTCGAGCGCGCCGTCGACGCACCCGCGGCAGTGGAGGTCGTCGTCGATCTTCTCGGCAAGTACGGACAGGGTGGAAGCGGCGAAGCCGACCGCCATGCCCCGTACTGGTCCAGCTTCCTGATCGCTGATGGTACGCGCGCGTATAAACTTGACACCAGCGGACGCGCCTGGTTGACCGAGGACGTCACAGACGTCGGGGCCATCAGCAACCGAACATCGGTCGAGCCCTTCGATGCCGAACATCGTCACCCGCGCCAGCCGGTGACCACGCTCGTCAACCCTCGCCTCGCCTGCTCGCTGGCCGCTATCGCCGATCAGCCGGTGACACTACGTACACTTACGGACTGGCAGCAGTCACACGAACACCACCCGGCCGCTCCTGGCTGGAGCGTCTGCATGCACGTGCTCGACCGCGGCCACGAGCAGCGCACGACCGCGGCGTTCATCGCCGAGCTCCCCGGCGATGCCACGAAAGTTCGCGACGACGCCCGCATGTGGGTGACGCTCGGCTCGCCCTGCGTGAGCGTCCGTGTGCCGGTGGTCGTCGGCGAGCCGCTCGGCGAGGTCCCGCGTTGGGAGCGGTTCGCCGCCCTCGGCGCCGAGCACCGTGAGCGCCTCGACGAGCTCGAAACGTGGCTTGCGGCCGAGCTGCAGCCGGCCGAGGATGCCTGGCGGGAGGTGTCGGCCACCCTCGACCAGCTCGGCGTCTGAGGTTCACGTCTTCGGGGACATGTTGCGCTCGGTCGCTCCAGGAGCGACCAGGCGCCACAACTCCCAGGGAGCTACGCCATCCAGCCGCCGTCGACGACAAACTCCGAGCCGGTGGAGTACGAACTCTCGTCCGACGCGAGATACAGCACGAGTTGAGCGACCTCCACCGCTTCGGCGGTGCGTCCCATCGGAATGCGCATCTTCACGACATCGCGGGTCCCGGGTGATATCGCATCGAAGGTCTCGAGCATGGCCGTCTCGATAATCCCCGGGTGCACCGAGTTCACGCGAACACCGTGTGCGGCCAGTTCCTTTGCCGCCGCCTTCGTCATGCCGCGCACCGCCCACTTGGTGGCGCCGTAGCCGATGAAGCCGGGCGTTCCTTCGAGGCCGGCGATCGACGAGATGTTGACGATCGACCCGGAACGCTGGGTGACCATCACCCGGGCGGCGGCCTGCATGCCGAGGAACACACCGGTCTGGTTGATGGCGACGACCTTCTCCCAGTCGGCCAGCGATGTGTCGAGCACGCCACCCCGCGGGAAGATTCCGGCGTTGTTCACCAGCACGTCGAGGCGGCCGTGCGTCTCGACGATCGAAGCCACCACCGCAGCCCATGCCGCTTCGCGCGTCACGTCGTGGTGGAGATAGGTGCACGCGAAGCCGTCGGCCCGAAGCGTCGAGGCAGTTGCTTCGCCGTCGGTGTCGAGCACATCGCCGATGAACACAGTGGCGCCCTCGCGACAGAACAACCCGGCTTCGGACGCGCCTTGCCCGCGTGCACCGCCGGTGATGAGCGCCACCTTGCCGGCCAGGCGCCCGAGGGCGTTCGATGCGGCACCGACCGCGCTCATGCCCGGGCTCCGCTGATCGGCGCTGCGCTGCTCCGCTGCGCTTCACTGCTCGCAACACCAGCACGAGGTCCACCATCAGCAGTCGGCGGTGAGGCTCCGCTGATCGGCGCTGCGCTGCTCCGCTGCGCTTCACTACTCGCTACACCGGCGCGAGGTCCACCATCAGCTGTCGGCGGTGAGGCTCCGTTGAGTGCGGCTCGAAGGGCCGACGTGGCTTCGTGCATCGCCGCTCGGGCAACGGGGAAGAGCACTTCCATTCCGAAGAAGCCGTGGATGCAGCCCTCGAAGTTCACCCACGACGTCGGCACGCCGTCGGCGGCAAGCCGAGCGGCATAGGTCGCCCCTTCGTCACGGAGCGGGTCGAATTCGGCAGTGAGCACGTACGCCGGGGGTAGCCCGGCCAGCGATGCCGCGGCCATTGGCATGGCACGAACATCGGATCGTGACGCGGCACGATCGGCTTCGGACACGTAGCTCGCCCAGAAATACTCCATGGCGTCCTTGGTAAGGAAGTACCCGTTCGCGTTCTCATTGCGCGACGGATAGCCCACGTCGGGTCCACCCGTTGCGGGATAGATGAGCAACTGGAATGCGATCTGTGGACCTCCCCTGTCGCGTGCCCACAGCGCGACGGCGGCCGAGAGATTGCCGCCGGCCGAGTCGCCGCCAACGGCGAGCCGAGCGGCATCGACACCGAGTTCGTCGGCCTTGGCCGCAACAGCGGAGACGACGGCAAAGCAGTCGTCGAACGCTGCCGGGAACGGATGCTCCGGAGCGAGTCGATAGCCGACACTGATGGCCACGACACCGGCCTTCTCGGCCATCGTGCGGACCCGGCAGTCGTCGGTGTCGATCGAGCCGATCATCCAACCTCCGCCATGCAGCCACACGAGAACCGGCGCACCTGTGGCGGCGACACCGTGGGGGCGGTAGATGCGAACCGGCACACCGTCGAGCTCACGGTCCTCGACCGACGCCATCTCCGGCCCTGTCCCGGCGAGGGACATGTAGGTGTCGTAGCCGGCGCGCCCCTCAGCGACGGGCAACTGCGAGATCGGTAGCCGGCCGTTGGCCGCGGCAGCGTCGAGGAAGACCTTGATGGCACGATCGAGAGGCACGGGCCTCGACGCTACGCGCCAGCGCGTCGAGTCGGCCACATCCTGGTCGGTGCACGACTGGTCGGTGCATGGTTGTGCACTCAGTCGCCCCGGGAGCGACCGAGGTACCAAGCACGCGGCAGATGCGGGCGCTAAACGTTGGGCAGCAGCACGTTGGCGAACACTTGCCACGCCAGCGCGCTCTTGGCCACGAGCGACAAGATGATGTAGGCCCGCTCGCCGTGGAGGTAGTCCGCCCACTTCCCTTTCGCGGCGTACTGCTTCATCTGGGTGACGGCGAAGCAGTTGAACAACAGGAACAGCGACACGAAGATGCCGTAGACGAAAGGCGGCACGCCGTCGCCGTTGCGGCTGTTGCTCGTGCCCGCGCCGATCGTGTAGATCACGACGCCCAGCCAGGGGATGATCCCGGCGAAGCAGCCGAACCGGAACGGCGACCAGTTGGCGCCCGGGCCCGGCTTGTTGGTGGTCTCCATGAGCCAGCCGAAGAAGATCATCGAGGCGTTCGCGCCGGCGATGCCGAGGAGCGCCACCACATCGGTCATCCCGACAATCCCGGCGATCAGCACGATCATCACGGTGGAGGAGATCGAGTACTCCACCCAGCGGAACCGGTTGCGGGTGTTGAGCAACTCCTCGCGGTACCTCGGGAAGCCCCACGGACTCGCGACGAGGAAATGGAAAAACGACGAGAGTGCGAGGAACACGAACACGGCCACACCGATGCGGTACGAGAACAGCTTCTCCAGCACCAGCGGACCCGACGGCTGTCCTGGCGGACCGTTGCCCCATGCGGCCGTCACCGGCAGGGATCGCCCGTTGGTGAGGATCAGCACCACGATGGCCTGCCCGAGGTGCAAGACCCCGGCCGCAAGGTTGAACGTGCGGAGGCGGGAGATGCGATCAGGCGTGTTCACCCGTCAACCTTCGCACGCTTCGAACATCTACGAGCAGAACCACGGTGGGCCAGCTGGCTCGCACGGGCCGACTGACTTCGGATTTCCCGGTCTTTACCGGCCGGTGCAAGGGAGCTGGCCCACGCGGGTCATCCGGCCTACCGTTGGCACCATGGCTCTGCATCCGAACGGCATCAACCATCTCGCCATCGCCACCACCGACATCAAGGCGCAGATCGAGTTCTTCACCGACGTGCTCGGCGGGGAGCTCAAGGCGCTCTACTGGATGCACGGTGTGGCGAACACGTTCCACGGCTTCGTGGAAATGAGCGGCTCGTGTTACATCGCGTTCGTGCAGCATCCCGACAATACGACGACGAGAGAGCTCGGTGTCACCCATGCGGTGAACGCCGGTGGCGCGATGCCGGGTGGCACGATGCAGCACATCGCGTTCAACGTCGATTCGCTCGATGATCTCTATGCGATGCGTGACCGCATCCGCAGCCGGGGCGTGGCCGTCATCGGACCGATGAACCACGGGATGTGCCAGAGCATGTACTTCGCCGGCCCCGAAGGTTTGTGCCTCGAAGTGGCGACGGGCGGCAACATCGACGAGCGGGCCTGGATCGATCCGGAGGTGCAGACGCTCGCCGGGATCTCCGACGCCGAGGTGGCCCGCTACGTCACGCCCGCAGTGTTCGAGCGGCCGGACAAGCCCGTCGCGCAACCTCCGTACGACCCGGCGAAGCCGAACCTGGTGTATCCGCCCGATCGCTACCGGGCGATGCTCGCCGCACCCGACGAGGCGTTCTGGAACGCGGTCACGTCAGAGCCGCCGGTAAAGGTCCCCGCAGACGCCTAGTGCCCCCGACCTGGTCGACTACTCCCCCGGTGCGTGCACGAACCCGAGCGTGCGGTTCCCGGCGGCGACGGCCTCGAGGACGAAGCACATCCGCCCTTCACCACGAGCCGGGAACGGTTGGCCGGTGTACTTGTGGGAGATCTGGTCCATATAGACGGAATCACGGTCGTCACGCACCGCGATGACCCGGGCTTGCACGGCCGCCATCCGGTACGGGTCGGCATTGTCGGTCACGCTCAGCGATACGCGCGGGTCGCGGACCATGTCCTTCGCCTTCCACGCCCCCATGCCCGTACACACGAGGATGTGCTCGCCCTCGAGCCCAACCCACACGACCCAGTTCCGAGGTGAGCCGTCGGCGCGAAGCGTGGTGAGGTGCACGTAGTTCGGGCCCTCGAGGAGCGCCCGCACGTCGGGAGGAAGTTCAGCCATGGGAAGCCACGGTACCGCTGTCGGGTTGTCCATTCCCTGATTCTACGGAGCGTCACCTGTGCCCTGACGTGGCCCACCGGTAGAGTCCTCGTCAGATGGCGTCCGCACCCGGTCGCCGGAGAGGCAGCGATGGCAGATGCATCGACCGACGAGCTACGCGCGCAGACGATCTCGATCGGACCGCGGCCCGGCGCCGCTCCCCCGGCGCCGAAACCGGGCGAGACCGATTGGGGTGCGATGGTCGACCGACTGAATCGGCTCCTACGTCTGCGCACAACACCGATCGGCGTGAAGCTGATCGCCACCGAGGCCGAGATGGCCGCCATCCCGAAGGTTCGACGCGCCACCTCGATTCACACCGCCGACCAATTCGTCGGCCAGGCCGCCCGTCTCGGCTGGACCGTCGGTTTCACCCGACGTGATCTCGTCGGCGACCAGTGCGCCGTGGTGTTCGGTCTCGCGCCGAGGTCGGAGAAGTGGCTGAGCGGTCAGCAGATGAACGGGGTGTGGTTCTCGTCGCTCGAAGATGCCGCCGCGCACCAGGAGGCGATGGACGTCGTTCCCCACGGTGGCCACGAAGCCGTAGTCATAAGCCCACTTACGAGTGGCCGTCTTGACCCGCCCGACATATGTCTGATTTACGCGACTCCGGCCCAGATGATTCTGTTCATCAACGGTCTGCAGTGGGCCGGGTACCGCAAGCTCGAGTGGGGGTGTGTCGGCGAGTCGGCGTGTGCGGACTCGTGGGGACGGGCGCTCGCCACCGGCGAGCCGAGTCTGTCGATCCCATGCTTCGCCGAGCGCCGCTACGGCGGGGTACAGGACGACGAGCTCCTCATGGCCCTCCCACCGAGCTGGCTACCCAAGATCCTCGACGGGCTCGACGCCCTCGCCCGAAACGGCCTTCGCTATCCGATCCCGCCGTATGGCGTGCAGTCCGACGCGCAGGCGGGCCTCGGGCGCAGCTACGGCTGAAGCCTGTCGCTTCGGACGCGAAACATCGGGCCGCTCATCTGCCGAGGTGCACTAACCTTGCAGGTGTTACATCCACACGGGGGTGCCTGGTTTCGACTTCGGTGCTTGAGGTGGGAGAAGCGAGCCGTGGTCACCAAATCCACGTAAAAGAGTTGGTACCAACAACAAACGCCAACAACAACAGCGTTACACTCGCAGCCTAAAAATTGCGACGGTGATCTGGCCCCAGCCCTGCGGACCAGTAGTCACCGTTATCAAGCGGGGCTTACCTGATCGCAGTGCTTGCGGGTGATCGGGAACATCAAGTGAGCTAGGGCCCGCTGGAGTTGCCGGCGTCGAGGGCGGGCCCGAGATCTACACACCGGCTGCGCTCGGAGAAGACCCATCGAGGGACGGAAGGACGGGGGTTCGACTCCCCCCACCTCCAC
>JANLRD010000131.1:0-2847 GCA_031368215.1 Acidimicrobiia bacterium | reverse complement strand
GGAACACGCCTTGTCGACCTAGCTCGAACGACTCGTCTCGTCGAGGAAACGGACGACAGCATCGTTAAAGAGGTCGTTGCGGTCTCCGGCAACCATGTGCCCTGCGCCGGCCACGTCGACGAGCTGCGCATGCGGGGTGAGCGACAGGAAGTGCCGCGCCCCTTCCTCGCTGAGCAGATCGCTCGTGCGCCCGCGAACGAGCAGCGTGGGCACAGTGAGACGGCGTGCGGCGTCTTCGAATCGGTCCGCGTCGGTCAAGGTGGAGCGAGTCTCTTCGGTGCTGCCCAGACGACCGCTGATGAACCGCGGATCCCAGTGCCAGAACCAGCGACCGTCAGCGCGCTGACGAAGATTCTTACGAAGACCGGAGAGGTCGGACGGACGCGGGCGGTGCGGGTTGTACTCGGCGATGGCGTCGGCCACGTCGTCGAGCGACGCGAAGCCGTCGTCCATGTTCGCCATCATGAACGAACCGATGCGATTGCGGCCCTGCTCCTCGAGTCTCGGGGCCACATCGACCAACACAACGGCACGGGCGATGCGACGCCCGTCTTCGGCTTCGCCGACGGCAGTCAGTGCTGACAAGCCACCGAGTGACGCGCCGACCAGAACCGGCGGCTCTCGAAAGCCCTTGGCGATTGCGAGCACATCAGCTGCGAACGCATCCATCGTGTAGTCGCCATCGGCGGCCCAGTCGCTCTCGCCATGGCCGCGGAGATCGACTGTATGAGCGAACCATCCTCGACGGGCGAGCACATCGAGGGTCGTTCCCCAGGCGTGGCGGGTCTGTCCTCCGCCGTGCAGCAGAACGACAGGCGGACTCGCCGGGTCGCCGGCCACGTCAGCGGCGAGTCGAATACCGTTGCTTCCGATCAGGTCGATGCGCCGCGGTTCGAGATGATCGGTCATCGCATCTCCGGTTGTGTCGGGTTCATGACCCAAGCGAGCGTACCGGTGCAGCGGCCCATGGAGTCGTCGGGACAGTGGCCGTACAGTACGCAGATGGCGCTCGATGAGGACCGACCCGGCACGCTCTACGGCGCAGGCGCGCGGGCTTTGCAGGACGAGTTCGACTCCCGCCGTCTGGCCGATTGGCTGGCGGAGGTGACACTCCACGGCGAACTCGAACCACGCGACATCGCGCTCGTCGCGGACCAGGCCGCGGTCTGGGTGTCGACCGTCGACGCCGACGGTTGGCCCGACGTCTCCTACAAGGGCGGCGGGCCCGGATTCGTCCGCGTGGTGAGTCCGGGCGAACTGCGCATACCGATCTTCAACGGGAACGGTATGTGGCGGACGTTGGGGAACATCCGCGACAACGGGCGGGTCGCTCTTCTCTTCGTCGACCAGCAACGGCCATGGCGGATGCGCGTGCATGGCACAGGCACCGTGCTCACGGATCACGACTCCGTCGCGGCGTTTACGGAAGCCGAAGCGGTGCTCGTTATCCGAGTTGCCCGCGTGTTCCCGAACTGTGGCCGTTACATCCATCAGAAGGGCGAGATCTCCGCCTACGTGCCTCGGGCCGGACAGGTCACGCCGATCCCGGACTGGAAACGTCTCCCTATTCTGAACGAGGTCCTCCCGGCGAGCGATCCTGCCCGCAACGAAACCTCGCGCTGACAGCGCGCTGCAGCGGCGGCGACTCTCGATCGCGCACCGCGGCAGTTGGCGACTTCTCAGACGCTGACGGTGACCTGGAGGTAGGTGGCCGGGATCTTCGTCGACCCTTCCACGTCGCTGGTGTTCTGCGCGTGGAACAGCTCGCTGAGCTCGGCGTGCAGATCAGCTTCTCGCCCGTTCGCCGCTGCGGCCGCGTACGCGTTCATGGTCGGACCGTAGAAGTCACGGAAGACCGTGAGGAAGTCCGACGGATCGCCGGGGTGCTCGAAGGTGTAGGTCATCGGTTCGCAGGTGATCGAGCTTGTCGGCATGCCGGCTGCGCCGAAACGCTCGATCACATTGGCCTCGACGCCCCAAGTGACCGGGCTGACGAATCCCTCGGGCGGGGCCGGTGAGTATGCCGCGCTGATCTTAAGAATCTGTGCAACGAGGGTCGGGTTGCCGGGAATCCAGTTGCCCATGACGATGCGCCCTCCTGACTTGGTCACCCGGACGAGTTCCTTCGCCACATCGATCGGACGCGGTGCGAACATCGCCCCGAAGATGGTGACGACCAGATCGAACCGGTTGTCGGCGATGCCTGACATGTTGGAGGCGTCCCCGTGCTCGAAGCTGAGGTTGGTCAGTCCGAGGCTCTCGGCCCGGGCGTTGCCGGCTGCGACAAGGTTGCGGGCGATGTCGACTCCGAGCACGGTGGCGCCCCGCTGGGCCGAGGGCACGGCTGTTGTGCCGTCGCCGCACCCGACGTCGAGCACGCGCATGCTTTCGGTGACGCCGAGGCCGGCGACGAGTGCGTCGCCGCTTCGGCGCATTGTTGCGGCGAGGCGGGTGAAGTCGCCCTTCTCCCAGAGGGCTTGGTTGGGGTTGACAGTGGTCTCGGTTGATTTGTTCATGCGCTCATCGTGGGCCGACCCGCTTGCCGGATTCGCCAGGGTGGCTGGAGTGGCGCTTGCAGCTCCCTTGCAGCGCGCTGCAAGCGGGTGGGCGATGATCACTGGATGCCGATCAGCGTGAGGATCCTCGGGCCGGTCACGATCGGCGACGGTGAGGATCCGGTCGCGCTCAGCCCCAAGCTCCGGCTGTTGCTCGCGCTGCTCGCCGCACACCGGGGATCGGTGGTGTCCGTCGATCGGCTCTGCGATGCCCTCTGGGGTGACGACCAGCCCTCTTCGCCGGGTGCCACGCTGCAGAGCCACCTCTCCCGTTTACGACGCCTGGTCGAAC
>JANLRD010000129.1:0-1273 GCA_031368215.1 Acidimicrobiia bacterium | reverse complement strand
CGACGTTGAGCGGGTCTCGCTGTGGCAGTACGACCGCGAACGGTCCGCCATGATCTGTCCCGCCGCCTGGGTGCGCGGGACGATCGTCGAAGAGCCGCTCGTCATCACGCGGACCGACCATCCGACGTACTGGACGGCGCTCCACGCCGGACGCACGCTCGCCATCAGCGACGCGACCACCGATGACGCGCTCGCGGAAATTCAGGACGCCTACATCCGCACACGCGGCATCGGAGCGATGATCGACAGCGGCGTGCGACTCGAGCGCGCGACCTTCGGGATCGTGTGCATGGAGCATCTCGGTGGCACGCGCCACTGGACCGCGATCGAGGAGCAGTTCGTGGCGTCGCTCGCTGATCGCATGGGACTCGCCATCCTGATCGATGCCCATCGTCGACTCGAGTCACAGCTGCGCCAGGCACAGAAGATGGAAGCGCTCGGTGTGATGGCCGGTGGCATCGCGCACGACTTCAACAACGTGCTCGGTGTCGTGCTCACGGCGTCGGGTCACGCTCGGGTGGTGAGTGCGCGCGGCGGTGACGCGACCGAGGATTTCGATGCCATCGACAGTGCCGTACAACGCGCCACGGCGCTGACGCGCAAACTGTTGTACATCAGTCGGCAGGAAAGCATCGGGCTGGAGGTGCTCGACCTGAATGAAGTCGTGAGACAGTTCAGTGACATCGCGCGACGTCTCGTGCCATCGACGGTGCGCTTGCAACTGCTGCCGTCATCGCAACCACTGCTCGTCAGCGCCGAGCGCACGTTCATCGATCAGGCGCTGCTCAACTTGTGTCAGAATGCCGTGCATGCAATGCCGGACGGTGGGTCGTTGACGGTCGCGACGCGCCTGCTGCATGTGGATGGACAGCGGCAGCTGCACGGTATCAGCATTCCAGCTGGCATGTATGCACACCTGCGTGTGCTCGACACGGGCAGTGGCATTTCGACCGATGCGATTCCGCGCGTCTTCGACCCGTTCTACACGACGAAAGGAAAGTCAGGCACCGGGCTTGGACTGTCGGTGGTCTACGGTGGCATGCGGCAACACGCTGGCTACGTGTCGGTGGAGAGTGTGGCTGGCCGCGGGACAGTCTTTCATCTCTTCTTCCGCATCGCTGGCTGATGGCCTGCACAGTGACGTCACTGGTGCTGACACCGGCGTAGGTTTCGCCCTCGGCACGCGGCGCACCGGTGGTGTTTTCCGTGATCCGGACTTCCCACTCCCCATCGATCATGCCATCGACTGCCCTTGGCGAATTCCTCGGCACCG
>JANLRD010000125.1:0-1308 GCA_031368215.1 Acidimicrobiia bacterium | reverse complement strand
GCGTTGTTCGAGCGGCGGCAATTCGTGTCCTGCGAATGCCGCAGGATGTTGTGCGACATCTCGTGCGCAATCACGGTCGACAGGAAGATGTCGCCCAGTTCACTGGCGCTCCGACCCGATCGCGCCGCAGCCTGCGCAGCGCGCCGATCGAGTGCGTCGATCATGCCGGTGTAGACGACGATCAGGTGATAGCCGTTTTCGGGCCACCCGGTCGCGAAGGCATTCTCCTCATTCTTGTTGAGCACCAGAAACCGCGTCGAGCCACCGACGTCGCGAGTGGCGGCGGCGATTGGCTTGAGCAGTCGCGCGACTCGAAGTGCGCGTGGCGTCTTCGTTTCACAGTTCGGCTTCTGGAAATCCTCGCTTTCGCGCAGCATCTGCCGCACCTGCGCATCGAAGCTGCTGCTGACGGCATTCTCGGGGATCGCGGGTGTCGGGTCACAGGAGACCTGTGCATCCAGAGGTACGGCGATCGTGCTGCCGAGGGCCAGCGCCAGCAGCGCGGTGATTCGGCGGAGTCCTGGGGAGAGGAGCGTAGGCATGGCGAGGATTCTAGTGGCGGGGCGCAGGCAGGATCCTATGAACGGACGATGCCCGCACGACCCTTCGCGAGCTCGGGACGTGTGACCTGATGGACACGTCACGGCCGATTCTGTGTCCATTCCAGCACGGTCACCTGAACGGGTGAATTGCCACCCGGTGGGTCCGATCGTTCCTTCTTATATGGGAAATCAGCTCTTGTCACATCCCACGCTCCGTCTCTCCCTCGAACGTCCCACCGCCATGTCTTCGACGCCTCTCCCGATCCGTCTCGTTCCGGCGCTGCTGCTTGCGCTGACCCTGTCGGTTCCGCTGCAGGCTCAGGTGCGCCGCGCGCTGATCGTCGGCATCAACGACTACGAAGCGTTCCTGCCGGCCACCGCAGTGCGGACGGCGATGGGCAGCACCGCGCGACGGACGCCAGCCCCGACCGCTCGTGGCGCCAGCACACGAGGCACCATCAGTAACCTCGAAGGCTCCACCAACGATGCTGAGGCGATCGCGCAGGTGATCACGGCGCGCTTCGGATTTCCACGCGCCAACGTGCGCGTGCTGCTCGACAAGGCGGCGACGCGGCAGGCGATCATCGACTCACTGACGGCGATGCTCGCACGCTCGAAGCCGGGCGACGTCGCGTTCTTCTCGTATGCCGGTCATGGCGCGCTGCGTCGCAACACGATGACGCCCGGCAAGCAGGTGGATCAGACGCTCGTGCCGGTCGATGCGAACGCGGGCGCGGAAGACATTCGCGACAAGGAACTGGCGGCG
>JANLRD010000108.1:0-1663 GCA_031368215.1 Acidimicrobiia bacterium | reverse complement strand
TCGCCGCCCCGCTTTCTCGAAGGCATCGTTGAGATCTGTCGCTCGCACGGCATCTTGTTCGTGGCCGACGAGGTGCAGTGCGGGTTCGCTCGAACCGGCAAGATGTTCGCCGTCGACCACTACGACATCGAGCCCGACATCCTGATCATGGCCAAAGGCATCGCATCGGGCATGCCGTTCGCCGCGATCGGTGCACGCTCCGAGCTCATGGCCAAATGGATTCCCGGGTCACACGGCGGCACCTACGGCGGGAATCCGATTGCCTGCGCAGCATCGCTGGCCACGATCGAGATCCTCACTGCCGACGGCTTCCTCGACAACGTCAATTCCCGCGCCGAGCAGCTCACCACCGAGCTGCGGCGCATGGCCGCCGATCATCCGGCAATCATCGACATCCGTGGCCTCGGCCTAATGGTCGGCGTCGAGTTCAACAGCCCCCAACGCGTTGCCGCGATCATTGCCGCAGCGCGAACGAACGGCCTGCTGCTGTTGAACGCCGGAACGTACGGTGGGGTCATCCGGTTCATGCCGCCGCTCGTCGTCACGGAAGCCGAGATGTCCGAGGCCATCAACGCCTTCGAGAAGGCTCTCATCGCCACGGCGTGAGGGAACGCGAATGGCTTTCGGACAATCCAGCGGGCCGCAGGCCTCCGCGAAGCAGATGCAGTACCTCGAAGCGCTACTCGGCAAGGCCGGTTTCGCAACGTTCCGCGAGGCACGGCACCCGCTCGGTCTGACCCAGCGTCAGGCCGGAGGCAAGTTCTCCACCGGGGAGGCGTCCGCGCTGATCGAGCAACTCCTCGCTTCTCCGACCGCTGCGTCGCAGGGAGCCGACGTCGACGACGACTCATCGGCCGAGAACGCCGAGGAAAGCAACGGCGTCAGGACCACATCGGACAAGCGGCGCCCAAAGTATGCGCGCCTACGACCGGTCCAGAACCCGTCGGAAGAGGTGCAGGCGATCATCGCCAAGGGACTCACCCGCCCCGATGGCAAGCCGCTCAACATCTTCGGCACGCTGGCCAACCATCCAGCACTCCTCAAACGCTTCAACGTGCTCGGCGGACTTTTCCTGTCGAAGGGAACCCTGCCCGAGCGCGAGCGGGAGATCATCATTCTTCGCATCGGCTGGAACTGTCGGGCGGTCTACGAGTTCGGACAGCACACGATCATCGGTAAGCGCGTCGGACTCACCGACGCCGAGATCGCCGCACTCATCCGCAAACCCGACACCTACGCCTGGCGGGCCGCCGACGCCGTGCTCATCGCCATGGCCGACGAGCTGTGCACCGACGATTGCGTCAGTGACAAGACCTGGCAGGACCTCGCCGCCCGCTGGGACGAAGCTCAGCTCGCCGAGCTGGTCATGCTCGCCGGTTTCTA
This sequence comes from Acidimicrobiia bacterium, assembly GCA_031368215.1. GTDB lineage: Bacteria > Actinomycetota > Acidimicrobiia > Acidimicrobiales > JANYDT01 > JANLQX01. Next base: position 280 of record JANLRD010000108.1, on the reverse strand, counting down.
CCGGATGGTGTCGGGTTTCCTCAACTCCACCGGCGTGCAGCTCGACCCCGACACGCCGGGTTGGCCCGACTGAGGGCCCACTCCTCGCCGCTACTTGCGGCGGACGGCGGGGTGGGGCAGGAAGACCGGCTTGCCCTTGTTCAGGCGCTTCGACAGCACTTTCGCCAGTTGCTCGTAGACGGTGTCGCCGGTCAGTTCCCGCAGCTCCTGCTCCATCGTCACCCAGACCGGATCCTTGTCAATGAACGCATCGTCGGACTCGGTGCACCACCAGTGGAAC
>JANLRD010000088.1:0-56628 GCA_031368215.1 Acidimicrobiia bacterium | reverse complement strand
TGTGGATCGTTGAACCCCTTGATGCGATCTGCGTAGGGCCGATCGAGTTCAGGGCCGTGGTCAGCGAGCAACTCGACGATTGCAATGATCTCGTCCTGCTCAAGCTCGGTCAGCGTCGAGTACCACTCGGCGAACACATCTGTCGTGTTGACTTCCCAAGCCACAGCGCAAACAATAGGCTTGACTCGATATAGAGTCAAGTCGATGAAACAGGGCTGTTGAGTGGTCCGTTCGTGGGGGGAGATTCACGGCGTGCGCGTCGCAGTTTTGCCATCACTCCAATTGGCCGCGAAAGCGTGGCGTACAGCATTTGTACAGCGAACTGCCCGAACCAGACGTTCTGGTTGGTACTGTGCGTACGGGCAGTTCGGCTCTGGGCTGCCAGTTCACACAATCCACTACCAGCCGGACGGTCCAGGCGACTCTCTCAAGGTGGAGGCACGGGTTCGAATCCCGTTGGGGCTGCCATTTGGCGGCAGTCATAGCCGGTCTTCGGACCGGCTTTTTGATTTCCGGCCTCCGTGTACAGCGTTTGTACAGCACAGGGTGTTTGAACCGTCACCTGGTTTGAGTTGAGTCAGATGGTTGGATGGCGTCCCGCGGAGTGGTTGGTGACTCAGTTGTTGTGCCGAACCTGAGCTTCGACCAGGTCGGGTCCGGTCGTTTCCAGCGCACGCACCCACTGCCCGTGTGCCACGGTGTAGCGCGCGTGTTTTGAGCCGAACGAGGAGTTGCCGTGACTGCGGAGAACGGGATGAGCCTCCGCAACGTATTTGGTAGCGACGGTGTGACAAACATCGCCGTGTTTGCGAGTGTCGCGGTGACGCTCGTCTGGCTTGTTGCTGGGCCGGCGGTCGGTGTCGCGCCCCGCCTGCTCCTCGAGGTTCTCGCGCTCGTCGGATGGATCAACCTGATGCGTGTTGGGCAACGACGTGGTCTCCCGACGCGGCTTGTCTGGCTCGGCGGGGTTGTCTTGCTCGGGGTCGCGTCGTACAAGGTACCGGTCGGGTCACAGGACCTGTGGTCCTATGTGATGCAGGGGCGCATGATCGTCGTGCATCACGCCAGCCCATATGTGCACCGGCCCGTCGAATACACAACGGACCGTTTCGTGTCCTTCGTACCGCCCGGATGGCAGGTGTCGCGGAGCCCCTACGGGCCGCTGTTCTCGCTCGTCTCCGCCGTCGGGTCTGCCGGGGCCGGTAACTCGGTGGTCGCGAATCGTCTCGTGCACCAGGGATTGGCTGCCGCGGCATTGTCTTCGGCTGCGATGTTGCATTCGCGCCGGGGGAGAAGTCGAGCCGTGGCGTTTCTCGTGCTGAACCCGGTGTGCGTCGCCATCGTGAGCGGGGGACACAACGACTTGTTGGTCGGCGCATTGCTTGTGTTCGCAATCGACAGTGCAGTCAGGGTGAATGGTCGCCGCAGTCGAGCGGTCGCGTGTGGCCTTCTCCTCGCCGCGGCGGCGCTGATCAAGCTCACGTCGATTCTTGCCGCTGTCGCAGTCGTCGGGTGGTTCGTCAGGCGGGCTGATCGACGCTCGGCACTGATCACCGCCGCCGTTGCCGGCGCCATGTCCGGCCTTGCCTATGCCGTCTCTGGCGGCGTTCGAGCGTTCCAACCGCTCCTGTCTGGGGGTTCGCGAGTCAGCCGGGCGTCCGTCCTCGGAGTGATTGACCGAGTCTCTGGACGCGCCGTTCTACCGGGGACGGTCGCTGTTGCCATTGCGGCAGGCTCCGCGGCCGTCGTGCTTGCCCAGTCGAGAAGGTGGCATAACGGCGACTCCCCGACCCCGGTCTCGACTGCGGTCGTTGTCGCCTTCCTCGCCACCGCGCCGTTCGTCATGCCCTGGTACTTCGGCTGGGTGCTCCCGATGGCCGCCGAGTCGAAGGACAGTTGGGCGAGTCGCGGAGCCACCTTGCTCTCGGCGATGGTGTTTCTGGCCTACACGGAACCACCAGGACGGTCGACCGGTGGCCTGTCGACGGTTCTTGCTTGGCTCGGGGCAGCGTGCTCAGCCGGGATCGGAACCGCGTTCATGGTTCGTGTCTTCAGACAACGCCACTATTAGGCCGCTCCGACCAGCTGCCGGACCTTGTTGACCTGTTCGTCGCTCAGCCCGAGTCGTTTGGCGAGTTGCTGCAAGTACGTCGACTCCGGACCGGATTCAGCGCCCACCGCGAGCAGCGATGCTCCGTAGACCTGCGGGCCGAAGCCGACCGGGACCGCCGTCACGATGGCGTCGAGATCGACGGGTCCGGCGAGTTCTCGGTCAAGCCATGCCGCCTCTTGGTCCGTTACCGCGCCTATCCGACGGATAATGGCTTGACGCTCTTGATCATCGACTGTGCCGTCGCTTTTCGCCGCCGCGCACATCGCTCGAAGCAAGATCTCGGCATGGCTGTCATCAAGGTCCGGTACGACGCTCGTGGCCAAGAGGCTCGCAGTGCCGGCCGGCTGTGCCGCCTGGTTCGCGTGGCTGGCGAGAAGCCCGCCGAGGAGGTTTCCAATGCCCCCGCCATGGCCCGCATTCGCGGCGACCGACCCTCCGATGAGAGAACCCACCAGGGAACCAACCAGCGAACCGTTGCGGCCGAATAGCCGCCCGCCGAGTGAACTTCCGCCGAGTGACCCGAGAAGGCTTGCTGCCAAAGGACCAAAACGCATGTTGTCTCCGTTCTTTCGTGCGAGGTGTCGGATCATGAGGTAGAAGGCGGATGAGCGCGACGGGCCGCGATCACTCGGCGCGGAGGCTGAGACCGACTGAGGTGTGGGCGGCGACCCGGCCCGGGATGGTTGCGACGATCAACACGAGGGCGAGTGCGCCGACGCCGACGAGGATCAGCGATGCCGGCACTGTGGGCCGGGCCACCGCGTTGATGTTGCGTGCGAACACGATCCACAGCCACCGACCAAAGGCGATGCCGAGCGGTAGGCCGGCAACGACACCGACGACACCAAGCGCGGCTGCTTGGCATTCGACGGCGGTGCCGAGCTGGCGGTTTGTGAAGCCGAGCGTTTTGAGCAGGGCGAGCTCACGTCGGCGACGGCGGACCGATGATTGCAGGGTGATGCCGAGTGCGGCGAGGGCGCCGACCGCGAGACCGGCGGCGAGGACGACCGGCGTGGCGCCGGTCGACGCGGAGTTGACGATCTCCGCGGGGTGTTGGACCGGGAGGACGTCGACCCGAGCGCCGGCCGTCGTCGGATCGGTCGCGAACGCGCGGTTACCAGCGTCAGCGATGTGCTGCAGATCGGCGATGCCCGCGGCGGTGGTGATGCCGGGGCGCATGCGCACGAAGACGAGCGGTGGCCCACTGGCGATCGCGTCGGAGTTCGGGGCCGGTCCGCCGAGAAAAGAGCTGGACAGGACCGCGCCGGATCCCATCGTCGTGTGGTCGGCGAAGCTGCCGGAACCGACGACGGCGGGAAGCGTTGCGGTGCCAGCGATGGTGAGCGGCGTGGGCGGGACGTAGAACGGGGCGCTGGCCGGCGTCCCGAAACGGCCGACGACGGTGTCGCCCACATGCTTGTGCAGGCTGGCGAGCGTGGCGGCGCCGAGGACGATCTGATCGTCGGCCGCGAGCTGGTGACCGGAAAGAACCGGCGGTGCGACCTTGGCGTTCGTGTCGCCCGAGAGGACCGGCACGTCCTGACCGTCGATCTGCGCGTGCCCATCCTTGTAGCTGGAGTAGCTATCGACCGCGGGGTCGCTGTCGAGGAGGTGCAGCGCGGACGGCGGGACCCCAAAGATCGACGAGAGCGCGAGGTCCCAGTTCCAGCCGTACAGGCTGGGCGTCGCGACGAGGGTGTGCAGCCCGGCCCCGAACGTCAACGTCGTGGTGACGATCGCGACTGCGAGGGTCGACCCCAGCAGCGCTGAGCGCACGGGCGCTGTCGTGCGGCCGGTGCCTGGTTCGAGCGCGAAGCGCAGGCCGACGACCGCGGGCGTCGGCGCTCCCCACCCTGTGACCGCGGCGGCAAGGCGGGAGCCGCTGGCCGAAGAAGTCCCGGAAGTTTGCGCTCCGCGGCGCGCGCTGAAGCGCCCCGCGACAACTGCCGCCACGGCACCGAGCGCGACGACAAGCGTCGCCACGCCGATCGCGAGGACTCTCCAGTCCGCGGCGATCCCTGGGGACGGGTACACGCGCCGGACCGGGCCCAGTGGCGCGATCGGTGACAATCCGACCGCGACCACTGCGGCCAGCGCGGAGCCGAGCACGATCGCGCCCAACGCGCCGACCACGCCCGTTGCCAAGTTCGTGGCCGGTGTCGCTCCGAGCGCGCGAAGCACATCGAGATCAGGGTCGGCCGACCGAACCTGCCGAGCGACCGCCTGTGCCGCGACAGCGAGCGCAGCCAGGGCGGCGATCGCGCCGAACACGCCGAGCGCGATCGACTCGGGTCTGATGGCCCGTTCGACCTTCGCATTCGTGATGGAGGCGACTCGGAAGTTGGGGACCTCGTCGTGCGGGATCATCCCCAGCAGCGCCTGCTCGACCGACGCGACATCCCGGTCGCCGTTGACCAACTGCATGGCGTACCACGTGCCTTGCACAGCATGGGTGGCGAGCATCGCCCGAGTCAGCGCCGGCGTGTAGAGCACGTTCGTGGGTCGTTGGTCGACGTCATCTTGGATGATCTGATTGTTGAACTCGACGATGCCGACGAGCGTCATGTCGACGCGCCGCAGAGGCGGGACGCTCGCCGTGCCGAACCCCGGATCACCGAACTGATCGAATCCGTACATCCCGGCCGGAATGACCTGACCGACACGGATGCCAAGCAGCTGAGCCCCGAGAGCGGTCGTGACGAACTCGTCCTCGCGAGTGGGATCGGCCGAGCGGCCCTTGACCGCGGTAACCCGATCGATGTCAAAGAACAGCCCATCGACGCTCCCCATCGGGTTGATCGCTGAATCGAGGTTCGGGGACCCATCGGGCTTCAACGGAACGACACCTGCCCCGACCCAGCTCTCAACGTGCTTCACCTTGGAAAGGTGACGGATCGCGTGACTGAGCGTGGACGAGTAGCCCGACGAACTTCCGGAAGTGCCGTAGACCGACATCGTCAGGGTCGACGGATTGGTACTCGCGACAAAGGCAGGGAACGCCGACTGGGTTCGACGGCCGGCCGCGATCGATGCCATCGCAACCCCGCCAAGCAACGCGATCAGCAGGACAATCGCGACATAGTCGCTGCGGCAGCGCGCGAACGTGCCCCGAACGTAGTAGCTCGCGACTCGAGCCGGCTGTCCACTCACGCCCACACCTCCGAGCTCTCTAACAGCACCTCGCTCGGATCTCTGGTCCGCTCCGATGAAGTGTGCCTAATCTCAGGCCCAGCGACAAAAACTCTAACGCGCCCGAGCGTGGCGCTGGCCGGCGCCGGAAGCCGAACCGTGCGCAGCCCCGCTCGAGTTGTTCGGCGTCGGCTGGTATGCGTCGCAAAGGATCACGCCGAATGTCTCACTTGGGCCGTCGCATGATCGGGCCTTTCGGATTCCAGGTCTTCCCGGGCTTGGGGTCGTTCGTGATTCTTGCGCCGTTCGCGAGACTTCGCTTCGGTCGGGTCTGCAGGCGTTGGGGAACGGATCGACGGTGAAGCCGGCGTTCTAAGCGTGGCTCTCGGGTCGACGGAACCTCGAGCGCCTCGATGCGGCTGGACGGTCCTCGTCGAGTGAGGAGCGCAAGACGCGAGTTGACAACGCGCTCGCACGGGTCGGGCTCGGTGCTGCGTCGGAGAAGAAGGTGAAGGCGTATTCAATCGGCGTACGTCAACGCCTCGGTCTGGCCACCGCGCTGATGCGTCCATGTGAGCTGTTGCTGCTCGACGAACCGACCAACGGTATGGACCCTCAGGGCACTCGTGAGATCCGCCACCGGATTCGCGAGCTTGCTTCCGAAGGAACCACCGTTTGCCTCTCAAGCCACCTTCTTGCTGAGATCGAACAGGTCTGCCACCCACGTGGCGGTCATGCGCCTCGGCAAGCTCCTCACGCAATCGTCACTGCCCGAACTCCGCGCCACGACCGTGACCCGATTGCGAATCACGACTCCCGACGTCTCGAAGGCACTCGAAATACTTCGGGCACAGAGTATTTTCGCGACAGAACTTGACGCGGCGACGGTGATGGCCCTCCCCGAACACCATCGCTCTGAGGACATCAATCGTGTCCTCGTGGGCGCCGGGGTCGCAGTCCAAGGCCTCACCCTCGAAAGACCCGCACTTGAGGACATCTTCGTCTCGCTCACCGGGGAGGGCTTCGATGTTGCTCAATGAACTCAGTGTGCTGTTCCGCCGGCGGCGGATTCAGGCGCTGCTCGCTGCGCTCGCGTTCGTGCCTATCGCCATCATGGCAGCCATCAAAATCGGGGGCGGACCCGAGGGAGGCGAAGGCCCTGCCTTCCTGAATCAGGTCACCCACAACGGCGTGTTCGCAACCCTTGCCGCGCTCACGATCACGCTCCCTGTGTTTCTGCCGATGGCTGTTGCCGTGGTCGCCGGCGACACATTCGCCGGCGAGGCGAGCCTAGGGACACTTCGCTATCTCCTCATTCGCCCCGTCGAGCGAACGCGCTTGCTTCGCGTGAAGGGCGCAGTGACCGTCGTGTTTTGCCTTGCCGCGACTGCGGTCGTGGCCGTTACGGGGCACCAATGACTGGTCGAGCTATAGCGACCTCCTGCACACGAACATTCGGTGGGCGACGATCGTGCACAACCTTCTCCGGCAGACGATCTATATCGGGGTCTTCGGAAGTGCTGCGTGGGCGCAGTTCACCACCAAGGACGTCCTCGGCTGAATCGCTGCACTCGATCGTTGTGATCGGGTTGCTCTGCCCGTGACCCATGCGCAGAAACACAGCGGCCGTAGGTGTCATTTCCCGATCCGCTCATTCGGATCGTTCGTGGTCGCCGAGTTCTTGTGCGAGCTTCTCAAACGCGTGGCCGACGAGCTGCGAGATCGTCGGAAACGGCTGTACGACAAGTTGAAGCCTGCTCACCGGCCACCTTGTTTCAATCGCAAGTGTGATCAGGCTGATGATTTCGTCCATCGACCGTCCAATGCCACTGGCCCCAACTACGGCCCCCGTTGCGCGATCGGCGAACACGGTGAGCAGTCCTTCGCCCAGCTCGTCGGTCATCGGCCGAGCGATGTCTGCGTACGACATGCGGACGATCGCAAGCTCGGATTGTTCCGCTGCTTTCGATGACGTAGGTCCGACCGCCGCGACCGGGGGATGGGTGTACACGCACCGCGGCATCACTGCAGCGCGGACCGACCGCCTACCTCCGGCGATGTTCTCGACCACCACCGATGCCTGAGCGTTCGCCCCGTGGGTATACGGCGCGAGCCCAGTGACGTCTCCGACGCCCCAGACACGATCGACCCCACCGAGTCGTCCCGCGTCGTCGACCATGACGTCGGTCGGGTCGAGGCCGAGAGTCTCCAGTCCGATTCCATCGAGTCGCGGAGTCTTTCCGATTGCCACGAGTACCCGGGCGCATGGGATGGGTTGACGGCCTTCGACCTGGACGAGGTACCCCGTGTCGGCTTCGGTGATCGCGGACAGTGCAGCGGATATCAGCACCGTGATTCCAAGATCCTCCAGGTGATGTTGCACGGCGCGGCTGATTTCGGGCTCGACCTCCTTCAGCAGGGTGTCGCCTGCCTCGACGATGGTCACTGTCGTACCGAATCGCGTGTAGAGCTCGGACAGTTCGCAGCCGATCGGGCCACCGCCGACAATGACCAGAGAGGCGGGGAGTTCGTCAGAAGACATGGCGTCCGACGAGTCCCATACATCGTCGGGACATTCGATGTCGTGCAGCTTCTTCGGGGCGGCGCCGGTTGCCACAACGATGTGTTCCACCCGGTAGTCGATGCCGTCTGCTCGTACCCGGCCCGGTCCCGTCACCGTTGCCCGTGCCCGGACGAGGGTGGCGGCGGATTCTTCGAGCTCTTTGGCGTGGGTGGCGTCGTCGCGGTTGTGGGTGACTTCGTCACGGCGGGCGACAGCTGCCACCCAGTCGGGATTCGGTTCTTGGGCGCGGGAAAGCAAGACCTTCGACGGGATGCAGGCGAGGAACGGACACTCGCCGCCGACCAGGGAGGGCTCGAAGACCACGACGGACATCGGCGGTCTCGACGATGATCCTCGGGCCAGAAGCGTCGCCGTCAGCTCACCGCCTGAGCCGGCGCCCAGCACGGCGACATCGAACTCGCGCACGTCTTCTGTTGACATCAGAAGGCTCTACCCGTATTGGACACGGGATAAACCCCGCGCGGTCTCTTCGATTCCAGGGTGTCGACGTGCATGACCCGGGGTATGGAGGACCCATGAACAACAAACGGAAAACCGCAGCCACCCCCGATCACGACACCGTGTTGGCCCACATCAACGACCCGGCACCGTCGACTGCTGAGAGCCCCGAGGAATCTGAGAACGGAGAAGGGCATGAACGAATCGATCATCGCACGGTGCTTGCGAAGATCAATGACGGCCCGGCGAAGGCCGATGAACGATCCGACAAGGGGAGCTGACCGCACCTCACCGATGTGAGGCGCGAAGCTGGTGCCGGCTCAAACGACTCGGGAACGCGCCCGCTGACGCGAGCGTCGGGTGCATGACGGTCTCCAAGGGGCGCCTGCTCGGAGAGATGATTAGCCGAGGACGTGGGCGGGTACGGACTCGACATGCCACTCTCTCATCGCCTCGCCCGCTCTTTCATCGCCCCGCTGTTCATCGCCGACGGTTTCGACGTACTGAGAAACCCGAACGACAAGGCGAAGGCCGTCGAGAAGGTTGCCGGGCAGCTGTCCGCGCTCGGTCTGCCGGAGGACCCCGTTCAGCTGGTCCGTCTCAACGGGGCGGTGCAGTTGGCCGCAGGATCGCTCCTCGCCATCGGGCGGGTGCCGCGTCTTGCGTCCGTCGCGCTCGCGGCGAGTCTCGTTCCAACCACGCTGGCGGGCCATCGGTTCTGGGAGGAAACAGACCCCGCAGCGAAGGCCGACCAGCGGATGCAGTTCTTGAAGAACCTCGCCATGCTCGGCGGACTGCTGCTGGCGGCGATGGACACAAACGGGGCTCCGTCGCTTCGATGGCGGGCGAAGAAGGCGGCCGGCAAGGCGACGGCCTCGATCGGTTCGATGGGTTCGTCGATCGGCGGCCACGCCCCGCATGCCGGGTCGTTCACTGAGCACGTGAGCGCCCTCTCCGACGGCGCGGGAGCGCTCGGTGAACGAGCTGTCGTCGCTGTCAGCCCACTGCTCGAACGGGTCATCGAGCTCGCCGGCTCGGCGGGCGGGAGAGCCGGAGACACCGCCACGCGTTTTGGAGAGGCCGTCAGCTCGCGGGCCGTGTCGCTTGCCCATGCGATCTGAGGTCGCGGTGGAACGATCTCGACAACTGACTTCCCCGTGACCATCATCCTGGGGGAGGACAGCGGTGAGCGGAAGAGTCGGACATTTGAAAGCCACATTTCCGAGGGCCGCACATCCGACATGTCACGACCGCCCGATGGGGGTGCCGGCTCCTCGTCATGGTCGGATGTTCCCTGGCGTTCGATGGTGGCGGCGGTGCTCATCGTCGCTTCGTTCCTCGGTCTGGTCCGGGCGCTCACGGCGGCGCGCCGGGTGGTCATATGGGTACTTATTGCCGGGTTCTTCGCCATTGTGTTGGCACCGCTTGTCCGTCGCCTGGAGGCCCGCCTTCGGGGTCACCGGGGCGCGGCGACCGCAATCGTCATGCTCGCTGCCACCGTTTTGTTCCTTGGTCTCGTCGCGATCTTCGTGATGCCGATTCGCCGCCAGATCGTCTCCACGGTGACCGACCTACCAGGCTCCGTTGACCAGGCGGCAAGCGGCCGTGGTCCGGTGGGACACCTGGTGGATCGGCTTCATCTGAACAAGCTGGTGCGGGATCATCAGTCCGAAATCCGAGACTGGGCGGATCGCGTGAACGGGAAATCGTTCGACATCGCCCGGAGCGTTGTGGAGGGAGTGTTGGCCTTCGTGACGATCTTCGTGACGGCGTTTGTGCTCCTCACGCAAACTTCAGCGATCGGTGGTGTCGTTCAGGGCCTCATCCCGCACCGTCGGCGTGTGGCGGCGAGGCGGGTATCGGTGGATGCCGCCGCAGCGGTCAGCGGATACATGATCGGGAATCTCCTCATCAGCCTCATTGCGGGCGTTTCGGCCTTTGTGTGTCTGCTTCTCCTCGGGGTACCGAATCCAGCCGTCCTCGCGCTCTGGGTTGCGTTCGCGGACCTGATCCCGCTTGTCGGTGCGACGCTCGGCGCAGCAGTTGCGGTGCTCGCGGCCTTCTTGCACAACAGCTCGGCGGGAATCATCTCGCTGGTGTTCTTCATCGTCTACCAGCAGTTCGAGAACAGCGTCCTACAGACAACGGTGATGTCTCGGACAGTAAAGGTGAACCCGCTCGTAGTCCTGCTGAGCGTGCTGTTCGGGGTCGAGCTGTTCGGGCTCATGGGTGCGCTCTTGGCCATCCCGCTCGCCGGGTCGGTGCAGGTCCTGTTCAAGGAGATCCGTCGCGAAACAACCCGTGACCGCTTCGTCCTCCCCGACGAGGACAGCTCGTCGCCGCTGCAGGCCCCATGACGGACCAGAAGTCCGAGGCGGCGATGATCCGAACTACGCGCATGAGAATCCTGTCAGACCGCTGAGCCGAGGTGCCGGTGCGGTCAACGGTCGAGACGAAATGCGAAAATGGCCGACCCAGGTCGCAACTGTCTGGAAGGGTCTCGAGGATGCCGAGCGACCTTCGGCGAGACCCCGCACCGGTACCTGCAGCGGCGCCGGGTGGAACGGGCGATGTTCCTGCTCCGCAACACCGCGACGTCAGTGACCGAGATCTGCATGGAGGTCGGGTTCTCCAGCCTCGGCACGTTCGGCCGAACCTTCACCGACATCGTCGGCGAGTCGCCCACCGTCTCCGCACCCGTGGGGCGTTCCCCTACTCCTCAAGTCGGCGTGCGGCATCGGCCACGGCCACGCCAATGCGATTGTTGGTTACTGGCTCGCCCATCGTTGAGCAGAGCCGTCCCGACGTCTTCGCTTGGCGCGCCGACCGAGCCACGACTCGCCTGCCGAGTTGTACCTTGACATATGCTGATATCGGAATATGATTGATCTATGGCTCGGGCGTCGACCACATCCGATGCGTTCAATGCCATCGCCGAACCGGCACGCCGCGCCGTCCTCGAAGCATTGCGGGGTGGTGAGGCCACCGTTGGGGCGATCGTCGAAGCGGTCGGGCTCACCCAGCCGCAGGTGTCGAAACACCTGAAGGTGCTGCGCGAGGTTCGGCTCGTCAGTACACGCCCAGTCGGCAAAGAACGGCTGTATCGAATCGATGCGGCGGGGCTTCGCGTCATCCACGACTGGACCGGGACGTTCGCAGCGATGTGGAACCAACGCCTCGACCGCCTCGACGATGTGCTGTCTGAGCTGGATCGCGGACCATCCCGACCAAATAGCCGAACGAAAGGAAACCACCGATGAAGTCGAACAGACACGGCACTGCTGTCGTGACGCTTCCCTCTGACACCGAGATCCTGATCACTCGCCGCTTCGATGCTTCGGCGTCGAGTGTGTACCGGGCGTGGACCACGCCCGAGTTGGTTCGCCGATGGTGGGGCTCCGATGACGCGCCACTGGTCATCTGTGAGATCGACCTGCGCGTGGGGGGTGATTGGCGTTACGTCTCGCTCCACCAGGAGTACGGCGAACTCGGGTGGCACGGCACGTACGAGGCGATCGTTCCGAACACCTCACTCGTGTCGAGTGAGGTGTTCGAAGGCTTCCCCGACGCTTCGTCGCACAACACGCTCACGCTTACCGAGCACGACGGTGTGACCACGCTTACCGTTCTGGTCCGGCACGCGAGCCGCAAGAACCGCGACGGCCACATCGACTCCGGCATGGAGCCGGGGATGCAGCGCACCCTCGATCGTCTCGACGATCTCCTGCCCGACCTCCATCAACCGAACGGGAGCAGCGACATGTCCGAAACATCACAACGCTGGCGACGGATCGCCGGTACGTTCACCGAGCGTGTCAACGCCGTGCCGCCGGCGGCATGGTCGAACCCGGCCCCATGCGAGGGCTGGGTCGCACGTGACGTCGTGAGACATTTGGTCGAGTGGGTGCCACCGTTTCTCCGTGACGGTGCGAATCTCACGATCACACCCGGCCTCGACGTCGTCGCCGACCCGGCAGGAGCGTGGAGCCATCTGAACAACCAGATCCTCGCCGTGCTCGACGCGTCAGACATTGCTACGCGTACGTTCGATCACCCGCAGGCGGGTCACCATCCTCTCGCTCAAGCGATCGACCGGTTCATCCTCGGCGACCTGCTCATCCACACCTGGGACCTGTCGCGCGCGACAGGCCAAAACGAGCACCTCGACGACACCATGGTGAACGAAATGCTCATCGGCCTCGAACCCATGGCCGACATGCTCGCGCAAAGCGGCCACTACGGTCCGCGCGTTCTGATCGCCGCAGAAGCGGACCCGCAGTCGAAACTCCTCGCCCTCACTGGACGTCAAGTGTGAGCGTGGATCGTCGTTTTGCCTGCGCTGAGTCTTGCTGGCGGAGAGTCGAACGCTGACCTGGATCGCGTTCCCTCCTTCGCACCGACTATCGGACAGCGCGTCAGTTCCAGGCGGCGTTTTGGGTGAGGGGGAGTTGGGGGTTGGGTGGTCGGCTGCGGTGGGATTCGCCTTCGGGGCTGGTGAAGGTGAGGTCGCGATTGGGGTTGCCGGTGATGGTCCATCGGCCTTTGTGGATCAGCGTGTGGTGGCGTCGGCAGAGTAGGCAGCAGTTCTCCCGGTTGGTCGGTCCGCCGCGGGTCCAGTGCCAGATGTGGTGCACGTCGGTGAACCATGCGGGCTTGTCGCAGCCCGGGAACCGGCAGGTTCTGTCACGGGTGATCACGGCTTTGCGCAATGCAGGTGACACGACCCGGGTTTCGCGGCCGATGTCGAGGGTGAGTGACGCTCCGGCGGTGAGGATCCGGGTGATCGACGCGTCGCAGCAGGTTTGCAACACCGCTGCCATGTCCAACCCGCTCACCGAGTACGGGGACTCGGCGTTCCCGGTGAGATGGGCGGTGGTGAGTTGGTCGAGGTTCACGACGACGTTGACGTGGGCCCGGCCGATCGACGCGCTGCCGTCTTGGGTGGCGCGGTCGTGGTGGTCGAGAAAGAACTGAGCGATGAGTACCAGGGCGTCAGCGCGTTGTTGGGCCGGGCTGCGCGGATCCACTGGCGCGGTGGGTGGGGTGTCACCGTCTTCGAGTGCCTCGTCGTTACCGGACGGCACTGGTTTGCTGAGGCGCTGCGCCGCAGCGAGGGCGGTGCGCACGACAACGGCGTCGGCGGCGTTGAGGACACCTTCGATGATGGTGTCACCGTCGAGGATCTCCCCGACCCGCAACTCGGACACAGTCGGCTCCGACTGTGGCGGCAAATCGTCGCCGTCGGCGAGGGCTTCGGCGTCGACACGGGCCGCCCAGTGCCTAGCCACGATGCCGCATTGCGCAACGGGCATCGTGGCGATGTGATCGATCAGCACGTCGACGTCACGATCGACAAACGCGGCACGTGCCGGGGTGAAGACATGGAGGAGTTGGTCGGCCTGATCGAACGACAACTCACCGGCGAGCAGGGCGTGACGGACCTGTGGGGTGTCGCGCAACCCGCGGGCTTGTTTGAGGAGCACAACAGCGTTGGTGTGGGTGGTACGGAGCCGGTGGCGCAACCACGCAGTCGGGGTGCGGGCACCGTCGAGCACATGAGCGTCGGCACGGTCCCAGTCGATCACCGCGTCGAGCAGGTTCACCCGACCGATCTGAAGTGAATGCCAAAGGTCCTGCACGGCATCACGGTGATCGGGCGGACGGAACTCTGCTGCCGGGTCGATGTCTGACTCGGTGAGCATGTCGATATCGGCCGCGGTGAGAAACAATTCGGTTTCATCGCAGATACCGGACGGGTGCATGCCACTCACTATAACAAACATATGTTTGCTACGGTATCGAAATGCACCCGATCGAGTCGGTTTCGGCGGTCCTGCGCGCTGCCTTCGGAGCGGACACGGGTGTGTTCCACGACCCGTGCCAAAGCCGGCTGCTCGTCAGTCGAGTCCGCCAGCGGCCATTCCTGTGGACTGGCGGAGCGGGAGCTCCGGAAGGCGCAACGCGAGGACGAACGCGGTGATCGCAATCGGAGCGGCGATGAGGAACACCCGGCCGGTCCCAGCGGTGATCGATTGCACGACACCGTTGCGAATCGGTTCGGCGAGGGCCTTGATCGCGGCCGGTTCGCGTACGAGTGACGATGCCGTTCGCCCGGTTGGGAGTGAGCCTGCGGGTACGCGGTCGCGCAACTCGTGTTTGACGACCGTGGCGAACACGGTGCCGTAGATCGCGAGTCCGAGGGAACCGCCGAGGGTTCGGATGGCCGTGAGCGTTGCCGTGCTGATCCCGATCTCGCGAGGGTCGATGGCATTCTGCACGGCGATGCTGGTGGTTGTGAACGTCGATCCGTTGCCGACGCCGATGAACAGCATCGGGACGGCCAGCCACCAGAAGCCCGAGGTCGACGTGATCTGCGAGATCGATGTGACCCCGATGATCGCCAACCCGAGGCCCACCAACGGCACGATCTTGTACCGGCCGGTGGCCGAGATCCGCCGACCGCCGTATGCCGAGCCCATCATCACGCCGATCATCAGCGGAACCAGATAGAGCCCGGCGCGTGTCGGGCTGACGAAGTTGGCGTCTTGGAACTGAAGTGGCAGGAACGCGCCCGCCCCGTAGGCCAGCGTTCCGGCGCAGAAGCCCATCGAGCTCCCGATGACGAACACCCGGTTCTTGAACAGGTGGAGCGGGATGATCGGTTCGGTGGTGCGCGACTCCTGGGCGAGGAACGCAAGCAGCAGCACCACCGCGACAGCCATGAGGGCGAGCACGGTCGGCTTCGTCCATCCGTCGCGGCCCTGCTCCATCCCGAGGATCAACGATCCCAGGGACCCCGAGAGCAGCGCGGCGCCGAGGAAGTCGATGCGTGTCTGGCGGCGCCGGAATGGCACCTTCAGCGTGGCCGAGATGGCGAGGAACGCCACCGCTCCGACCGGCAGATTGACCAAGAAGATCCACTCCCACGCGAAGTGCGAGATCATCCAGCCGCCGAGGAGCGGCCCGACGACTGCTGAAGCCGCGTAGACACCGGTGTAGAGCCCCATGTAACGCCCTCGTTCGCGGGGCGACACCAGGTCACCGAGGATGGCGAACGTGAGCGCCTGGATGCCGCCACCGCCGAGACCCTGCACACCTCGGGCAAGGATGAGTTGCGTCATGTTTTGCGACACGCCGCACATGAGCGACCCGACGACGAAGATGCCGATCGCCGAAAGCACGATGCGTCGGCGCCCGTAGAGGTCGCCGAGCTTGCCGAGGATGGGCGTGGCGATGGTCCCGGTGAGGATGTAGGCGGTGCCGACCCAGGCGTAGCTGGAGAACCCTTTGAGCTTTCCGGCAATCGTCGGCAGAGCGGTGTTGACGATCGTGCCGTCGAGCGCCGCGAGGACGGTGCCGAGCATCAGCGCTCCGAGGATGGTCCACAGCTGCTGTTTGGTCAACGCCGTGGGGGCCTCGGCGGATGGGGCCTCGTTCATGGGTGTGATTCGAATCGGCCAGCCACTGCGGACGCCAATCGGGTCGCAAACGGCAAGTGAGCTCAGGCCTTGGCGGCAGGGGTTCGGAGGTAGATCATCCAGTAGACCAGGCCGACCAACACGGACCCTCCGACCATGTTCCCCAGGGTGACCGGCACGAGGTTGGCACTCAGGAACCGGCCCCACGTGAGCTTGGGGTAGTCCGCCGGGGTGGCGCCGATCTGGGTCCAGAACTCCTGTGGGGCGTTGGCCTTGATGAACAGCGCGTGGGGAATGAAGTACATGTTCGCCACCGAATGCTCGAAGCCGGCGGCCACGAACGCCGTGATGGGGAACACGATGCACGCCACCTTGTCGATGACGGAGCGGGCGCTCAGGCACAGCCACACGGCCAGGCAGACGAGCACGTTGGCGCAGACACCGAGCAGCACCGCCGGCCAGAACCTCAGCGCCACCTTTCCCGCGGCGATGTCGAGCGCACGTCGGCCCACCTCGCCCCCGCCTCCCCGGTACTGGCCGGACTGCTGCACGACCCACGCAATCGCCATGGCGGCGACGAGATTCCCGACGTAGACCACGGCCCAGTTGCGGAGCACGGCACGGGTTCGGATGCGGCGGCTCGCCCAGGCCATCACGATCAGGCTGTTCCCGGTGAACAGCTCGGCGCCGCCGACGCTCACGAGGATGAGACCGAGCGAGAACGCCAGACCGGAGATGAGCCGTGCGACCCCGAACGACAGGCCCGGCCCGGCCGAAACGGTGGTGGCAAACACCGCGCCGAGGCTGATGAACACGCCGGCCAGCCCGGCCAGGAACGCCATCTGCAGGAGCGGCAGCGCAGCCTTGGCGACACCGACGTCCTCGGCCCGCCGCGCCATCTCCCTGGGCAGCAAGGCGTCGAGCGTCGGGGTCGGCTGGTCCATGACGATGAGAACGTACGGAACGAACCCTCCGTTTCGACAGGGCCGAAGGGCAGGGTCGGGCAGGATCAAACGCCCGATTCGCGGGGCTCGCCGCTTCGCTAAACTTACCGGAATGGTACGTACACCTACTATGCCGACCGCACTCGACGACTACGACTTCGACCTCCGTGGCTACCTCGTGCTGCGAAACGTCCTGTCCGCAGAGACACTTCAACGGCTCAACGATTCCTTCGACCGATTCCCGGTTCTCGAGACGGGGGAGTGGATGGGCAACGCCCAGCGTCGCGACTACAACGCCCAGACCGGCTTCGAGCTCCACAACTGCCTCGACTGCGGCGATCCGGCCTTCGACGAGCTGATCGACCACCCCGGTTGGATCAACCATGTGCTGCACTTCGCCGGAGAAGAAGGAACGTACGTGCAGGGCGTCACGATCGACGAATGCATCGCCAGCATCCGCCGGTCCGGTGGTCACCATCCGGTCCACAGCGGTGGCCATCACGCGTCGGTCCGCACCCAGTACCGGTTCGAGAACGGCCGGTTCCGCTGCGGTCAGGTGAACATCCTCATGGCGCTTACCGACATCGGCGAGGGCGACGGCGCCACCATGGTGATTCCCGGGAGCCACAAGTCGAACTTCGCCCACCCCCTGGCCGGTGACTACGCCCGCGGTGATCGGATGGACGTCCTCCCCGGAGCCGAACCGGTGTATCTGAAGGCCGGCGACGCCGTGATGTTCGTCGACTCGATCATGCACGGCGGATCGTCGCGTACCGCGCCCGAGGGCGAGCGCCGGGTGATCATCCTCCGCTACGGACCGAGTTGGGCGACGAGCCGCTTCGGCTACCACTACAGCGACGAACTCCTCGACCGTCTCCCGGGTTCGGCTCGGCACGTCCTCCAACCGGTCAAGCCGCTCGTCACCGGCGAGCTTCGGATCGGCTTCGAGGCGCCGCGCCAAGAAGTCGGCTGAAGACGCGTGGCGGTCGGCGGCGAGCAAGACTGACAGGGTGGACGTCACTGGCGAGCAGATTCGACCGAACAGGTATGAGTTCTTCCCGCCGTTCGCCGAGTGGGCAGATGTACAAGTGAACGAGTTGGTTTGGGACGGCTACGCCGAGCGGCTCCGGGAGTTGCTCCCCGATCACCGCGACGAGCAGGTCGATCTGCCCCATCGCCGATCGCTCATCGCTGCGGCGGCATTGAACTCCGGAGCGATTGAAGGCCTGCATGGTGCCGGTCGGGGGTTGACGCAATCGGTGATCGAACAATCCTTGGAGTGGCAGCCGGTGGTGCGTCAGGCCGAGGGATCCGAGGCTCAGGCGCTCGTTGCCGCCTGCATCGAGGCCTTCGATATGGCGCTCGACGTCGCAACAGGGACTGAACAATTGAGCGAGGTCTGGATTCGTTCAGTTCATGAAACCGTTTGCGCGCCGCAGAAACTGGTTCGTGTGTTTTCCGAGCGGAACGGGCAACGACTCGCGTCCAACGTCCCTTTCCTCAGGGGTTCGTACAAACTGGATCCCAACAACGTTGAACTCGTCGACGGATCGGTCCACTGGTATTGCCCGGTCGAAGAAGTGTCGAGGGAGATGCACCGGTTGGTGGAGGAGCTGCGGTCGCCAGCCTTCGAGGCTGCTCACCCAATCCTCCAAGCCGCGTTCGCCCATCACGCATTCGTTGCCGTGCATCCGTTTCAGGACGGCAACGGGCGTGTCGCCCGTCTGCTCGCCAGCATCTACCTCCTCCGCGCGGCATCGATTCCGCTATTTATTTACGACGACGAGAAGCATCGCTACTTTGATGCCCTGGAGGCAGCCGATCGGGGTGATCGGAGCGCTTTCGTCTCCTTCGTGGAGGGTGTAGCGGTCGACACGCTTGCCTATGCCTGCGACCTTGCCGCGACCTCATCCGGTCAAATGAGGGTCACGCTGCCGAACGATCGAATTGCCGAAGACCTCCGGTTAGCCGGTTTGCGTCTGGAAGCGTTCGTCGATCGCGAGTTCCTCCGCCTGGGGGCAGAGATTGACGTTGTCGAACCGATCAAACGAACGTGGGAGACCATATCTTTCGGTTCGAGAGCCAAGGGGGACTTGGGCCGCTGGCCCGTCTCCGAAAAGGCGCGGCTCTTGCGTATCGAAAGCGACGTCTCGAAAGCCGGGGCGTCGCGGCATCTGCGGGTCTTT
This sequence comes from Acidimicrobiia bacterium, assembly GCA_031368215.1. GTDB lineage: Bacteria > Actinomycetota > Acidimicrobiia > Acidimicrobiales > JANYDT01 > JANLQX01. The sequence continues at coordinate 37,816 of JANLRD010000088.1, read as the reverse complement.
GTGTGTGAGTCCCTCGCCGGGCCACTTCCGGTCTCGGTCGCCGTCAATAGCGCCGGAACGCTCCTCGAGCTTCGCTTCGACGAGGTCAGTCCATCGATCACAACGCGAGCCCAAGCTCGATTGTCCGCAGCTATCAAGCGGGTGGTAAGCGAACTTGTGGTCGAAGCACAGGCCGAGGTGGACAAGCGCGGAGGGTGATCGTCAGCGTGTAAATGTCGACTCGGCCATCACTCCGGCAACGAAGGTCGACCTCCCCACCCGTGTCGTGCGGGGCTCTCCGTCACAGCTCGGGGCTGAGCTTCGGTCCCTGATCGTCGCGGCACGGCCTCCGCCTCCCGACTCGAATGTGCTGCGGTGTGCGACGATGGCCCATGCCTGTCACCGCCGATGCCCTGGCCGGGTGGGTTTCCCGGTTGGTGCAGATCCCGAGCGTCAATCCCCTCCACGCCGGGCCGAACAGCGGGGTGGTCGGTGAACAGGCCCTCGCATTCGCGCTCGTCGACTGGTTCGAGGAGCTCGGCGCAAGTGAGGTGATCCTCGACGACGTCTACGAGGAACGGCCGAACATCTACGCCTTCTTTCCGGGCCGTAGCGACCGTCTCGTGGGGATCGACGTGCACCTCGACACGGTGACCGTCGAGAACATGGTCGACCCGCCCTTCGACGGGCGAATCCAGGACGGTCACGTGTGGGGTCGTGGGTCGCTCGACACGAAGGCCTCGCTGGGGGTGATCTGCGCGCTGCTCGAGTCCTGGAAGGCCGTGGGACTTAGGGCGGAGCCGACGATCCTGGTCGTCGGAACGGTCGGTGAGGAGGCCGGCGGTCTGCTCGGCGCACGCCGGTTCCGCGAATGGGCCGGGTCGCGAGAGCTGATCATCGATCAGCTGATCGTCTGCGAACCTACGAAGTGTGCGCCGGTTCATGGGCACAAGGGCGCGATCGGCATCCGCGTCGACGTGATCGGGAGGTCGGCACACAGTGCCTTGCCGGAACTCGGGGCGAACGCCATCCATGCGGCGGCCCGGATCATCGTGGCCCTGGAAGACCATCACGACGCACTCGTCGCCGGTCCGGCGTCGACGGAGGTCGGAACCGGGTCACTCCTCACCACGACCATTCGCGGAGGCATCGCGGGGAACGTCGTCCCTGACAGGTGCACGATCACCGTGGGGCGAAGGATCGCTCCCGGCGAGGACCCGGCCACGGAATTCGAGCGACTCTCCCGGATCGTCACCGATGCGTCGCCCCTTCCGGTGGAGATCACAGCGCTCCTCGCTGAACCGGGCCGACCGCCGGGTTCGCCGGCGTTCTACCAACTGCCGGACAGCGACCTTGTCCGCACGCTCGCGGCGGCGACCGGCGAGGCGCCGACGTGTGCTCCGTTCGGAACCAACGCGCTTCGCTACGACTCGTTCGCCAACGAGAAGGTGGTGTTCGGCCCGGGCAGCATCGACGACGCCCACAAGCCGACCGAGTGCGTACGCATCGCCGACCTTGAGCGCATCGCCGCCGCCTACGAAGCGTGGCTCCGGCCGGCGTGAAGCTCGTGGGCGGCAGGTATGCGAACCGGCCGACGTCGGGTCAGCGAAGCGCCGGTATCTGCTGGGTGATGCAATGGGGTCCGCCGCCGCCGTAGGCGATCACCTCGCCCGGGACACCGACGACCTTCCGGGACGGGAGGGCCGACCCGATGATGTCGAGCATGTCGGAGTCGGCAGGGTGTCCGGTGACGGGGACGATCACCGCCCCGTTGCACACGTAGAGGTTCCCGTATGGCACCGGCATGCGCTCACCGAAGACCTCGGCGTACGGGAGGATCGGGAGGTCGATGATCTCGGTCGGCCGACCCTGCGCATCGATGGTCCGGTCGAGGCAGCGGCGCGAGATCGACAACCGCTGATGCTCAGGATCGTTCGGGTCGTCGCAGCCCTGGTATAGCACGACGCCCGGCTTCACCGGTACGAGCACGAGGTCGATGTGGCCATCGGTGTCGCGGTCATCGATCGAATACGGCAGCCACACCACCGTGTCGACGCCCAGGATCGCCCGGAGGCTGGCTTCGATGTCGACCCGGGCAAGACCCGGATTGCGATTCGGGTGGAGGAGACACTGCTCGGTGGTGAACACGGTGCCGTCACCGTCGACAGCGATTGCTCCGCCTTCGAGCACAAAAGGTACGCGTACAGAGGTTTCACCTGTCGCTGCGCTCCACGCCGACGCGACCCGGTCGTCGAAGCCCCGTGCCTCGTAGAGACTGCCCCACACGTTGAAGACAGGGTCGACACAGATCCGTCGCAACCGGCTGTCGTCAACGACGACAAGCGGTCCGATGTCACGCAGCCACGCGTCGTCGAGATCCATCGCAGTGACGGTCACGTTGGCGTGGGCGCAAAGGTCCTCGGCCAACCCCACGAGCTCGGGGTTCGCCAGCATCGTGACGGGTTCGAACTCGGCAATTGTCCGCGCCACCTCTGCCCATGCGAGCTGCCCTGCACGGAGATGGCGGCCCCACTGACCGAGATGACACGGGAATCCCATCAGCGTCCGCTCGTGCCGCTCCCATTCGGCCGGCATGTGGAACCCGGCCAGTTCGTCACCCCAGTGCATGGCGCCGAGGCTATGGCGTGTTCCACCGCACCCGGGCGAGGCGGGCCGGATCAGCGAAGGGTGAACGTCGCCGACCCGGTTTCCTCGGTGAAGGCGTCGAGCCTCACCGAGACGTCGACGCGCCACGTGCCGGCGAGGGGAAGGTCGAGTGACAGGGCCTGGAAGTGGTTGGGCCCGGCGCGCACGACCCGGCTCTGCAGCCGTTCGACGCCGGAAGCGGCATTGGACAGCGTGGCCGAGATCGCCTCGATGGGGCGGCTGGCCCCCTCCTTGGTGAGCGCGTAGAGATGCAACTCGTTGGCGCCGCGTTTCGCCGGATCGACGGTGATGTCGACGAGTCCCGTGGCGGTCTCGACGGTCACGGCGATCGGGCGGCTCACGACATCTCGGGCCGGTGCCAGGTTGACCACCAGCGCCGTGACACTGATCACCGCGGCCATCCCCACCACCTCGATGCCGACGGTGCGGCGCACGGCCCGCAACGCAACGCCGGGCGATGCGTCAGCGTTCGCCAACGACCGCCGGTTCTTCGCGCCGAGGAGCACCAGCAGGGCCACGATCCCGAGCTTCACGAGCAGCAGGGTGCCCGATGGCGTGGTCCGTAGCGCGTCGAGCGAACCCGCCTGACGCCAGAGCGCGAAGGTGCCGGTCGCCGCAACTGCGGCGACGGCGAGTCCGGCCTGTCGGGAGAAGCGACGGGTATGCGCCAGTGCCTCGACCGACCCCGGGTCGGTCCCGCGGAGCGTCAGAAGGAGGAACACGAGCCCGCCGGCCCACACCCCCATGGCGATCACGTGCACGACCGTCGACGGGAGCGCGACGGCCACGGATCGCCCCGTGCCTCCGTGCCCGGAGAACGCCTGGGCGACACCGACGCCGAAGACAAGCGCTCCCGTGCCGAGGACCAACCAGCGTCCGCCGGCCGGTGTCCGTTCCTCGTCCGCTCGGCGGCCCACGCCCAGGAGGACGACGCCGAGCAGTACCAACAGGATCGTCCGCGCGACGATCGCCTGCCCGACATGATCGCCGAGAGAGTCGTCGATCAGCGTGCCGTGACCGACGGATCCGAGGGATTGGCCGGTCACCAGTGGCCCGTAGGTGAGAAGCAGTCCGAGCCCGCAGAAGCCGGCGACGACGGTCGCTCCCCGAATCGTCGATCGGGCGCCGGACCGCATCATGCTCCCGCCATGGCGGGACGCTGCCTGCGCGGTGGCGCCGATCAGGATCGCCATCGCCGCGAAGGTGAGGGCCCGGAGCACCGCTGCAATCGCACTGACCTCCGCTTTGGACGTGCCGGACACGAGGAGTCGCTCAGCGAGCCGACCGGCTGCGGTCTGGTCGCCCAGGCCGCCCACCCGGAACGTGAACGCTCCACGCACCGGATGGCCGTCGGCGGAGACGACCCGCCACGAGACGACGTAGGCGCCGTCGGCCAGCGGCGGGAGCGCCAGCGTCACGGTACCGCCGGAGCTGCGGGGCCTCGCCTCGTCCACGCGGGTGCCGTCCTCGGCGAGCACCCGGAGGCCACCGGGGACCGGACGGACGCCTTCGGCGAAGCGCAGCACGACCTCGCGAGGTGCCGCGTCGAGTTGCGCACCGGCCTCCGGCGTGGTGCCTTCGAGCTGGGCGTGTGCCGTGGCCGGCGACGCCCGCAGGAGCACCAGGGCCAACATCGCCGCGCCGAGCACCGCCAACAGCCGGGTATGGCGGCGACTTCCATGCTGCCGATGCGGAGTCGCCTGCACAGGTCGAGGTTATGTCCCTCCCGGAGCGACGGCGACGCTCGCCGGTCGTCGTGCGGGGCACTACGGTGGAGGCCCGTCCGTGAAATGCGTCCCGTGAGGCGCATACGGTCAGGAGACCCCACATGTCGCATGTCTGTTCGGCGCCGCCCCTCGGGGTCGGCGCTTTTTCGTTCCCGGTCGCGGCCGGTCGCGGCGAGACTGGGAGGGTGCGTACACCTCTTATGGAGCCCGCGAATGGTGCCGAGAGCAACGCCGGGGCCGTGCGATGAGCATCATCGAAGCGCACCTGGTGCTGGCTGACGGGACCACCTTCGAGGGCGAGGCGATCGGCCACCTTCCCGACGCCGGCGTGGCTACCGGTGAGGTCGTGTTCAACACCGTCCTGTCGGGGTATCAGGAGGTCATCACCGATCCGTCGTATGCCGGCCAGATCATCACCTTCACCTCGACGCACATCGGCAACTACGGCACGAACCCCACCGACGACGAATCGCGCCGCCCGTTCTGCCGTGGGGTGATCGTGCGGGAACTCGCCCGACGGTCATCGAATCACCGCTCCACCGAAGACCTCGGCGCGTTCCTCCGCACCCGCGGGGTGGCCGGGATAGCCGGCATCGACACCCGTCGTCTCACCCGGCACCTGCGTGATGCGGGTGCTCAGCCCGGCGCGTTCGGCTCGGCCGATCACGACACGCTCCTGCGAGCGGCCAAGGCCGAGCCGGGGACCGATGGCGTCGACTTCCTCGGTGAGGTCTCCACCGCCGAGCCCTACACCGTCGGCAACGGGCGGTGGAGGGTCGTCGCCTACGACTTCGGCATCAAGCGGACGATCCTGCGCCACCTCGGCCGGATCGCCACCGTCACGGTCGTCCCGGCGTCGATGAGCGCAGACGATGTGCTTGCGCTCGGACCGGACGGGGTGTTCCTCTCCAACGGTCCTGGCGATCCTGCCGTCTGTTCGGCGCAGGTCGGTCAGATACGCGCGCTTATCAAAGCGGAGACGTCGATCTTCGGGATCTGTCTCGGCCAGCAGCTGCTCGCATCGGCGGCGGGCGCATCCACCTTCAAGCTGCCGTTCGGCCATCACGGTGGCAACCATCCCGTGAAGGATGTGCGAACGGGCCGCGTGATGATCACCAGCCAGAACCACAACTTCTGCGTCGACCACACCACGTTGGACCTGGCCGCCGAAGTGACCCACGTGAACCTCAATGACGGCACCCTCGAAGGGCTGGCCTACACCGATCTGCCGATGTTCAGCGTGCAGCACCACCCTGAAGCAGGACCCGGACCACACGAGAGCGAAACGCTCTTCGACGACTTCGACGCCCTGCTCACGCGCGTGCACGCCAAGCCCTCCGGACCCGCCACGAAAGCCTTCGCCTGATGCCCAAGCGCACCGACATCCATTCGATCCTGGTGATCGGTTCCGGTCCGATCGTCATCGGGCAGGCGTGTGAGTTCGACTACTCCGGCACCCAGGCGTGTCGCGTGCTGAAGGAGGAGGGCTACCGGGTCATCCTGGCGAACTCGAATCCGGCCACGATCATGACCGACCCGGACTTCGCTCATGCCACCTACATCGAGCCGCTCGATCCCGATGTGATCGAGTCGATCATCGCCAAGGAACGGCCCGACGCGCTGCTGCCGACACTCGGAGGCCAGACAGCGCTCAACCTGGCGATGGAGCTCGACAAGCGCGGCGTGCTGGCGAAATACGGTGTCGAGATGATCGGCGCGAACGCGCTCGCCATCGAGACCGCCGAGAACCGCGAGCGGTTCAAGGAAGCGATGCAGGGTATCGGCATCGCAGTACCGCAGTCGAGCTTCGCCCATACCATCGAGCAGGCCATGGCGGTGGCCGCCGAGATTGGCTGGCCGATCATCGTGCGTCCGAGCTATATCCTCGGCGGTGCCGGCACCGGTATCGCCGACAACGACGACGACTTCCGGGCCATCGCCATCGCCGGTCTCGCGGCTTCGCCGATCTCGGAGATCCTCGTCGAGCGGTCGATCGCGGGATGGAAGGAATACGAGCTCGAAGTCGTGCGCGACAAGGCCGACAACTGCGTGATCATCTGCGGCATCGAGAACGTCGACCCGATGGGGGTGCACACCGGCGACTCCATCACCGTGGCCCCGATCCTCACCTTGACCGACGTCGAGTACCAGAACCTCCGCGACCTCTCGTTCGCCTGCATCCGGCGCATCGGTGTCGACACCGGTGGCTCGAACGTGCAGTTCGCCGTGAACCCGGAGAACGGCGACGTCGTCATCATCGAGATGAACCCGCGCGTGTCACGAAGCTCCGCTCTGGCATCCAAGGCCACGGGGTACCCGATCGCCAAGATCGCGGCGAAGCTCGCGGTCGGCTACACCCTCGACGAGATCCCCAACGACATCACCAAGACCACCTACGCCAGCTTCGAGCCGGTCATCGACTACGTGGTCACCAAGATCCCGCGCTGGGCGTTCGAGAAGCTGCCCGGCTCGTCGGGGGAGCTGGGCACGCGCATGCAGTCCGTCGGTGAAGCCATGGCCATCGGCCGCACGTTCACCGAGTCGATCCAAAAAGGCTTCCGCTCGCTCGAACAGGGTCGCTACGGACTCAACTGCGATCCCGCCGAGGAGAATTACGCGCACATACCAACGGCCGAACTCGTGGCGAAGACGGCAGTTGCCACACCGGAGCGGCTGTTCCTCGTCGGTGAAGCACTCCGGCGCGGTGTGACCGTCGACGAGCTCCATGCCGTGAACAAGATCGACCCGTGGTTCCTCGACCAGTTCCTCATGATCGTGGAGGAGCGCCATGCCCTCGATGCGCTCGGCTCGCCCGGCGCGCTGAGCAAGCGGCAGTGGAAGCGGGCCAAACAACTCGGTTTCTCCGACGCCCAGCTGGGCTATCTCTGGAAGGTCCCGGAGTCGCAGGTCCGCACGGCGCGGCTCACGGCGGGTGTTGTTGCGACGTTCAAGACCGTCGACACGTGCGCCGCCGAGTTCGACGCCAAGACGCCGTATCACTACTCGACCTACGAGGACGACGACGAGGTCCGCGTGTCGGATCGGCCGAAGGTCGCCATCCTCGGCTCCGGCCCGAACCGCATCGGGCAGGGCATCGAGTTCGACTACTGCTGCGTGCACGCGTCCTACGCACTGCGCAACGCAGGGTTCGAGACCATCATGATCAACTGCAATCCGGAGACGGTCTCGACCGACTACGACACCAGCGACCGGCTCTACTTCGAGCCGCTCACCTACGAAGACGTGATGAACGTGATCGAGCGCGAGCAGCCCGATCACCTCATCGTGAGCCTCGGCGGACAGACTCCACTCAAGCTCGCCGGCATGCTCCCCGCTCACCTCGTGGCCGGCACCTCGCCGGCATCGATCGACGCCGCCGAAGACCGCGAACGCTGGAACAAGCTGTGCCACAGCCTCGGTATCGAACAGCCCCCCGGTGGAACTGCGGTCGACGTCGAGGGCGCGCTCGCTGTTGCTGAGCGGGTCGGGTATCCCGTTCTCGTGCGCCCGTCGTACGTGCTCGGCGGACGGGCGATGCAGATCGTCAACGACGCCTCCGCCCTGCGCAAGGCGATGGCCGACATGGCGACCGACGGATCGCTCGGCAAGGAGGGTGGACTCTCGGCGGAGCGTCCGGTGCTCGTCGACCGTTTCCTGGACGATGCCGTCGAGGTTGACGTCGACGCCATCCGCGACGTCACGGGCGACTTCGTCATCGGCGGGATCATGGAACACGTCGAACAGGCCGGCGTCCACTCCGGCGACAGCGCGTGTGCAATCCCACCCCAATCACTCAGTCCACTTACGATCTCGGAGCTGGAGCGCCACACCCGCTCGATCGCTGATGCGCTCGACGTGCGTGGGCTCATCAACGTGCAGTTCGCCGTGCGTGACGGCGTTGTCTACGTGCTCGAGGCGAACCCGCGGGCGTCTCGCACGGTGCCGTTTGTGGCGAAGGCGACGGGTGTCCCGCTGGCGATGGTGGCGAGCCGAGTGATGGTCGGCGCAACTCTGGCCGAGCTTCGGGTCGAAGGTCTCCTGCGGGAGCCGAAGACCGGTGGGCACGTGAGCGTGAAGGAAGCGGTGCTTCCGTTCAGCCGCTTCCCCGAAGTCGATCCGGTGCTCGGTCCGGAGATGCGCTCGACTGGCGAGGTGATGGGCATCGACCGCACCTTCGGTGTCGCCTATGCCAAGAGCCAACTCGCGTCGTCGAACCGTCTCCCATCGGAGGGCACGGTGTACCTCTCTGTCAACGACCGCGACAAGGCAGCCACCGTTGGCGTCGCGCGTTCCTTTGCCAATGCCGGCCTTCGTCTCGTGGCAACGTCCGGTACGGCCGTTCACCTTTCCGAGCGGGGGATCCCCATCGATCTGGTGGTTCGCAAGATCAGCGATCCGGGCGATGGGCCGACGGCGCTCGATCTCCTCCGCAACGGCGACATCAACCTGGTGATCAACACACCGCGCGGCACGAGCGACTATTCCGACGGTGCTGACATCCGCCGTGCCTGCACGGTGAACAAGGTGACTATGCACACGACGCTGGCCGCCGCGGTCGCGGCAGCGAGCGGCATCGCAGAGTGGAAGAACACGCCCTTTTCTGTGCGCTCGCTCCAGGAATGGTTGGCCTAGGTGAAGGGCGCGGATATGGGCGCACCGGTGAACACTGTGCGCTCGCTCCAGGAATGGTTGGCCTAGGTGAAGGGCGCGGACGTGGGCGCACCGGTGAGCACTGTTCGCAGTCTGCAGGAATGGTTGGCATAGGCATGCGAGTTCGTCGGCGGCGCAACGGTGTCTCGCCGGCCAACGTCGATCTTGCGACGACGGTGGGGTCGGTAGCACTGCCGAACCCGATCCTCACCGCCGCCGGCACGGCCGGGTTTGCCACCGAGCTCTCGGGTTGGGTCGACCTGTCGTCGCTGGGGGCCGTGGTCGTCAAGTCGCTGTCGCCCGAGGCGTGGGCCGGCAATCCTGCGCCGCGGGTCCACGGCACCGACGCCGGGATGATCAATGCAGTGGGTCTGCAGAATCCGGGAGTCCCGTCGTGGGTCGCCGAGGACTATCCGCGTCTCGCGGCAACCGGAGCTCGCGTTGTTGCGTCGATCTGGGGTTTCCGCGTCGATGACTACGCAACTGCCGCCGCGGCGCTGCGCGAGGTGTCAGGCCTCACCGCGGTCGAAGTGAACGTGAGTTGCCCGAACCTCGAAGACCGCCGCCACATGTTCGGTCACTCGTGCGAGGGCACGACCGCGGTGGTGAGCGCGGTTCGCAAAGCGCTTCCGTTGACGCCCATCTGGATCAAGCTGAGCCCGAACGTCACGTCGATCGTCGACATCGCCGGCGCTGCCGTCGATGCGGGTGCCGATGCCCTCGTGCTCATCAACACGGTGATGGGCATGGTCATCGACACCGAGACCCGTCGCCCGGCACTCGGCAACGGGGGAGGAGGCCTGTCGGGTCCCGCCATCCGTCCGGTCGCCGTGCGGGCGATCTACGACGTGCGGGCCGCCTTTCCCGACGTACCGATCGTCGGAGTCGGTGGAGTCGCCAACGGCGAACACGCGGTGGAGTTGCTGTTGGCCGGAGCCAACGCCGTTGAGATCGGCACTGCCACGTTCTACGACCCGGCGGCGCCGGCGCGAGTGCTACGCGAACTTATGGACTGGTGCGTCTCGCAGCGTGTGAGCCGAGTCACTGACCTCATCGGCGCCGCGCACCGCACGTAGCGGCGAAGCACCCCACCAGTACAGTGTTCCTCCCTGGAACACTGGAAAGGCATCGCTACGCTGGACGTGTGAGTGATGACGTGGTGGGGAGTCAGACAACCGGGGTGCCCTGGGGCCCGAGAGAGGTCGCCAGATGGCGGGCTGGGCGAGTGGTGAAGCGGAGTTACTCGACGGACGTGCCGCCGCTGGTCGACGCCCTCCGCGCGTCCGTCGACGTGGTCTCCTACGGCGAACTTCGCTACGACACCGATCGGTACGAGCTCTTTGCCTTGAAGAGTCGTCGCTGGGATGCCACCCGGCCGACCGTGCTCATTTCCGGTGGCGTCCATGGCTACGAGACGAGCGGGGTGCTCGGCGCGCTGCAGTTCGCTCGTGATCATCTCGTTTCGTACTCCGCGCAGATCAACGTGGTGGTGGCACCTTGCGTGAGTCCGTGGGCTTATGAACGTATCCATCGCTGGAATCCGGACGCGCTTGATCCGAATCGTTCGTTCACCGATGGCACCCCGGTGCAGGAGGCAGCGGCGCTCATGCGGTTCGTGGCCCCCTTCGCCGACTCGTTACTTGTGCATATTGACCTTCACGAGACGACCGACAGCGATGAGACCGAGTTCCGTCCGGCCCTCGCCGCTCGAGATGGCATCGAGTACGAGCCGGGCGAGATTCCCGACGGGTTCTATCTCTGCGCCGATGAACGGAATCCGGAGCTCGACTTTCAGGAAGCGATGCTCCGCTCGGTCGCCCGAGTGACCCACATTGCGTCGCCCGATTCGACTGGCGAGATCATCGGTTCTCCCGAAGTGCGGCCAGGCGTGATCGTTTACGACTACGCCAAGCTCGGGTTGTGCGCGGGAATGACGAATGCCCGCTTCACGACGACTACCGAGGTGTATCCGGACAGCAGTAAGGCCACGCCATCAGCGTGCAGCGACGCCCAAGTAACTGCGGTCTGTGCGGGGATCGACTTTGCGCTCGACGTAACCGGTCGCTGAAACGGTCACGGTCCCCGAGCATGTCGTTCTTCGCCGGCCGAAGGTACGTGGCCGGCGCTGGCCACGGAGCAGCGCGTCCCGAGGGAACGCGCAAGACTCGGGCGATGCGAGTCTCCGTCCTCAAGAACCACTTCGAAGGGCTCTCGGGGGCGATGGCCGACATCGCCCGAGACGGCTTCTGGCCGACAACGTTCATCTCCAAGCCGTCACCTCCGCCGGCGGTCCACTGGCACGACTGCGACGTGCACGGGTACGTCATGGAAGGAACGACCTGGATCCTCGACGGCGAGACAGGCGAACGACTCACCATCGAGCCGGGCGACAAGCTGGTGATCCCCGCGGGTGCGCTCCACATCGAAGGCGAAGGTGAGGAAACCGTCGTGTACATCGTCGCCGTGCCGACGCCCCGTCCGTTCGCCGACGTGTTCCAACTTCGCCCACCCGACGATACTGCACGGCCGTCGTGAATCTGTGAGGGACGAAGGGCGTGGTCCGCAGTGCTTCTAGCGGCGGGCGCGGCCCACGATCATCGGAAGGTCGAGGAACGTGACGATGCCGGGTGCGGCGTCGACGACGGCCGGGATGGCGTTGAGCGCATGGGCCGCGGTGGAGCCGAGCACGTCGCGGTTCCAGCTGTGGGGGAGTGAGACCTGCATTCGTGGGTCACCGTCGATGCGGATCGACCAGTCGCCGACGGGCCACGCTGGTGCCGCGTCGGCGTGCATGCGCCAAACCGTCTCCTGCTCGACCAGCGCGGTGCCGTCGACGATGGCTGCCCAGCGCCAGCGCTGCCCAGCCACCGTTCCCGCAGCAACGACGCCGGCGGCCGTGTGCAGGTCCACCTCGGCCAGCCAGGTCTCCATGTCTGAGGTGACCCGCTCGATCCGATCGCCTGCTCCGAGACCGACGGCGACCATGGTGACCGCCTCGGTGAAGAGTCCGTCGAGCCAATACCGATGTCGGGCCGCGCCGGCCGCGAAGTCTTCGGGGGTGCGGCCGAAGTTCATCATGTCGAACATGATCTCGGGCGAGGGATAGTGCTGGAAGTTGCTGATCTCCTGCACCGTGATGCAGTCGACGCGCGTCGACAGGCCCGCCATGGTGAGGGGCAGCACGTCGCCGAACCAGCCGGGATTCGCCCCGGTCCCGTGAAACGTCGAGTTCCCCGCAGCGCAGGCCGACTCCAGCCGAGCGACCAGCTCCGGTCCATGAACGGCCGGATACATGTAGCCGACCGTGGTGATCACGTTCTTGCCCGAAGCGAGCAGACGACAGAAATCGTCAACGTCGCGGCCGGGATCGTCGCCGTAGACCAACGATGGCAGCGGGGTGTGGATGACCACGTCGGCGTCGAGGGCAAGGATGTCGTCGACGGCCGCCGTCGCCCGAACTGCGGTCGCCCGATCGTCCGCGCCGAGTTCCGACGCCGCTCGGCCGTCCTTGGCGGGGTTGGTGACGAAGAGCCCGACCAGTTCCAGGTCGTCGCGTTCGCCGATGCCCCGCAAAGCAGCGCGTCCGACATTGCCGGTGGTCCATTGCACGACTCGATAGGTCATGGATGCACTCTGCCGCACACAGCAGCCCAACACCAGACGTCCGTTACTGCTGCTCCGCGTCGCTCGGACGGCCGGTGGGCGAACGACCGCTTGCCTACGTCGAAGCCGGCGGTGACACGGCTTGACCATCCACCGGAAGCCCCGAGACCACGATAAGCATGACTACGTTCACGACGACGGAACGCAGAGCTTTCGAGGGGAAACAGACATGACACTGGAGCACATACGCGAAGCCGGCGCATCCGACGCCGTTCGTTCGAAGCTGGCGCTGGCCCTCGATGTCGACGACTCCGTGGCCGCCATGCAGATCGCCCGATTGCTCAAGCCGTGGTTCGGCGTCGCGAAGGTCGGCCTGGAGCTCTTCACCGCCACCGGACCCGAGATCGTGAACCGCCTCGTCGACGAAGGCTTCGACGTGTTCCTCGACCTCAAGCTCGTCGACATCCCGAACACGGTCGGCAAGGCTGCGCGCGTCGTCGGATCCCTCGGCGCGACCTATCTCACGATGTATGCCCACGGCGGTGCCGACATGCTCCGTGCCGGCACCGAAGGCATGCTCGAAGGTGCCGCGCTGGCCGGGCTCGACGAGCCCGTTCCGCTCGCCGTCACGATCCTCACCAGTGACGACACCGCGCCGTCGCACATCCTCGGCATCCGGCTTCGACTGGCGATGGAAGCGGGCTGCAAAGGCGTGGTGTGTGCCGCGTCAGACCTGAAGGAGGTCGGTCTCCTCGCGCCCCGGATGGCACGGGTGGTGCCGGGAATCCGGCCCGGCCTCGTCGACGTGCACGATCAGGCACGGGCGGCGACGCCCACGGAGGCCGCCGTCGGCGGGGCCACGCTCCTCGTGATCGGACGTGCCGTGACCCAGGCGGCCGACCGAGCCCTCGCCGCCGCACAGATCGCCAGCGAAGTCACCGACGCGTTGGCCTGACCGGCCGACCCGGCTCGGCGCCGGGCGTCCCAGCGGTCCCCGATCGCCGGAATCTCGGCGAAGTGGCAAACGTAACACCAGGCAAAACGCATCAACTAGGCGAAATGGGCGGACTACCGTGGTGGCATGGCACTTCCCCCGATCCTTTCCGAGGAAGCCCGCAATGCTGCGCTGGCCAAGGCTGCACAGGCCCGCAAGGTACGAGCGGAGCTCAAAGAACGTCTGAAGATGCGTTCGGTCACCCTGGCCGAAGTGCTCACCTTGGCGAAGACCGATGACACCGTGGCCAAGACCAAGGTGCTGGTGATCCTCGAATCGCTGCCCGGTCTCGGCAAGGTGAAGGCGCGCAAGGTGCTCGAAACGGTCGGGATCGCCGAAACGCGTCGACTCCAAGGGCTGGGCGAGCAGCAGAAGGCGAAGTTGCTCGAGCTGCTCGGCAGTGAGTGACGGCGCGTCCGCACCGCTGATCTTCGTCCTCTCCGGTCCGTCCGGAACGGGCAAGGGCACGATCGTCGACGCTCTCGTCGAGGCTGACCCATCGCTTTGGCTGTCGCGTAGCTGGACCACGCGTGCTCGCCGGGGCGGCGAGTCCCCGTACGCCTACCGGTTCGTCGACCGGGCGACCTTCCTCGCCCACATCGAGGCCGACGGATTTCTCGAGCACGCCGAGGTCTTCGCCAACCTCTACGGCACGCCGATACCGACGCCTCCGGCGGGCTCCGACGTGGTGCTCGAGATCGACGTGCAGGGCGCCCAGCAGGTGCGCGAGCGATTCCCCGACGCCATCTTGATCTTCGTCGAGCCGCCCAGCCGTGAGGACCAGCGGGCCCGGCTCCGGGCACGCGGCGACGACGAATCGGTGATCGCCAGGCGGCTCGCAAAGGCCGACGCCGAGGAGGCGGTCGGCCACCGCATCGCCGACCACGTCGTCGTCAACGACGACCTCGGCCGAGCGGTGCACGAGGTCGCTGGTATCGTTGCTGCGCACCGTCTGGCCCGTTCTGCGGGCTGAACGGGAATTCTGTACTGGCGTTTGGCCCTCCCGGGTTCTGTCGCCAACGCACCAACGTGTGGCCGATCGGCCGCCAAGACCACAGAGGACACCATGGCACAGCGCCGCTCCAGCCTGATCGATCCGCCCATCGAGGCTCTCCTCGAGCGTGCCGGTTCGAAGTTCACGCTCGTCACCGTGTCCTCTCGCCGCGCCCGTCAGATCAACAACTACTTCTCCCACCTCGGCGAAGGCCTCGGCAACATCGTGCCTCCCCAAGTCGCTTCGACCAGCCGCAAGCCGCTGTCGATCGCGCTCGAAGAGATTGCCGCTGACAAGGTGACCATGCACGGCGCACCCGGCGTCGCTCCCGCCGCGCCGGCCGATGGCGCGGCCTGACGCCTGAGCGTTGATCGGCCCGCCGGTCGAGGTCGGCTGATGGCCGAACCCCTTGCGTCGCTCTCCGTCCTGCGCGGCCGACGCGTCGTCCTCGCCGTCAGCGGAGGTATCGCGGCCTACAAGGCTGTCGAGGTCTGCCGGAGGCTCTACGACGCAGGGGCGCACGTCATTCCGGTCCTCACCGACGACGCGCTCCGTTTCGTCGGCGCGGTCACGTTCAGCGCAGTCGCCAGCGAGACCGCCCATACCTCGCTCTGGGACGACGTTCATCCGAGCCCGCACACCACGATCGGCCGCTCCGCCGATCTTGTGATCGTCGCGCCCGCCACCGCCCGCACAATCGGACGCTACGCCGCCGGGATCAGCGATGACCTGCTCACGGCGACCCTGCTGGCCACGGCCGCGCCGGTCCTCGTCTGCCCGGCGATGCACACGGAGATGTGGGAGCACCCGGCCGTTGCCGAGAACCTGGCCACGTTGCGGCGCCGCGGCGTCTACGTGCTTGATCCTGCCGACGGCGCCCTCGCTTCGGGCGATGTCGGCAGGGGACGTCTGCGTGAGCCCTGGGAGATCGTCGACGAAGCCGCCCGCATCCTCTCCGCCGTCACGCCGTCGGGGGACCTCATGGGCGTTCGGGTCCTCGTCTCCGCGGGCGGCACGCGGGAACCGATCGATCCGGTTCGGTTCATCGGGAACCGATCGTCGGGCAAGCAGGGTTACGCCATCGCTCACGCCGCTGCCGCCCGTGGTGCCTCCGTCACGATCGTGTCGACGGTTGGTCTCGACGCCCCCGCCTCGTCTCGCGTGCAGCGGGTGAACACCGCGGCCGAGATGCACGACGCCTTGGTCTCGGCAGCAGCTGACGCCGACATCGTGGTGATGACGGCTGCCGTCGCCGACTTCCGACCGACGGCGGTCGCGTCGTCGAAGATCAAGAAGGGCGGCTCTGTGCCCGAGGTGATTCTCGAGCCGACGGTCGACATCCTCGCCGCGCTCGGCGCGACGAAGCGCCCGGGGCAGGTCATCGTCGGTTTCGCCGCCGAGACCGACGATGTCGAAGCAAACGCCCGCGGCAAGCTCGTGCGCAAGAACCTCGACCTCATTGTGGCCAACGACGTGAGCGCTCCGGGGGTCGGTTTCGAACACGACACCAACGCCGTCACGATCTTCGCCGCCGATGGTCCGGTGACCAAGGTCGCGCTTGCCTCGAAGGTGACAATCGCGAACGCGGTCCTCGACGCCGCCCGCGATTGCCTCGCCGGCTCCAGGTAGCAGACGGCGCCTTAGGCACGTGTGACCGACGTCCCTGGGCCGGACGAATCACTTTGGCCCCAACGCTGTTCGGCCCACTCGGCGGCGGCTAGCGTTTCCGCCGCTCTTCCGGATACCACCACCGTGCACGCGGCACGGCGACTTCACCAAAAAGGGGTTCCCCATGGCCAATTGGACGTTCACATCGGAGTCAGTGACCGAGGGTCACCCGGACAAGATGGCCGACCAGGTCTCTGACGCCGTCCTCGACGCCATCATCGCCTCTGACCCGATGGCCCGGGTGGCCTGCGAGACGCTCCTCACCACCGGACTCATCGTCGTTGCGGGTGAGATCACCACTTCGGCCTACGTCGACATCGCCAAGCTCGCCCGCTCCACCGTCAACGAGATCGGCTACGACGACGCCCGCAAGGGCTTCGACGGCAACACGTGCGGCGTGATCGTCTCCATCGACGAGCAGTCCGCCGACATCGCCATGGGGGTTGACAAAGCCTTCGAGATGCGCACGGAGCACGACATCGACGCCGAACTGGACAGCCAGGGGGCCGGCGACCAGGGGATGATGTTCGGCTACGCGTGCAACGAGACGCCCGATCTCATGCCGCTGCCGATCTGGCTGGCGCACCGTATGGCGGAGCAGCTCACCAAGGTCCGCAAGGACGGCTCCATTGCGTATCTGCGTCCCGATGGCAAGACCCAGGTGACCTTCGACTACGAGGACGGACGGCCCGTTGCTCTGCGCACGGTGCTCATCTCCACGCAGCACGCCTCCGGCATCGACCTCAACAACGAGCTTCACGTCGACCTGCTCGAACGCGTCGTCAAGCCGGTGATCCCGGCCCAGTTCGCCGACGACGCCTACAAATTCCTCTCCAACCCGACGGGCAACTTCGTCATCGGCGGCCCCCACGGCGACACCGGCCTCACCGGTCGCAAGATCATCGTCGACACCTACGGCGGTGCCGCCCGCCACGGTGGCGGTGCGTTCTCCGGGAAGGACCCGTCGAAGGTCGACCGTTCCGCGGCTTACGCCGCCCGGTGGGTCGCCAAGCACGTCGTCGCGTCGGGTGCCGCCGAGCGCTGCGAAGTGCAGGTCGCCTACGCCATCGGCGTTGCGCGGCCCGTCTCGCTGCTCGTCGAGACCTTCGGTACCCACACGATCGCCCCCGAGAAGATCGCTGCCGCGGTGCACGACGTGTTCGACCTCCGTCCGGCTGCCATCATTCGTGACCTTGACCTCCGCAAGCCGATCTTCAAGAGGACCGCGGCCTACGGCCACTTTGGCCGCAACGAGCCGGGCTTCACGTGGGAGCAGACCTCCAAGCTCGAGGCCTTCAAGGCCGCGGCCGGAATCTGACCTCCCCCGGCGCCGTTTCACCGCGTTTTGCCGCCGACGTTCTCTGCCGCGTCCTCGCTGGCAGCCCGGGCGCGTCATGAGCGTGGCTGATCGGGTCGTACGCGTGTGGGCCGACGCGCCCGCAGTGTCATGAGCGTGGCTGATCGGGTCGTACGCGTGTGGGCCGACGCGCCCGCAGTGTCATGAGCGTGGCTGATCGGGTCGTACGCGTGCTCGTCGACGAGCCCGCGATCGACAAGACCTTCGATTACCTGCTCCCCGGCACCTTGGCCGGCGCGATTGGCGTTCGCCTCGGCACGTTGGTGCGGGTCCCCCTCCATGGCCGACGAGTCGGGGCGTGGATCGTCGGGCTGAACGTCGAACCGGCGGTGCCAATCGATCATCTCCTGGCCGTCACGCGGATCTCCTCCGCCGGACCTCCTCGCGAGCTGCTCTCGCTGGCCAGATGGGCGGCCTGGCGATGGTGGGGTCGCCCGGCGACGTTCCTGGCGATCGCATCGCCGAAGCGAGCCGTTCGGGTGGTCGGAGCGGGACCGGCCCTCGATCCCAGCGTGCTGCCGCCTCCGGCCCTCGGTCCGGCGTTGGCCGGAGCCGTCCGCGTCGCCTTGGCGTCACCGACGGCGAGCTGCGTTCGCCTCGCCCCGTCCGCCGATCCGTTCCCCCTGCTCATCGAGGCTGCCCGCGCGGCGGGGGGCCGGGGGCTCCTCATCCTCGCGCCACAAGTGGCGACCGCGCACGACCTCGCCCGGAGGTTTCGACGTCTCGGCGTCCCCGTCGCCTTCGCCCCCGATGACTGGGAACGGGCTGCCGTTCCGGGGACGGTCGTCGTCGGGGCCAGGACGGCCGCCTGGGCACCCATGGCCGACTTCGGCACGGCGGTTGTCCTCGACGAACACGACGAGGCGTACCAGGACGAACGGGCCCCCACCTGGCATGCCCGAGAGGTCGTTGTCGAACGGGCTCGGCGCGTGGGCGCCCCCTGTCTCCTCGTGAGCCCAGTTCCGAGTCCGCATGCGATCGAGCTCGCCCGGGGACGCGTGATCGCCGACGATCGGCGTGGAGAACGCGCAGGCTGGCCGGTTATCGCGCTGCTCGACCGGAGCAACGAGGAACCCGGGCGCGTCCCGATCGTTGCTCCCGGGCTCACCGCGACGCTGCGGTCCGATAGCCGCGTCGTCTGCCTGCTCAACCGCAGCGGACGCGCCAAGTTGCTCGACTGCCGCAGTTGCGGCGCGCTCGCCGAATGTGAGCGCTGCGGATCGGCGATGCAGCAGCGCACCGAGGCACTGGAGTTGGTGTGCGGTCGCTGTGAAAGCACTGCTCCGGTGGTGTGCCGATCGTGCGGCGGTGGTCGGCTCCGGCACCTCCGACCGGGTACCGCCAGATTGCGTGACGATCTGGAGGCTTTGGCCCAACGGCCGGTGCTCGAGGTGGTCGCCGGCGGGTCGTCGATCGACGACGCCGATGTGCTCGTCGGTACGGAAGCAGTTCTCCACACCGCCGGGCGTGCTGACGTCGTCGTCGCGCTCGACATCGACGGGGAGCTGCTCGCTCCTCGGATGCGCGCCGCCGACGCCGTGGTGGCGCTCGTCATCAGGGCTGCCCGACTGGTCGGATCGAACGGCCGAGTGGTCCTCGTCACCCGTCAGCCGGAACACCCGGTCCTCCGGGCGCTGTCCCTCGGTGACGGCGCCGGTCTCTCGGCGCTGCTCGCCGAGTCTCTGGCCTCTTTGGGTTACGCCCCACCGACGGCCGTCGCCCGGGTGAGCGGCGCCGGCGCGCCGGCGGTGGCCGACGCGCTGAATGCGGCGGCGGGCGAGCGGGTGCAGCGACTCGGTCCCCCCGAGGGGCCCTTCCTCGTTCGAGCCGCGGCCGTCGACGAACTCGCCGACGCGCTGGCCGACGTGGACCGACCCCCGATGCGCGTCCGGGTCGAGGTCGATCCGGTTCGCTGGTAGGCCAGCGTCGGGGTCCGTCAGGTGTCGGGCCAGTTAGGACGCGGTCGTGCAGGCGGGCTGGTTGCGGAGCCAGTTCGACGCAGTCCGCACGACGGCATCGTTGCCGTTGTTGATCGACGCCCAGTCGATGACGACCGGCTCGTCCGGCGCGATCGGCCCTTCGTAGGGCGTGCCGGCGCGGTCGATATCAACCGCCGCAGTGATGTCGAGGAACGCGCCGTCGGCCAGCGTCTTGCGAACGTTGAACGTCGTCAGCCCGATCGTCGGCTCACCGAAGCTCCGTGAGTTCGGGATCGCGCGGAACCCGATCACCGACGCCTCACCGGCGCTCGCAGTGAGACCACTGGTCAACACGGCGACCGGTGCCCCTGGGCGGCGCAACACGTAGGGGGAGTCGACGCTCACGGTTGACTCATTGCCGGCGAACAGCGCCCCGGCGCGGTAGGTCCAGCTGGTGACCTCGCCACGGGAGTCGCGCGAGCCACCGACGAGCCCCTCGCCGAGCAACGGACCGAGGCCGGCCAGCAGTGCGTAGATGTAGCCCCCGCGGTTTCGTCGGAGATCGATGATCCACCCGCACCGCGTGCCGGTGTCGAGCTCACGGATGATCGTCTGGACCTGCGTGGCGAACGCGCGCTGCGCGGCCGCGTCGCCGACGATGCCGGGCACGTCGAGGTACGCGAGTTCCGGCGGGATGACGACCCGCGGCGGAGGCTGCGAGACGGGGATGCTGACCAGGGTGACGGTGCCCCGGAGGAGGGTGATGGTGAGCACCCGCTTCACGCCGCGACGCACGACCTTGAGAACGGCGGTCTCCGCCGGCGAACCGTCGGCGTTGCGGATGGCCAAGGCGTTGCCGGTGGTCTTCGGGACCTGGCCGTTGACCTTGTCGATCCGGTCTCCGAACCGCAGCCCGGCGCGTGCCGCCGGCCCACCCGGGGCAATGGTCACAACCACCCGACTGGGCATCGACGCGAGGAACCCGAATCCGTTGAAGTTCCCCTGTGTCTGCACCGTGGCGTCGACGGGCTTGGTGAACGACGAGTGTCGGTCGCCGAGGGCTTTGACGGCCTCGGCGATCACGGGATAGGTGTCGGTGATCGTGCGGGCCACTACCGCTTTCGCCTCGGCCCGCGCCCGTATCGCCGGCCAGTCGATGCTCGGCACGCGGTAGGCGTACCGCTCGATGAAGGAGAGCGCGTCGCCGACGTAGGTCGCCGGCGTGAGTTCCGCCGCAACTTCGGGTGCGGCGGTCGTTGTCGTGGTGGTCGTCTGGGCCGGCGTGGTGTCGGGCGTCTGTGCCGGTGCGACACCGGTCGCGGCAACGAGCAACGCGGTCGCAGCGAGTGTGGCGGCGGCCACTGGCCGGCTCCGACCGGGCTGAGACCGGTGAGGAGATCGCCCGAACACAGCGGTCACGATATCGGAGGGTATTGGCCGTTCGGCGAAACGGCGTTCATCGGGTCGGGTGTTGAGCGCGTTGGTCGAACACCCCTCGGCGGGCCAGACTGGGCCGGTGACCTCGACCACCACCGCTGCGACCGTTGTCCTCGTCCACGGTGCGTGGCATGGCGGGTGGTGCTTCGCCAAGACCCTCGACGCCCTGAAGGCCAAGGGCGTGTCCGCAATCGCTCCTGACCTCCCGGGGCACGGCGCCGACACCGGCCCGCTTGGCGGACTCGCAGAAGATGCGCAGCGGATCCGCGAGGTCGTTGCCGCCACCTCCGGCCCGGTGGTACTGCTCGGCCACTCCTACGGCGGCCTCGTCATCTCCGAGGCCGCCAGCGATCCGGTGACAGCAGCGCGTGTGCGGCATCTCGTGTACCTGTGTGCCATCGTGACCGCCCCGGGCCAGACCTTCTTCACCGTTTCCGTCGACCACTCGCGATCGCTGCTCGGGCCGCTCATCCGCGCCGACGACGATGGACTGTCGACGATCGACACGTCGGACGTTGCCGCGGCGAAGGCGGTGTTCTACGCCGACTGCTCGGACGACGACGTGGCGTTCGCAGCAGCGAACCTGTCGGCGCAGCCGCTCGCCAACATGTCGAGAGCGATCAGCGGCGACCCGCTTGCCACCTTGGCGGCGACCTACATCCGTTGCACGGAGGATCGAACGATCCCGATCGAGGTGCAGGATGCACTGATCGCATCGGCCGCGGCTTCGGCGCGTTCGCTCGATACGATCACCATGACGGCGAGCCACTCGCCGTTCCTCTCGATGCCCGAGGCGCTTGCCGGTCATCTCGCCGTGCTCGCCCGCTGACGACGCTCGGAGCGTGTTCGGGGAGGCCGTCGACCGAGACCGTGACCGCCGGCGAGGTAGGGCGCCGACGGAGCGTGGGCCGAGGCCCAACTCCACGGCGTGCACTCGATCACGTCGAGCAACGTGATGCCCTCGGCCTCGAGACGGCACGAGAACTCGGCCCAGGCGTGAACCGTGGCGGCATCGACGGCAAGGCGATCGGACGTGTCGAGTGAGTCGTCGCCGAAGACGAACGGTTCGTCGTGGAGCGACGCTTCACGGCTCAAGACACCGAGAATGACGGCATCTGGTTTGGCATCACCGAGCGACGAGAGCAACTCGACGATCGGCTCGAACTCGTTGTGCGGCGCCCCGTGCACAGCCAGACCGACGAGCGGCAGACGGCCGGCATCGAGCAGCAGGAGCACGATACCCCTGCGCATCGTGCGGAACATCGGCACGATCTCGTCGGCGGCATCGTGGGGACACTCGATCGTTGCCGATCCGTCGGTCGATGAACGTTGGGCGATGGAGGCGCCCAAGCGGGTCGACGCGGCAGTGGGGGTGAAGTGGTGAGCCATCGGGGCTCCTTCTCGAAAACGCGCGCTCGTGGTCAGACGTGGCGATTGGAGCGCTGCTGTTCTGGCACCGGGGAAGTGACTCCTGCGAGTGTCGTCGGACCCCTCTGACACTTTCGTCGGGTGGATACGTTGCGGGCGAGTTCACGTGCCCGTGATATCGGCGAGGAATGCCTCGACGTCGCCGATGTGGCGGGTCCGTCTCATGGGCGGCAGTGCCTGGAGCAGTTCGTGGCGATAGGACTTCGCGGAGTTGAGCCGCGGATCGAGCACTGCGACGACGCCCAGGTCGCTCGACGAACGGATCAGCCGTCCGCATCCCTGGGCCAGGAGCATCGCTGCGCGGGGGAGGTCGAGGAGGCGGAATGCAGCATCGCCCAACTTCTCGCGTCGCGCCACGAGGAGCGGTTCGTCGGGGCGGGCGAACGGCAGCTTGTCGATCACGACCATCGACAATGCGCGTCCGGGCACGTCGATGCCCTGCCAGAAACCCATCGTGGCGAACAGGCACGACGTCTCGTCCTCGGCGAACACCTTCGTCAACAGCGGCTTGGGGAGCTCGGACTGGGTGAGAATGCGAAACGGGAAGTGCTTCGCCGTCATCGCTTCCGCAGCTGCGCGCATGCCCCTCCAGCTTGTGAACAGCGCCAGCGTCCGGCCTCCGGCAGCCTCGAGGAGCCGGGCCAGCTCGCGATGCATCGCCTCCTCGTACTTGTCGCTGCGCGGGTCGGGGAGGTGCGTGGCGCAGTAAAGCAGCGCCTGGTGCGCGTAGTCGAACGGACTGCCGACATCGAGTGTGTCGGTGTTGTCGGTGGGCAGGCCGAGCCGGGAGGTGAGATTCGCCGGCACGGTTGCACTCGTGAGGATCGAAACAGTGTTCTCGAACACGGCCGCAGCGAGGCTCGGTCCGATCTCGATCGGCGCGATCCTCAGCACCGGACCCCGTGTCGGCGTTTCCGGCTCGACCCACGCGACCCGTTCGCCGAGGTCGAACTTCGGACGCGCGGTCGAGTCATCGGCGTCGTCAGCGTGAGTGGCCATCTGAGGGACCTCGCGTGTGGCTCCCAGCTCACTGGCCAAGGTGAGCTCGTCGAGCAGTCCGGTCGCCGCCTGGATGGCTCGTTGCTTGCGGGCGGCGACCCCGCCCGTGTCGGTATCCGGAACGCGTCGGAGTGCCGACATCGCGCGGTTGACCCGGTCCATTGCCAGCACGAGGACGTCGCGGATCTCCGGAACCGCGGCGGGTCCGACGAGCAGCCTCTGTCCACTGTGCCCCTCGAGTGCCCGGTCGAGCCGGGTGCCGACGTCGACGAGGTTCACCACGGTGTCGAAGTCGGCGATGACCTGTCGGGCGCGTCCGGCGAGGAACGAGAATCGCCCGGACGAGATCTCGATCCCGAGACCGTCGGCGACGATGTCCTCCACTTCGTGGGCCTCGTCGAAGATCACGATGTCGTGGTCCGGGAGCACGTAGCCGCCGGTGCGTACATGCTGGGCATACAGGTGGGTGTTGACAACGACCACGTCGGCCGTGGAGGCGCGCTGACGGGCCTTCTCGGCGAAGCAGGCCTCACCGATCGGACACTTCGAGGCCCCGGGGCATTCCCCGGCGCTGACGCTCACCGCGGACCAGGCCGCGACGCTCGGTTCCTTGGCGAGCTCGGCGCGGTCGCCCGTGTCCGTCGTGGCCGACCAGGTGGCCAGTTCCGTCACCTCCCGCACGATGTCGGCTCGGTTGGCACGCCGAGGCCCGGTGTCATCGTCGGGGAGCGAGAGTTCGCCCTGGTTGCTCGACTGGAGGAGCTCGGCTGCCTTCTGCAGGCAGAAGTAGTTGCTCCGACCTTTCAGCAGGGCGAAGGTGAACGGCACCCCGAGCGTCTTGGTCAGGAACGGGAGGTCCTTTGCGGCGAGCTGGTCCTGCAGCGCGATCGTGGCGGTTGACACCACGATCCGCTTCCCGGAAAGCAGTGCCGGAACCAGATAGCCGAGCGACTTACCGGTGCCCGTCCCGGCCTGCACGACGAGATGTCGTTCCTTTCCGATGGCCGAGACGACGGCCTCGGCCATGGCCGCCTGCCCCTCGCGAACCTCGCCGCCGCCCGGCAACTGCGAGGTGACGCGGCGCAGTGCGTCGGTCACTGCAGAAGCCGTGGTCACAGCGCGCTCACGGCGGCCACTGAGGCGACCGGTTCGGTCGCGAAGGGAACGGAGTACGCCATGAGGCGGATCATTCTGGTCGACCCGAGTGACAACCGGGCGGCGCGGGTGGTCGACCCGATGACCGCAACGGTTGTCCCGACGGTCGGGGGAGTGGGGGGTACCGTGAATGGCGTGAGGCGCAACCGTGGCCCCCAGAACCCGATAGCAGCATCAACTGCGCCGGTCGGCCGAGAACTCCCGCCGGGGGTCGACCCGACGCGCATCCCCGTGCACATCGCCGCCGTGATGGACGGCAACGGAAGGTGGGCGAGCCGCCGGGGCCTTCCCCGAACCGAGGGCCACGGAGCGGGAGAGGAGGCGCTCTTCGACGCCGTGCATGGCGCGCTGACGCTCGGAACCAAATGGTTCACCGTGTACGCGTTCTCGACCGAGAACTGGCGCCGCCCGGTGGACGAGGTCCGCTACCTCATGAACTTCAACGAATCGATCCTCACGCGCCGCCGCGATGAGCTCAACGATCTCGGTGTTCGGGTCCGCTTCATCGGTCGTCGGAACTGGCGTGTGCCGAAGCGTGTCATCCGCCAGATCGAGGAAGCGGAAGCACTGACGGCGCGGAACCGAAGGATGACGCTTTCGTTCGCGTTCAACTACGGGGGGCGGGCGGAGCTCGTCGACGGCATAGCCCGGATGATCGACGACGGTGTACGGAGCAGCGATGTCGACGAAAAGCTCATCGCCCGGTACCTCTACGCGCCCGACATGCCCGATCCGGAGCTCATGGTCCGGACATCCGGTGAGTTCCGCACATCGAATTTCCTTTTGTGGCAGCTCGCCTATTCCGAACTCGTCTTCACCGAGGTGCTGTGGCCCGACTTCCGCCGCGAGGATCTCTACGACGCGGTCCGTGCGTATCAGGGTCGGGCTCGTCGTTTCGGCGGCATCGAACCGGTCTGACATGGCTCGGCCGCAGTCATGAGCCTGTACCTATTGCGCTGCGCTGCGCCGCTGCGCTGCGCTGCTCCGCTGCGCTTCACTGCTCGCCTCGTCGGTGACCCGACACCTTTGGGCCGCACGTCGTGAGCCTCTATCGCTGCAGTGCCGTTGTTCTGCGAACGTACAAACTCGGCGAATCTGACCGGATCATAAGTATGCTTAGTGACTCGCGGGGTAAAGTCCGCGGCGTTGCCAAGGGCGTGCGGAAGACGAAGAGCCGCATCGGGGCCCGGCTCGAACCGCTCACGCACGTGTCGCTGCTCATGTTCGCCGGGCGCGGAGACCTCGACATTGTGAGTCAGGCCGAAACGATCGAACCGTTCCGGGTCATCCGCGAGGATCTCGACCGGCTGACCAAGGCCACGGCGCTCCTCGAGGCCGTTGATCTCGTCGCGGTCGAGGGCCAGCAGGATGAGCGCCTGTTCAAGATGCTCGTCGGCGCGCTCCGGTCCCTGAACGATCAGAACACGCCGCTGCTGGTCGGCGCGTTCTACTGGAAGCTGCTGAGCCACGAAGGCTACGAACCGTCGCTCGACTCGTGTGTGCGTTGCGGGGCAACCGATCTCCTGGTGGGTTTCGATGCCGCTGCCGGTGGCGTCACCTGCCGTTCGTGCTCGCTCGGAGCGCGGGTGTCGCCCGAGGCGCTCGCGCTGCTCGGACGCGTCCTCGGCGGTCAGCTGAGCGCAGCCCTACGCGAACCCGACTCCGCTGTTGTGCACGAGGTCGAGCGCCTCGGCACGGTCGCGCTCGAGCACACCCTGGAGCGGCGTCTCAAGGCGGGGCACCTCCTCGACCGGGCATGACTGACCCTTCCGCCCCGCGGGCGACGAGCCCCGGTGGGCCGTCGATCGATGCCCAGCGCAGCGCGCTCCGCCGCGCCAAGGCCGTCGCGTTGTCGATGCTCGTCGTTGCCGCGGTCATCTTCGTCGCGGCCCGCTCGTTCGAGGACGGACGTCCGTGGGTGGGCTACGTCCGCGCCTTCGCCGAAGCGTCGATGGTCGGCGGCCTTGCCGATTGGTTCGCGGTCACGGCGCTGTTCCGCCATCCGCTGCGCCTCCCCATACCGCACACGGCGATCATCGCCAAGCGCAAGGTCGAGATCGGACGTGGGCTGGGGGAGTTCGTCCGATCGAACTTCCTCGTTCCCTCGGTTCTCGAAGAACGGGTCCGGGCCTTCCGTCCGTCCGGTCGGCTGGCGACATGGGCAACGCAACCCTCGTCGGCCGACCGGGTCGGCGAGCTCGCCGCCCGGGCCGTGAGGGCAGGCGGTCAGGCGCTGCGCGATGACGATGTGCAGGAGCTCCTCGTTGCCCAGATCCGTACCCGGCTCGCCAAGGTCGAGGCCGCGCCGGTGCTCGGCCGCACACTCACCGTCGCCCTGGCCGACGGGCGCCAGGCGGCGCTGGTCGACGCCACGATCGACCGCCTGGCCGACATGCTCAGTGCCCAGCTGCCGGCGCTGCGAATCCAGTTCGAGCGGGAGTCGCCGTGGTGGGTCCCCGAGACGATCGACAACCGGGTGTTCGCCCGCATCGTCGACGGTGTCGAGCGGCTGCTCGCCGATGTGCGCCGCGATCGCAACCATCCCGTACGCGAGTCGATCGAGAACGGGATCACCAGGCTGATCGCCGAGATGCAGACCGATCCGGCCATGATCGCCCGCGGTGAAACATGGAAGGCGGAGTTGCTGGGTCGCCCCGAGGTCGCCGACTGGGTGGGAGGGGCCTGGCGCGACGTCCGCCTCGCCATCGAAACCGACCTGTCCGATCGCGAGAGCGATCTGCGTCGGCGTCTCGACGCTGCAATCCACCGCGCCGGCGCCCGGTTGGCCGACGACGCCGCGCTCGCCCGTCGGGTTGACGACGGCGTCGCGCGCGCCGTCGTCAGCATGGCGGAATCCTCCGGCGCGGAGGTCGCCACGCTCATCGAGAGCACCGTCAACGGCTGGGACACCGAGGAGACGGTGGAGCGCATCGAGACGCAGATCGGCCGTGATCTGCAGTTCGTCCGCATGAACGGCACCATCGTCGGCGGCCTGATCGGCGTTGTGCTCCACACGGTGTCGAAGCTGTTCTGACCCGGAGTTCGGGGTGTTCGTTGCTCACAAGGCAACGCAGGCTGCGAATATCCCCGCCGTGCAGCTGACCTAGTCGGTGTTGCGCATTGCCTCTGCACTCATGGCGAAGTAGCCGTCGAAGCGTTCGCGGAGTTCTCGCGGCGGAGCCAGCTCGTCCAACGCGATGGTCATGGCCGCGAGCCAGTGGTCCCGCTCGGCTTCACCGACGGCGAACGGGTTGTGGCGCATGCGCAGACGGGGATGGCCGCGCTCGTCGGAGTAGGTCGTCGGGCCGCCCCAGTACTGCGCGAGGAACAACGTGAGCCGCTCCCGGGCGGGAGCGAGGTTGTGCGGCTCGGGGTACAGCGACAGCAGCACCGGGTCGCCCTCGACCTCGCGATAGAACACGTCCACGAGCGCCCGGAAGAACGCCATACCGCCGGCCGCGTCGTACACCGACAGCGAGTCGTCGGGCAGTTTCGGAACGATTTCCACCCGCCCAGTATCCCGCCGGACGGCGGCCACAGTGGGCAAAGCTCCGGGACGGGCCGGCTTCACGAACTAACGTCGACTCCCCATGAGTGAGTTCCCCGACCTCTTCGATCGCATCGTCAACCTCTGCAAGCGGCGGGGTTTCGTGTTCCCGTCGGCCGAGATCTACGGCGGCTTTCGGTCCACCTACGACTACGGACCACTCGGTGCACTCATGTTGCGCAATGTGAAGAACGAGTGGATCCGCTCGATGGTGCAAGAGCGCGACGACGTCTTGCTCATCGACGTGGCCATCCTCGCCCCGCCCCAGGTCTTCGAGGCATCGGGCCACCTGGCCAACTTCACCGACCCATTGGTCGATTGCACGAACTGCAAGACCCGCCACCGTCAGGATCAGCTCGAAGACCCCGACACGTGTCCCA
Source organism: Acidimicrobiia bacterium (assembly GCA_031368215.1). Classification (GTDB taxonomy): domain Bacteria; phylum Actinomycetota; class Acidimicrobiia; order Acidimicrobiales; family JANYDT01; genus JANLQX01. The sequence continues at coordinate 9,312 of JANLRD010000088.1, read as the reverse complement.
GTTGCGGCAGGAAGGGCACGTTCACCGAGGCTCGCGCCTTCAACCTCATGTTCAAGACCCACGCCGGTCCGATCGAGGGAGCGGGTGCTGAGGTCTACCTGCGTCCCGAGACAGCGCAGGGCATGTTCGTCAACTTCTCCAACGTGCTGCAGACGAGTCGCAAGAAGCCCCCGTTCGGCATCGCCCAGGTCGGCAAGAGCTTCCGCAACGAGATCACTCCGGGCAACTTCGTATTCCGTACGAGGGAGTTCGAGCAGATGGAGCTCGAGTTCTTCGTCCCTCCAGCGGAGGCCGACACCTGGTATTCGTACTGGATCGGCGAGCGCTACAACTGGTATCTGCGCTTAGGGATCCCCGAATCCCAGCTCAAGATCCGTCCGCACGATGCTGACGAACTCAGCCACTACAGCTCGGGCACCTCCGACGTCGAGTTCATGTTTCCCTGGGGTTGGGGGGAACTCGAGGGCATCGCCAACCGCGGCGACTTCGACCTCACGCAACACACCATCCACTCCGGCCAGAAGCTCGACTACTTCGATCAGTCGACCAACGAGCGCTACACCCCGCACTGCATCGAACCCGCCGCCGGCGCAACGCGGGCGATGATGGCCTTTCTCCTCAGCGCGTATGACGAGGAGGAGGTCAACGGCGAGGTCCGCACCGTCTTGCGCCTGCACCCCCGCCTCGCGCCGTACAAGGTCGCCGTGCTCCCGCTGTCGAAGAAGGCGGAGCTCCAGGAGCCGGCCCGGCGTGTCCTCAAGATGCTCCAGCCCCACATGATGTGTGACTACGACGAGACCCAGGCCATCGGTAAGCGCTACCGCCGTCAGGATGAGATCGGTACCCCGTTCTGTGTCACCGTCGACTTCGAGACCATCAACGACGACGCCGTCACGGTACGCGACCGCGACTCGATGACCCAGGAGCGCGTGCCCGTCGCCGAACTCCTCGCGTATCTGGTCAACCGTCTGTAGGCCTCAGGTACTGGGTCAGCTCGACGTCCTTGGGTCGGCTGACATTCCCCAGTGCACGTGTTCTTTCGCGGTGCACGAGGCCTGACCCAGGCCCCTTACCGGACTCTCAACTTCATCGGGTGGACTGGCGCCGTGTCAGTCCGACGAATCCGTGTCCTGTCGGTCGTTCTCGTTGCCGTTCTCCTTGCGGCAGGCGTCTTCGCGTATCGGACGCTGCGGACCTCGTCAGGCACGCAGGCCGTCAGAACGGTCACCGCCGCGATCGGTACCGTGACCGAAACCGTGACTGCGTCGGGCTCGGTCGAGGCCGGTGACAGCCGCGCCGTCAGCTTCGCGATGACAGGCACGATCAAGGACGTACTCGTCAAGGTTGGCGATCGCGTCGAGGCCGGCCAGCGGCTGGCCCGGGTGGATGATGCATCCGCCCAGACCCAGCTTCGTCAGGCCCGATCGTCGCTGGCGGTCGCGCGGTCCAAGCTCGCCCAGCTGCAGGCCGGGCTGACGCCGACGGAGCGTCAACAGCTGGTGCTCGGTGTCCAGCAGGCCGCTATGAACGTCGAGAACGCGAAGCGATCGCTTTCCGACGCGAGGGCTTCCGCGGCCTTCGACGGACAGAACGTGGCCCTGAGCCAGGACGCCGCCGGACGGACTGCGGTGAACGCGGAGACCAACGGTTCGCTCAACGCCACCTCCGCCCAGGCACAACTCGACCAGGCGCAGATCTCGCTCGACAACGTCCGAAAGACGGCTGAGTTCAACGCCAAGTCGGCGCAGTCCTCCGTCGACACCGCGAAGTCGAATCTGCAGAACGTCCGGTCCAACGCAGAGCTGTCTGCGCTTGCCTACCAGGCGAGTGTTGACGGCGCAGCCATGTCGCTCGAGAACGCGAGGAAGAACGCCATCCCGCCGGCCGCATCCACCCAGGCCCAGCTCGATCAGAACGCCGCGAACGCGGAGAAGAACGCGCAGGCCATCGCCGCGGCGGAGCTCAGCCTCTCGAACGCCAAGCTGCAGCAGTCGACGAACCTCCAACGCGATGCCCAGTCGATCGCCGCCGCGGACCTCGCTGTGACGACGGCCAAGAACAACGCCGCGCTGTCAGCGGAGAAGGACGCCCAGTCGATCCGCACTGCCGAGCTCCAAGTACGCAACGCCCAGATCAGCCGTGACGCCGCCGCTTCCAAGGACGGACAGTCGATCGAGTCGGCGAAGGCCGGTCTGAGCACCGCTGAGGTGTCGAAGGCTTCCGCCGCCCTCAAGAACCGCCAGTCGCTGGCGAATGCCGAATCGCAGCTTCGCACGTCCCGGCTCAGCCTGGAGACCACGAGGCTGAACAACATGCTCAAGCTGGCTCCGGCCAAGCAGGCCGACGTCCTGTCCGCGCAGGCTGCCGTCGACCAGGCCGAGGCCAACCTGACGACAGCGGAGGAGACACTGGCCAAGACCTCGCTGACCGCCCCGATCGCCGCAACCGTCATAGCTGTCGCCGCGGTCGTTGGGGACACCGCATCGAGCGGAACGGGAGGGGGAGGCAACAACACCAACGCCGCAGCATCGTCGGCCGCGTTCACCCTCACCGACCTCGACAACCTCTACGTCACCGCCGCCTTCAGCGAAGCGAACGCAGCGAAGCTCCAGGTCGGTCAGAACGCCACCGTCACGTTCGATGCTCTGCCCAACGTGAGCGTGACGGCGACGGTCGATTCGGTTGCCCTCACCGCCAACACATCGGCGAATGTGGTGTCGTTCGCCGTGCGCCTCAAACTCGACGCCGTTGCTGTTGCCTCGGGTGTGAAGCCGGGCATGACTGCGCAGAGCGAAGTCGTCACCAACGAAGCCGCCGATGTGGTCACCGTGCCGAGTGCCGCCGTTCGCAGCCTCGGCGGACGCCGCACGGTCACCGTGTTCGACCCTGCCACCAAGTCGCAGACGCCGACACAGGTGACCGTGGGACTCCGCGGGACCTCGACGACCCAGATCAAGACGGGCATCGCCGAGGGCACCGTGCTGGTGCTGCCGACGCAGAACCTTGCGGCGATCTCGGCGGCTACGGCGCCCGGTGGAACCGGCAGTCTCGGTGGGCTCGGCGGCGGTGGCGGCTTCGGCGGTGGGGTCTTCGGCGGCGGTGGCCGCGGGGGCGGCGGGGGCGGTCGAGGATGACGGCGTCGATGACGCATCCGGTCGTGGAGATGACCGGGGTCACGCGCCGCTATGTCATGGGCGTCGGTGATGGCGCGGTCGTCGTGCATGCGCTGCGAGGAGTGGACTTCCGGGTCGAGCGTGGCGAGTTCGTCGCCATCATGGGAGCGTCGGGTTCGGGGAAGTCGACATTGATGAACATCATCGGATGTCTCGACATTGCCTCGACTGGTACCTACCGCCTCGACGGCATCGACGTGGCCCAGCTCGACGAACACCAGCTGTCGATGGCCCGCAACCGAAAGCTCGGCTTCGTCTTCCAGAACTTCAACCTGATTGCCCGAACCAGTGCGGTCGAGAACGTCGGACTCCCGCTGCAATACGCGGGCGTCCGTTCGAAGGAGCAACGCCGCCGGGCGATGGACGCACTCGAGCGGGTCGGCCTCGCCGACCGCGCCGGCCACACCCCGGCAGAGCTCTCCGGTGGGCAGCAGCAGCGAGCGGCGATCGCCCGCGCGCTGGTGACCAACCCGGCGCTGCTTCTCGCCGACGAACCGACCGGGGCACTCGATTCGGAATCGACGAGCGATGTCCTCGGACTGTTCGAGGAGCTGAACGCGTCGGGTCGCACGGTGGTGATCATCACGCACGAGCAGGAGGTTGCCGATCGGGCGAAGCGCGTGGTGCGACTGCGCGACGGACTCGTCCTCTCCGACTCCGGCGTTGATGAATACGAGCGTTCCCCCGACCACCACTGGGTGGCGGCCCGGACATGAACTCCGTCCGGCTGCTTCGCCTAGCCCTGCGAGGTGTCAATACGAACCGCACCCGATCCTTCCTGACCGTCCTCGGCATCCTGATCGGCGTGGCGTCGGTGATCGTATTGGTCTCGGTCGGCAACGGCTCGGCCATCGCTGTGGCGAAACGGTTCGACGCCCTTGGAACGAACACCCTCACGGTGCTGCCGGGCGGCTTCGGTCGCGGGGCGCGCCAGGGTGGCGGTGCGCAGCTCTCGATGAAGGACGTCATCGCGTTGCGTGACCCCGAGTACAAATCCGTCATCCGAAATGTCGTGCCGGTGGTAAGCGCGCAGTCGATCGTCGGAACCTACGCGGAGGCGACGACCACGGTGGCTCGCGTGGCCGGAACAGAACCGGCGATGGTCGACGCCGGGAACTGGGATGTGCAGTCCGGCCGCTACTTCGACAGCGGCGAGGTCGAGGACCGCCAACGTGTTGTCGTGATCGGTGCACGAGTCGCCGACAACCTCTTCGGGACCGAGATCCAGCCCGTCGGCCAGCAGATCTCGCTCTCGAACATCGCGTTCGAGATCGTCGGCGTCCTGGCACCGAAGGGTTCGTCGGGCAACAATGACCAGGACGACATCGCGTTCATACCCATCACGACGGCACAGGACACGCTGGTCGGCCGGACAAACTTGAATCAGATCGTCGTGCAGGCCACGTCGCGCAAGACGACCACCGAGGCGCAGGCCGCCGTGACCACGGTGCTGGCGAGCCGGTATCCGTCGAACAACGGCTCGTCGTTCGCGGTGCTCAACCAGGCAAGCCTTCTGCAGTCGAGCAACGACTCGTCGAAGACGCTCACCGTGCTGCTCGCCGCGGTCGCTGCCATCTCGTTGCTCGTCGGCGGCATCGGGATCATGAACATCATGCTCGTTACCGTCACCGAGCGGACCCGCGAGATCGGTATCCGCAAGGCGGTGGGAGCACCGAAGGGGGCGATTCTCGGGCAGTTCCTCTTCGAGGCTTCGGTCCTCGGCGCCGTAGGTGGCGCGCTGGGCGTCGCGGTCGGGCTCTTCGGCAGCCGGTTCAAGGTCGCCGGCACGGTTCCGGTGGTGCGGTGGGATTCGGTCGCCCTGGCGCTGTTCGTCGCTGTTGCCATAAGCGTGTTCTTCGGCTTCTATCCGGCCAACCGTGCCGCCTCCATGCGCCCGATCGACGCGCTCCGCCACGAATAGGAACGCTCACGATGGAACCCTCTGCCTCCGAATCGACGCCGTTCGTTCCTGATGTCACGACCGAGGACAACGCCTGGGCGCGCCCGCGCCCGAGGGCGACGACTCGCCAGAAGGTCCTCGCTGTCGCGCTCGCCGCCGCGTGCCTGTCGCTCACCTCGTTCACCGTCGGTGTCAGTGTCGGCAAGACGCGGGCTCCCAACAACGCCGGGGGGTTGGGTCGCACCGGCGGGTTCGGGGCCTTCGGCGCCGGCGGGCTCCCGACCGCGGGCGGAGCGGCGACTGCTCCCGCCACCACGGCCTCGGCCTCGACCACGACCACGACTGTCGATCCGAACCTCGGCGGTCTCCTCCCGGGGCTCGACGTCCCAGCCGATACCGTCCCGGTCGCCCCGACCACCGTCGCCACGACCACCGCCCAGCCGGGTAGTTGACCCTCCACGGCTCGACCCGAACAACAAGACCCTCCGACACAGAAGGCACGACCATGCGACCTCTTCCCCTCACCATCGCCGCCGTTGCATTGATCGCCATGCCGCTCCTGCCGAGCGCGGCACACGCGGCAACGGCGACGGACACCACCAAGGCGTTCTGCACGCAACTCCAGACCTCGCAAGCAGCGATCGGCGCGATCCCGTCCACGGCGAAGAACCGTTTCTCGCTGATCTCTGCCGAGTGGACGAAGATGGCGCGCTTTGCGCCGGCGGCGCTCAAGAACGACGTCGACGCCATCGCCACGGCGTACAAGACAGCGAACGGACAGGCGGCGGCAGCGCAGAAGGCGACGCTCGGCGCGATCACGAAGGCGGCCCAGAACGTCACCGCGTTCACCGCCAAGTCGTGCGTCGCGGCCGGCGAGGGCGTCGGGCCCGGCGGCGGTCGGTTCGCCGAGCTCGCCAACTGTGTGGCGAAGAAGGGGGGCAAGCTTCCTGACCGTGTGCCCGGCGGTGGCGGCAACAACGGAGGAGGCGGCAACAACGGAGGAGGCGGTGGCGGCCGGCAGAACGGTGGCGGACGCAACGGTGGGGGACGGGGGTTCGGCAACCTCGACGCAGCGACGCAGGCAGCGTTCGACGCGTGCCGGACCGAGCCCGGGCTCGGTGGAGGTTTCGGGGGCGGAGGCGGTGGCGGTTTCCGCAACAACCCGCAGATGACCGCCTGTCTGAAGAAGAAGGGTGTGACCCTGCCGGCGGCGCCGACCGGACAGCAGGGCCAGGGCGCGAACCGACCGCAGTTCGATGCCAAGACCCAGGCCGCGTTCGATGCCTGCCGCAAGGAGCTCGGGCTGCCTGCACCGGGCCGGGGCAATGTTCCCCGCGTCGGCGCGACCGGAACACCTACGACGAGTAGGGCCCTGACGAGCAGGGCCTGACGAGCAGGGCCTGACACCGACCCGAGGTGCCGAGCGGGACCGGGTAACAGCGACCCCGTGGCGGTCAGTGTCGCGACACGAACCACCGCACGGCGAAGTCGTCGTCCTAGACTTTTCGGATGCGCCGCTCACTCGCCCTCGTCGGAATCGCTCTCTGCGGAGCGCTGCTCCTCGGTGCGTGCAGCTCCGGCTCGTCCGACACCACGGTGGTTACCACCGAGGCAACTGCCGACGAGACGTTCGCCTCCGAAACCGACGCCCCGGCCACCGAAGCCGTCACGGAGGCCGCAGCGACCGAGGCGGTCGCCGGCGATTCGGTGGCGATGGCCTCGGACGACCCGTCGTCGATGGCGGGTCAGCTCGCGGCGAGCTTCAAAGAATCGACGGGTGTGGATCTGACCAAGCAGCAGGGCGAGTGCATGACCGACGCAATCCTCTCGGCGTTCACGGCCAAGGAGCTCATCGACCTCGGCAAGAGCCCGGCCGGCTTCGATGGTCTTTCCGCAGCGGACAAGGCACGGGCGGTCGGCTCGTTCCAGAAGTGCCCCGGCATTCTGGAGGAAGCGTTCTTCGCCGGATTCAAGAAGGCACTCCCGACGATCGACGAGGCTCAGGGTCGCTGTGGTGCCACTGAACTCGGCAAGGCGTTCTCGGCCGAAGAGCTCGTTGCCCTCTCCACCGGGGGCGACGTCTCGAAGAACACCGAGGTGATGACGAAGGTGTTCACCGCCTTCGGGAACTGCGACGGTCTTCTTTCCGGCCTCTTCGCCGCCGGCATCAAGGAGTCCGGTGGGATGACCGACGCGCAGGCGAACTGCGCGGCCGAGGCAATGGTGAAGGCTCTCGGGGTCGAGACGATGGTGAAGTTCTCGACCGATCCCAACAGCGTCGACCCTGCGACGACCGCGAAACTCACCGAGGCCGTCACGTCCTGTCTGGCGAAGTAACGCTGGTGCGATCGGGCGCGGAAGAGCGTTCCGCCATCATCTCGGGGGAAAGCGACCGGGGGACGGGCTCGCGCAAGTAACCTTGCTCTCCGCCATGGCTACGAAATCCGCCCCGAAGAAGACCGCCCCGAAGAAGACTGCGCCGAAAAAAGCTGCACCTTCACCCGCCAAGCTCGCCTACGCGTTCGACCACAAGCACAAGGTCGCGCCGATGAAGCTGAAAGATCTCCTCGGTGGGAAGGGGGCGAACCTGGCGGAGATGACGAGTGTGCTCCGGCTTCCCGTGCCGCCCGGATTCACGATCTCGACCGACGCGTGCCGTGCCTACATGAAGTCCGGCTGGCCCAAGTCGCTCGACGCCGAGATCCTCACCCAGGTGGCCGACATCGAGAAGAAGTTGGGCCGCAAGCTCGGCGACGCGAAGAACCCGTTGCTCGTCTCCGTCCGCTCCGGGGCCAAGTTCTCCATGCCCGGCATGATGGACACCGTCTTGAACCTCGGCCTGAACGACAAGACCGTGGTCGGTCTCGCCAAGGTCATGGACAACGAGCGTTTCGCCTACGACTCCTACCGCCGGTTCCTGGCGATGTACGGACGCATCGTGCTCGATGTCGACGGATCGCTCTTCGAGCACGCCTTCGAAAAGGCCAAGCACAAGGCGAAGGTGGCAAGCGACGCCGAGATTCCCGCAGCGGTGCTCAAGTCGCTCTGCGAGGACTACAAGGCGATCGTGAAGAAGGCCACCAAGGCTGACTTTCCCCAGGATCCCAAGGTGCAGCTCAAGGGTGCCATCGAGGCCGTGTTCAGCTCGTGGAACGGTGCCCGCGCCATCGCGTACCGCGTCCGCGAGCGCATCGCCCACGATCTCGGCACCGCCGTCAACGTCCAGGCCATGGTGTTCGGCAACCGTGACGACACATCGGGCACGGGCGTCGGCTTCACCCGCAATGCGTCGACGGGCGAGAACAAGCCATACGGCGACTACCTCACCAACGCGCAGGGCGAAGATGTCGTGGCCGGCATCCGAAACACCGAGGATCTCGATGCCTTGAAGAAGCGCTTCCCGAAGTGTTACGCCGAGCTGATGTCGATCTTCGCCCGGCTCGAGGCGCACTACCAGGACATGTGCGACACCGAGTTCACGATCGAGCAGGACAAGCTCTGGATGCTCCAGACGCGAGTCGGCAAGCGCACAGGTGCGGCAACGCTGCGCATGGCCGTCGAGATGGCGACCAAGCCGAGCGGCCCCACCAAGTGGAAGATCTCCAAGGACGAAGCGCTGCTGCGAGTTGATGCCGACGCCCTCGATCAGGTGCTGCACCCGCAGTTCGCGGCCAAGGGACTTGTCCTCACCAAGGGACTCGGGGCGTCGCCGGGTGCGGCCGTTGGTCGGGTCTACTTCACCGCCGACTCGGCCGTCGATGCGTCGAACCGAGGCGAGCTTGTCGTCCTCGTGCGTTCGGAGACGAGTCCCGAGGATGTTCATGGCATGCTCGTCGCCGAAGGCATCCTCACCGCCCGCGGTGGTCTCGTGTCGCACGCCGCCGTGGTGGCCCGTGGCTGGGGCAAGCCCGCGGTCGTCGGCGCCGAGAAGGTCAAGATCAAAGACGACAAGCAGTTCGAAGTCGATGGCGTGATCGTCCACGAGGGCGACGTGATCTCCCTCGACGGTGCCACCGGTGAGGTCATGCTCGGCGCGCTGGAGATGGCGTCGGCCGAACCGCCGGCCGAGTTTCACACCATCCTCGGCTGGGCCGACGAAGTCCGCAAGGGACGCCGGGGTGTCCGTGGCCTCAAGGTCCGCGCCAACGCCGACAACGGCCCCGATGCAAAGAACGCCCGGGCGTTCGGAGCCGAGGGCATCGGCCTGTGCCGCACCGAGCACATGTTCCTCGCCGAGGA
>JANLRD010000070.1:0-63971 GCA_031368215.1 Acidimicrobiia bacterium | reverse complement strand
GTCGACGCCCGCCGCGACGAGGCGCTCGATGTCGTTCTTGCCGCCCTGTCGCGCTGACGGCGCGGCGACCCGATGCCGGGCCCGATGCCGGTCGCGATGCGGCAGAACACCTCCCAACGCCGTTCGGAGGTGTTCTGCCCCCATATGTGGGGGCAACCTCTCTCCCAAACGCGAGGGATTCACTTGTGTGTTGCGAGCAGTCGAGCGAGGCGAGCGGCGCAGCGCCAATGAACAGAGGGGCAACCTCTCTCCCAACGCGCGTCAGTGCAGGTCGTCGGGGCCGAAGGAGTCGGGGAGGATTGCGTCGAGGGTTTTGATGCCGCCTACTCCCTTGACCAGGAGTTGTTTGCCGCCGTGTTCGAGGAGGAGCTGACGGCAGCGTCCGCACGGCGCGAGGACGTAGCCCTCGGCGTGGACCGCGACGAACGCCACCAGGCGTCCACCACCGCTCGCAACGAGCGACGAGACCAGTCCGCACTCCGCGCAGAGCCCCAGACCGTAGGACGCGTTCTCGACGTTGCAGCCCGTGACGATGCGGCCGTCGTCGACAAGAGCGGCGGCACCGACCGGGAACTTCGAGTAGGGCGCGTAGGACTTGGCGGTCATGGCGAGTGCGGCGGCGTGCAGCGCATCCCAGTCGACCGTCCGGGGAGAGGACACCGATCTACCCCGCCTGTCCCTTGATGTACGGCTGACCACTCGCCGCCGGCGGCCGCTGTCGTTTCGATGCCACGGTGAGCACAATCAGGGTCAACAGATACGGCAGGGCTTTGATCAACGCGTCGTTGATGTTCTCGTTGGCCGAAGCGAACCACAGCACGAATGCGGCAACCACCCCGAGCCCCACCGCCGGTCGGTACCGCTTCTTGGCGATGTTCCATGCCGCGCTGAGCAGGAACGAAAGACCCACGGCGCCGATGACAGCGCGGGATTCGAGTCCGAGCTGGAAACCGACCGATTGGCTGAAGCTGAACAGCAGGGCCCCGATCGAGAGCAGGCCCGGCATCCAGTTGCCGAAGATCATGGCGGCCAAGCCGAGGAAGCCACGGCTCGCCGTCATGCCCTGCTGGTACTTGAGACTGTCAAGCACCAGCCAGGAGCCGCCGAGGCCGGCGAGGCTGCCGGAGATGAGCAGTGCCATCCACCGGGTGAACATGACGTTCACGCCGAGGGACTCGGCGGCGGCCGGCTTCTCGCCGCTGCTGCGCAGCCGCAGGCCGAACGGAGTGCGCCACACCAGGTACCAGATCGCCGGGATCAGCAGGAGCAGGAGAACCGAGGACCAGGCAACCTCGATGGTGAAGCCCCGAACGGTGCCCGCCAGGTCCGAGACCAGGAACCACCGCTTGTCCTCGATCGTCTGGAGCCAGTTGCCGATGAACGGAATGGAGAACTTGCTCCCGAAGTTCCTCACCGACGGTGAATCCGCGATCGTGCCGAGGTCGCCCTCGCTGCCTTTGCCCTCGAAGAAGATGCCCGACAGGTAGCGAACCAGGCCGACCGACAAGATGTTGATGGCGACGCCGGCCACGGTCTGATCCACTGCGAAGGTCACGGTGGCGAGGGCGAGCATCGCCCCGCCGAGCAAGCCGCCGATCATTCCGCCGAGGAGCGCACCCCACGGCCCGAAGTGCCAGCCGAGGTAGCCGGCGCCCCACGTGCCCATGATCATCATGCCTTCGAGACCGATGTTGAACACTCCGGAGCGCTCGGCGACGAGACCGCCGAGTCCGGCGAGGATCACCGGCACAGCGAAGCCGAGCGCCGTGCTGACCGTTGATGATCCCGTCAGTCCCGGCGCGTCGAACAAGCGCGCCGAGATCGAGAGGAGGAGGACGACACCCAGCGCACTCAGCGACGCACGCTGCCATCCGTTCAGACGGATGGTTGTCATGCGCCTGCTCCCTGCGATTTCGCAGCGTGCGTTCTCGCCGCCGCCTCCCGGATGATCGAGGCCAGCGTCTTGCGTTCCCACACGGCATAGACGATGACGGCGATGAAGAGCAACGAGCCCTGGAGGATCACGGCTATCTCACCCGGGATGCCGACGGTGACGAGACCGCGGGCGCCCTGGTCGAGCGCCGCCCACAAGAATGCTGCTGCGGCCACCCCGATCGGATGGTTGCGCCCGAGCAGGGCGATGCCGATGCCGGTGAACCCGAGCCCGCCGGGGAAGCGGTCACCGTAGGAAAGCTGATCGTTGGCCGAGAGCACGATTCCCATCCCGATCAGTCCGGCACATGCGCCCGAGAGCAGCATCGTGATCATCATCATGCGCTTCGGATTGATCCCCGAGGATCGTGCCGCCGACGCGTTGCCGCCCGAGGCCCGCAGGTCGAAACCGAACCGGGTGCGGTAGACGATCAGGTAGAACGCGATACCGATCACCACGGCAATCAGGACGTAGCTCTGGATCTTGGCGTCACCGATCTTGAAGACGGGGAGCTGTCCGCTCTTGGGGATCGGCCGGGTCGAGCCGTACTCGGGCCGGTTCGGATCGCGGAAGTGCGTCCACTTGCTCTGCATCAGATAGCTGATGAGCGACAGCCCGATTCCGTTGAGCATGATGCCGGTGAGGACGGGGTTCACGTTCCGGGTGACGTTGAGGATGGCGATGAACGATGCCCAGATCGCCCCGGCCGCCATCGCCGTCAGCAGGGTCACGGCGACGTGCAACGGCGCCGGGAGATCGATGGCAGCGCCGACGACTGCCCCGAACATCGCTGCCAACTGATACTGCGCGCTCGTGCCGATATTGAAGACGTTCATCTTCAGGGCGATCGCGATGGCAACAGCGCTCACGTAATAGCGGGCGCCGACGTTCACGGCGGTGATCACGCCGTCGAGACTGGCGAAGTTCTTCCACATCGCGCGGTAGGCGGTGAGCGGGTTGTGACCCGAGACGAGGAGGACGACCGATGCAATCGCAAAGGCAATGGCGATGGCAAGCGCCGCCGGCGTGAGTGTCTTCTTGATATTCGTCATGCCGCGTCGCCCTTCCGTGCGCCGGTCATGTAGCTGCCGAGCTCGGCGGCGTTGGTCTTGCCCGGATCGAGCTCGGCCACGATCTCGCCGTGGAAGAGGACGAGGAGGCGGTCGGACAGCCCGATGAGCTCTTCGAGGTCGGCGGACACGAGCAGGATGCCGAGGCCCTTCTCCCGAGCGTCGCGCATGGCGTCCCAGACCGCTGCCTGGGCACCCACGTCGATGCCGCGGGTGGGGTGTGCGGCGATGAGCACCCTCGGCTTGGTCAGCATTTCCCGACCGACGATCAGCTTCTGCTGGTTCCCACCGGAAAGGGCGACCGCGGCGACATCGGTTCCGGGTGTTCGCACGTCGAACGTGTCGATCGCCTCCTGGGTGAACGCCCGACAGCCGTCGTTGTCCATCCAGTGGCCATCGGAGAACGGCTCGGCTCCCTGGTGCCCCAGCGCGCTGTTTTCCCACAGAGGGAAGGTGAGGACCAGCGCGTCGCGTTGGCGGTCCTCGGGAACGTAGCCGAGCCCGCCCTCGCGGCGGTCCTTGGTGGACCAGCGCGTGACGTCGACGCCGCCGAACTCCACAGTTCCCCGCGTCAGGGGACGCAGCCCCATGATCGCCTCGAGGAGCTCATGTTGGCCATTGCCCTCGACGCCGGCAATTCCGACGATCTCGCCGGCGCGGACCTTGAGGTTGATGCTGTGCAGCGCGAGCTTGCCCAACCCTGGTACGTCGAGGTTGGCGACGCTGAGCATGACCTCGTCGCGGATCGTGTTGCCGTGCGTCTCGGGGGTCGGGAGCTCGCTGCCGACCATCATCTCGGCGAGATCACGGGCGGTCACCTTCGACGGATCGGCGACCTCGGCGACAGTCTTGCCCGCCCGAATCACCGTGATGGCATCGGCTACCGAGAGCACCTCGAGCAACTTGTGGGAGATGAAGATGATGGTGGCGCCTTGGGCGACGAGCCCGCGCAGCGACGCGAAGAGCTCGTCGACCTCCTGTGGCACGAGCACCGCGGTGGGTTCGTCGAGGATCAAGATCTTGGCTCCGCGGTAGAGGACCTTCAAGATCTCGACGCGCTGGCGCTGTCCGACGCCGAGGTCGGAGATGTAGGCGTCGGGATCGACGTCGAGCCCGTAGCTCGCGCTGAGCTCGCGGATACGGGCGCGTGCCTGTTTCGCATCGAGCTTGAACTGGGTACCCGGTTCGTCGCCGAGCACCACGTTCTCCCAGACGGTGAGGTTGTCGGCGAGCATGAAGTGCTGGAACACCATGCCGATGCCATGGGCGATGGCGTCTTTGGGCGTGCGGAAGGTCTGCTGCACGCCGTTCACGGAGATCGTTCCTTCGTCGGGCTGATGGGCACCGTAGAGCGTCTTCATCAGCGTCGACTTGCCGGCACCGTTCTCCCCGACGATGGCGTGGATCGTTGCGGTCTCCACCCGGAGGTTCACCCCGTCGTTGGCGACGACACCGGGAAATCGTTTGACGATGTCGCGGAGTTCGATGGCAACGGTGCCGCCGTCCCCGGCTACCTGATCAGTCATTGCGTTCGCTGTTCCTTGCTGCGTCGTGGTGGGGACGTCGGCATCTGCGTCATGGCCACGCCTTCCTAGCAGAAATGCAAACGGGGCGACCCGAAGGTCGCCCCGAACGAAGGTACGTCTTCTCGGCGCGGTGGCGCCGAACGACTACTTGCGGGTCGGCGTGGTCGGCACGACGATCTTGCCGGCGATGATGTCGGCCTTGACCTTCTCGATCTTGGCGATGGTCTTTGCGTCGAGGAGCTTGGTGTTGCTCTTCGAGAAGTCCACACCTCCGGCCTTCAGATCAAGGTTCTGGGGGCCGGTGATCGGCTTGCCGGAAACATATGCCTTGATGAAGTTGGTGGTGGCGACATCGACCTTCTTCAGCATCGACGTGAGGATGTAGTCACGGCCGTTGGCCTGCGAGATGGTCTGGTACTGGTCGGAGTCGACGCCGATGGCATAGATCTGACCGGGCTTCTTGCCCGATTCCTTGGCCGCAATGAACGCTCCGTTGCCGGTGGACCCTGCGGCCACGTAGATCACGTCGATACCGCTCTTATACATGGCCGCAGCGATTGCCTTGCCCTTCGGCACGTCGGTGAAGCCGGAGAAGTCCGGCGGTGCTGAGGCGTACTTCTGGGTGATCTTGATGTTCTTCTTGGCGGCTTTGGCGCCGGCCTCGAAGCCGGCCTCGAAGCTCTTGATCAGATCGATCTCGACGCCACCGAGGAAGCCGACCTTGCCGGTCTTCGACTTCAGTGCGGCGGCGTACCCGACCAAGTAGGAGCCCTCATTGGCGGCGAAGCTATAGCCGGCCGAGTTCGGGATCGGCTTGCCCTTGTTGTCACCGTCCTGGTACGAGAGGCTGTCGTCGATCGAGGCGAAGAACACATTGGGGTTTGCCGCGGCACCCTTCGAGCAATCCGGCGTCCAGAGGAAGCCGACGCAGATGACGGCACCGTTCTTGTCGGCAAGGACGGTCTTGAGGCGCTCAGCCCGGTCACCGTCGGCACCCGACGGAACCGACTCGGTGGCCTTCAGAGTGGGGAATTCCTTCTTTGCCTGATCCAGGCCGGCGGCGGCGGCGTCGTTGAACGATTTGTCGCCTCGCCCCGTCAAGTCGAACATGAGAGCGACGGACTTCGTATCCTGCGACTGCGCGGCCGGAGCGGCGATCAGTGCAACGGCACTGATCATCGCGACGCCGGCAACGGCTTTGCGGGTGATCTTCATGGAGTTGGACCCTCCGAGGGTGTGTTGTAGGGGCCGCACTCCGCGCGAGCGGTTCTGCGGACCGGGTTTGGTCCCTCGTGACGATAACGGGCTGAACAGGGTGCAGCAATCAGAACTTGGCTCCGGTTCACGAGATTGCAACAGGGGTCGGGGCGAAGTGGCCCAAGAGAGGTCGTTGGACAAGTGATGGGAGGGACTCCCGACCCCGCCCGGACGACTTGCGGTCCGGGACGGGGTAGGCGACTCGAAGAACTACGTTCGTCGGCAGTGTCCACCTCGTCCGTTTCACTCCGTTCGCGCAAGCGCGAGGTTCCGGCCGATTTCGACGTGGTGGCCGGGCACTACGACCTGCTGGTCAAACGCAACCCCGGCTACGTCGAGCATTTGGCGCTGTCCGCCGCCCGGCTGGGGCTCGGCGACGGCGGCCGCGGCATGCGGCTGCTCGATCTGTGCTGCGGGACCGGGCTCTCCACCGCCGGGCTCCTGGCGAGCTATCCCCACGCCGAGATCGTCGGACTCGACGCGTCGAACGGCATGCTCGAGCTCGCTCGGGCCAAGCCGGCGTTGCGCCAGGCCGGCGTGCGCTTCGTCCACGGTGACGCCATGGATCCCGCCGCCGCGGTCGCCGGGGTGTTCGGCGTGGCTCCCGAGGAACTCGCCCTCGACGGGATCGTTATGGCCTACGGGATACGCAACATGCCTGACGCCGACGAGTGCCTCGCCCGACTCCTGCCGCTGCTCAAGCCCGGCGCGCCGATCTGCTTCCACGAGTACTCCGTGGCCCATTCGCCCCGGTCCAAGGGCACCTGGACGGCGGTGGCATGGGGAATCATCATCCCGTCCGGCTTCATCGCTGCCCGCCACACCCGCATCTACCGCTACCTGTGGCGCAGCGTGCTCGACTTCGACGGCCGACCGCAGTTCGAGGACCGCCTCCGGCGTCATGGCTTCGACGACGTGCATACCGAGCCGATGGACGGGTGGCAGAAGGACATCGTGCATTCGTTCCTGGCCCGCCGCCCGGCGGCAACCCGCCCGTGACCCGCGCTCCGGGGGGCCGCGACCGACGCGCCGTGAAGATCGTCAGCCCCGACCCCGCCGGGCAGTCGACTCGACTCGGCGTCGACCCGGGTCTGCGGGTCACCGTTGTCGGCGGTGGGCTCGCCGGTATGGCCGCCGCGGTGTCGCTGGCCGAGCGGGGCGCAGAGGTGACAGTCCAGGAGGCCGGGCCGGTCCTCGGCGGACGGCTCTCCTCGTGGCCCGACATCCTCAACGATGCCGCAGGTGGTGGACCGATGCAGATGGAGCGGGGGTTTCACGCCTTCTTCCGGCAGTACTACAACGCCCGTGCCCTGCTTCGTCGGGTCGATCCGTCCCTGTCGTTCCTTCGGGAGTGCGACGACTATCCGCTCTTCGGCCCGAACGGCTCGTTCCAGTCGTTCGCCTCGCTGCCGGCGATGCCGCCGCTGAATCTGGCCGTGCTCGTGAAGCGCACGCCCACGCTGAATCTGGCCGGGCTGCGGGGCATCAACGGAGAGGCGGCGGCCGAGATGCTGGCCTTCGACGGCGACGACACCTATGCCCGCTTCGATGAGATCAGCGCGAAGGAGTACCTCGACCAGGTCAACTTCCCGGCCGTCGCCCGCCGGATGCTCTTCGAAGTGTTCGCCCACTCGTTCTTCAACCCCGAGGAGGTCATGTCGGCGGGCGAGATGTTGATGATGTTCCACCTCTACTTCTGCGGCTCGGCCGAGGGGATCCTCTTCGATGTCCTCGACGGCCCGTTCGGCGAGGCGGTGTGGAACCCATTACAGCGTTACGCGGAATCGCTCGGTGTCCGTATCACCGTCGGGGATCCGGTCGACCTGCTCCCGGAACCGGGAGACGCCGAGGCGGTGGTGTTGGCGACCAACGTCGACGCGTTGCGCGGAATCGTCGAACACAACCCGTGGATCGGTCGAGGCGAAACCGAGTGGCTCGCCAAGGTGGCGACGCGCCGCCAGGCGCCGCCGTTCGCCGTGCTCCGGCTCTGGCTCGATCGTGACGTGCACCCGGACCGGGCACCGTTCGCCGGCACTGCGGCGCTCGGCATCCTCGACAACATCTCGTGCGTCCACCGCTACCAGGACGAGGCCCGGAGCTGGGCCCGCCGCACCGGTGGCAGCGTCGTGGAACTGCACGCCTACGCGCTCCCGGTCTCGCATCACCACGACGAGGCGCTTGTGCGGCGCGATCTCCTGGAGCAGTTGCGCGGCGTCTACCCGGAGACCGGTGACGCGAAGATCCTCGACGAACGACTCCTCCTGCGCGCCGACTGCCCGAGCTTCGAGGTGGGCTCCTATGCCGGTCGGCTGCCGGTCACGACCCCGCACCCCCGCGTCGTCCTGGCCGGCGACCACGTCCGTCTCTCCTTTCCGACGGCCCTGATGGAGCGGGCGGTGACCAGTGGCTTCCTCGCCGCGAATGCACTCCTCTCCCCGTTGGGGGTGGCACCCGAGCCGATCTGGTCGGTGCCCACCAGGGGCGTTCTTGCCAGCCTGCAGGCATGGCAGCGTCGTCGACGCGGCAGCCCGGTCGACTCCTGAAAGCGTTTGCGCGTGTCCGTACACTTGGTGCGCGGACGCGTTGTCCGGGTCCGGGGCCATGGCATCGGAATGGAGCTGCGGAAGGGGCACGCGTGGCGAATGTGGTGACGGCTCGGGCGGCGATCGTGCGATCGTCCGTCGTCGACATTCTCGGCGCGCTGTACCCCGACCATGATGCGGGCACGCTCTTCGACTGGCTGTGCGCGGTGAGCGAACGTGCGGCCGCGGCTCGAACAGCGGAGTTGCTGGAACGGGACCGCGCCGCTCAACTGACGCCGGACTGGTTCCAGTCCAACACGGTGATCGGCTACGTGGCCTACGCGGATCGGTTCGGTGGTGATCTCGGCGGCGTCGCCAAACATCTCGACTATCTCGGCGAGCTCGGGATCACCTACGTGCACCTGATGTCGGTGATGCGTCCGCGCGAAGGCGAGAACGATGGCGGATACGCCATCGCGGATTATCGCGACGTCGATCCCCTTCTCGGCACGATCGATGATCTACGCGCGCTTATCATCGACCTGCACGAACGGAACACGGCGGTGTGCATCGATCTCGTGATGAACCACACTGCCGACACGCACCCGTGGGCTCTCGAAGCGATAGCCGGCGATGAAGCAAAGCGCGCATATTTTCTTACCTACCCCGACCGCGTCGAGCCGGACCGCTGGGAACGCAGCCTTCCCGAGGTCTTCCCCACGATGGCTCCCGGCAACTTCACGTGGAACGACGCGATGGGTCGATGGGTGTGGACGACGTTCAATTCGTTCCAGTGGGACCTGAATTATGCCAATCCCGACGTGCTCGTCGAGATGCTCGACGTCATGTGCTTCCTCGCGAATCTTGGCGTCGACGTGCTGCGCCTCGATGCGGTGGCCTTCACCTGGAAGCGGCCGGGAACGAACTGCCAGAACCAACCGGAGGCGCACTTGATCGCCCAGGTGCTCCGCGCCATGTTGAGCGTCGCCGCACCTGCGACGATCCTGCAGGCAGAGGCAATCGTCGGACCCGACGACCTCGTGAACTACCTCGGGGCCTACGGGTCGCGCCAGCGTCGCGAGTGTGAGCTCGCCTATCACAACCAACTCATGGTGATCGGGTGGTCGGCGCTCGCCGAGAGGAACGTGCGGCTCGCCGCGCAGGCGCTTTCGCGAATGTCGCAGATCCCCTCATGGGCCACGTGGTGCACCTACGTGCGCTGTCACGATGACATCGGCTGGGCGGTGACCGACGAAGACGCCGCGCTTGTCGGCCTGTCGGGAAGTGCGCACCGCCGGTTCCTCGCCGAGTTCTACCGTGGCGCGTTCGCCGGGAGCTATTCGTCCGGTGTCGCATTCTCCGCGAATGACGACACTGCTGACGAGCGCACGAGCGGATCGGCCGCCGCACTCGTCGGGATCGACACGGCGCGTGGCAGTGGTGATCTCGTCGCGCTGGATCTCGGCGTCCGTCGCCTGCTGATGCTCTACGGACTGGCGTTCGCCTTCGGTGGGATTCCGCTCGTCTACATGGGCGACGAGCTCGCGTTGGCCAATGACCATACGTACACAGATGATCCTGCCCATGCGGCGGACAGTCGATGGATCCACCGGCCGATGATGGATTGGTCCGTTGCCGAACGACGTCGGGATCCGAGCACGGTCGAGGGTCGGGTCTTCGCCCGGTTCCGACAACTCGCCGCTGCGCGTGCTGCCACACCGGAACTCCGTTCGGGCGGAACCACCGACGCGTTCTCGACGGGGAGCGATCGGGTGCTCGGCATACGCCGGTGGCACCCGCTGCACGGCCCGGTGCTCATCGTTGCTTCGTTCTCTGCCGAGACGGTGACCATTGCTCCGGTCGGTCCGCCGCCGGCGGGGGATGTGTGGTTCGATGCGCTCCACGGCGAGCGGGTCCGCGGTGATGTGCCGCTCTCGCTGAGTGGCTACGCGATGCGTTGGCTGGTGGTCGCGTCGAAGCACTCCGTCGTGCCCGAACCCGGCCCGCGATAGTTCTCGCGATCGGCGGACTTCATGCTCACGCGCCCATTTGATGAGCAGTTCGAACCCATCTCGAGCCAGACTTCGCCATTTCTGCGCTTTTCGGCGAGTATTGGGCGCGAGATCCGCCCCGGCCGCGCTGCTGCCTACGGCTGTCCGGGCCGCCATCCACGGGCGCGTAGGGCGTAGGTGCGCTCGGCATACCGGGCGTCGTCGCGCCACAGGCGCGAGGCCATTGCGGCGATGATCGGCCTCGCGACAGACGCGCCCTTGAGCATCGTGGTGAACCCGGGTCGGTCGCTCGTGGCGAGCGTCGCCTCGATGACTGCCGTGCGAGGAGCCACCCCGGGCGCAGCGTGCACCATCGGCGTGGCGTGGGTTTCGACGACCGAGCCGGTTCCTTCGCCACCGATGATCGTCATGACGATCGTTCGCGGATCCGGGCAGTCGAATCGGGCTTCCACCTCGATGCGATGACGGGGCGTGACCCGGTAGGCGACGCGGAGGTCGAGTGCGTCGTCGGATGCGGCCAGAACCTCGAGTGAGGCAAAGGCGTACGGGTGGAAATGGACGCCGTGCCACGGGTCGAGTCGGTTGGCGAGGACGTCGGCCGGTTCGGCAGTGACATTGCGACGGATCACGGCGTCGAGAAAGCGGTCCGGCCGCTTCGTGATGATCGGCGCGTCGACGTTGTCCTCGGCGCTCGGGTGGAGTTGGACCCAGACCAGCACTCCGTCATCGTGGACCGGCAGCGGAGACCAACGGCCTTGGCCGTCGACGCGCTCGCCCCGCCGTGCGGGGAGCGCCAGCCCGTGCCAGGGGCAGACGAGGTTGCCGGCCCCGTTCACCCGGCCGTCGGCAAGATGCGCCCCGAGATGGGGACACGCCGCCGGAGCCGCAGCGACACCGTGATCGCCGACCCAGGTGACCAGTTCGAGGCCGTCGACGGTGTGGCGTTGGGGCCGGGACGGCCTGGAGCGGAGGGTTCTTCGGGACCCGAGCACGAACCACCCGCCGCTCGGCTTGGCCAACGCGCGGCTGAGCGTCGACGCAAGGGAAGGGCCGTGCGCCTGCTTCCAGTCGGGTTCCCGTCGTGGCGGCATCCGGCCCAACGCTAACGGGAAGACGCCCTCGCGGGACTCCCGACCTCCGGAAATATGAGGCGGTCCCCAGGGAGGCGGCGGAGCCTCAACCCGGGGACCTCACCGGAGCAGGTGGCGGGAACCTGAACCGGTGTGGTCCGTATCGTAGGTGAATCACCTATCGGAAGGGAACGTACTCGTCAGGGACGCGGCCCAACCTCGTCCGAGCATCGCTCATGGCAAGGAGTCCGCGGGGAGCGCGGAGTCGCGAGGCGACAACGGTCATCTTCAGCGACGGATGGACTCGCACATCGAGCGTTCTCGGCCCTTCGGCGGAAGCAGACCCGGCCAGCGCGGCGACAGACATCACCGCGCCGACGGCCGCGGCGGTTGCGGCCTTCCTCACGCCTGCCTCCCGACGAAGGTCACGCCGGATCCGCCCTCGCTCGACCATTCGCCCGCGGGGCTGCGCAGCAGGGTGGTCGTCGAAGGAACGAGGGCGAGAGCATTGGATCCGGCGAGACGCAGCGTGCGCGCCCGCCGGTCCGCCAGCCAGGTGTCGCTCCCGGGCAGGATCGCCATGCCGGTGATGAGGCCCAGGCCGATGGTGAACGCGCCACCGCGGGGATCGAGCATCGGATCACCGAGCGCCGACGCGGCGGCGCCCTCGGCGATGATCGGGACACCGCGGGCGAATGCATCGAGCACCGCGGACCAGGCGAGCGACCCCGACATCACCGATCGGAGATGCAGCGGCTGGCCGCCGGCGAACAGGAGCGCCTCGGCTGACGCGATCACGGCCACGTGCTCGGGGTCATTCGCATCGTGGCGGGTGAGCACCCCGCTCGTGACGACCGTGACGCCGAGTGGGGCGAACCATTCGACGGCCGACGTGGTAGCTGCGGTGGGGTTCTCGAACGCCGCGGCGGTCGGCACGACGGTGAGCGTACGTGCGGTGCCCAGTACGCGCCGGGCGACGTCTGCGCTGGCTAGCCACCCCGAACCTCCGTGCAGAGCGAGCCATCCGGTCGTTGGTGCGTTCACCCAAGCCTCCTTGTTTGGTGCGTCGCCGACTTCACGCAAAGCGTTTTGGGTACGCGTCTCGACTTGCGGGACGTTAGTGCCTCGCGTCTACGGTTCCCTGATGGCAACAGCACCCGAGACCACCGCGACATCCGAGGAGTCGGCGCAACCGCCGGGCTTCCGAACGGTCGGAATCGTCGGCTCCGGCATCATGGGCGCGGGCGTGGCCGAGGTTGTCGCCCGGGCCGGCTTCGACGTCATCGTTGCGTCGCGGAGCCAGGAACGCGCCGACGAGACTGCAGCGTCGTTCGCATCGTCGCTGAACCGCCAGGTCGAGCGGGGCAAGCTCACACTCGACGAACGTGACGCTGCGCAGGCCCGCCTCTCGACGACCAACGACATGCACAACCTTTCGGCATGCGATCTCGTTCTCGAGTCGATCGTGGAGGACCTCGAGCGCAAGCGCGACGTTTTCGGGGTGCTCGACGAGGTGTGCCAACCCGGTGCAATCCTGGCCACGAACACCTCGACGCTGCCGGTGGTCGAGCTCGCGATGCGGACCAAGCGGCCCCAACTGGTGTGCGGGATCCACTTCTTCAACCCGGCCCCGGCGATGTCGCTTGTCGAGGTCGTCAACCAGATCACCGCCGCGCCGACGACAATCGCGCGGGCCCGGGCGTTTGCGCGTGAGTGCGGGAAAGACCCGGTGGTGGTCAAGGACCGGGCCGGGTTCATCGTCAACGCCCTGCTCTTCCCGTATCTGAACAACGCGGTGCGCCTGCTGGAGAACGGCGTCGCCGGGCGCGACGACATGGACAAGGCGATGAAGGGCGGCTGCGGGTTCCCGATGGGTCCGTTCGCCCTCCTCGACCTGGTCGGCATCGATACGAGTGTGGCCATCCTCGAAGCCCTCTTCACCGAGACCCGTGACCCTCACGTGTCACCCCAGCCGCTGCTGCGTCGTATGGTCACGGCGAACATGCTCGGACGAAAGACCGGCGTCGGGTTCTACGACTACCCCAAACGCTCGTAGGCCGCGCCGCCCCCTCAGGTCCGCCCCGCTGCGATGGCGCCCGCTGCGGACCTGACGCCCGCCGTCTACACGACGCCCCCGAGATGGCCCCTGCCGTGCCGCACATCGGCCCTGCCACGCCGCACATCGGTCCTGCCACGCCGCACATCGGTCCTGCCGTGCCGCACATCGGTCCGAAACGCTGTTTTTCACGCACTATTCGCCGATGTGCGGCACAGGACGGGCGATGTGCGGCGGAGCTTCGGTGATGTGGGGGAGAGGACGGCTGCGATGTGCGGCACGAGACAGGTGATGTGCGGTGGAGTTGGTTGGATCTGCGGCGGTATTGGCCGGACACGACGGCCTGATGCGGCAGTATCGTCGTCGGGGCGATGGAATGTGGTCACTGCCGGTCGGAGAACCCCGCCAACTTTCGGCATTGTGGATCGTGCGGACAGCGTCTGGCAGCGACGCCCTGCGACGCGTGCGGCTTCGTCACGCCGGTGCCCTTCTCATTCTGCGGGAACTGCGGGACCGCCCTCGACCTGCATCGGGCGAGCTCTCCCGAGGAGCGCCGCCTGGTCACGGTGCTCTTTGCTGACGTCGTCGGCTTCACCAAGCTGGCCGATGACACCGACCCCGAAGACATCGCCAGGGTGATCGACGCGGCGTTCCGCCAGCTCAGCGATGTCGTCGCCGACCATGGCGGCACCATCGACAAGTACATCGGCGACTCGCTCATGGCGGTGTTCGGACTCGCGCAGGTGCACGAGGACGATGCCGAACGCGCCGTCGCTGCTGCCCTTGCCATGCAGCGGACCGATACCGGGCTCGGATTCGCGATCGGGGTCAATACCGGCGAGGTCATGGCCACGGCGCTCGCCGGCGGTTCGGTCACCGTGATGGGTGATCCGGTGAACGTGGCCGCTCGGCTGGAGAAGGCGGCGAAGGAAGGCGAGGTTCTGGTCGGTCCGGTGACGTACGAGCTCACGGCGAGCCGTATCCACTACCGCGATCGGCCGCCGATGACACTGAAGGGCAAACGCGAACCCGTCGAGGTGCACCAGGCCATGTCGTTGCGGGCCCAGAGCCTTGCGGTGACGGCCGAAGTCGTACCGATGGTCGGCCGCATCGAGGAGCTCGACTTCTTGCTGTCGCAGTGGAAGCGGGCGGCGTCGCTTCGTCGTCTCGGCACCGTCTTGCTCACCGGCGACGCCGGGATCGGCAAGACCCGACTGCTCGACGAACTCATCGACCGGATCGGCGACGACGCCCTCGTCATCCGATCGTCGTATCCCCCCTACGGCGGCGCCGGAGGAGTACGGGTCGGTGGCGACCTCCTTGCCCAGCTCGGCCCGAGCACCGACGAGGCCATCGACCGACGCGTCCGCTCGCTGGGCGGCGAGATCGATGCGTCGCTTCTCGACATCGACCCGGCGGCGTTGCGCAAGGAACAGGTCTGGGCACTCCGTCGCCTCGCCGAGATGCGCGCCACGGAGCGGCCGATCCTCGTCGTGATCGAAGACGTCCACATGGCTTCGACCAGCATCGAGTTCCTCACGAGCTTCATCGCCCAGGTGATCGATCTTCCGATGCTCGTCGTGCTCGCTGGCCGGCCGGAAGGCCGTTGGCTGACGAGCTTCTCCATGGCCAGCACGTTGCGACTGCGCGCGCTCACCCTCGAGGGTTCACGGATCCTCGCTCGGCTCTGGCAGCCCGAGTCCGAGCCCGACCCAGCGCTGTTGGCGTGGGCGGCCGGCAACCCGTTGTTCCTCCGCGAACTCCTGGCGTTCGCGGCCCTTCATGGGCCGGAGTCGGTGGAGCGCCAGCAATGGCCGGTGAGTCTCCGTGCCGTGCTGGCCGCCCGCCTCGACACGTTCACTGCTGCGGAGCGGGCGGCCCTGCAGGACTTCGCCGTGATCGGTGACACCGCCACGGTGGAGCAGTTGGTCGCACTCGGCGGATCGAGCATCGCCGAAGGGATCAGCGGGCTGACGAACGCCGGCGTGGTGCGGCACCGGCCCGACGGCACCTTGCGCATCACCGAGCCACTCCTGCGGGAGGTGGCCTACGAGACGATGCCCCGTACGATTCGCGTGGAGCGGCATCGGCGCATGGTGGACCTGTCGTCCGATCTCGACGACCGTGCCCGGCACCTCAGCCGGGCGAGTGAGCAGGCGCCCGAGGACATCGAGCTCCGGGCTCGGGCCGCCGAGGCGCTCGCCGCGGCCGGGCTCGAGGCGCTCAACCGCTCGCGCCGTCCCGAGGGCATTGCGTCATTGCGGCAGTCCGTCGCCCTGGGGCAGCGTGACCCACACACGCTGCTGGAGCTCTCCCGTGCGCTGATCGACTCGGACAATGGCGAAGCGAGGCGTCTGCTGGAACTCTTCCCCGAGCCGAGCGGTGATCCGCGTATTGATGCCGAACGGGTTCTCGTACGCGCCAACGCGCTGACCGACGACGACCTCCCGGCGGCGCTCGTGGCCTTCGACGATGCCGCAGAGAGGTGGTCGGCGATCGGGGACCGCGTGAAGGAGGCATGGTCACATTCGAACAAAGGCGTCGCGCTCGCTCTCGGCGGACGGATGGGGGAGGCCGATGGAGAGCTGGTGAAGGGGCTGGAGCTGTTCCGCGCCGAGTCGAACCGCTCTGGCGAGCTGGCCACCGTGAGCTTCCGGGCCCTGGTGCGACCCGATCATCCAGACGTCGAGACGTGGCTGCAGGAAGGACTGGCCTATGCCCTGGAGCTGGGCGATCGGTCGAAGCATGTCGCCGCCCTTACGGCCCTCCAGTGGCACAGCTACCTGACCACGCGCCTCGGCGGTTCCGTCGAGACAATGACGGCCCGCTCCTGGATCGACGAACACCTTGGCCTGACGAAGTCGCTGGGCTGGACCGATTCGATGCTGCAGGGTCTCTGCCTGAAGGCGAGCCTCCTGCGCAACGACGGCGACGTCGTGGGTGCCCGCGCCGCCGCGGAAGAAGCCCACGCGGTAAGCACGCATAGTTCATCGGGTGAGCGGGCGCTGCTGGCAGCTGTCGATGCGTCGCTCGATCCGGGCCGGCCGTTCCGGCCGATCGACGGGATCGACCCGTTCTCGTCGCTAGCGTCCGTGATCCAAATGGAGACAGCGCTGTTCGAGGGTCGCTTCGGTGAGCTCCGCGAGGCGAACTTCATTCCCGGACACGACGGGCTCGGCCGCCATCAGGCCATCGTGGGGTATGTCCCGGCGGCGGCAGGTCTTGCGTCGATCGGTGACCTCGATGGTGCTGAGCGTCTGGCCAGCCTGGTGATCGACTCGGCCAATCGCTCACGTCGCGAACTGCCAAGGATCGCCGCCGAGGCCGTCCTGGCCGAGTGCCGTATTCGCCGGGGTGATCACGTCGAGGTCACAGCGCCGACGGTTGGCGGGCTCGCCGGAGCGCTCGTGCTCCGCGCCCAGGCGTGGGCGGAGGTGCCCGGGGCGCATGAAGCGTTGGCTGCGGTCGCCAACCGCCTTCGGGCGCCGGGGTTGATTGCCGACATCGACGAGATCGTCGGTGCCGTTCGTTGAGCGCAAAGGGAACGCCGGCGACCCAGGTTGCCGCGGCAGCCGGGGTCGTGTTCACGCTGCACTCCTACGACCATGACCCGGGGGTCGCGTCCTATGGTCTCGAAGCGGCGGAACGAATGGGCGTTTCGCCGAAGCGCGTCGCGAAGACGCTTGTCGCCTCGGTGACGCGAAACACCCGACCGGAGTTGGTCGTCGGTGTCGTGCCGGTCGATGGGCAGCTCGATCTCAAGGCACTCGCTGCGGCCGTCGGTTCGAAACGGGCCGAGATGGCGCCACCGAGCGACGTGGAGCGCTCGACGGGTTACGTGCTCGGGGGTGTGTCTCCACTCGGCCAGCGCAAGAAGCTCTCCACGGTGATCGACGCCTCGTTGCTGGACCACGAGACCGTGTTCGTCTCGGCGGGACGACGGGGGCTCGAGATCGAGTTGTCGCCGCACGACCTCGTCACCGTGGCATCGGCGGCCGTCGCCGTCATCGTGACGAACGCTTCGCGGTAGGCGCACTTAACCGACGCTACGTCGGTTAACATCGTCCGATGCTGCGAGCCCGGTCGGAGGAAGCGAAGACCATTCGCCGCACCGCGATCCTCGACGCGGCGGCACTCTGGTTCGACGAGGTCGGGACCGACCTCACGCTCGACCAGGTGGCGAACGCGGCCGGTCTCACAAGAACCACCCTCTACGGCTATGCGGCAACCCGCGAGGAACTACTCCTTCTGCTCACCACTCGCGAGCTCGACGGCTTCTTCGACGCCCTCGCGCTCGGGATCCGACGTCGGCGAAGTGCGAACGGGGTCGCCCGCCTCGTCGCCGAAGCCGTCGTTGAACGTCCGCGCCTCGCGCCGCTGTTGGCGTCGTGCAGCGCCGTGTTCGAGCGCAACATCTCCCTCGACGCGGCGATCACGTGGAAGCAACATCTCCACGAGCGACTGCTTGCCACCGGTTCGCAGATCGATTCGGCGCTCGGTCTCGTTGATGGCTTGGGGGCCCGGTTCCTGCTCCACGTGCACGCGGCCGTCACCGGGCTTCACGGTGTCGCGTTTCCGCCCGAGGTAGCCGCCAAGGCCATCACCGATGCGGGTCTCGACGCGTTGCGTGTGGACTTCGCTGAAGAGCTGGTCGTGTCTCTCACCGCCCTGGCCGGGGCACTGCTCACCACGTCGCGATTCACTGCGACCCGAAAGGAAACATCATGAACACCTCCACCCGTCCGCTTGCCCTCGTCACCGGTGCTTCCGGTGGCATCGGCGAAGAGCTCGCCCGTGAACTCGCCGCCAAGGGCCACGATCTCGTGCTCGTGGCCCGCTCCACCGGAAAGCTCCAAGCCCTCGGCGACGATCTCTCGTCGAAGCACGGGGTAACGGTAGATGCGCTTACCGCCGATCTCGGCCACGCAGGAGCCGGACACGCGCTCGCCGCAGAGCTGACCGCAAAGGGCCTCAATATCGACGTGCTCGTCAACAACGCGGGCTTCGCCGACTTCGGTGAAATGTGGAAGGCCGACGCCCCGAAGCTCGACTCGATGATCGCCCTCAACATGGCCGTGCTTACGGAACTCATGCACGACCTGATTCCTTCCATGGTGTCGCGCGGCCACGGTCGAGTCATGAACGTGGCGTCGACGGCGGCGTTCTTTCCGGGGCCGCTGATGGGTGTGTACTACGCCACGAAGGCCTACGTCCTCAGCCTCAGCGAGGCGACGCACGAGGAGCTCAAGGGCTCGGGAGTCACCGTGACCGCGCTCTGTCCAGGGCCGACGCAGTCAGGCTTCCAAGCGGCCGCGGCGATGGAGAACTCCAAGCTGGTGAAGGGGCGCAAGATGCCGACGGCGCAGCACGTCGCCGAGCTCGGTGTTGCGGCGATGCTCAAGGGTAGGTCGGTCGCCGTGATCGGGGGCAAGAACAGACTGTCCGTCCTGAGCCCCCGTTTCATGCCTCGTTCCATGGTCCCCGGCATGGTCAAGCGAGCCCAGGCAGCGTCGCACTGACCACGCAGCTCCCTCGGCTGACGGCACGCGTGTTTGGCGATGTCCAAAGCGCCTCCTCATCCAAAGAGATACCAGTAGAAATGGTAGGGTCCTACCATGGAGACAACCATTGATCGGGCAGGAAGGATCGTGCTCCCCAAGGCCGTTCGGGCGGCGCTCGGTTTGCTCGACGGTGGGAGAGTCGAGATCAGCGAACGCGATGGTGAGGTGACCATCCGTCCTCTGCCTGCGGCGAAGCACCTTTCCCGGACCGCGAGCGGTCAACTGGTTTGCGTGGCCGATGAAGAGATTCCGACCTTGACCGCCGACGCTGTCCGAGAAGCGCTGGAGTCCGGTCGCCGGTGAAGGCTCCTGACTCGAGCACGCTCATCGCAGCGTTCGCCGGGTGGCACGAGGCCCACCGAGAAGCGCTGGACGCAATCGCCGGAGCTCGGCTGATCGGACACACCATGTTCGAGTTCGTGTCTGTCCTGACTCGACTACCGGAACCGCATCGGGTCGAGCCGAGGCTGCTCACGGCTTGGCTGAAGAGCACGTTCACGCAGCCGCCGCTCGTACTCACGGCGAAGCAGACGCAAGCGGCCGTGGAAACCCTGGTCGCCAAGGGCGTGGCGGGTGGGGCGATCTACGACGGGCTCATCGGTCTCATCGCCCGAACGTACGAAGCCACGCTTGTCTCGCTCGATCAGCGTGCGATGCTGACCTATCAGCGCCTCGGGGTCGATGTGTTGGTCCCGGCACATCACGAGCGTTCGTAGACGCGGGCGGATTGTTCCGCGCGCTGAGTGATCGGGGAAGATGGTTGCATGCGTGAACGCGACCAGCCGTGGGTGATGCGGACCTACTCGGGCCATTCGACGGCCCGGGCGTCGAACGCGCTGTACCGCACCAATCTTGCCAAGGGACAGACCGGCCTCTCGGTGGCGTTCGACCTGCCGACGCAAACCGGGTATGACCCGGGTGATCTGGCGGCCAACGGCGAGGTTGGCAAGGTCGGGGTGCCGGTGGTGCATCTCGGGCACATGCGCGAGCTGTTTGCCGACATCCCGCTCGAGAAGATGAACACCTCGATGACCATCAACGCCACGGCGGCGTGGTTGCTCGGTCTCTATGTGGCCCTTGCCGACGAACGCGGCATCGACCCCGCTGTGCTCGCCGGCACCACACAGAACGACATCGTCAAGGAGTACTTGTCGAGGGGTACCTACATCTACCCGCCCGAGGCATCGAGACGGCTCATCGTCGACATGGTGGCCTACACCGTGCATCACGTTCCGAAGTGGAATCCGATCAACGTGTGCAGCTACCACCTGCAGGAAGCCGGGGCCACGCCGACCCAGGAACTGGCCTATGCGCTTGCCACGGCGATCGACGTTCTCGATGCCGTGCGGGCGTCGGGTCAGGTCAGCGAGGCCGAGTTCGCCGAGACCGTTGGCCGCATCTCGTTCTTCGTCAACGCCGGCATCCGCTTCGTGGAGGAGATGTGCAAGATGCGCGCCTTCACCACGATGTGGGAACGGATCTGCGTGGAGCGCTACGGCGTGACCGACCCGAAGTACACCCGCTTCCGCTACGGCCTCCAGGTCAACTCGCTCGGTCTCACGGAGGCGCAACCGGAGAACAACGTGCCGCGCATCGTGCTGGAGATGCTCGGAGTAACGCTCTCTCGCGATGCACGAGCCCGCGCCGTGCAGTTACCGGCGTGGAATGAGGCGCTCGGCCTTCCCCGCCCGTGGGATCAGCAATGGTCGTTGCGCATGCAGCAGATCCTCGCGTTCGAAACCGACCTTCTTGAATACGACGACCTGTTCGCCGGCTCGGTCGTCGTCGAGGCGAAGGTCGCCGACATGATCGCCGCGGCCCAGTCCGAGCTCGACGATGTGCTCGCCCTCGGTGGCGCGTTCGCTGCGATCGACGAGTTGAAGGCCCGACTCGTACGTTCGCATACCGAACGCACACGTCGGATCGAGAGCGGCGATCTCATCGTCGTCGGCGTCAACCGGTTCACCGAGACGACCGACTCGCCGCTCGGCGGCGCCGAGAGCATCCTCAAGGTCGACCCCGCCGTCGAGGCCGAGGCCATTGCCGAGCTGGCCGTGTGGCGGACGCAGCGGGATCAGTCGGCCGTCGACGCCGCGCTGGCCGACCTGAGGAGTTGTGCTCGTGACGGCTCGAACGTGATGCCGTCGACGATTTCCGCGGCGCGTGCCGGTGTGACGACGGGGGAGTGGGCGCAGGTGCTCCGTGAGGAGTTCGGTGAGTTCCGGGCCCCGACCGGTGTTGGCGGGGCAAGCGGCACGGCGCGTCGCTCTCCTGGCATGGTGGCGCTCGCCACCCGGAACAGGGCTCTCGCCGGTGGTCCTCCGCGTCTCCTCGTCGGAAAGCCCGGACTCGACGGCCATTCCAATGGAGCCGAGCAGATCGCCGTTGCCGCGCGCGACGCCGGCATGGAAGTGATCTATGAGGGCATCCGGTCCACCCCCCAGCAGATCGCCGCCGCAGCGCGCGACGAAGACCCCGACGTGATCGGACTGTCGATCCTCTCCGGGTCGCACCTCACGATGGTGGCCGAAGTGATGGATCTTCTGCGCGCATACGATGTCGACGCCCCCGTGGTCGTGGGAGGCATCATCCCCGAAGACGACCGGGCCGTGCTCACCGCCGCCGGGGTGCGAGCGGTCTATACGCCGAAGGACTTCGATCTCACCCGCATCATGGAGGAGCTCTCCGACCTCGCAGCTGCCGGCCGGGTCGGATAGCCAAGCAACGAAGCGGGCCGTCTGTCCGGTCGTCGACTTCGTACGGCCGGGCCTCTGTCCTTCTCAACCCGGTGACCCGAGCCGCGCCAGCCAGTCACGCAGGGCAGCCCCGTCCTGCGATATCGGCGGGGCTCGCCGTTCGAGTATCGGGAACGGCAGATCCGTTCTGATGGGTGTGTCGAGGGCGACGAGCCTTCCCGAATCGAGAAGATCGCGGACGATGTGCATCCAGCCGAGGGCGACGCCCTGTCCTTCGAGGGCAGCTTGCAGGATCAACGAGTAGTCGTTCGATCGATAGCCGCCATGTTCCGTCGTCGGAAACTCGATTCCCTGGTGGGCAAACCAGGTCGACCAGTCGAATCGGGGTGCGTATCGCTCCTCCAGGTACAGCAACGGCGCAGTCGCCAGCCCTGTCGGATCGCCGGTCGCGAGTGAGGCCGCCAACGCGGGCGAAGCGACCGGCACGATCTCCTCGTCGCAGAAACGGGTGGCGACCAGGTCCTCACGCGTGACGACGCCGAGCGGGATCCACAGGTCGGAATCGTCATTGCCGACCGCCCGGTCCGAATCGGTCGTGATGACTCGAAGCTGCACACCGGGGTGCTCACGCTTGAACGCGGGGAGTCGTGGAAGGAGCCAGAAACTGGCGAACGACGACGACACCGACAGAGTCACCGCACGGGCGTCCACCTGGGCGCGAAGGCCTCGCACGGCCCGGTCGATCTCGTCGAAATGCGTTCCGATCCGATCGCAGAACCCCGCCGCCTGGGCCGTTGGGGTGATTCCCGAGGGCGACCGATCGAAGAGCCGGGTGTCCAGCGCTTCCTCCAGCCGGGCTATTGCGTGGCTGACCGCCGGTTGACCGACCCCCAGTTGGGCAGCGGCCGCCGAGAAACTGCCGCTCCGCGCCG
This sequence comes from Acidimicrobiia bacterium, assembly GCA_031368215.1. GTDB lineage: Bacteria > Actinomycetota > Acidimicrobiia > Acidimicrobiales > JANYDT01 > JANLQX01. Next base: position 41,336 of record JANLRD010000070.1, on the reverse strand, counting down.
CAGCGACCATCGAACGAAGCCATCGGTCAGAGACATCCGTCTTGCCGTCGTTATCGATTTCCGTCATGGCCCTATGAGCGAAGTAGTCCGTTGACAGCGCACTTCTAGCTCATCACGATGGGCAGCATATGAATTCCTTCTTGAGTCTCGTCCGAAGTGCCGGCAACGGCTGAGGGTACCCGACCGACGGTCGGATTCGTCGGGCTCGGCAACATGGGCGGACCCATGTGCCGTCGTCTGCTTGCTGCCGGCTTTGTGGTCACGGCGTTCGATCTCAACGCCGATGCGTTGGCCGCCGCAGTGCGCGCCGGCGCCACGCCAGCCGAGTCGTCGGCCGCGTGTGCGGCACACGTCGACATCTTCCTCACCTCGCTGCCGAGGCCCGACCACGTCGACGCCGTCATGCGAGGCGACTCCGGAGCGCTCCGTGCGCTGCGGCCAGGGTCGATCTGGGTCGATCTGACGACCAACCGACGCGAGCTCGTTGCCGAGTTCGCCACGCTGGCACCGGTCGGGGTGCGCGTGGTGGACTCGCCCGTGACCGGCGCGGTTGACGGAGCCCGCAACGGCAAGCTCACGCTGTTCGTCGGCGGCGACGACGAAGCCGTTGCCGAAGTGCGGAACGTCCTCGCGCACCTCGGGCTTGTCGTGCACTGCGGTGGACTCGGCACCGGCAACGTCGTGAAGCTCGTGACGAACCAGCTGTGGTTCATCGCCGCAGCGGCCATCGGCGAGGGCTTCGCAGTTGGCATGGCCAACGGTGTTGCACTCGGCACGTTGTGGCACGCCATCAAGGAGAGTGTCGGTGACAGCTTCGTAGTGCGCCATGACGCGCCGTCGATCTTCGCCGGACACTACGACCCGTCGTTCTCCCTCGGCCTCTGCATGAAAGATCTCGGTCTCATCTCCTTGCTGGCCGAGAACGTTGGCGCCGACCTGCCGATGACGCAAGCCGCGACGTCAGCGTTCGCCGTCGCCGCGCAACGCTACGGGCCCGATGCCGCCGAACTTCACGTGGTGAAACGAATCGAAGACGATGCCCACCTCTCCATGCGCCTCGACGGCTCGTGGACTCCACCCTGGGAGCAATAGCCGTGTACCAACTCGCCGACCTCGTCGATCTCGACCGCTATCCGATCACCGACCCCACTTCGGCGCGGTATCGCGCCGCAGTGCACGAGGCGAGAGAAGGTCTTCGCGCCGACGGGTGCGCGATTGCCAAGAATCTCGTTCTCCCTGCCGCAGTCCGGATTCTCAGCGACGAGATCGTCGCCCGCAAGCACACCACGCACTATTCGACGCAGAACATCAACCCGTACTTCCACACCAAGTCCGAACCGGCGTATCCCGATCGTCATCCACTCAATACGTTCATCGAACGATCCAGTGGATTCATCCCCGGCGACTCGTGGGACGCCGGCTGCGCCACCTCGGTGCTGTTCCGAAGCCCAGACCTCGCGCGATTCGTGGCGGACTGCCTGGAGGTGCCCGGGCTGTACTGCTACGCCGATCCTCTTGCCGGACTCACCGCCAACATCTTGGATCCCGGTCAACAATTCACGTGGCACTTCGACACCAACGACTTCGCCGTCACTGTCCTGGTCGATGAAGCCGACGAAGGTGGGCTCTTCGAATACGCGCCGATGACCCGCACTGCCGAGGATGAGAATTTCGATCGGGTCCAGGCGATCCTCGAGGGTTCGAGCGACGGCATCCACACGCTCGACCTTCGTCCCGGCGACATGCAGATCTTCCGTGGTCGTTACTCGCTGCACCGCGTGACCCGGGTGCCCGTGGGTTCCAAGCCCCGCCACGCCGCGATCTTCGCCTACACCGCGGAACCCGGGGTCATCGGCCGCCTGGAGCGGACCATCCAACTCTTCGGCCGGGCACTGCCCGAACACGAAGCCGCCGAGCGCGAGCGGGTCCGCACCGACGCCCTGGTCGACTGAGCGTCCGCGCCACACATCGGCGGCCGCCGACATGAGCTGATCGTTCGTCGAGTTGGCGCCGCGTTGTCGACTGGCGACGTGGCGGGTCGACAACGTGTCGCCAACCCACGCAGCAGCGATGTCAGGCTTTGCCGAAGGTTCCCAGCCGCTCCCCGGCGCCGGTCATCGGGTACTGGGTGTCGTACTCGAACTGGAGGGCCTCGGTCATGCCCCGGTCCTGTCCGTTGCGGTACAGGTCCTTGTAGGCGGCGAGGGCTTCCGGGCTGTTGGCCACGATCGACGCGGCCACCTCGGCGACGGTGGCGTCGATCTGGTCGAGAGGTACGCAGTGCGATGCCATCCCGTAGTCGTACGCGTCTCGACCGGTGAACGTGCGAGCGGTGTACGACAGCTCGCGGGCCCGCACCGTCCCGACCGCGCGCACGAGTCGGGCGCTCATGCCCCAGGTGGGACGCAGACCCCACTTGGCGTGGGTGTCGCCGAGCTTGGCTTCCTCGGCCACAACCATCAGGTCGCAGGCGAGGGCCAACTCCAGAGCACCGGTGAAGCAGAAGCCGTGGACCCGGGCGATCGTTATCTTGGGCATCGTCGACAGCAGCTCGGTGCAGCGCCGAGCGGGACCGTTGAGACCGCCCGAGACGTTCCCGCCGTCGACGGAGGTTCCCTGCAAGGCCTTCAAGTCCACGCCCGCGCTGAACGCCCGTCCCGTCCCGGTCAGGACCACGACGCGAACTGATGCGTCCGAAGCAGCTGCCGCGAGTGCGTCGGCCAGCCCGGAAAGGAGTGCGGGAGTGAGCGCGTTCAGGGCGTCTGGTCGGTGCAGCGTGAGGGTGCGAACGGCCTCGTCGTCGTGGCGAAGGATGGTCATGGCTCTCACCCTCGCACGGGTGCGGAGGCGTCGCCAACAACGCGCGGGTTCGTCGCCCGCAACACCGCTTTCCTGGCAAGAAGTCGACGAACTCACGCGTAGCGGGCGATGAACCTGCCCCGAGCCGGCGACCGACGGGCCTCGCCACGGCGGATTGCGAACGAGATTTCTAGCGGACGTCTGATTCGGGCTCTCTTACGGGGCGCGGACGTTGTGCGGTACCCAACCGAGAGTGTCGTCGAGGTCGCGTGCGGTCACCGGGCGTCGGGTGATGCGAGCTGAGGTAACGCGGTCGAGCCGGAAGATCCGGCCGGCGTTGCGCAGATGGCACCAGCCAATCAGGAACCATGCGTCGCCGCCGCGGTAGAAGCCGAGCGCGTCGACGGAGCGCTCTGTCACCGAATCGTTCGCGTCCGCGTAGACCACATTGACCACGACCCCGCGTCGGACGGCCTCCTCGACGGTTCGTCGGACGCGCGCACTGACTGGAGCGTGTTCCTGCGCTGCGTCGTCGCCGGTTCGGATGCGTCGTCGAAGGGCGTCGACCTCGAATCGGGTTTGCTCGCCGAGGCCGTCGAGCAACCGCCTCACCGCCGCCGACCCGGCATCAGAGAACGGCATACCTGTGCCGGCTGACGCAAGGGCCATCACCAGCGACACCACCTCGGCCGTGGACAGGGTAACGACAACGGCTCCACGGCGATCGAGGGTGTGCTGCCCGCCGTTGCGTCCATACTCGGCGTAAAGCGGGACACCGCTGGACCGCAGCGCGGCCAGGTCCCGCTCGATGGTTCGTCGGGTGACCTCGAACTGGCGGGCAAGCGCGGCCGCGCTGACCGGCCGGCTTTGATGGCGCCTGATGTGCTCGTTGATGGCGTAGAGGCGTTCGAGTCGATTCATTGTTCCACTGCGATCGAGATGGCAATATCCGACAGTCCGCTGTCGTAGTGGCATCGTACGGTGTCGGGCGACGAAAGGTAGTGAACCATGACCGCTCCCGCTGAACTCCGACTCGGTTACGTGATCTTCTACGTGGAGGACGTCGGTGCGAGCATCCGCTTCTACACCGACGCGTTCGGGTTGGCCGAGAAGTTCGCCACCGAGGACTACGGCGAACTCGACACGGGCGCGACGACGCTGTCCTTCGTGGCCCACTCGCTCGCCCACGCCAACCTCGACGCGGTAGGAGGGTTCACGCCCGTGAGTTCGTCGGCTCCTCCGACTGGCGCGTCCATCACGTTGATCACCGACGATGTCGCCGCAGCGACCCAACGCGCTGTTGCCGCCGGAGCGCGCCCGTATCTCGAGCCCACGTTGAAGCCGTGGGGACAGACCGTGTCGTACGTGCTCGACCCGAACGGCATTCTCGTCGAGATCGGCACCCCGGTCAGCGGCTGAGGACGGCCCGCGAGCGGTTGCACTTGCCCGACGGGCCGTTGATGGGCGATGGTCGGTTGCATGAGTGATGCAATCGCCCTGGTCCCCTACGACGAGTTCTCGATGTTCCACGAGAACGCGTCCGAGTTCGGGCTGCCGTTCCCCGCGCCGCCGATCGTGCGTCGGGTGAGCGCGATGATGAGCGACGGCCGGGAGTTGAGTGCGCTCGCGTGGGGTGACTCATCGCCGGAATTGGTGCTCGTTCACGGCGGGGCGCAGAACGCGCACACCTGGGACACGGTGGCGCTTGCGCTCGGGCGGCCGCTGCTCGCCATCGATCTTCCCGGCCACGGCCACTCCGACAGTGCATCGTCGGCATCCGGTGCGCAGACGTCGGCGACGGCATTGGCCGCAGACGTCGCCGAGGTGATCGATCAACTCGCACCCTCGGCGAGGGTCGTCGTCGGTATGTCACTGGGCGGACTCACGTCGATCGCGTTGACGGGTGCGCGTCCTGACCTGGTCCGCTCCCTTGTGCTGGTCGACGTCACGCCCGGAGTGACGAGTGAAAAGGCCAAAGCGATTCACAGCTTCGTCAACGGTCCCACGAGCTTCCCGAGCTTCGACGAGATCCTCGCTCGCACCGTGGAGTTCAACCCCGGTCGGAGTGCCACATCGCTGCGCCGCGGCATACTCCACAACGCCCAGCAGCAGGCCGACGGCAGCTGGGTTTGGCGGCACCGTCGCCACGCGGATCCCGACGCGAGCCCGATGGCTGCCGCCTCGGGAGAAGAGCGGATGAACGCGCTCGCCGTACTGTGGGACGTCGTGTCGGCCTCGACGATGCCGCTCATGTTGGTCCGTGGGATGCGTCCCCAGTCGGTCGTCGACGACAACGACGAGGCCGAGCTCTTGCGCCGCCGACCCGATGCCCGGATCGAGCACGTCGCCGATGCCGGCCACAGCGTGCAGGGCGACACCCCGGTTGAACTCGCCCGCCTGATCGCCGACTTCGCACCTTAGAGCGGCTTGCGGGCGGACAGCTCGCGAAAGATGTCCTTCTCGACTCTGCCCTTCGCACCGAAATTCGACATGATCGCGTCGACCCCGGCCTCGTCGTTGGATTTGCTCAGCGAGCGCAAGGCGCTGAGTCGTTCGCTGAAGTCGTCGAGAATCAGGAAGTCACGTTTGCCGTCCCCGTCCGTATCGCCCAGCTTGCGACGAGGATCGGGGGGCGGGTCGTCCGGAACGGATACGAACGTACTCGTCCGACTCGGGACGTGACCGACGTCACGAATCTGCCGTCCTGTCCTTGTCATACGGCGCGGAGGGTGGTTCCGGATGACTACATGACGTCATCCCGACTTCGACGCCTCTTTCCAGGAGCCCCCCAATGCGTATGACCCGAACCCGTGCGGCTGTTGCCGTCGCCGCCCTTGCCCTGACCTTCGGCCTGGCCGCCTGCGGCAGTGACTCCGCCGACACGACGGCGGCGCCCGCCGAGACCGCCGCTGTCGCGCCGGAGACCGCAGCCGCTGCCGAGACCGCAGCCGCTGCCGAGACCGAGGCCATGGCCGCGGAGACCGAGGCCGCTGCCGCCGCGGCCGATGCGCCGAAGGACATCGTCGACACCGCCGTTGCCGCCGGCAGCTTCAACACGCTGGCCAAGCTCCTGACCGATGCCGGTCTCATCGACACCCTGAAGGGCAAAGGACCTTTTACCGTGTTCGCCCCGACCGATGCTGCCTTCGCCGCTGTTCCGGCCGACACACTGGCTGCGCTCGGCGCTGACAAGGCCCTTCTCACCAAGGTCCTGACGTACCACGTCGTCCCGGGCAAGGTCATGGCCGCCGACATCGCCGCCGGCGATGCCGCCACCGTGGCCGGTCCGACCGTCAAGCTCTCCATTGTCGACGGCAAGGTCATGGTGAACGACGCCACCGTCGTCACCGCCGACGTTGCTGCGTCCAATGGTGTCATCCACGTCATCGACAAGGTGCTCCTCCCCCCGGCGTGAGCATCCTGATGTCGTGATCGGCCCCGGGCCGGTGGTCCCCCCTCCACCGAACCCGGGGTCGTTTCGCGAGTCGCCCCCGACACTGCGAGAGAGGCTGCCCCCGTATATGGGGGCAGAACAGCTCCGAGTGGCGTTCGGAGGTGTTCTGCACCACCCGAACGAACGCCCCTACCGTGGTCGGATGGTCCGGGTCTCGACACGCTCGCAGGTGCCGCCGTTCTATGCGATGGCGATGGGAGCGCTGGCCGAAGCGCGCCAGGCTCAAGGCCGCCGGGTGCTGCACCTCGAGGTCGGCCAACCCAGTGGCGGCGCCCCCGAAGGAGCACGAGCTGCTGCCGCCGAGGCGATGTCCCGTCGAGCCCTTGGCTACACGACCTCGCCGGGCCTCCCCGAACTCCGCGCGCGCATCGCCCGCCACTACGACGAGTGGTACGGCGTTGCTGTCGACTCCCGCCAGGTCAGCGTCGTCGGCGGTGCGTCCGGTGGGTTCGTCCTCGCCTTCCTCGCGTGTTTCGACGTCGGTTCGCGCGTTGGCCTCACCGAGCCCGGGTACCCCGCGTACCGCAACACGCTCGACGCCCTCGGGTGCACCGCGGTGGGGATCCCGATCGGCCCGCAGACCGCGTACCGGATCACAGGAGCGGCCATCGAGTCGGCGCATCAGGCCGCGCCTCTCGATGGTTTGGTCATCGCTTCTCCGTCGAATCCCACGGGTACCCAGCTGAGTGACGCCGACATGGCCGACGTCGTCGCAACCTGTCGCCGTCTCGGCATCACGTTGATCGCGGACGAGATCTACCACGGCATCACCTATGGCGCCCCGGCGGCGACGGTCCTCTCGCACACCGACGATGTCGTCGTGCTCAACAGCTTCTCGAAGTACTTCGGCATGACCGGATGGCGGCTGGGATGGATCGTTGCACCGCCCGAACTCGTTGAACCCATCGATCGCCTGGCCCAGAACCTCTACATCTGCGCGCCCCACGTGTCCCAGATCGCCGGACTCGCGGCCTTCGACTGCGCCGATGAGCTCGATGCCCGGGTCGTGGAGTTCGCGGAGAAGCGGCGAGTTCTTCTCGACGGACTCCACCACGCCGGCCTGACCGACACCGCCCCGTCCGACGGGGCGTTCTACGCGTATGCCGACGTGTCCCATCTGACCGACGATTCATGGGGACTCTGTCGGCAATGGCTCACCGACATCGACGTGGCGGTCACGCCCGGAATCGACTTCGATCCGGTCCGCGGCAACCGGTTCATCCGTTTCTCCTACGCCGGATCACTCGACGACGTGCGTGAAGCCGCCGAGCGCATCGCCACCTGGACGTCAGCACGCTAGACGTACGACCGCGCCGGGTCGCCAAGGTCTCGGGCGCGCCGAAGCGCTCGACTCCCGTGAGTCGAGCGCTTCAGCAGCCTTGGCACGTGGCCCGCCCCCCGGCGGCCACACGCCGACTTCTAGCCCCAGTAGGCGTCGGACCAGACGTTGCCGGTCCAGGTCGAACCCGACCAGGTCGCGCCTGACCAGGAGGACCCGGACCACGACGAGCCGGACCAGCTGGACCCGGACCACGAGGAGCCCGACCACGACGAGCCCGACCAGGTGGATCCGGACCACGTGGAGCCCGACCAGGTGCCCCCGGCCCACGCCGTGAGGGTGAGTTCGGCCTGGGCCTGCACTGCGCTGTTGTACGGCCGGCCGAAGATGTCGCGGTCCCCGTTGAGTTCGATGCCGTTGTGCACCAGGCGGGCGGAACCGCGAGCGGCATCGAGCGAGCCCCCGCCGGTGAGGGTCGCCTTCGGCGGGTTGGCGGCGGTCCAGATGCTCGGGGAGTTCTGGGCCAGGCGCAGGTCGAGGGCTCCTTTGCCCTGCATCTCCGGCTTGACCTTCCTGAGCTTGATCGTCGATTCGGTCAGGGCGCGCTTCACCGAGTCGGGTGTGATCGACGGGTTCTGCTGGATGAGGAGAGCCGCCGCGCCGGAGACGATGGCTGACGCCTGGGACGTGCCGCTGCCCCGGAAGAGCTGCTCGGTGACGCGCCCGGTGGACCCGTACAGGGTGTCGATGGTCGAGCCCGGCGCCCGGAGGCTCACGATGCTCTTGCCCGGAACGACGAGATCAGGCCGCCGTGCCTTGGACCCGTTGGACGAGAAGCTCGCGATCTCGTCATCGGTCCGCGGATTGGCGGCCGCCGTCTGGCCGAGCGCACCGACGGCGATGATCGTGCCGGTGCGGGCCGGGTTGGTCATCGTTCCCCGTTTGTCGGCGTACCCTGCGTTGCCACTGGCTGCAACCACGACGATGCCCCGGCGCCAGGCCTGGTCCACCGCGTACGAGAGCGGGTCGATCCTGACGTCCTGGGTGGAGTCGGTGCCGTAGGACAGGTTCATCACCCGGATGTTCAGGCCGTTCTTGTTCCGGTTGGCCACCACCCAGTCGATGGCGGCGATGACCTGCGACACGTCGGTCGAGCCGTCCTTGTCGGCGACCTTGATGCTCACGATCCGGGCGTCCGGGGCCACCCCGACGAAGCCCGTGGTCGGATCACTGAGTGACATGCCTGCGGTCCGTCCGGCAATGAGGCCGGCCATATGCGTGCCGTGGCCGTAGGTGTCGACATTGCGCTTCGCCGGGTCCTGCGACTCGAACGAGAGGTCCGGTCCGAACAGCACTCGGTTCGCCGGCAGCGCGTCACTGATCCGAACGCCGGAGTCGATCAGGGCGACGTCGACTCCGCGGCCGGTGATGCCGGAATTCCAGTACGCCGACGAGCCGATGATCTCGCTCACGTTCTTCGGTCCGCCCACGTCGGTGTAGGGGTTCCACACCTGGCTGAGGGGTCGAACCACTTGGTTCGGCGTCACCGAACGGATGCCCCGAGCCCGACGAAGGCCGGCGAGATCGCGCTGATCGACGGTCGCGGCGACTCCTCCCACGATGTCGAGGCGGCGCGTGACCCTGCCCTTGACCTTCGCGACGGCGTCGGCGGCGAGGCCGACATGGCCGGGATCAGCCGTGATGATGACCGAGACCGGTCGGTCGACCGCGGCCGCCGGCTGAGGTCCACCGGCAACGAGGACCGGAGTCAGACCGATTGCAGCCAACACAGCGATCGAGAAGAGACGTGTCCGTTTCACCCCCGATACATCGGCGACCACTCTCCGTGACCATATAGGTCACGTACCCCGTTTCGGCGACGCCGTGTCCACCGGCGATGGGCCGAGCGGATCACCGGTTCAGTGGTCGAGGGTTCGTCCGAGGGTCGGGAGGACCCCATCGTCGGCAGCGCTTGCCAAATCGTCGACCAACGCCGCCAGCGTCGTCGGGGCCCGAAGACCGCGGCCCTGCATCCACGAGCACCCGAGCGACTGTGCAGCGATCCGGTCCCGGCTGGTCTCGATGCCTTTGGCCACAAGTCGAAAGCCGTAGACCTCACCGAGCTCGGCAAGGGCCCGGACGACCGGCATCACGGCGGAGTCCGACAAGCCGCCGACGGTTGTTCGCGCCAGCTTCACGATCGACGGGCGGATATCGGCAAGAAGCCCGAACGGGACGTCGTCGAGCTCGAGGTCGTCGAGCGCCACGGCCACGCCGAGCTGGAGAAGCGTGGCGACGCGTCGGATCACGGCGTCAGGCGAGCGTCGAAGCGCACGAACCGGCACTTCGAGCACCAACCGTGACAGGTCGACACTCGTCGCTTTCTCCCGCAGAACCTCGGCGAACGAGTCACGACTGAGCTGGGCCACGCCGAGGTTGATGGCGATCGAAACGTCCTGGAAGCGGGCCGACACGTGCAGCGCGTTGGCAGCGCTTTGCAGCACGAACTCGTCGATCGCCTCGATCGCCGATGCGTCGGTGAGCCCGAGGAGGAAGTCATCCGGTCCGAGCACACCGTGCACCGGGTGATTCCAGCGGAGGAGGGCCTCGATACTGGCGATTCTGCCGTTCGCCGTGTCGATGACCGGTTGATAGGCCATCGCGAACTGGTCGAGCGGGACAACCTGGGCGAGTTGGTTTGCCAGTTCTGCGCTACGACCATCCGCGCCCGCGTGACGCGGATCGACGACCTCCACCCCATTCTTCCCCCGGGCCTTTGCCCGGTACATCGCCTGGTCGGCCCGCTCGAGCAGCGCAGCGAGGTCGTCGGCGTCGGCGGCCACCCCGATTCCGATCGTCGCTCTCGGGATGACTTCGGCGCCGCTCGCGAGCAGCAACGGTTCTCCGATGGAGTCGAGGAGCCTCCGCCCACGTTGGTGCAGCGTTTCCTGGCGTGCGCCCGGGTCGAAGAGAACGGCAAACTCGTCGCCCGAGAGACGGGCCGCCGCTTCGGTGGAACTGATCGATGCCTGGATCCGTCGCCCGACAGCCACCAGCAGCGCATCGCCTGCGCTGTGTCCGAACGCGTCGTTGACATCTTTGAAGTCATCCAGGTCGATGATCGCAACGGCCCATCGCCGCCCGCCTGCGCCGTTTGCGTTGATGACCTGACGTGCCGCACGGGTGAACGCCGACCGGTTGAGCAGTCCCGTGAGCGGATCGTGTTGCAATTCGTGAACGAGCCGGCGTTCGAGATCGCGCAACTCCGAGATGGATGCCATCTGGCGCTCGTTCTCAATCAGCGATCCGATCTGCGCCGCGAGGGCGAAAGCGAGCGGCAGATCTCGGGTGTCGAATGCGTCGACGCCCTCGACCTCGGATCCGATGAGCAGAATGCCGTCAACCATGTCGGGAACATGCACAGGGACGACCAGTCCCGACCGCAGTCCACGCTCGACGAGGGCCTGGCTCAAGACGTCGTCGCCGATGTCGCTCGCGTTGCGCATCTCGGCCGAGCCGAGCGGCGGGATGGGCACGGCGTCGAGAAGACCGGGAGAAGGCGGCCGGGCTGTTCCCTCGGGACTTTGCGTGTGACGTCGGGTGCCTCCGACGTTCAGGGCAACCTCGACGTGGGAGAAGCGGAGGTCACGCTGCGCATTGCCGATCAGGGCGGCGAGCGTGTGCTCCGTCGCTTCAGCGTGGCGCAGGGCCTCCGTGGAGCGATGCAGGAATTCCATCTCGTTCTTGCGCTGCCGCTCGCGCTGGTACACGACGTTCGACGAGTAACCGATGAAGAACGGGACCAACATCAGCGGCGTCGCGATCGGCGTGGTCGACGCGAGTGCGGCCGTGGCCATGGCGACGGCGGCAGTGGCCAGGCTGGCCAGCGCACTGACGCCCAACGAAGGGAGCAACTCGGATGCGGTGATCGTCTCGCCGCTGACCCGGACGACGATGAGGACAAGGATCGAGCCGCTCAGGGAGAACAGCACGCACGCGCCGAACCCGAACGCGATCGAACGGAGGCTGTCGATCGCCGCGATGTGGCCCACATCGAGAACGATCGCCGCCAACTGGGTGCACAGCACGAAGGTGCCGGCGTTGAAGGCGACCTTCAGCAGCGGTTGACGTCGAAGGGCGCGCAGAGTCAGACACCCACCGACCACAACGGCCACGACCGTCGCGCTGTGCCCGAGATGGAGCAGGGAGACCAGGACGACCCCGTCGGTGAGGGAGATGGAGTGGGCTGATCGCCCGAGGTGGATGTGGACGACGAAGGCTTCGGCCAGAGCGAACAATGCCACCATCGCAACCCAGCCGCTCCAGCTCGACCATGCGCGATGTTGGACCGGCGGTCCGTCGGTGATGAGGAACAGGCTCAGGCCTGCGGCCATGATCACCGCCGACAGGGCCCAGATCCGAGGAGCGCGCGAACGCTCTGGGCTGACCGATACCGGGAGCATAGCTATGGCGGGACGCGTCGGGGCAGTGGGCGCGCCCGCGCCCGTGTTCCCGTCGATCTGGCTACCCGGCACGGGCGAAGCATCGACACTTCCGCCCGGGACATTGACCGAGCCGGGTCGATCGACCCACTGCCCTTTTTGCGTGGTGGTCCCTCGGTCAGCGAGGTCGGACCAGCGCCGCTGCTACGGGCGGGGTCGACTGGTGAGGGGATTGTTGTTCCACCAGCGCCCGGAGAACCGCCACGTGGTGGCGGTGGGTGGGCGGGGCGACGAGTCCACGAGCACGACCGGCCGTGGCCAGGCCCATTCCAGCGCGGCGGCGATTGCCACGAGTTCGTGGTCGCTCGGGGCCGGGGACACGTCCCCGATGATCGCAATGGGGCCGCTCACAGCGGCACGTTCCCGTGCTTGCGCTTGGGCAGCTCTTCCTTCTTCGTGCGGAGGAACGCCAGTCCTCGCGTCAGCATCTTGCGGGTGTCGGCGGGATCGATGACGTCGTCGATGTACCCCCGCTCCGCGGCGACGTACGGGTTGGCGTAGAGCTCGGTATATTCGTCGACCAGCTCGGCCCGCCGGGCGATCGGGTCCGAAGCGGCATCGAGCTCACGCTTGTACACGATGCCCACAGCGCCCTGGGGTCCCATCACGGCGAGTTCGGCCGACGGCCAAGCGAAGCACAGGTCGGAGCCGATCGACTTCGAGTCCATGACCACGTAGGCGCCGCCGTAGGCCTTGCGGGTGATGATGCTGATGCGCGGCACCGTTGCCTCGCAGTAGGCGTAGAGCAGTTTGGCGCCGTGGCGGATAATGCCGCCGTATTCCTGGTCGGTGCCGGGCATGAAGCCGGGTACGTCGACGAACGTCACGAGCGGGATGTTGAACGCGTCGCACGTCCTGACGAATCGAGCGGCCTTCTCGGAGGAATCGATGTCGAGCACACCGGCCATGACCATCGGCTGGTTGCCGACGACACCGACGGGGTTTCCGTCGAGGCGGGCGAAGCCGCAGACGATGTTTCCCGCCCACTTCGGGAAGTACTCGAAGAACTCACCGTCGTCGACGACCTCCCGAATGACCTTCTTCATGTCATAGGGGCGGTTCGGCGAGTCCGGGAGCATGGTGAGCAACGCGTCGCAGCGTCGTTCGGGATCATCGTCACTCGGGGAATGCGGCGGCGATTCGAGGTTGTTCGACGGCAGGAAGGACAGGAGGAACCGGACGTCTTCGAGGCACGACCGCTCGTCGGGTGACACGAAGGTCGCGACCCCCGATTTGGAGGCGTGGGTCGACGCGCCTCCAAGCTCTTCGAGGGTGACCTCTTCGCCGGTGACCGTTTTGACGACGTCGGGTCCGGTGATGAACATGTGGCTGGTCTGGTCGACCATGAAGATGAAGTCGGTCATCGCCGGCGAGTACACCGCACCGCCTGCGCAGGGACCCATGATCACGCTGATCTGCGGGACCACGCCCGATGACTTCACGTTGCGGAAGAAGATCGCACCGTAGGAAGCAAGAGACACCACGCCTTCCTGGATGCGGGCGCCCCCCGAGTCGTTTAGTCCGATCACCGGCACGCCGACCGAGGTGGCGAGGTCCATGATCTTGGTGATCTTCTCCGCGAACACCTCACCGAGCGCGCCGCCGAAGACCGTGAAGTCCTGGGCGAAGACCGCGACCTTGCGTCCGTTGACCTCTCCCCACCCGGTAACGACACCGTCGGTGTAGGGGCGGTCGGCCTCGATGCCCATGCCGTGGGCGCGGTGCCGGGCAAGCATGTCGAGTTCGACGAAGCTGTCCGGGTCGAGGAACAGGGCGATGCGTTCGCGGGCGGTCAGCTTGCCCTTGGCATGCTGCCGCTCGACCGAACGCTCGGACCCGGCGTTGAGGGCTTGCTGGCGGCGCTCTTCGAGTTGCGCCAATCGCGTCGTCATCGGGAAATCCATGGGCTGTAGAACCTACCGGCGCTTCACCGCCGTCAGCGAACCCGTGGACACTTGGAGAGAGGTTGCCCCCATATATGGGGGCAGAACACCTCCCAACGCGGCTGGGAGGTGTTCTGCCGCACCACGCGGGCTATCGGCGAACCGAAACGGCTGGCTCGACCCACGCCCAGGCCGGTTCGCGGGCCGAGACTGCGGAGGCCAGGTCGTCAGCTGATGTCGTAGACCAACTGCACGGAGGCGCTGACCTCGTAGCTGCCGGCCTCGATCGGAACGTCGGCGGACCTCGCCTCAGCGGCCTTGAACTGCGGCTGCGGTCCGACGTTGGACTCGACCGACGTGCGGATCGTCCGCAGTGCGCCCAGCTTGACGCCCGCGGCCTTCGTCAGCTGCTCCGCCTGGGTGCGGGCATCGGCGACGGCCAGCTCACGCGCCCGGCCCTGGGACTTCGACGGATCGCCGATGCCGAACGACAGGCCGTTGATACGGATGGCATCGCCGGCGACCTTGGCAACCTCGTCGATCAGCGCCCCCGAAGTGTCGAGCTTGCGGATCATCACGGTGATCGAGTTGTTCACCTGATAGGCGGTGATGCGACGGCCGGTCGTGTCGAACTGGGGATAGATCGACAGTCCGCTCGTCTGGATGTCGCGGGCTTCGATCCCCTTCGACTTGAGCAGCTTGTTCACCGTGGTCGCGGAATCGTTGTTGGCCTTGAGCGCGTCGGTGACCCGAGCGGCCCGGGTCTCGACACCGAGATTCAAGATCATGCGGTCAGGTGTTTCGGAGGCACGCCCGGTTCCGTCGACGATGATCGTGCGGCCCGAGGACTTCGACGACTCCGATGTGGACACGTTTGCTCCTGCCGGCTGGCCGCCCATCGCGAGACCGATGGCACCGATGGCCACGAGGCCGATGGCGAGCACGCTGCGGCGGCGGGTTGGGGATGAGGTGAGGGATTGCATGTTCATGGCTCCTTTGACGAAGCGGCTCCGGCGTCGGGTTCCCCGGTGTGGCGACCTTCACAGCATCCTCACACCTACGGTCGGCGACCTGCGTCAACCCCCGACGCGCGAAGCCAGGTGGGTGGCGCGACGGAACAGATTCGGGGCGTCGATCGACGCCGCCAAGGTCTCGAACCCCGATGTCGGGCCGCGCCAACGAAGGTCGTCGACTCCGCCGGGAAGCGTGATCGCGTCGAGTCGCACCGTCGCAATCGTGCGGAACAGGATCGCGTCGGCGATGTTCTCGATGAGCGTGGCCGCCAGCTTCGGGGCGCCCCGCAAGCCCGGCACGTCCCACTGGCCGGCATACAACGGGATCTCCTCGAGCTTCCCGTACCGGGCCAGCACCGCGGCGGTCGACTTGGCGCCCCAGCCTGCCAGGCCCGGGTAGCCATCCGCGGTGTCGCCGACGAGCCCGAGGTAATCCGGGATCGAGGTCGGGTCGACGCCGAACTTGGCCCGGACAGCGGCGTCGTCGAGGATCTCTCGCTTTCGCCGGTCGAACTGGACGACCCGGTTGCCCCGGACGCACTGGCCGAGGTCCTTGTCCGGCGTGCAGATCAACACCTGCTCGACGCGTGGATCGTCTGCGGCGATGGCGGCACCGGCGGCCAGTGCATCGTCGGCCTCGAACTCCACCATGGCCCACACCACCACTCCCATCGCTCGCAGCGCATCTTCGAGCGGATGGGCCTGGCCCCACAGGATCGGGTCGACACCCTCCCCGGTCTTGTACCCCGCGTACAGATCGTTGCGGTACGACTCGATGACGTGGTCGGTAGCGACGGCGAGGTGGGTGGCGCCGTCCTCGATCAGATCGAGCATGCTTCCCAGCACCCCCCGTATGGCTCCGGTCTCGCGGCCGTCCGTCGTGACGTGCGAGGGGAGGGCGAAGAAGTAGCGGAAGAGCTCATAGGTGCCGTCGACGAGATGCACGCGCATGCCTGTAGTTTGGGCGCGTTCGGCGTCGGCGCGCGCCGAGCCTGCGGACGACCTGCGTCTCGCCGACGAGCGGTCGCGAAAAAGCGAAGTCCTCCGACCCGGGTTCGAAAGTCGTCCGGTCGTGGCCGACGTCGGTTTCGCGACAGCTGATCCCTGACGGTCCGTCGACCTAGTCGATGGGTTGATCGGCCTGTTCCGCGCCTCGCTCGCGGTCGGTGGTCCACTGAACGACGGCGTTGGTCGATAGACACACATGGCGTTTCGTCGATTCACGTCCGTTGTCCTCGCCGGCGCAGTGCTCGCCTCCCCGCTGCTCATCGGGTCGTCCGGCGCGACGGCTGCCGGTCCCGCTGGTCAGAAGGAGTTCTTCGCGGATACCTTCGGCGATCCGCTCGACTACTCGAACGGTGAGGACGTTGCCCTGGTCGACGAGGCGTTGATCGTCGGTGTCGCCGAGAGGCCCTCGTTGTCGGACGGTCAGCTGCACCTGAAGTTCAACGGCCTCGGCTACTTCTCGCCGCTGTGGGGCGGTTACGACGTGGGCGGTCACGCGATGGGCAGTGACGCGGTCGGTCATGACCGGGAGGGCAACGCCCGCCGACTGGACGGCCTGGAGTACACGTCGTTCCGAGTGCGGATGAACGTCAGCGGTGCCGTCGGCGCCGGCATCTTCTTCTACACGTGCACGGCCGGTGTGAACGACGGATGCCAGAGTGGCATCCAGTTCGTTACCGAGCCCGGGTGGAGGGTGTATCAGGCCGAGGTGCCGAAGGCGTCCGTCTCGGGGATCCGGGTGGCCGTCAGCGGCAACGTGAACGTCGACGTCGACTGGGTCCAGGTCCTCGGCCCGAACAAGGGCAACACGACGATCGACAACGCGCTCGTCGGACCCGTTCCGGAGGTGCTCAATCCCGACGCCGCCGGCGCCATCCCACTCCTGTTCCCCCTCGGTGGTCGTCCGATCGCCTACAGCGGAACGAACTGCGTCAACAACGACTGGGCGACGCGGGTCCGCGGTGATGCCTGGGACTTCGCCCAGAAGACCGACGTGGAGAAGGTCGACAACTACGCCTCGTGGGACGTGGCCGACGGTCAGTTCAACGGCATCGGCATGACCGCGCCGAATGGCGGGGCCCCGGGTGATCCGGGCATCCGGCTGGCTCTGCAGGGCCGGACACTGAATCCGGGCGTATGGCATCGAGCGACCCTGATCGTCCCGTTCTGGGACGGCCGCTACAGCCAGGAGTTCGGCAACGACGGCGGTTGGGTCTTCCGGACGATCTGGAAGTTCGTCGGCAACGAGCGCTTCCAGGAGTCGGCCCCGATCGTCGAATACCCGAACGACACCACGATCAGCGTCGATCTCAACGACCCGACTCCCTTCGACGGCAGCGAGCCGCCACCGTTGAACATCAACGACACCACCTCGAAAGGGCAGCTCGGCTGGAGCCGTCCCGGACTGCGGGTGAAGACGTTCCGCGTAGACATCGCCGAGCCGTACAAGCCGCGTCAGACGCCGGTCGACCAGGTGTGGCTGTCGACCGATGACTGCGGCGTCTCGTCCGCCGACATCGTGTTCCAGGACAACAACCCCGGAGATGGAACGACGGCCGAGATCTTCGCGTCACAGTCACCGAAGGGTCCGTGGGATCGCATCGGGACGTCGGCGGTCTCTCGTGGACTGAACTCGTGGAACTGGGCGAACGCC
This sequence comes from Acidimicrobiia bacterium, assembly GCA_031368215.1. Classification (GTDB taxonomy): domain Bacteria; phylum Actinomycetota; class Acidimicrobiia; order Acidimicrobiales; family JANYDT01; genus JANLQX01. The sequence goes on along the minus strand of JANLRD010000070.1, from coordinate 23,747 downwards.
CCGAAGGGCACCTGGTGGATCAAGGTCGGAATGACTCGGGGCCTGACGTACGGCGAGAACATGTCGACGGGTCCCGTCACCATCGGTACAGATTTCGGCGACGTGATCAAGGCGGAGGCTGCGGCCGGCGGAGCGGGCGGTCAGTCGGTGCTGGCTCTGCGCGCACCCGACAGTTCACCGACTCTTCCGAAGGTCGTCAAGCCCAGGTCGAAGTCCCGGCGCAAGAAGCCCTGATCCGGCGCTGACGAAGGCGGGAGGACGCGACACTGGTCGGGTGGCAGAACCAACCGCCGAGCCGCCGTCGTTCGCCGGACGACCATCGGGTGATCGCTCGGCTCGGAGCTTCACCATTCGCCGCGGCCGCCGCGGTCCGCAGAAGGAGCATGCCCTTGCCGTGCTCGTCCCGAAGCTGAGCATCGCCGTCGGGCCCTCGGTGATCGATCCGGCGGAGGTGTTCGCCCGCGATGCGCCGTTGCTCATCGACATCGGCTTCGGCGCCGGTGACACCACGCTGGCACTGGCCGAGATGCATCCCGGGGCGAACGTCCTCGGCATCGAGACGCACGAGAACGGCCTGGCCATGCTGGCCCACGAGCTCGATCAGCGCGGGATTACCAACGTCCGCGTGGTCTGTGCGGATGCCTTCGACGTGATCGACGTCATGATCCCGAAGCTAAGCGCGCAGATCATTCAGCTTGTGTGTCCCGATCCGTGGCCGAAGCTCAACCAGTCGCACCGACGTCTGTTCAACGCCAACTTCGCCCGGATGCTCGCCGAACGACTCGTCGTCGGTGGCGAGCTGCGGCTGGCCACCGACTGGGAGCCGTACGGCGAACAGATGGTGCGGATCGTCGAACAGGAGCCGCTGCTCGAGAACGTGTTCGCCCGCTTCGCCCCGCCGCACCCGGAGCGACCGGTGACGAACTACGAGAGAAAAGGACTGGCCGCCGGCCGATCGATGCGCGACCTGTTGGCGCGCCGGGTCTGACCGAGTTCGAGCCGCCCCGCTGCTGCGCTGAGCGCGCGTGGCCGAAGCGCTCAGTGGGCTGGTCCGTTGTCCTGGACCAGTTCGACGAGGGTGCCGAAGGTCGTCTTCGGGTGGATGAAGGCGACGGTCGTCCCGCGGGAGCCCGGGCGTGGCGCGTCGTCGATGGTCCGTCCGCCGGCCGCTTTGACCGCGGCAAGCGCAACCGCGCAGTCGGCAACGCGGTAGCCGATGTGGTGCAGACCCTCCCCCTTCTTCTCGAGGTACTTCGCTACAGGCGAATCGGGACGTGTCGGCGTGAGCAATTGGATGTAGCTCTCTGCCACCTTCAACAGCGCCTCCTCGACACCGTCGCTCTCGACCACCTCTCGATGGTCGACCGTGGCGCCGTAGACCTCGGCGTAATACGCGATTGCGCCGTCGAGGTCGTGGACGGCGATGGCGACGTGGTCGATCTCGGTCAGCAGGCCGGCGGTCGAGGGCGGGGCAGAACTCATCTGCTCATGTTCGCGCCTCGGCCGTCGCTCGGAGGAATTCTCCAGGCGATCGGCGTCGCGCCATCAAGCTCGGTTGGCGGTCCGCCGAAGAAGTGACTGGAGATCGGCAAGGAAAAGAACACCATGACGATTGTTGAGGAGGTACGCCGACCGTGGGCCGTCGGCATTGCTTACGACACTGCGATCGCGCCGCCGACCTCGATCCGCTTCTCAGACCGGACGTTCGGTGCGTTCGTCGGCCCCGATGTGGCTCGAGGCGGTTCTGCCGATCCGTACCGGCCGCTCGTCGCAGGCTGGCGTAGAACGGCCTTCGGGATCGGCGTCGTCTTGTGGGCGGCGAGCGTGGTCCGGGCCGTCTGGTGGTGGGTGACCTCGGTCGAGGATCCACTGACGTTTCGATGGTTTCCACCGAGTGCCGTCGCGGCATGGTGCCTCATCCTCTGGCCGATCTGGTTCATCGTCAAGGTGTGGTCCGCGGCGTCAGTGACTCCCCCGCGGATCACCACGCGCTTGTCGATGGCCGCGGTCGTGACGAAAGCGCCGAGTGAACCCTGGGAGATGGTCCGCGAGACGCTCGAGCATGCGCTCCGGGCGGCCGCAGTCGGACCGACCGCAGTGGACGTCTGGCTGGCCGACGAGCAGCCCTCGGAAGAGACCAAGGTGTGGTGTCTCATGGCCGGCGTAAACATCTCGAGCCGGCTCGGCGTTGGGGCGTATCACCGGGGGACCTGGCCCCGGCGCACGCGTTCCAAGGAAGGCAACCTCGCCTACTTCTTCGACACACACGGGTACGACTCCTATGACGTGGTCAGCTGCTTCGACAGTGATCACCTGTGCGCTCCGGATTACTTCCGAGAGGTAGCCGGAGCATTTCAAGATCCCGCCGTCGGCTATGTGGCTGCGCCGAGCATCTGCGACGTCGACGCCGATCAGTCGTGGTCCTCTCGGGGGCGCCTGTTCGCCGAGGCGGCGCTCCATGGAGTGGTGCAGGCGGGCTCGCAGCGTGCGGGCGTGCCGTTCTGCATCGGCTCTCACTACAGCGTGCGGACGGAAGCGCTCTTTGACATCGGTGGGGTCGGACCGGAACTCGCCGAAGACGCGATGACGTCGGTGATGATGGTGTCGGCAGGGTGGCGCGGAGCGTTTGCGATCGAAGCCGAGGCGCACGGCAGGGGCCCCGAAACATTCGTGGCGATGGCAACACAGGAGTACCAGTGGTCACGCAGCCTTGAGAATGTGCGTCGAATCTACTGGCCACAGTTGCAGGCCGGTGTCGGTCGAGCGCAACGCTGGCGCATCCGAATCCCACTCCTCTACTACCCGTTGAGCGCCTGTTACCTGATAACCGCAAACCTGCTCGGGCCGTTGGCGATCCTCCTTTCGATACCCTGGGTATCGGTTTCCCTCCCGCAGTTCTGGTTCCACGTGTGGCCCCCAGGCTTCGTTCTCCTCAACCTCACCTTCTTGTGCCGCAACGCTGGTTTGCTCCGTCCCCGACGGCCGAAGGTCGTGTCGTGGGAGGCCGGGTTGTTCCGCCTCGCTCGCCAACCGTGGGTGATTCGAGGTGTCGTCGACTCGGCGCGTGCGTCCGCCGCGGAGCGGCGTGGCCGCCGCCGAGGCATTGGCGTGTCATCCACACAGTTCTCCTTCGCCGTCACCCCGAAGAACGCGGAGGGGCACCGTCCCGTTCCGGTGCGCATGCTCGTCCCGTATTCACCTTTCGTGCTCATCCCCGCAGGCGCGGCGGTGCTCGACGCTCCGCGGGCGGTGCTCGGTTATCAGTTCCTCTGCTCCCTGGCGGCGTTGAGCTGGGCTGCGGCGGTGCTCGCCATCGTGGTGCTGAACGCGATCGAGGGCGGCCGTCGGATGGAATCGAAGACAGCCGCTGTTTCGGCCGACATGATCCGGCGACGTGCTCCGACTGCGTGGTGGCTGCTGTGTCGCGAGGCCGGTGGTCTGACCTTCGGTTCCCTGCTCTTGCTGGCCTCATCGGTAGCGGTGTTTCGACCACACTGAGTGGTTGACAAGCACGGAGAGTGGTTATAACCTCGTTGATGAGGGCTCGCTCACGATTGACCGGATGGTCACGAGAGGCCGCCTGGGAGACCGAGACCGATGACCATTACCCAGGCCAGTGCTGCACCTGCCCTCGCCACCTTCGTGGCCGGACCCGCAGTCCTCGGCGTGCAGGTGCTCAAGGACGTTCCGGTAGCAAGGGCCACCGCTGGCGCCATTGTCCTCGGTGCGCAGGAGACGATGGCCTATACGGGAAGTGCCACGGCATTCCTGGCGACTGGTGCCGTCCTTCTCGTCGCCTTCGGAGCGCTCCTTGTTTCGGTCGGTCGTCGGCCGCATCGGTCGTTTTCGTTTCCCGGGTACGCGAGCGAACCTTCCGCTTCGTGAGAAACGCTGCCCGTCCCGTTCGCACTCGTGCGGCAACGGCGGCGGAAAGCGGTCAGACACCTCCCAGCGGCGTTGGGAGGTGTCCTGCCCCCATATACGGGGGCAACCTCTCTCCCAGTCGTCCGGGTCACTCGTGTTGCGAGCAGTCGAGCGAAGCGAGCGGCGCAGCGCCAGGGAGGGGGCGGGGCAACCTCTCTCCCAGCGTGAGGTCAGCCGGCGCTGCGGAAGCGGTTGAGGGCGGGTTCGCCGATCTTGGCGCGGAACTCGGGGTCGTCGATCCCCATGCCCTCCCGCGGAGCCAGGCACAGCACGCCGATCTTTCCCTCGTGCTGGTTGTGGTGGACGGCGTAGGCCGCCTCGCCGGTCGTGTCCATCGTGTGGACTGCTGACAGCATTGGATGGATCCGGCCCTGGCAGATCAGCTTGTTGGCGGCGTAGGACTCGGCGTAGTTGGCGAAGTGCGACGACTTGATCGACTTGAGCTTCATCCACAGGTGCCGGTTGTCGTACTCGATCATGTAGCCCGACGTCGCCGCACACGTGATGATCGTGCCGCCCTTCTTGGCCATGTAGACCGACGCCCCCATGGTCGACCGGCCCGGGTGTTCGAAGACGATGTCGGGGTCCTCGCCGACGAGCGCTCGAACGTCGGCGCCGAGGCGACGCCACTCCTTTTCGTCCTGGGTGTGCGGGTCCGACCAGAACCGGTAGTTGGCGGCCTTGCGGTCGATGACCGCGTCGCAGCCCATGGCGTGAAGGATCGCCGCCTTCTCCGGTGACGACACCACCCCGACGGGGATTCCGCCGCCGTTGAGCACGTATTGGATGGCGTAGCCGCCGATGCCGCCGGTGGCGCCCCACACGAACACCACGTCGCCCTGCTTCATCCGGGCACCGTTGCGACCGACCAGCATCCGGTAGCTCGTCGAGTTGCACAACGCGTTCGATGCCGCCTCCTCCCAGCTCAGATGACGGGGCTTGGGCATCAACTGGTTCGCCTTGACGACGGCGATCTCGGCGAGCCCGCCGAAGTTCGTCTCGAAACCCCAGATGCGCTGGTTCGATCCGAGCATCGAGTCGTCGTGTGACGACGGGTCCTGGTCGTCCACGTGGTTGCAGTGGATCGTGACCCGATCACCGGCCTTCCAATTGCGGACCGCCGAGCCGACCCGCAGCACGACGCCGGCGCCGTCGGAACCGACGACCTGGTACGGCAGGGCGTGGCGCCTCGCCCACTCGCTCTCTTTGCCGAGGCGGTCGAGGAATCCGAAGGTCGACACCGGTTCGAAGATCGAGGACCACACGGTGTTGAAGTTGATCGAACTGGCCATCATGGCGACGTAGGCCTCGTCGGGGGCCAGTTCGGGTAGGGCGACGTCCTGCACGTGGAGGCTCTTGCGGGGATCTTTGTCCTCGGAGGCGAGCCCCTCGAACATCGCCGTATCCTCCCGTCGGACCACGACCGCCCGGTAGCTGTCGGGAAGGGGAAGGTCGGCGATGTCGCCGGCCGGAGCTCCGGACTCGATCAGGTCCACGATCGTCCGGGCGAACGGCGTCTGATTGGTTTGCATACATGCACGGTAGGTCGTGCATATTCATGATTTCCATTCAGCGCATCCCGCCGCCGCCCGATCGGACGCCGGTTGAGCCGGCCGTCGACCCGGTTGGCGAGTCGCCGACGTTCGGGCCAGACTTCGCCTGCGCGCCCGTGATGCCCGTGGGCGCGTTCTGGCTACGGATGCATTCCGTGGCGACCTACGAAGAGGAGCTCCCATGCCTGGATCCGTCATCGTCGCCGGTGCACGCACCCCCATCGGCAAACTGGCCGGCGCGTTCGCCGGCATTTCCGCCACCGATCTCGGTGGCCATGCCATTGCCGCCGCACTCGCGCGGGCGGGCATCACCGGTGATCAGGTCGACCACGTGATCATGGGCCAGGTGCTCCTTGCCGGCGCCGGACAGATTCCGGCGCGCCAGGCGGCCGTCAAGGGCGGGATCCCGATGAGCGTTCCGTCGACGGTGATCAACAAGGTGTGCTTGTCGGGCCTCAACGCCATCATCGAGGCCGACCGGATGATCGCCGTCGGGGACGCGGAGATCGTCGTGGCCGGGGGCATGGAGTCGATGACCAACGCGCCCTACCTGTTGCCCGACGCTCGCGCCGGGATGCGCATCGGTGACAAGTCGATCATCGACTCGATGATGTTCGACGGGCTCACCTGCGCGTTCGACAACGTGGCGATGGGACTCGGGACGGAGCGCTACGGCAAGGCCGAGGGGATGCAGCGCGAAGCCCAGGACGTGTTCGCCGCGCAGTCCCACGAACGAGCCGCAGCCGCGATCAAGGACGGTCGATTCGCCGAAGAGATCATCGCCGTGTCGATCCCGCAGCGGAAGGGCGATCCCCTGCTCGTCGAGACCGACGAAGGCGTGCGACCCGGCACCACGGTCGAGTCGCTGGCCAGCCTGCGGGCGAGCTTCGAGGCCGGTGGCACCATCACCGCGGGAAATGCCTCGCAGATCAGCGACGGGGCGTCCGCCGTCGTCGTGATGTCACGCGCCGCCGCTGAGCGACTCGGAGTGGCGCCACTTGGCGAGGTGGTGAGCTACGGCATGGTGGCCGGACCCAATGCGTCGCTGCTCCACCAGCCGTCCCAGGCGATTCTCGCTGCGCTCGCCCGGGTGTCGATGCGTGTTGGCGACGTCGACCTGTTCGAGATGAACGAGGCGTTTGCGTCCGTCGCGCTGGCGTCGATGGCCGATCTTGGAGTTACCGATGCCGTCGTAAACGTCAATGGCGGTGCGATTGCGCTCGGCCATCCGATCGGTGCTTCAGGCAATCGTCTTGCCCTCACGCTGCTCCACGAGCTGCGTCGTCGGGGCGGCGGTGTCGGCGCAGCGGCGTTGTGCGGCGGCGGCGGTCAGGGCGACGCGCTCGTCGTGCGCGCCTTCGCCTGACACTTTTCGGGTCCTTTGCCCGTCCGATCCTCCGCTCGGCCGAAACACAACCGTAACGTCAGGTCAACACCGACGAAATCGCGTGGGCCTACGGTCAACGCCCATGCCTGTCGACGACGCTCTCGACTTCCCTGCCGACTTCGGTGATCGCGAGGTCGCGCTCCTCGACACGCTGCGCTCGTCAGGTCCCCGCGTTGTCACCCGGCGGGAGTTGGCGCGGGCGGCCGGGCTGCGCGAGCACCCCCGCCGAGTCGACGTGCATCTCGTGAACGTCCGGCGTTCGCTGACGACGGAGGAACTCGTCAACATTCGCGGTCGCGGCTGGATGCTCGTGCCGGTTGGCACCTGATGGTTCGCGCCGCGCCATGAGCCGGATCTTCCTCGACATACTCGTCGTCCTCGTCGCCGCGAAGCTCGCCGCCGAGGTAGCCGAGCGCATCGGGATTCCTGCGGTGGTCGGGGAAATCCTGGCCGGGATCGTCATCGGGCCGTCGGTCCTCGGGTTCATCGCGACGGGGAAGGGTTCGTCGGCCGAGGTGCTCCTGACCCTTGGCGAGATCGGCGTGATCCTGCTGTTGCTCGAAGTCGGGATGCAGATGGACCTGCGCGAGCTCAGCGCGGTCGGACGTGCCGCTCTCACTGTGGCGGTCATCGGTGTGGTTGTTCCCATGGCCGGTGGTGTCGGGGTCGGTCATCTCCTCGGGCTCACGTCGAACGAAGCGCTGTTCGTCGGATCGGCCCTGGCGGCGACATCGGTAGGCATCACCGCTCGCGTGTTCGGTGATCTCCGTGCCCTGGCGACGATCGAGGCCCGGACCGTGCTGGGGGCGGCGGTAGCCGACGACGTGATCGGCCTGATCATCTTGACCGTCGTCGTCCGTATCACCTCGGGTGAGGGTTCGTTCTCGTTCGGCAGCCTGATCGGCATCATCGTCGTTGCGCTCGGGTTCCTGTTCCTGGCGACCCTTATCGGTACGCTGACCGTGCCACGGCTGTTCGCCCAGATCGAACGACTTTCGCGCTCCAGCGGAACCCTTGTCGCGCTGGCCCTCGCGTTCACCCTGGGCATCGCCGAGTTGGCGACGCTCGCGAAGCTGGCCCCCATCGTCGGCGCCTTCGTGGCAGGTCTCGTTCTCGGGCGCAGTTCGGTGTCGACGCGCGTCCAGAAGGAACTCACGTCCGTCGGTCATCTCTTCATCCCCGTGTTCTTCCTTCAGATCGGCATCAACACCGATGTCGAGCAGTTCGTCAAGCCGTCCGTGATCGGCCTGGCGGCGGCGATGATCGCCGTGGCTGTGGTCGGCAAGGTGGTCGCCGGTGTCGGGGCGACGGGTACGCCGGCCGACCGACTCCTCATCGGCATGGGCATGATCCCGCGAGGCGAAGTTGGTCTGATCTTCGCCAGCATCGGGCTCCGCGAAGGCATCCTCACCGGCGACGTCTACGCAGCCGTCCTGGCGATGGTGCTCGTCACCACGCTGATCACCCCTCCGCTGCTGAGCGCTCGGGTTCGCAGGACGCAGCGGGTACTGGCGCTTTCGCCGGACATGCCCACGCCCCGACCCGAGGGTGGCTGGCTGAAGGTCGAGACGCCGGTCCGTGGTCGAGCGACGGTCAGTCTCGCCGCGCAACCACCGCACCGCGAAGCGCTCGTGATCGCGCTCGATGCCTCGCTCATGGTGGACGACGCCGATGCATCCGTCGCGTTGACCACGTTCCTGGTCGAGGCGACGGGCGGTGCGGAGGCGACCCGGTGGGACGCCGACTCGACGGCGGCGCTGATGTCGGTCATACGGGGCGGTTCGGTTCGGGCGTGGCGCTTCCTCGAGTCGACCGCCGTCCTCGACCGGGCGTTGCCGGAACTGGGCGCGGCGATGAGCCGGCGTCGACGGGACCCCTCGCTACTCGATCCCTCGGGTGTTCACCATGGGGTGCTTCTCGAGCGGTGTCGACGCCTGGTCGCCGGTACGGCCCACGACTTCGTTGACGACGAACGGGCGACAACCGAATCTCGTCACCTGCTGTATCCGGATCGACTCCTTCTCGGCGCGTATCTCGTCGATATGTTCGGCCAGCATTCGACGAACGCGGCGGAGGCCCGGGCGGTGCTCGATCGGCTCACCATCGACGAGGCCGACCGTACGGCCGTTGCCGCGCTCGTGGCCGATCGCGAGCTCATGCGCGCCGCCGCGCTGCGTGCCGATGGCCTCCACGAAGACTCTGTGCTCCGCATCGCCGCGCACCTCGGGTCGCCCGAGCAGGCGCGTGCGCTCTACGTGCTGAGCGTGGCCATCGACGCGTTGGAGACATGGGAATCGAGCCTGCTGACCGAACTGCATCGTCTCGTGCTCGCATCGCTCGACGGACCGACCTTCGCCGGTGCCGATGCGCTCACCCTGCTCGATCGGACCCGCGACCGGGCACTCGCGCTTGTCGGGGATTCGCCGCTTCTGCGTGATCGCGTGGCCGCGGCGCCCCTCGCCTACCTCCTCTCCGAGGAACCGTCGGCAGTGGCCCGTCACGTCCGGCTTCTCGAACCGTTCCCGCCTCGTGCGTCGTTTCGCGTTGCTGTCACCTCCGAGTCCGAGTCGGTGTGGCGGGTGGAGATCGGTGCGCGCGATCAACTCGGCCTTCTCGCCCTCGTCACCGGAGTGCTCGAACGCGCTCAGCTCGACGTCGTCGATGCCGTTCTGGCGACGTGGGGTGACGGTGCTGCACTCCAGGCGTTCCGGGTTCGCACGGGGGTCATCGGCGTCGCACCCGACGCTCAAGCGCTTCTCGTCGCCCTGGCACAGGCCCAGCATCAGCCGCTGGTCGCTGCCGCAGTGAGTGATGCCGTCGTGTCATTCGACGACCTCGGCTCGCCGTGGCACACGATCGCCGAGGTTCGTGCCACCGACCGCCGCGGGCTCCTCCACGCCCTGGCGGTGGCGTTCGCCGCAGCGGGAGCCGACGTTCACTCGGCCCGGATCACCACGAACGACTCGATGGCGCTCGACCGTTTCGACCTCACCGATCGCACGGGACGAAAGCTCGACGACGAGACCAAGGCTTCCATTCGCCTCGCCCTGGCCAACGGGGTCGAACCGCGGTCGTTGTCGCGTCGCCTCCCCTGGCGAACGAACACCGTAGGAACCATCCGCAAGTAGCCGCGGCCATCGGGGACGAGACGAAGAGAGCTGCCACCACCAACGGGCGGACACCAGGATCTTGCGTCGGTCGCTCGCGGAGCAGCGAGTGGAGGGGTGGCAGTGTTTCTCGATCAACCGCTTGCGGAGAACGAGTGGAGGGGTGGCGCCGATGGGGCCCCACTCCGAGGAACGGAGACCCGGCGACGGAGGAGCTCGGGCGAGTACCGGAGTGGGTGGGGTGTATCGGTGACAGGACCCCGGAACGGTCGTGAACACGGTCGAGGTGACATGACCCCGGAACGGGATCGGGTGTGTCCTGTCGTGAGTCACAGAAGCGGTGATGGGCCCAGGACCCCGGAACGGAAGTGGTGCGCGGCCGAGGCCACAGCACTCCGGAACGGTCCCGAACGACGACGAAACAACAAGTTCACATACGAACGGGGTTGCAACAAGCACGAAACACTTCGGAGACGGCGGAGAAATCCCGCCCTCGTAGGTTGCGCTCCGTCATTCATCACATCGTGCCGCACGACCGCGGACACGATGTCACTAGCGCCGGACCGTCAGATCCGGAAAAGAGGAGGAACCGTGCGGCATCCACTGCGCAAACTCGCGGGTCTTACCGTCGGTGTACTTACGACTTCGCTGCTCATCGCCGGGCCAGCGTTTGCCGGCAAGTCCGTGGCCGAAGGAAAGCCCGAAGCGTCGACGGCGACGTCGCTCAACCTGCTGTGGATCGTCATCGGAGCGGTTCTGGTGATCTTCATGCAAGCCGGATTCGCGCTGGTCGAAACCGGTCTGTGCCGAGCCAAGCATGCCGCCCACGTGGTGAGCACCAACTTTGCCATCTTCGGACTCGGCTTCGTCGGTTACTTCATCATCGGCTTCCCGCTGATGTTCGGTGGCTACTCGTACCCCGGCTACTTCGGCATGGACAAGCCGATCGGCTCAGCCCTTCTTGGATCCAATAACTGGGTGTTCCTGTGGAAGGGGCCGCTGGCCCTCTCCGGCAAGGGCTACGACGTTGCCGTCGTGGCGTTCTTCCTCTACATGGTCGCCTTCATGGACACCACCGCCACCATTCCGACGGGCGCGATGGCTGAGCGCTGGAAGTGGAAGAGCTTCGTGATCTGGGGCCTGTTCTGCGGTTCGATCTACTACCCGCTCTTCGGTGCGTGGACCTGGGGTGGAGGCTGGCTCTCGCAGCTCGGCGACTCCCTCAAGCTTGGCCACGGCTACGTCGACTTTGCCGGCTCTGGTGTCGTGCACGCCGTCGGCGGTATGGCTGCGCTCGCTGGAGCGATCGTGCTCGGCCCCCGTCTGGGCAAGTACGGGCCCGACGGGAAACCCAAGACACTGGCCGCTCACCACATGCCCATGGCCATGCTCGGCTGTTTCATCCTGTTGTTCGGATGGTTCGGATTCAACGCTGCATCGACCTTCTCCGCGACGGACAACCGCTTCACGATCGCTGCGGTGAACACGGCAATTGCGGCCGCGTTCGGTGCGGTTGCGGCGATGTATCTCGTCTCCTATACCGGGGGCAAGAAGCCCGATCCTGGTTCCATGATCAACGGCATGCTCGCCGGTCTCGTGGCCATCACCGCTCCTTGCGCGTTCGTCGCTCCGTGGGCGGCTGCCGTGATCGGCGTCACTGCTGCCGTGATCGTCACCTACGCCGGTCGGTTCATCGAAGCTCGCGGCATCGACGATCCGGTGGGTGCCATCGCCGTCCACGGTGTAGGCGGTCTCTATGGAGTGATCTGCGTCGGACTCTTCGCCGACGGCACCTACGGCAACGCCTGGAACGCCCTCGACCGCCAGTGGACGAAGGACCATGGCGTCACCGGCCTCTTCTACGGCGGCGAAGGCTTCAAGCAGCTCGTTGCCCAGTTGATCGGCTGCGGCGTCCTCGTCACGGTGATCTTCGGCATGGCGCTCGCCTTCTTCACGATCCAGAACAAACTCACCAAGGGCGGCATTCGTTCCGAGGAAGCCGACGAGCTCGAAGGCCTCGATATTCCGGAGATGGGGACGCACGCCTATCCCGACTTCGCACTGGTGAAGTAAGCGCACCTAGAAACGTTGCAGGAAGGCCGGGTCCGATGGACCCCGGCCTTTTCGCGTCTCCGCACGACGTCGAACTATGGTCGGCCGCCGACCAGAGGAGACCCGAATGAAGCTGGCTACGATTCGCACGAGTTCAGGGACCAGCGCGGCGGTGGTGGTCGGTCCCGAGCTCGTCGAGATCGACGGGGCTGACGACGTCGGCGAACTGCTCCATGACCCGATGTGGCGTACCCGTGCCCTCGCCGCGAAAGGACCGCGGCATCCCGTTGCCGGGGCCGACTTCGCTCCCCTGATCGTCAACCCGGACAAGGTGTTCTGCGTCGGGCTCAACTACCGCAGCCACATCGAGGAGATGGGCAACGTGGTGCCCGAGTTTCCGACCCTCTTCGCCAAGTTCACCGACGCGCTCATCGGAGCGAACGACTCCATTGCCATTCCGGCCGAGTCGGAGAAGGTCGACTGGGAGGTCGAGCTCGGCGTGGTGATCGGGCAGACCGTCCGCCGGGCCTCGGCCGCTGACGCCCGTGCAGCCGTTGCCGGCTACACCATCGTCAACGACATCTCGATGCGTGACTGGCAGCGTCGGACAGTCGAGTTCCTCCAGGGGAAGACCTTCGAACACTCCACCCCCGTCGGCCCCTACCTGCTCGCCGACGACCCCGACGCCCCGGTTCCGACCTTCGATCTGCGCTGCTCGGTCGACGGGGTCGTCAAGCAGTCCTCGAACACTTCCGATCTCGTCTTCGACCCGGTCGCCCTCGTGCAGTACTGCTCCACCATCATCACGCTGCGTCCGGGCGACGTGATCGCAACCGGGACGCCCGGGGGAGTCGGCGCGGCGCGGACGCCACCGGAGTTCCTCCGGCCCGGTGCGGTGGTGCTCACCGAGATCGACGGTATCGGAGCGTGCCGCAACGTCTGTGTCGCCGATCCGGCCTCGCCATCGGGTTGACGCCTGTAGTAGATCAAGGGGATGACCGACACGTCATTGCCCGCCCACGAAGACATCTTTGATCTCTCGGCGCGGGTGATCGACGAGCAGATCACGTCGGTGAAGGTGAACCGCGTCACGCTGGAGCTCTCCGAACTCGGCGACGGACTCGCCCTCGTCGAGGCGTTCTCGCACGTCTACGCCGTCGCCACCGACGCCGGAATGGTGTGCTTCGACACGAGCGGCCGGCGTGCGGGCCCCCGTGCCGTCGCCGCACTGCGAGCCTGGAACCAGTCGCCGTTCTCCACGCTCGTCTACACCCACGGACACGTCGACCACGTCGGTGGGTCCGGCGCGTTCGCTGCTGATGCTGCGGACCGAGGTGACGTTTCTCCGACCGTGATCGGCCACGCGCGGGTCGGCGCCCGTTTCGATCGGTATCGGTTGACCAACGGCTACAACGCCCGGATCAACGCCCGCCAGTTCGGCGGTCGTCCGTTGGACGATTTCCTCGATACGACCGTGCTTGCCCCGACGCGCGTCGTCGACGCGCACACTGATCTCGCCGTCGGCTCACAACACTTTGCGCTCCATCATGCGCTCGGCGAGACCGACGACCACCTCTGGACATGGGACCCGGGGCGGCGTGCCATCTTCTCCGGCGACCTCATGACGTGGACGTTCCCCAATGCCGGCAATCCCCAGAAGGTGCAGCGATTCCCGGCCGAGTGGGCCATGGCCCTTCGTGACATGGCGGCGCTCGAACCGGAGATGCTCCTGCCGGCCCACGGTCTGCCCATCGCCGGGCGGGAACGGATCCGCCTTGTGCTCACCACCGTCGCCGCGGCGTTGGAGCAACTCGTCGCCGCCGTGATCGAGCGGATGAATGCCGGCGTCCCGCTCGAGACCATCGTGCACGAGGTGAAGGTCCCCGCCGATCTGCTGGCCCTTCCGTTCCTCCGCGCCAGTTACGACGAGCCGGAGTTCGTCGTGCGCAACATCTGGCGGCTCTATGGCGGCTGGTGGGGAGGCGACGTCGACCGCCTGAAGCCGTCGCGTACCGCCGAACTCGCTCGGGAACTCGCAGGGCTAGCGGGCGGTGCGCTGGTACTTGCCAAGCGCGCAGAGGATCTCGCCGTCGAGGCCAGGAGCACGTTTGACCGGGAACCGGCCGACGATCGCTGGCGGCTCGCGTCACACCTGATCGAACTCGCCGCCGAAAGCGTCGACGTGGAGGCCGACGACTTCCGTCGTGTGCACGAGATCCGCGCCGATGTCTATGCCGGCCGCCGACAGCACGAGCAGTCCCTCATGGCAAAGGGCGTGTTCGGTTCGGCGGCGGACGAATCGACGGCCGCTCTGACCGGTTCCTCGAAGTGGGCGCGACGTGCGGTGTACGACATGTGAGCACGGCGTTCGCGTGTGAAGGAGAACACGCTGTCATGACCAATGACACGGCGCTTTGGTTAGGTCCCGGCGAAACGCCGACGTACGGTAACGGTGCCGAAGGCATTGTGCCGACCGCCTCGAAAGGACTCTCGATGTTCCGTACCTCGAAACCCGAAGTCGAAGAACTCCGCTCCTTGGCGCTCTTCACCTCATGCACGCCCAAGGAACTCACCACCGTCGCCCGATCATCGAAACGGGTTTCGCTCGCTGCCGGGGAAACCGTCGTCCGCCAGGGTGAATTGTCGACCGAGTGCTACGTCATCCTCGACGGGACCGTCCGGGTCGAGATCGACGGCGAGCCGGTTGCCAACCTCGGTTCGGGCGAGAGCTTTGGTGAGCTGTCCCCGCTCGATCACCAGCCGCGGTCCGCGTCCGTTATCGCCACGAGCGACCTCACCGCGTTGGTATTCACCGCCGCAGAGTTCGCCACTCTGGCCTCGACAATCCCGAGCCTCACGAAGAAGATCTTGTCGGAGATGACGATTCGTCTCCGCGGGCCGAAGGCCTGATCCGCGCAAGGATCTCCGCGCAGAGCCAGTTGACGCTCGCCGGCGAAGCGAAGACCTTGCCGTTGTTGTCGGCTGCGAGATCCCAAGAGTCCTCCCCGACGACGGGCTCGTTGATCAGGACAACGTCCGTCGAGCGCAATCCCCCAAGCGTGGCGAGCCACGTGGACCACGCGCCCGAGCGCATTGCGACGATTGTCGTCTCCGTCATACCGAGAATGCCGGCGGCCGCGGCATCGACGGTCCGGACATCGGCGATGTGCACGGTGTCGTAGGCGTCGAGGGTTCGACCGTCGACGCCCGCTCCGCGCCGCTCCATTCGCAGTGTTGCCACTCCGTTCGCTCCCAGTGTCCGTGCCAGGACAGTGTGACGACGAGCCGGGCCGAAACGAGGATTGGTTCCCGCGGGCAGCAGGACCAGTCCCGCCCGCGGGGCCCGCAGAGGGGAGGTTCGGATTCCGTGCAGAATTTCGCCGTCCGCCATCGGGAGGGCCACGGCCTCCTCCCGCCAGGACGGACCGGAGATGGCAAACGGCGTCGGCAGTTCGACACCGATTGGCGGTGTCGGCGGTTGAGGCGGTGGCAGACGGTCGAACCAGTCAGCGATCCCGGCGATGAGCTCCGGGAACACGTGGCCGCGTTCGGGGTCGTGGGTGACGAGGTCGCCGAAGGGCACCACGAGTGTCTCGACGGAGGCGGAGGCACGCCACGCTGAAAGTGTGCTGGCCGGGAACGGCGTGAGCGGTCCGTGCACGACCAGGACATGATTCGCGCCAACCGGCAGTCCGATGATGTCGAGCGACCCGATGGCGCCGAGATCACACGGTCGAAGGATGGAGCCGTCGGGTGCCGCCCATCCCTCGGGAAGTCCGGCCACGGCCGATCCACCGAGCAGGATCAGCTCTCGGCGGTAGTTGCGTCCAAGGACAACGGGTTCGATGAGCACCGTTGCGCTGACGAGCTCGCGGATTGCCCTTTCCGTGAGGACGGCGGCGACAGCGAGTGCACCGAAGCGCATGCTGACGACAGCAACGCTCGTGCCGAGCGCGGCGAGGGTGTGCACGCCGGCCCGCACCGCCTCGCGATACGAGGTGACGAGATCGACGTCGTCGGGGAGGTCTGTGCTGTCGCCCGTCCCGACCGGCTCGATGGTGAGGACGACATGGCCGAGTCGTGCCGCGTAGTCCGCGAACATGCGCAGGAAGCGATCGCTTCCCGCATGCTCGACGCCGAAGGGTGGCACGAGCAGAACACCGCGACGCGTGAATCCGGTCGACTGCGTTGGTTCCACCAGCGTCGCCATGCAGGTACCGGAGGGCACGTCGACGCCGAGGAGTGTATGGGTGATCGTGTCAGCGCCCACCGGATGCTCCCGACTCGTAACGCTTTTCCGCATCGCCAGAACGGACTTGGACCTGAAGGGTAGTGAACTAGGTCATTTGTCTCATTTCCCCACTTCAGATATACGTGGCGGGTTCCGATGATGTGAGCGTCCTCATTCCCCCAAGAAGTCCCAAGGCTGCCGAGGAGGCAGGAATACCGATGTCGACCGGGTCCGACGCTCTTCAGTACCTCGTGCCCACCTATCGGCGCGACTCCACGGAGGTCATCGGCGCGGTTCGGCGAAGTTCGGTCGAGTTTCTCGGGATGGAGCAGATGCCGGGCGGGAAATTCCAGGTCACGGCCCGCACGATGTCAGGCGCGGACGCGTTCGTGTCGCCGGTGAAGACGAGCCTGGCGGACGGGCAAGCCTGTCTGGAGGATGCCCGGCGTTCCTTCGGTGGCGAGGAGACCACCTTCGACGACCGTGCGTGGGGTCGCGGCCTCGGCTCGAAGGCGTTCGGTGCTGTTACGGACCCGTGGGAGGAAGGCACTGACGAGGAAGCGCCGGTTGATGACGTCCCGATTCGGATCGAACCGAGGATTCCGACGTTTGCGTTCGCCGATATCGAGGCTCCGGAGCTTCCGACGTCAGTTCGCTGACAGC
The DNA here is from genome assembly GCA_031368215.1 of Acidimicrobiia bacterium. Lineage (GTDB taxonomy): Bacteria > Actinomycetota > Acidimicrobiia > Acidimicrobiales > JANYDT01 > JANLQX01. Next base: position 6,830 of record JANLRD010000070.1, on the reverse strand, counting down.
CGCGACCGGGTCAGCCGGTGGTCTCGTTCAGCCGGCGATCGCTTCGCCGACTGAGCAATCCCTTCCGTTTGCTTGCTCGGCCATTGCTGCCCGCTCCGCTGCGAGTGCCCGTTCCGCAGCCAGAGCTCGACGTGCAGCGGCACGACGCGCCCGACGCAGGGCACGGCGTTCCTCCTCGGTGTGCGCGCCCCAGACGCCGTGGTCCTGGTTGGTCCGCAATGCGAACTCGAGACAGGCCGGCTGGGCCGGACAGCTCCGACAGATCGTCTTGGCACGTTGCGTCTGGTCGATCGCCGCGCCCGTGAGGCCGACCGGAAAGAACATGTTCGTGTCGATGTCTTGACATGCCGCGTGATCGCGCCATGACAGGTCGTTCCACATCGCCGCCCGGATGGACACGGCCGCCACCTCGTGGGGCTGCGTGACCGTCGCCGTGTCGGTTCGCGCTGTCGCGGGGGCGTACGACGTGGTGAGGATCGAGTGGAGCATGGGGGGCATGCAGGACATAGTACTGAGTTCCAGCGAAAGATTAAAGCGATCGCTCAAACTGTTGGTATGACCATCGTCACGCGGTTTCGTGCCGCGCGTCTCAGTGGCGACCCTGGTTGGCGACGTTCGCGGCGGCGATCCTCGCGGCCTCGGGGTCGAGATACTCGCTGCTCACGGGGTGTAGAGAATCGTCGAGTTCGATGCGCAGCGGGATTCCGGTGGGGATGTTCAGCGCAACCACCTGCTCCCGGGTCAACCCCTCGAGATGCATGACGAGTGCGCGGAGGGAGTTGCCGTGCGCGGCGACCAGTGTCGTCCGGCCGGCCCGCAGGTCGGGAACAATGTCGTCGTACCAGTACGGAAGCATCCGGTCGAGCACGTTCGAAAGGGCTTCGGTGGCGGGCAGAAGCTCCGGCGCTAGCTCTGCGTAGCGGGCGTCGTTCGCGGGGTGGTACTTCGACGCCCGGTCAACCGGCGGTGGCGGGGTGTCGAAGCTCCGCCGCCAGATGAGGAACTGCTCGTCGCCGAACTCGGCCAGCGTCTCCGCCTTGTCCTTGCCCTGGAGGTCGCCGTAGTGCCGCTCGTTGAGACGCCACGACCGCTGCACCGGGATCCAGTGGCGGTCGCAGGCATTCAAGGCCAAGTTCGCCGTTCGAATCGCTCTCCTGAGCAGTGAGGTGTGGACAACATCGGGATGCACGCCCGACGCTCGAAACAGCGTTCCCGCGTGCTTTGCTTCCGCGACCCCTTTGTCGGTGAGCTCGACGTCCTCCCAGCCGGTGAAGCGATTCTCCTGATTCCAGACCGACTCGCCGTGACGCAACAGAACAAGTGTGCTCATGAGCCTTCAGCGTACGGGCCCGCGTACGGGCGCCGAGCCACCTGCATCAAGGGACTACGCCTCGTCGAGCCATTCGTCGAGGAGACGCCGGGCGATGGTCAGCGGCGGCGGGATGATCGGGAAACCCCGGCGCTTGCGGGCCTCGGCCAGCTCGTCGCGACTGAACCATTGCGCGTCGTCGAGCTCTGTGGGGTGCACGGCGAGGTCCGTGGTGGTCGCCCTGGCGTGGAATCCGACCATGAGCGACTGGGGGAAGGGCCACGGCTGCGAGGACGAGTAGTGGATCGACTCGCAGCGCAGTCCGACTTCTTCGAAGACCTCTCGGGCAACCGCGTCCTCGAGCGACTCGCCCGGCTCCACGAACCCGGCGAGCGTCGAGTACATCCCCCGCGGCCAGATCTTCTGACGGCCGAGCACGGCCCGGTCCCCATCGTGGACGAGCATGATCACGGCTGGGTCGGTGCGCGGGAAGGTGGTGGTCGAGCACGCGTCGCAATGCCGCTCGTGGCCGGCGGCGCGAACCATCGTCGGGGCGCCGCAAACGCCGCAGAAACGGTGCGTGGCGTGCCACCTCACCAGTCCGCTCGTCATGGCGAGCAGGTTTGCGTCGTCGGCGTTGAGCACGGCCGCGCCGTCGCGAAGCGACATCATCACGGCCTCGTCGCCCACGAGTGCGACAACGGCATCTCGGTCGAGGCTTGACGCGTCGAGGCCGAAATGGGCGACCCCGGCGAGATGGCCGAGGAAGATCGCATCGCCCAGACCCTCCGGGAGCCCGGTCGGGCGAACCGGCACGGAACGATCACCGGACACGGCGTGTGTGCCCCGCCAGACCAACTGCACAACCGTGGTTTGCGCCGACCACTGCTCCGCGATCCACTCCTGTTCGCTCCGCCGATCGCTCAATCGATCGAGTGCCGCCGTGGCGAGCGTGTTCGGACGGGGGCTCGGACGGGAGAAGACAGACATGGCCGCGCCAGTCTGACCGATTTCCAGTGGGTACCCTCGGTGCATGATCCCGGGGAACTTCTCATGACCCGACCACTCGACGGCGTTCGGGTGCTCGATCTCTCGCGGGTCGTCGCCGGCCCGTTCGCCGGCCGCATGCTGGCCGATCTCGGTGCCGACGTCGTGAAGATCGAACCACCCGAGGGTGACGTGTCACGGGTCTGGGGGGAGAAGCGCCACGGCGTCAGTGGCTTCTTCCAGCAGCAGAACGCCGGCAAGCGCGATGTCTGCGTCGACCTGCGCGCCGATGGCGCGGCGGCGGTGGTGATCGCTCTCGCGGCCCGCGCCGACATCGTGATCGAGAACTTCCGGGCTGGCGTGATGACGCGACTGGGCCTCGACTGGCGCGTGCTGTCCGCGGTGAATCCCCGGCTCGTGATGTGTTCGATCAGCGGCTTCGGCGCACAGGGTCCCGACGCCGACCGAGCCGCATACGCTCCGGTCATCCAAGCCGAAAGCGGGATAGTGAGCCGTCAGGCGCTCTTCGACGGGATGTCGCCGACTGATCCGATGCTCTCGATTGCGGATTACGACTCCGGTCTCCACGCGCTCGTCGCGATCCTCAGCGCGCTTCGCATGGTCGAGCGAACCGGAGTCGGAACCTGGATCGACATGTCGATGGTCGACGCCATGCTCGCCACCGATGACTACGTTCACCACGCGATCGACGGTTCGCCGGTCGACCGCCTCGGAGGGACCTACTGGCAGGTGGGCGATGGCACGTGGCTGATGGTCTCATCGCCGATGAAGCACTTCTGGCGTGTGGTCTCCGCACTCGGGGTCTCTGCCGAGGCGCCCGCTGACGCGCCGCTGGACGAAAAGGTTGCGGCGCGCGCTCGGGCGATCGCATCTTGGATGCGCGGGCACGCGTCGGTGGATAATGCGACCTCCGCACTCGATGCGCTGAACATCGCCTGGGGTCGGGTCCGCACCATGGACGAGGCCCTATCCTCGCCAACGGCCGTCCACCGAAGAGTCGTCGCGCAGATCGACGACCGCAGCGGAACGGGCTCGACCCGCGGGGTGATCGATTCGCCATACCGTTTCTCGGCGTGGGAGAGCGGAGTGCGCGCCGGAGCGCCGCGGCGGGGGGAGCACAACGAAGAGGTGTTGGCGCAGTGGCTCGGGTGGGGGGAGCATGACGTCGCCGGGCTGGTCGCGTCGGGTGTTCTGTTGGGGGAATGAGAGCCGGGTATCGTCACCTGTGTGGCCGCCGATGAGTTGGTGTGGACGCGACGCCCGGAGCTGCATCGTCCGGTTCTGATCGTGGCCTTCGAAGGGTGGAACGACGCCGGGGACGCGGCGACCACAGCGGCCCGCCATCTCGACAGCGCTTGGAGCGGCGAGCCGTTCGCCGCGATTGACGCCGAGAATTTCTACGACTTCACCTCGACTCGGCCGCACGTTCGCCTCGACGGCATCGAGCGGGTGATCGACTGGCCGACGAACGAGTTCTCCGCCGGTCTGATCGATGGGACCAATCGTCATGCGGTTCTCCTCGTCGGGGCGGAGCCCCAGCTTCGCTGGAAGACCTTCAGCCGCCTCGTCCTCGAGGTCGCACAGACGCTGGAGGTTGAGCTCGTCATCTCGCTCGGTGCCCTGCTGGCAGACGTTCCGCACAGCCGGCCAACCCGAATCACCGGGACCTCGGCTGATCAGGCGCTCATCGAACGCTATGCGCTGATCGGCTCACGCTACGAGGGACCGACCGGAATCGTCGGTGTCCTGCACGACTCCTTCGCCACCAGCGGCATTGCGTCGTGCTCACTGTGGGCAACTGTCCCGCACTACCTGCCGAGCACCACCTCGCCGAAGGCCGCGCTGGCTCTCGTCGAGCGAACGACCGAGATCCTCGGCGTGTCTGTTCCGACGATCGATCTGCAGCTCGGCGCAGTCGATTACGAACGCCAGGTCAATGACGTGGTCGACACCGATGACGAGATGCGAGGGTTCGTCCGCACGCTCGAGGAGAGCTACGACGTAGGCGACGACGATGACGATGACTTCGACGATGAAGACGACACCGATGATGTCGATCCTCGGATCGTCTTCATGAATTCCGACGGCAACCTGCCGACCGGTGACGATCTCGCATCGGAGTTGGAGCGGTTCCTGCGCGAGCAGTGATCAGGTCGGGGCGCATCCGGCGGCATCGAGGATTGCTTGGAAGACGTCCGGGTCGTAGTCGAACGGCGCGCTGCGGCGGGGAGCGTGGACGATGACGTCGGTGAACCCCAGCGCCGCATAGCCATGGGCCAGATCGACGAAGGAATCGGCCGACTCGTACCACGGCTCCGCGCTGGATCCGACGAGGATCGCGCGTCGTACGTGTCGGGTCGGTTCCCCGTTCCGTTCGAGGGCGGCGTCGAGTCGTTCGATCTGACGTCGGGCCTCGTCCGCCGCCTCGTCCCTGCCCATGCCGGCGACGGCCGTCGGATGTCCGAAGGTGATCCACCAATCGCCGTGCCGCGCGACGAGGTCCATCCCGCGTTCACCGGTCGCTGCAATGGCGAGCGGCACCGGGCGCGTCGGGATCATCCGCGCTTCGGCAGCGGCGTAGTACTGCCCCTCGTAGCTCGTGGAGGTCTGTGCCAGCAGCGCGGCGAGCAAGTCGACGAACTCGGTGAATCGCTCGGTTCGCTCTCGGCGCGTCCAGGGGGGCGTTCCGAGCACTGTTGCGTCCCAGCCCGTGCCTCCTGCCCCGACACCGCAGAGGAAGCGATCCCCAGAGATCTCGGCGAGCGTCATGACCTCCTTGGCGAACGGCACCGGGTGGCGGAAGTTCGGTGACGCGACGAGTGTTCCGAGGAGGCTCCGGCTCGTGACTGCGGCAACGGCGGCGAGGAGGGGCACGGCACCGAACCACGGTCCGTCACGAAGGTCGCGCCACGAGAGGTGATCATACGTCCACAGATGATTCACGCCGAGACGGTCGAGCCGTGTCCATTCAGCAAGTGCATCGGGCCACGGAAGATCCGGGAGCAGTGCAACACCGAGGCATACCGGCAACTGCCCTGAAGCGCTTCCTGGAGCCGTCATCGAGCGTTGGCGTCGAGGCCGATTTCGAGCGCGTGCAGCAGAAGATCGATGTCGTCGTCGGAGATCACCAGCGGTGGACAGAACGCGAGTGTCGAAGGTGGTATCGGCCGGACGATCGCGCCGTGCTGCATCATCGTGGAACGCACAGCTGCAGGATTCACCCCTTCGTGCAGCCCGATGCCCCACACGGCTCCCACGCCGCGCACCTCGGCCAGTTTGCCGGCGCGATGCAGCGCATGCAGTCCGACGGAGAGGCGTTCGCCGATCGGACCAGCCCGGTCGACGAGCCCTTCGCTGCGGATGATGTCGAGGTTGGCGAGTCCTGCTGCACATGCGCTCGCGTGGCCGGAGTAGGTGTAGCCGTGACGGAGGACGAACGTTGCGTCGGCTTCGAGCGGCGCCCGCACCGCGGGGCCTACCAGCACTCCGCCCAGCGGGACGTACCCCGAGGACACGCCCTTGGCGAAGGTGATGAGGTCCGGTGTCACTCCGTAATGCTGCGCCCCCCACCACGATCCGAGGCGTCCGAACCCACAGATCACCTCGTCGAAGATCAGGTAGGCACCGTGCTGATCGGCGAGCGCGCGCAGGCCCTGGAGATAGCCGTCCTTCGACGGATGCACGCCACCTGCGCCCTGCACGGGTTCGCTGATGATCGCCGCAATACGACCGGCGTGCTGAGCGCAGGCGGCACCCATGGCATCGAGGTCGTGCTGGGGCACCTGCACCACGTCGGTCAGCAGCTCGCCGAACCCTGCCCGGTTCAACGGCAGCCCGGTCGCCGAGAGACCGCCGTAATTGACTCCGTGATAGCTCTGCATGCGACTGATGATCACCGTCCGTTCCGGATGGCCGGCCTGGGTCTGCGCCTGACGCGCCAGCTTCATCGCGGTGTCGACGGATTCTGATCCACCGCTCGTGAGGAACACTCGGACATCGGGCATCGGGGCCAACGCGGCGAGCTCGGTACAGAGCTGCTCCGCCGGCTCGTTGGTGAAGATGTCGAACGTGCTGTAGGTCTCGAGCCGGCGCATCTGCGCGTGGACGGCGTCGGCAATCGCGACGCGTCCGTGCCCGACGTTGCAGTACCAGAGGCTGGCGAGGCCATCGACGTATCGCTTGCCGTCGCGGTCGAAGAGCGCCGCACCCTCCCCGCGAACCAGGGTGACGAACTCACCGGGCTGGGCGGCTGGCCGGGCGAAGGGATGCAGGAACGGAGACGGAGACGCCATACCCACCTGACGCTACGCGCTCACGACGGCCCCGGTCCCGGAGTTCGTCTCAGGACGAACGCACGCCCCACGTAGAGGACTCTGCTTGATGGTGCTGCGCTGCTCCGCTGCGCTTCGCTGCTCGCCGGGCAGGTGTCACGTCGACGGCACGCCCCCCGTAGAGGACTCTGCTTGATGGTGCTGCGCTGCTCCGCTGCGCTTCGCTGCTCGCCGGGCAGGTG
>JANLRD010000055.1:0-22592 GCA_031368215.1 Acidimicrobiia bacterium | reverse complement strand
GACAAGTCCGAGGAATCGCCGGCGTGAGAGCGCTGACCGGTCAGCGTCTGACGCACCGGTCGAAGTCGATGGAAGCTGTTCAGTCATGTGGTGTCCCTTGTTCGGGTGGTGGGTGTGGTGGTGATGCTCCGACCGTGACGTGAGATCTCTGACCTCCACGATCGGTGAGGTTCAGCCCTTGACGCCGCCGGTGAGACCGTCGACGACGCGACGTTGCGCAAAGAGCAGGATCGGGATGACGGGAAGGATGACGAGGACCGCGCCCGCCATGATCGGGCCCCACTCGTTGACCCCTTCGCTGTCGCGTAGCAGGGTGAGTCCGACGGGAAGGGTGGTCGAGCTCGCCTTCGACGTGACGAGTCGCGGCCAGAGGTAGTCGTTCCACTTGGCCACTGCAGTGACCAATGCGAACGCGGCGATTGCCTGGCGCGACATTGGAACGACGACCTTGGTCATCAGTCCCCAACGGGAGATGCCGTCGATCTCCGCGGCTTCGATGATCTCGGTCGGTATCCCTCGGAACGTTTGATGCAGCAGGAATGCGCCGAAGGCAACTCCAGCCGTTGGAATGACGATGCCGAGCCACGAGTCGAGCCATCCCAGGCGCGCCGTCGTGACGTAGTTCGGAATAAGGACCACTTCGAAGGGAACCATCAGCGAGGCGACGATGACCCAGAACACCAGGCGTCGCGCGGGGAATCGCAGGAACACCAACGCGTAGGCCGTCGTGACACCGAGAACGACCTTGATCGCCGTCGTCGCTGCCGTCGTCACGAAGCTGTTGATGAAGAACCGGACGAACGGCACTTCGTTGAAGGCACGGTGGTAGTTGTTCCACACGAGCTTCGAAGGAAGGATGCGCAACGGCCGCGAGTACAGATCGTTCCGGCTTTTCAGCGACGCGAGAACCATCCAGACGACCGGAACCACGGTGAGGACGAGCGCTCCGATGATGGCGAAGAGTCCGGCGGGACCTTGACGTACCTTCTTCGAGCCCTTGGGCGCTTCGAGCACCGATGGAGCGACCGGGAGCCCACCGCTCGATCGAGTCGGTGGGGCATCGAGCAATGAAGAACTCGGTGGTTCCGTCGTTACCGTCATCAGGCGTCCTTCCGGTCGAGGATCCGAACCTGAACCAACGTGACGACGAGGAGCACCACGAACAGCGCTGCGGCGATCGCCGAGGCGCGGCCCACCCGGAAACGGACGAACGCTTCATCGAAGATCTGGAAGGACATCGTGCGCGTGCCGTCGAGCGGACCGCCCTGGGTCATGACGTAGATGACGTCGAAGGCCTGCATCGAGGCGATGAACGAGGTGGCAAGAACGAACGAGGTGGTCGATCGCAGCGATGGCAGCGCGATGCGGCGAAGACGTGCCCACCATCCGGCACCGTCGATGGCCGCAGCTTCGAAGAGCTCGGGAGGTATCGACTGCAGGCCGGCGATGAAGAGCAGGCACGTGTAGCCGAGCTGCTTCCAGATGTAGACGAAGCAGACCATGACCATGGCCCAGCCGGGGCTGTTGTACCAGTTCGGGGAGTCGAGTCCGATCACGCGCAACCCCGCGGCGAGCAGCCCGAAGCGAGGATCGAACATGAAGTACCAGACGATGGCAACAACGGCACCGGGCATCAGGTACGGCGAGAACAGTGCCGATCGCGCCGCGGACGAGCCCCTCCGCTTCTTCAGCAGCGCGAATGCGAACAGCAGACCGCCGACCGTCGACCCCACCACCGTCGTGATCGAGAAGACGAGGGTGTTGACGATGGTCTTGCGGCCGACCGGGTCACGCCACGACTCGGTGTAGTTGCTGAGGCCGACCCACACCTTCTGCGGAGAGATCAGGTCCCACCGGTAGAACGAGAGACGGAGGGACTCGACGAGCGGCCGGTACGTGAACCAGAAGAGCAGGAGAAGGTTCGGGGCAAGCAGCGCGCCGGCGAAGAGGTACTCGGATCGCTTTCGTGCTCGAACCATTGCCACACGGGCAGCATCAGGGCGGTGGTTGTCCGGTAGCTGTCACGGGGATTGCGCCTCCACGTCGTTCTGGCAAACGTTTCGAATGAGTCGGTGGGAGCGAGGTCGTGGCAGAGAAATGAACGAGAGGTTTCCGTTTGATGACATCGCTCCCCTTGACTGGCGAAATGAAAGGGCGTTCACTTAACGTGGCCAAGTAACCGTGGCCGCGGCGTTCCCCGACGGAACCTCGACTGTGACCGCGTTCGAACGAGGAACGAAGAACCATGGCGGAAGACGTTGTCTCCAAGCAGTCGGCCCGGCCACGCGTGCGGAAGCGGGTCGTTGAGGTTCGTGCGTCGGGGCAACGACCCGGTTCCCAACGGCCCGCGCCGCGGAGGTCGTGGCGGAAGGTCCTCGGGTCGCTCTCCGTGGCGTCCGTGGTCTTGGCCGGAACGGCCCTCGTCTCGGTAGGAGATCCGGCCAACGCCGGCACGTTCAGCACGCCGTGGACGGGCAGCGCCGTTTCGCCCACCCCTGCCAACAGCGCGATCCCGGTCAGCGACGGTACCGCGGCGTTCGCAGGACCGGCCGAGTTCAGGTACAACTACGACCCGACCCCCGGGGTCCTCGCAACGGGCGTTGGTGTGACGACTCCGCAATCGTGGACCTTCTCTACGGTTGCCGATGCCACCGGTTCGGTTCCTCTCGCCTACACCTACAACGGTTTCCACTCGTACTTCCAGGTCAGGGTCGGACTCAAGGCGTTCGTCCAACGAAGCGGCACCCGCACCGAAACGCCGATCATCGATGCCGGTCCGACGAGCGGCGGCGGGGGGCCGCCATCGGGAGGCTTCTCGTACGCAGGCACCCAGTCGCTCTGTGTTCAGGCGGGCGACACCTACGGGTTCGTCATGACCGGCAGCAACTTTGACGAGAACGACGTTTTGCAGGGCACCCTCACAGTCGACCTCGCAACTGGCCCGGACCCCGGCGCCGCCGCGTGTCCGGCGACGACCACGACCACGACATCGACCACCACGACCTCGACCACCACCACGACGACGATTGCTCCGGCCCCGAGCGGCGTCACGGCCAGCATCGTCCAGGCCGTCGGATCGGGTGCTGGCACCAACGTGTTCGGCACGATCACCGGCCTGCCGAACACGACCTACAACGTGAAGATCCTGGGTTCCGACACCTGCATCAACGGGCTGCTCGGCAGCCCCTCGTCGGTCGTGGGCACCATCGCCGTCCCCACAGAGGGCAATGGATCGAGATACTTCGTACAGCCCGTGGCACCCGCAGTACCACCGAAGTTCCTGGCACTGTCGGTGTCTCTGGGCAGCAGTGCGGCTACGCCGCCGAGCACCTGTGTCGCTCGCGGGGCCGACAACGACTCGTGGACGCGCGCTCTCACGATCTCGCTGAGCGCACCCGGGCCGAGCGGTTCGGAAAGCGGCTACATCGACACCGCCGGCGGCGCGCGCTGGTACAAGTTCCCCGTGCAGCCGGGCGGGAGGGTGCAAGTCGACCTCACCAACCTGCCCGCCGACTATGACCTCGCGCTGTTCACCGACATCTACAAGGAGTTCACCAAGCTCAACGACCTGAAGGACGTGACCCGGCTCAGCGCCGAGTTCGCTCCGACGGTGTTCAGCCCGACCGTGTTCAGTCCGACGGTGTTCAGTCCCACGGTTTTCAGCCCCGATGCCTACAGCCCGACGGTGTTCAGTCCCACGGTGTTCAGTCCCACGGTGTTCAGCCCGACGGTGTTCAGCCCGACGGTGTTCAGTCCCACGGTGTTCAGCCCGACGGTGTTCAGCCCCGCTGGGACCGCGCCGACCGTGTTCAGTCCCGAGACGTTCTCCAGCGCGCAGACGCGCGGCCTCATCGTCAACTCCGCCACCCCCGGTGTCGCCGACGAATCCGTCACGGCCGATGTGTGGAACAACACCGGCTTCTTCTACGTCCGGGTGACTGGTCGCAACGGTGCGTACTCCACGGCCAAAGACTTCAAGCTCAAGGTCACCCGCAACGATCTTCCGGCCTGCAACGGTGTCGGCGACAGCGGCGTGGCGAGCACCACCAACGTCACGGCCAGCGGAACGAAGACGATCATCCTGATGGACTCGTCACGGATGCCGAGCACGCAGGCCGGCAATTCGTCAGCAGACCTGGCGGCGCTGCGCACGAAGATCGACGCGTTCTCGCTTCAGGGCGAGGTCACGGGTGTCCTCGTCGACGTCGGAGCCGACGCACGTGTGCAGGCGCTCAACTCCCAAGCCGACGCAAACCCTGGATGTCCGTACGCCAAAAACCTCGTGGCCGGGGCAATCAAGGACATCGTGGGTCGCGTGCGGGTCGCCAACCCGAACCTGAAGTATGTGGTCCTGGTGGGCCCCGACGGCGCCATCCCGTTCTTCCGGTATCCGGACCAGGCGCTGCTCGGACCGGAGTCCGACTACGTGCCGCCAGTGAAGTCCACGACGTCGTCGGAGGCCAGCCTGCGCCTGAACTATGCGCTCGGTCAGGACGAATACGGTTCCAGCACGAGCCTGTCGCTTGGCGCCGACCAGTTCCCGCTGCCGGATCTGGCGGTGGGGCGTCTGGTGGAGACCTACAAGGAAGCTTCGGGGATGCTCGACGCCTACCTTTCCCTGGCCGGCGGGGTGACTCGGACACCCAAGTCGGCATTCGTGAGTGGCTATGACTTCCTCACCGACTCTTCGACCTCGGTCGCCGGCGACCTTGCGGCTGGAATGGCGCAGCAAAGCGGTCCGGGCCTGGCCGTGGACACGCTCCTGGCCGACAACGGCATCTCGCCGGAGGATCCGCGGGCGTGGAACGCCACCCAACTCCGGAACGGTCTGCTGGGTAAGCAGCACGACGTGGTGTACCTCGCCGGACACTTCAGTGCGAACAGCGCGTTGGCGGCCGACTTCAAGACCACCATGCTCAGCACGGAGCTGGCGGCGAGCGCGACCGACTTCACCAACACGCTCATCTTCAGCGGCGGCTGCCACTCCGGGTACAACATCGACGACGGCGACGTCATCCCTGGCGTGACCGCGCCGCTCGACTGGGCCCAGGCGGCGTCCCGCAAGCAGGCAACGCTCATCGCCGGCACCGGCTATCAGTACGGCGATACCGATTTCGTCGAATACTCCGAGCGGCTCTACGCAGGCTTCGCCAAGCAGCTGCGCTACGGCATTGGGCCGGTGCCGATCGGCGACGCCCTTGTGAGGGCCAAGCAGGTCTATCTGAAGGACACGCCCGATCCTCGTGGACTGCACCGGAAGTCGATCCTCGTGGCGACGCTGTTCGGCCTCCCGATGATGTCAATCAACATGCCGACGACCGGCCGCCTCACCGAACCCGCTGACTCGCCCGCTGTCGGAACGACCGGCACCCCGGTGCTGACCGCCACCACCGCAAAGCCCGGTGTGCTCTTGGGGCTCAGCACCGCTGAACTGACGGTCGACGACGCGCTCACCAAGAACGAGGTCTTCCTCACCGTGGTACCGCCGACCAACCCACCGTCCACGATCAAGGCCACGTACTACCGGGGCCCCAACGGTGTGGTCACCAACCCGGCCGAACCGGCCCTTCCGCTTATCTCCAAGAACGTGAGCGTGGGGGACAGGGGCGTGCTGCGCGGCGTCGGCTTCCGCGGAGGTAGCTACACGGATACCGAGGGAGTCCTGCCGCTCACCGGCGCGGCCACAACCGACCTCCGTGGCGTACACGCCCCGTTCTCGTCCCCGGTGTTCTTCCCGATGCGATTGGCCACTGCGAACTACTACGACGCTTTGGCCGGAGGAAGCACCAGGTTGCTGGTGACACCGGTGCAGCATCGAGCCATCCCGAACACGTCGCTAAGCACGCTTCGCAAGTACGACAGCGTGAATTTGCGGTTGTTCTACAGCTCAAACAAGGACACCAGCTACGACAGTGGAGCGCCTGCCTTGGCAGCGGCGCCCTCGCTGGATGGCGTCTCCGGTGTGGTGGACGTCGCTTCCGGCGACATCGTCTTCCGGGCCACGGTCACCGGCAACCCGGCAGCCGGCGTTCAGCAGGTGTGGATCACCTACACGGGCGACGGCCCACTTCGGTGGGAGTCGATCGACCTGAAGCAGTGTGTCGTGGCGCTCCCACGGGACTGCACCCGGGAGGATTCGACGAAGTGGGTCGGTCGTCTCGCCGGCAAAGCTTCCATTGCTGCCAGCCTGCGCTTCATGGTGCAGGCCGCTAACGGCGTGGGTCTCGTCACGCTCGACGATGCTCTGGGCGCGTACTATTCGGCTGCACCCTCAGCAGCTCCGGCCCTACCCGCCAGTGGCCTCACGTTGACGAGCCCGCCCCCCGCCGCCGTTGGTTCGTCGGTCTCAGTCAGCGCGACGCTCCAGCCAGCCGTGTCCGGCAAGTTGGTCACCTTCACACTCGGTTCATCGGTCAAGACAGCCTTCACGCTCAGTAACGGCGTGGCCGAAGCCTCGCTGCCGGTGTCCGTGTTGCCGGGCAGCGCCACCGTGCGAGCCTCGTTCGCCGGCGACGACCAGTACGCAGCGTCCTCGGCGTCCTCACCGATCACCGTGACGAAAAGCCCGACGAGCCTGAGTCTCGAGGTGCTGTCGTTCGGTGCTGCCGTTCCGAACGGTGTCCGAGCCAAGCTGACCGACCTCACCAGCGGCGCACCGCTCGCGCAACGATCGGTGTACCTCACGTTCTCCACGACCGCCGGCTTCAACCGGACCGTTACGGCGATCACTGACTACGCAGGGTTCGCCACGGTGTCTCCGCTAGCCCTCAAAGGTGGCGTTTACCAGGTGAACGCTTTGTTCCCCGGCCCCGGTGTACTCGAGGCCAGGTACGAGCAGTCAAGCGCCGCCGCAGAGATCTCCATCGAGTCGGTGCCGCCCGTGGTGACCGGAACCCCTGATCGGGCGCCCAACGCCGCCGGCTGGTACAACGCCCCGGTCGTGATCACCAGGTCCTCCGTCGATCCAGCCCCGTCGTCGGGCACCCCCACCACCCCGACAGCCAACTCAGTGGCCACGGTGGGCGAGAACCAGGTGATCACCTCGGGTGACTCGTGCGACCCCGTGGGCAATTGCGCCAAGGGCACGCTGAAGGTGTCCATTGACCAGGTGCCGCCTACGGTCGCCATCACCGGCGTGACGGCTGGCCAGAAGTACATCATCGGTGCGGTGCCGGCCGTCGGCTGCACGGCGGCTGACGCGTTGTCCGGCCTCGCATCGCCTTGCACCGTGACGGTGACGGGCGGCAACAGCAACGGAGTCGGCACCTTCACCGCCAAGGCGACCGCCACCGACAAAGCGGGGAACACGGCCACTGTTTCCGTCAACTACAAGGTGATCTACGGATGGTCCGGCTTCGAACAGCCGATCGATCCTCCGAGCCAGGGCATCAGCGTGTTCAAGGCGGGTTCCACGGTACCGGTGAAGTTCTCGCTCACGAGGGCTGACGGATCTTCCGTCCAGCCCCTGACCGCACCCCGGTGGTCAACACCGACGCAAGGTGGGTCGACGGCGATTCCCGTGAGCGAGATCGTTTACAGCCTCCCAGGCGACAGCGGCATCTCCTTCGTCGCTGCAGGCTCGGGCTGGCGCTACAACTGGAAAACTGACAAGGCGCAGGCCGGGTTCTACTGGCGCCTCACCGTGACCGCCGACGACGGTGAAGAACGCACCATCGTCGTCGCTCTGCGATAGGGCGAGGCCGCCCCGCCCCAGCCTGAGTCTGGTAGTACTCGTCACCCCACGGACTGAGCGCTGGGCACAACTGCATAGCGGTCAGCCCGCCACGGTCGGGAGCACCTACCGCCGGTATGCCAAGGGGTTGCTGACTCGCGGCCTGCTCGGAGGGTTCATCGCTCTCGTGCTGGCGCAGCGGGGCAAGCTGACCGGCGATTTCGGTTTGGGCCGTGCTGCTTTGGGCCGCGCCCCTGCTCCTCATCGCCGTCTGGCCCACGACTGCTGCAGCGGGGCCCGGTCAGTCCCCCGGCGAGATCGCGCTGCTCCGTGACATCGAGCGAACGGCGACGGTCACGGCGACGGCGGCGTTGGTGATGAGATCGATCGAACGTGCGCGCTTCCTGGGTGCCGTCACGGGACACCGCGACGCGTCCAACCACGCGGAGGCCGTCGTCACCCGCGTGCTCGATATCCGCTAGCTCAACTCCCCGGAACGAGTCGTCGAGCCGGGCTCCGCTGTGACCTTCACAACGTGCAGCACCACCCGGGAGTCCGCCGAGAGAATCCGACCCTCGGCGAGCCTAAATCGACGAAAGGATTTCTTGGGTTTCCTCGGAATGGGCTCCCAGAACGACACACCCCCAACGCGATAATGGAGCCATGAGCACAACGGTTTGGGACGGGGTGAAGATCCCGACGAGTGATCCATCTGTCACGACCCGTGTGCATGCCGCCGCGGCGTTACGTCAACTGGAGCGGCTCCGACGCGAGGTCGATGCAGCGTCGGCCAAGGTCACGATCGTTCTCGGCGCGAACAGTCGTGACACTGCCGCCGAGATCAGTCGGGCAACGGGCAGGTCGAACCGTAAAGCCCGCCGCGATGCCCAGACCGCACAAGCAGTCGAGTCGCTTCCCGCGGCCGGTGAAGCATTGGCCAAAGGTGAGGTGTCGGCTGAGCACGTCGCCATGCTCCACCCGCTGCTGGGTTTACCCGGAGTAGCCGAACTGTTGGAGAAGGCGGCGGCGTCCACGGTGGATGAGTTTCGTGACACTGTGCAACGCTTCGAACTCGACGCCCGCGGCGACGAAGACATCGCTTCGAAGCAACGCAAACGCCGTTTGCTGCGGTTCTTCGACGCTGAACTCGGCATGCTCGGTATCACCGGACTGCTTCCCCCGGTCGAAGGCGCCCGGCTCCGTGCTGAACTCGAAGCGATCGCCGACCGTGCCTTCCGGGCCGCGCACCCCGAACGGGCCGAGCAACGCGGTGGACACGACGAGGAACCACTCGCCGCCCGTCTCGCCGATGCCCTCGTCTCACTCGTCAACGGCAACACCGACACCGATGGCGACGGCGACACCGACACCGATGGCGACGGCAACACAGATGGCGATGCGACGACCGCGTTGCCGAAGACAACGGCAGCAGCGATTACAACAGCAACAAGAGCAACAACAGTGTGAAGAAGATCGGCCGTGCAGCCGCACCGTCGGCGTGTCGGACCGCGGTGGTCATGACGCTGTCGCTCAACGATCACACCGCACGAATCGTCGGTCAGGGACCGGTACCGTTCACTAGCGCCATGAACCTGGCCGCCTCCGGAAACGTCGACCTCTACGCGGCCATTCTCAGTATGGACGGCGAAGTACTCAACTTCGGCCGGGACCGTCGATTTCCGACATTGCTCCAACGCCTCGCCGTGATCATTCGCGACGAACGATGCCAATTCTCCGGATGCAACGCACCCCACACCCGCGCAGAAGTGCACCACATCGTCGAACACGACGACGGTGGACCGACTGTCGTGTGGAACCTCACCCTGCTCTGTGACCCCCACCACCACTTCCTCCACGACAACAACCTCTACATTGACCGACAACCCGGCCAACCCACCCTCATCCGCCGCAAATCCGACGGATCCCTCTACGCCGGACCATGAACAAAGCCCCGAACCGTCGCCGCTAGTGCGGGGGATTATCCACCTCGAACGAGCGCGACCCCTGGCATCGTCTCTACGTCGACTCTTCCGGGACAGGACAGCTAGGCGCTCCGCATCCCCTGGTGCTGTAGGCGTACGCTCGCGCTCATGCTCATTCCGACTCACCGATCGTCGCGAACAAGGCGCACGGGACGGCGTTGCCAGCAAAACGCAAGGCACTCGCGATGCTGACCGAGGGCGAACTCCTCGCGCTTGTCGGCCACCGTTTTCCGGGAGGCCACTACCGCATCGCGCACTGGGAGAACTGGTTGCTCGCGAACTGCACCGGGCGAGACCCGATGCCAGGTGACCTCGCCCACCCGGTGGTGATGTTCCATGCGCCGATCCTCGGTGCCGGCACCTCGATCAGCGAGCTCTTCGTGCTCGGCCAGGCCGCTGGCGCCGGGTCGGTCGGGCTCGAGAGCTACGACTGGGAGTACTTCCGCCCGCTCCGGGAAGACATCGACTACGCCGTTGACGGTGGGATCGTCGAAGCCGAACGGACAACGAGCGAGACCGGCGCCATCGTTGACCGCGTCGCCTTCCGGATCGAGTTCCGTGAGGGCGAAGCGCTCGTCGCCCGAGTGACGAATCGGTGGAAGTTCCGGAGGACCGCGGCATGATCGTGAACGTCGGCGACAGCATTCCCGCGTGGTCGATGGACCATGTCGACCCCGCACGGATGCGCACTATGGCCGCGATCCTGCGCGACCCGTATCCCGTCCACTGGGATCGGTCGGCCAACGCCGCGTTCGGGCTCGAGGGACGCGTCATCAACCAGGGTCCCCTGAACCTCAGCTACATCGTCAACATGTTGCTCGAATGGGCCGGGCCGTCGTGCGTACGTCGCCTCACCGTTGCGTTCGGTCGCCCGGTGCTCGACGGGGAACACGTCGTCGCCGGCGGAACGGTGACATCGGTCGAGGCCCATGGCGACGAGCGGTGGGCGTTCTGCGACGTGTGGCTCGACCGAGAAGGTGAGCATGTCGTAACCGGCACCGCGGTCGTCGCGATCCCGCCTGCCGACTCCTGACCGTCCACACGGGCCGGACGGATGTGCCTCCTCGCTCCCGGCGGCCATAGGCTCCGGGCATGGACAGTGACCACGCAGACCTCGGACAGTTCACGATCGACGACATCCCGGGCATCGACACGTCTTCGATGTGGGTGCCCTGTGTGGGTCTGGAGGGCTGACCGATGACCGTTACGACGTCGGCAGTCGCCGGGTCCGGCGAGACCAAATCGGGGGTTCCCGAGGGCACGCTTCTCGAACGCGTGGACAAGCTCCGAGCCGTGATCCGGGCCGGTGGCGATGAGGCGCAGCTCCTCCGTCGATGCCCGTCACCGACGATTGAGGCCCTGATCGACGAAGGCCTGTTCCGATTCGCCATCCCGCGGGAGCTCGGCGGCGAGGACGCAACCGTCGGCGAGACGATCGAAGTCCTCGAAGCCATCTCGGCGATCGACGCGTCCGTTGGCTGGAACGTGATGCTCGGCTCGGAGATCAACGCCATGGCGGCTGGTGGCATGGCCAAAGAGCTGGCAAAGGAGGTCTACCTCGACAACCCTCGCGTGATCATGTGTGGCGGGGGAGGACCGGGCACGCTTCCGTCGAAGGCGGTCGAGCAGCCCGACGGCAGCTACCGGGTGTGGGGGCAGGCCACGTTCATCAGCGGGTGTCACAACGCGACGTGGTGTTTCATGATTGCACCGGTGTTCCAAGACGATGCGGTGAAGATCGTCGACGGACGCCCCATCGTGAAGCTCTGGATGCTCCATCGCGACCAGTGGGAGATCCACGACACCTGGGACGTTGCCGGCCTGCGCGGCTCCGGAAGTCACGACGTGTCCACCCAGGGCGGCATCGTGCCGACCCGATTCGCCGACGTCGACCTCGTGAGCCTGCCGGCGTTGTACGAGAACCCGGTCTACCGGATTCCCGTGCCGCTTCGACTGGCGTACAACAAGGCGGCCGTGGCGATCGGCGTGGCGCGTGGGGCGCTCGACGCGTTTGTCGAACTGGCCAACGCGAAGACGCCGATGCTCTCCACCACCCTCCTGCGGGATCGGCCCGTGGCGCACTACCGCATGGGTGAAGGAGAGGCAACGCTCCGCTCGGCACGGGCGTTCCTGTTCGAGGCGATGGGACAGGTCGAGGACGAGCTGCGCGCCGGCGCCGAGGCGCCTTCTGCGAAGGTCACCCAGATTGCCCGTCTGGCGTGCACCCACGCCGCCAATGCGTCGATGCATGTGGTCGACTCGGTGCACAACGCGGGAGGCACGAGCGCCATGCGGATGGACAACCCGCTCGAGCGCAAGCTTCGCGACGCCCACGGCGCCGCCACCCACCGCTGGGTGGCCCACCCGCTCTACGCCGAACTCGGCAAGATCTTCCTCGGTCACGAGGCGCCCCCGGAGTTCGCCGGCACCGGCGGACCGGCACCGGCATCAGGTCGCTGAGCACGGCACACGCAGGGCTGTCAGGACCGGCCTCCGGCGACCAGCGCCCCACCCACGGGCCCGTCAGGAGTGCTGGGCGATCGATCGGCGACGAAGTTCGCCGATCGTCTCCCTAACGATGCCCTCGGGGTCATCATCGTGATCCGCCAGCGAGAGTTGTTGGAGCGGTTCGGCGAGCCCCGAGCTTTCCCGTGAGAGCGCAAGAAGCGCGCAGGCGCGCAGCCACGGGCGTCTCCAGACGCGCTGCTGATCGAGCGCGAGGTCGGTCAACTGCTCGGCCGGGCTGAGGGCGGACGGGCCGTCGACCTTGGCGAGGCGACCCAGTCGTTCGTTGAGGGTGAGGTCGGGCTGGATGATCGCAATCGCAGGGCGGGAACGGGGAACGAGCGTGACTTCGAGCCACTCGACCGCGACCGCGTGCTGACGCCGGTCGCTCTGGGCGAACTGGAACGTAACGCGATCGATCGCCTCTCGCCCGTGATGCACCGAAAGCGCGCTCAGCACGCGGGCACGGGTGAGCGCCAACTCGTCCTCGAGCGCCCGGCGAAGCTCCGAACAATCGCCATGCTCGAGCACCGCGAGCGCGCGGAGAATCCTCACCGCGTGCTCGATCTCGGCGAACACCACTTCGTCGCTGACAGTGGCGGCCAACGTTGAGTTCGACGGCGCGAGATCGTTGAGTGCGTTGACAACGGAGAACCCCACATCGCGGTTTCGGTGATCGACGTGGCCCACGAGCATGCTGGCCGCTTCGCTGGTGCCGATGTCGCGCGCGGCACGAACTGCGAGCTCCTGGCGGCGCGTCCTCCCCGGCACCTGAGCGGTGAGGCATCGATGGACCGCAGCCACGCCCCAGTCACCGGCTCGCACGATGGCTTCGACGGCGGCCAACGCGGTCGCCCGGCCGCCGAGCAGGGCGACAACTGCCGCCTCGAGGTGCTCGTGCTGGGGCCACGCGACTGCGCCAAGGGCCGCAGCGGCGACGTGAGGGTTCTCGTCGGCGAGCAGCACTTCGATGACGGACCCCGAGCGCGCCGCAAGCAACGGGGCCGCCGCGAGCATCGAGGCTGCCTCGGCGCGTCGCTCGGCATCGGCATCCCGCGCTCCCGATGTCACGATCTCGCCAAGACGGCGTTGGGCTTCGTCGTCCGCGAGCCTGCCGATCGCGGTGGCGGCGGCCAGTCGGACGCTGCGGTCGGCGTCGAGGAGCAGGGCGGCAACGCGCTCAATGTCGCTATTTGTTGCGGCCTCCGAGATCGTCCGCAGTGCAGCGGCCCGCACGTCGGCCCTCGGGTCCTGCAGCATGCCGCGAGCGAGACCAACGGCGCGCGACGGGTCCACCTCGGCCAGCAAACGCAGCGCCATCGCCGTCGCACCCTCGCGTCCCGACGCAACCATGCCCTCGAGGTGCTCAACGAACGTAGGGTGAGCGGACCGTTGCAGTGCGGCCAGGCCGAGGCGGACATCTCGTAGGTCGTCGCTCGCCAGCAATGCTTCGACGACAACGAGGGTTTCGGCGTCGTCGACGACGATTTCGCTCGGGTCGAGTTGACGATGGCGAAGGGTGTCGAGCAGGTTGACCCCGTATCCGCGGTAGACACCAAGTGCGCATACGATCCAGAGTGCGAGGGTTACCACGACGATCACCGGAATGGCGAGTCCCTTCGTCCCGACTGTCGCTCGGACGACGAGGAGCACGACCCCGGACACACCGATGGCCAGAGGAACGGCAAGGCTTTCCACCACGGCTTGCGACGCCGTCCTCTGCGCCGAGGGGACAGCCTGGTACGCAGCGCCGACCGACGTGCGGGTCGTCCCGTCGGCGAGGACCATGTCGGACACCCGCGTGGCGACGACGAGAAGGAACACCACCGTCGACGCCGAACCCTGCACGACCGCTCCGGCAATCGACGCACCGACGAGCGTGAGCACGAAAGCAGGATTGGCGAAGAGGCCGAATCGAAGTCCGAAGCGTCCGATCAGCAGACCCGCAAGGATGATGAGGAAGACGATGTCGGCTCCATAGGCGATCGCACTGAATCGGCCGACGAACGTCGCCAGATCCGTGCTGTTCGTGTAGCGGCGACCGGCGTGGTCGTAGACGAGGAAGTCGAGCAGCTGGCTCTCGATCGCCGACAGCATCTGGAAGACCATGATCAGAACGACATAGCGATTTCTGAGCAGCGAACCGAGGGACGGTCGCGCCGTCGTCTTGTCGGATTCGTCCACCGTTTCGATTGTGAGCAGTTCCGAGGCGAATGCCTTCATCGTGAACAGCACCAATGCGCCGAGGACAAGCGCCGACGCGGCAGCCGTGGAAAGAAGATGTTCCGCCCCTCCGAGGGCCTCGAGGAGAGGCGCTCCCGACAGGCCACCGACGGCGAAGCCCGCGGCGAAGCCGGCGATCACCCGGGGATACATCACCTTCAACGACCGGACATCGAGAAGGGCCCCGGCCTGGCCCACGACGAACATGAAGCCGACCGGAATGGTGATCGGAAGAACGACAAGCAGAACGAACGATATCCATGCCGCGTCGGCGAGCCACAGCATCAGCCATGCCGCAGTGAGCAGGAGGCTCACGCTGACCATGACGCGCATCGCAATGGTCGCAAGGGGACGGCGTCGGAGCGCTCTTGCGAGAAGGACGCTCGCCAGCGCGCCGGCCCCGGCCGAGAGGATGTAGGTCAAGGGAAGAAGTCCCGAACCGTAGGTCTCGAGGAAGATCGTGTTCGCCGGCACGGTGATCCACGCAATAACCAGACCCAGCGCGGCGGCCTGAGCAGTCAGCAGAGTGACCCGTCGGCGGACGCCCGATGTTGACGGCGTCACGCTTGGGCCCGCTTCGCATCCTGGTCGGCGAGGTCCTGCAATCGGCGAACCAGCTCGGCGATCACCGCACGGGCGATCCCGGGGCGATCCTCCAACAGCTCTTCGAATGGTTTGCGACGAAGGCGCAGCAACAAGCTTGGCTCGAGCGCAGTCACGGTTGCGGAGCGAGCGGCCAAGGCGAGCACGGCCAACTCACCGACAACGTCGCCGGGGCCGCGGTCTACGAGAACGCGGTCGCCGACGTGCACGCGTAAGGCACCCTCCACGACGACATAGAGCCAGTCCTCGATCGCGCCTCGCTCCACGACGATGTCACCGGCCGCGAAGCGGACCTCCTCGACCACGCGCGCAACGGCTACGAGGGTGTGCCCCGGGACGGCCGCGAACATGCCGACACGTTGAAGCGCGGCCACTCGCTCGATCGTCAAGAGCTCGTCGGCTGAGCTCACGAACACTCCCGAAACATGCCGGTTGGGGTCGGCGTAACGAAGCCGAAATGAAACCACGAATTCGGGCCGTGCTCCGGTGGTGATCGGCGACGTGTTCGTGTTGGATCGACCTGCCGTGCAGACATCGGCATTCCTCGGAGTGGAGCAAACAGTGTGGCAGACGGGCAGATCAATCCCCACCTCACCGGATGAACAACTGCTCAGCCGACCTCGTACACGTCACCTTCGCGCGCCACGACAACGTCGATGTCGAGCATCGACATCCGTTCCGCGATCCGGTCGAGTTCGTCGTCGACACGGTCAGGATCGTGATGGAAGAGCACGAGTTTGCGCACGTTGGCATGTCGGGCCAACGTGACGGCGTAGTCGATGGTCGAGTGGCCGTAGTGGCGGACTGCGGGAAACTCCTCGACCGTGTGCTGGGCGTCGTGGAGGAGGAGATCCGCTCCGCGGCACAGTTCAAGGGCAGCGTCGTGAACGACGCCGAGCCCGTCGTTGCCTTCGCCCCACTCCACCGGCCCGTGGTCGGGCATGTAGACCACAGACGCTCCGTTCGTCTGCACGCGGTACCCGAACGTGCGACCGCCCTTGTGCGGGATCTCCACGGCGAGGACGTCGAATCCCTCGATCTCGTGCCACCCGGTTTCGAGCGAGCGGAACGACCACGTGCCGCGGAGGCCCGACGGACTGATCGGGAAGTGCGGTGGACTCATCATCTGCCCAAGCACGGCCTCTGCGTCGCCCTGCCCCGGGAGATAGAGGTCGACGCGCGCGTCGGGTCGGTCACCGGCGCGGAAGAACGGCAGCCCGTAGACGTGGTCCCAATGGAGATGGGAAAGAAGGATCGAGCCGTCGAGCGGACGCCCACGGAGAAGCTCCGTCAGACCACAGAGCCCGCTGCCCGCATCGAGGACAAGCGTCGGGGCAGCATCGCCATGAGCGAGGGACACGCACGACGTGTTCCCGCCATAGCGAACGTACTCGGGCCCGGGAACGATGCGCGAGCCGCGGACGCCGTGGAGCTGCAACCGCACGAGGGATCCCTTCGAGTTGAGGACCTTCGATCTTGGTCGATCGGGGGGCCGTTCACGCGCCAAACGAACGTCGGGCGTCGTCGTACGACGCAGCGATGGGTAGCATCGCCGGATGGCGGATCGTCACCGTACTGACCATCCCCAGGCGTACATCCCCGGAGATCGGAGGCAAGCTCTAGCGGCGGGCGTCGAGATGCCCGACCGCGTCTCCGGGTCCGGGCTCTTCGCTGATGTGAGCGGTTTCACCACGTTGACCGAGGCGCTGGCCACCGAACTCGGACCGCAGCGAGGCGTCGAGGAGCTGACCGCGGTGCTGGACCTCGTTTTTCAGGCCGTCATCGACGACATCACCGACTTCGGTGGCCACGTCATCTACTTCAGCGGTGACGCGGTGACGTGCTGGCTCGATGGGGACGACGGGAGTCGGGCCGCCGCAGCTGCCCTCGCGGTTCAGCGGACGATGGACAGCGTCGGCCGGGTCACGACACCCGGCGGTCGCGTCGTGGAACTCGGTATCAAGGTTGCGATCGCGGTGGGCCCGGCTCGTCGTTTCGTGGTCGGAGATCCGAGGATCCAGCTGATCGACGTGCTCGCCGGGTCGATCGTCGACGAGTTGGCCGATGCCGAGCAGCTCGCCGAACGCGGCGAGATCGTGCTAAGTCCTTCGGCCGTCGCCGCTCTCGGCGACCTGGCGATCATCTCACGCATTCCCCGGAAGGATTCCACGGCCACGATGCTGGAGGGGCTCACGGAAGTCGTCGTCCGCGCCGATCGTCCAGCCGAGCCCGTGGTGGACGAATCCCTCGTGCGTCCGTGGCTTCTCCCCGTGGTGCTCGAGCGTCTCAGCACCGGTCGGGGCGAGTTCCTCACGGAACTCCGCTCGGCGTACCCGATGTTCGTCCGCTTCGGCGGTATCGACGTCGACGCAGACGCCGGACCGAGAGAGCTCGACACGTTCGTCCGGCGGGCACAGGAAGTGCTCACGAGCTTCGGAGGCAACCTCCTTCAGCTCATCCTCGGTGATAAAGGCGCGTACCTTTACGGCGTGTTCGGCTCGCCGGTCACCCATGGCGATGACGCGTCACGCGCGGCCGCCGCAGCCCTGGAACTTCGATCGGTCGCTGCCGACACCGCGGCGCGGGACCTCCAGATCGGCATTGCCCACGGACGGCTTCGCAGCGGAACCTACGGGCATTCGCTCCGACGTACGTTCACGTGCCTCGGCGATGCGGTGAACCTTTCGGCTCGGCTGATGACCGGTGCGGCGCCCGGGACCATTCGCGTTACCGACGAGGTGCGACGAGAGGCAGGAGACCGCTTTCTCTGGGAGTCGGTCGGCACCTTTCCCGTCAAGGGCAGAGTCGAGCCGGTGGTGGTCTTTACCGTCGAGGGGACCGCATTCGCCACTCGCGAACGGGAGGTCCGCTACACGCTTCCTTTGGTCGGACGCGACCAGGAGATGACTGCGATCGCCGGGGCCGCCGATGCCGTTCGTGCGGGCAACGGACGGGTCGTTGCGATCTCCGCAGAAGCGGGTCGTGGAAAATCCCGGCTCATCGCCGAGATCGTGCGCAAGCTTCGAGCTGATGGCATGCCGGTCGCGTTCGGTGAGGCTTCGGTCGTGGGGTCAACGGGAAGCTACGTGATTTGGCGGGAGGTCGCTCACACGTTGCTCGGCATCGACGAGACCGGAAGCGACGGAGCCCGAACGCAGGCGCTGCGTCGCTCTCTCGCGGGCATTGGCAGGAGCCAGGCGCGGCGTGCGCCGCTGCTCGGTCCGGTGCTCGGACTCGATGTTCCCGACACCGATGTGACGCGGGCATTCGACGCCAAGCTCCGCAAGTCTTCCCTCGAGTCGCTTTTTCTCGACGTGCTCGGCGAGCGCTCGCGGGTGTCGCCGTTGACCATCGTGCTCGAGGACTGCCATCGGATCGACGCGCTTTCGCGCGATCTTCTGGAGGTCCTCGTTCGCGGTGCCGAGACGCTCCCCGTCCTGTTTCTGCTCAACTACCGCCCCACCGGTAGTGCCGGGGGAGGCCTCGGAATCGAGTCGCTCCCGTTCTTTGCGGAATACGAGCTCTCGGAACTCGGCCCCGACGCCGCTCGTGCCGCTGCCGTCGCGAAGATCCGCCAGCTGTACGGCGACAGCGTCCGCCCGTCGAACACTCTGGTCGACGCCGTCGTCACGAGAGCCGAGGGCAATCCGTTCTACCTGGAACAGATTCTCAACTTCCTTCACGGACGCGGGTTGGACCCCGCTCGACCGGAACAGCTCGATGCCATCGATCTTCCGGCGAGTCTCCACAGTCTCCTCCTGAGTCGAATCGACACCCTCGACGAGGGTCCACGCCGAACGCTGAAAGTTGCCAGCGTTCTCGGGCGCCGCTTCGAGGCTCCGACGGTCGGTCGCGTCTATCCGGACCTCGGTTCCGATACCGACGTGATCACCCACCTACGCGTGGGGCGGTCGGCGGACCTCTTGGTGTCCGATGAGGACGAACGGAGTTCATGGCTCTTCCGGCACGTGATCACCCGTGAAGTGGCGTACCAGAGCCTTCCGCACACGTTGCGAATCGATCTCCACGAACGGGCGGCCCTCGACCTGGAGGAGCGTGGTCCGGAAGTCGTCGAGAGTGAGCTCGACCTCGTCACGCACCACTGGTGCAACAGCGACCGGCGCGACAAGCAGATCGAGTACCTGGGTCGAGCGGGCGAAGCCGCCCGCGCCCGTTACGCCAATGATGCTGCGGCTGACTACTTCAACCGTCTGTCCGCTCTTGTCGAAGGAGCCACCCGTGCCGACGCGCTTCTCCGTCTCGGCAAGGTGCTCGAACTGACCGGGGCATGGGACCGAGCTCGGACAGCAGGAAACGAAGCGGCGGCACTGGCCGTCGAGGCCGGTGACTCGGCTCTCGAAGCGCTGTGCGAGGTCTCGCTCGCCGAGGTGGCGCGAAAGCAGGGGCGATTCGACGATGCCCTCGGCCACCTCGGCCGGGCATCGGAATGCTTCGACCTCACCCTCGACGAATCGGGCCGGGGTCAAGTGCTTCATCTGGCGGGCACCGTGGCGGCGCAGCGCGGCGACAACGCGCTCGCCCGCACCAGCTACGAAGCGAGCCTCGAGATCCGTCGACGGCTTGACGACCATGGGGCAGCGGCCTCGGTGTTGTCCAACCTGGGCATCGTTGCCGAGTACGACGGCGACCTGGTGGCCGCACGGTGCCTCCATGAAGAAGCGCTCGTGCTGCGCCGTGACGTAGGCGATCGCTGGGCCTTGGCGGTGTCGCATACCAACCTCGGCATGATGGACCTTTTCGAGGGGCGATCGGCCGAGGCGAAGGCAACTCTGGAGGAGGCGATGCGCCTGAACGAGGAGGTCGGCGACCGGTGGATGGTCGCCATCAGCCACCACAACCTGGCGAACGCCTGTCGGGCGTTGGGCGACATCGACGGGGCGCGGGTCAACTATCGCCACGCGGTCACAGCGTTCGTGACCTATGACGATCAATGGGCGTTGGCGTTCCTGTTCGAAGACGTGGCGTTGCTTGCGCTTCGGCTCGGTGAGCAGATGACGGCGTGGGAGCTGATCGGCGCAGCTGACGCATGCCGCAGTTCGGTGGGCGCGCCCCGGCCGACGGCGATGGAAAGCGACTTGTTGGCCCAATTTCCTGCGGCATCGTCCGATCGAAATGTTGTCGTCGGAGACGGAGAAGCAGCACGGGCGCGAGGCGCAGCCGAGGCTCGGGACGTGATGGTGAACCAAGTGCTACTCGTGTGCGACAACCCCGCCGGTCGTTTCGAAGGGCAGGTCGTTGATTGATGATGACGGTGACGATCACCCCCGCCGGCGACGACTGGGCGAACACCGTCGCTGACACGCTCTCCGATCTTCTCCCGGTTTGCACCGGAAGGCGGTTCTGCCTGGCGACCGGCTCGACGCCGGCACCAACGTATCATCGCCTTGCGTCAAGAAGCCCCGATCTATCGTCGATCACGCTGGCGCTGCTCGACGAGTTCGGTGGCCTTGACCCCGACGATCCTGGCCGCTGCCTGTCCATGCTCGAGCGTGATCTGCTCGATCGTCTGCGGACTGAGCATCGTCCACGAACCGAACCGATCGATCCCGAGAATCCTCCGGAGGGGAACTGGCCGGGATCGATCCGACTCGCCGTGCTCGGGATCGGCGTGAACGGGCACATAGCCATGAACGAACCGGGATCGGCTCCCGACAGCCCCACACGACGCGTCGAGCTCGCCGAGGCGACGTCAATCGGCGCCCTCCGCTACGGGGCTCGCCGCGCACCGACGTGGGGCGTCACGATCGGGCTCGGTCCGCTCATGGCCAGCGAGGAGTTGTGGGTTCTCGCGACCGGCGGGTCCAAGGCTGCCGTTGTGGCGGCGGCGATCAGCGGTCCCATCACGACGTCCGTCCCGGCATCGCTGCTTCGGGTTCATCCTCGGCTTCGGTGGTTCCTCGACGAGGATGCGGCGCACCGAATCAACGGCTGAGACTGGATGTTCCAACGGTTCGCTCCCCAACATCTGCAGCCTTCGTTCCCATCGAACCGTCACGTCCCGGGACCGAACAACCAGACGTCGGCGCTCGCATTTGACGACTCGGGTGAAACCTCTCTAGACATCCAAACGGGTTGGCATTCATCGACAACGGAGGTCCACGAATGGTTCTGGGTAATAGCGTGACCATGCTCGGTACAGGTCTCATCGGTGACTTCTACACGATGACTCTCCACGGACAACGTGGTCGCGACCGCGTCCGTACGGTATACAGCAGATCGCCGGAACGCGGCGCGGCGTTCCAGAAGCGATGGGACGTCCCCGAGTCGACAACGTCGATGCAGTCGGCGATCGAGCACCCCGACACGAACGTGGTCGTCGTGGGTCTCCCGAACGATATGCATGAGGAAGCAATCGGTCTGTGCGCGGCGGCCGGTAAGGCGGTGTTGTGTACGAAACCGCTCGGACGCTCCGCCGCCGAAGCCAAGCGCATGCTCGACATGGTCGAGTCGTCGGGAATCTTCGCCGGATACCTGGAGGACCTCTGTTACACGCCGAAGACGCTGAAGGGCATCGCCACCGTTCGTTCCGGCGCACTCGGGGACATCACGTGGGTCCGTTCTCGCGAGACCCACCCCGGACCGCACAGTGCGTGGTTCTGGGATGACGGCAAAGCTGGCGGTGGGGCGATCATCGATCTCGGCTGCCATTGCATCGAGATCATCCGCAATTTTGTCGGAAAGGGCAATCGTCCGCTCGAAGTGATGTGTCACGCCGACACCCTGGTGCATCCGATACGGGCCGAGGACAACGCAGTGGCGTTGATCCGTTTCGAGTCCGGGGCCGTCGGGCAATTCGAGGTCAGCTGGACGTTCCGTGGTGGGATGGATCTTCGCGACGAGGTGATGGGAACGGAGGGGACTCTCTGGATGAATCACTTCCTGCGGACTGGCTTCGAGATGTTCACCTCGGGTACCGGGGCCGGATACGTGGCAGAGAAGGCGGAAACGTCGTCCGGATGGCAGTTCCCGGTTGGTGACGAGGTGGCCGAGTTGGGCTACGTCGACATGTTCACCGACATGTTCGACTCGATGGAGCAAGGACGTCAACCGCAGGAGACGTTCTACGACGGCTACGTCGTGAACGCGATCATGGACGCATGCTTCACGTCGACGAAGACCCATAGTTGGGCGCCGGTGCAGGTGGACTGGCGTTTCGCGGAGACTGCGCGAATTGATAAGCACGCGTCACAAATTGACGGACTCGACGTCGTCAAGGCCGAGCAGTTGCCCGACGGTCGACGCAAGGTCATCCTCAGCAACGCTGCCACCGGCGAGATCACCGACCGGATCGTGTAGGGACAGGGGGCGAGTTCGACGGTGATCGTCGTAGTCGCCAGCCATGTCTCGCTGGCGATGTTGGTCGGCCATCTACGACTTCGTGAGTTCGGCGTAGAGCCACGCGAGCCCGAGGATCAGCCCTCCGTACAGCATCTGCTTCACGGCCTCGGTGGCATCCATGAACAGCAGAAATCGTTCCAGCACACCCAGGATCAGCGCTCCGAGGATTGTCCCGGTGTAGCCGCCGACACCGCCGAAGATCGATGTGCCACCGACGACTGCGGCTGCCACGGAAGGGAGAAGAAGGA
>JANLRD010000039.1:0-35730 GCA_031368215.1 Acidimicrobiia bacterium | reverse complement strand
GGGCGTCCAGAGGGGGTGGTCAGTCGGCTCGTTCGAGGATTGCATCGTCGGCGATCCTGTCACCTCCCCGAGCTCATCTCCGGGAGAGGGACCGACTGATCAGTCGAACCGGGGACGGCCGATCCGAACCTCAACCCCGGGAGACCACAGGACCACAGGCTCTCCAATCGGCACAGGGAGGCCAGCCGCAGCGATCACCGACTGATCGAGGTGCAGAAGTTCGGCGCGGTGGAGCTGCCACGGGGAATGGTCGACCTCTGCCCACAGACGGCGCCCGAGAAAGGTCGAGCCAAGCGCCCAACGCGCGGACAGGAACGCCTCCAGCGAGTCATCGGCCACTTCATCGAGCCGTTCACCGATGCGCACGGTGACGTCAGCATTGGCGCCTCGACCGCGCCCGGGCCAGCGACGGGCCGAGGTATACCCGACGACGTCGGTGCTCGGGTGGCCGATCGTCATCGACGACCAGCAGTACGGGAGGCCATAGGCAACCCGGGCAACGAGCGTCGGGGCGAGACGGGTGATGTCGAGACTGCAGAACCAGACGCCCCGGCGCCCCCGACGGTCGACGATGTAGGTACGCACGTTGGTCTCGGGAAATGTGGACCAGCGCCCGGCGGCAATGCCACCCCTGGGGCCAAAGGGCAACCGGATCCGACGCATGTGGAAGGGGATCAACCCGACCCAGGCCGAGCCGTCGAAGGTGTCCACGGTGAAGCCGTCGGGAAGGAGCTCCTGGACGACCGAGGGCTCATAGCGCCAATGCAGCGAAGTGAGATCGAACCAGCCCTGCAACATCACCGGGCGGCGCACCGCCTGACCTGGAGTCAGGCTCACCGCTTCAATTTCCACGCACCCATCCTCGCCGGTCCCCGGCAGCACGAGATTCCTTGCGTCCGTAGCGGTCGATCCACCCAAACCGGTGCGCTGACCTGGTAGACCCGAAGTTGACCGACAGCACGTCGGACCGGACGAAGGAGACCCCATGGCTGACATCGCAAAGTTCCTCGACAAGGCGTACGAGCAGAAGGAATTCGCCGAGCTCGTCAACGCTCCCGTCGACGCCCTTGCCGGCGTTTCGGAGGCCGACGCCAAGGCGCTCGCCGCCGCTCTCGGCATCAAGACCGTCGGCGACCTGGCCACCAACAAGTACGTGCTCTGGGCCCAGGCGATCGCTGCGCTCAGCAAGTAGCACTCCCGGCCGGCCGGGTCATGGACGCGCACCGGCCGCGCCGCCCGACCCGGGCCGATCGCCCGCTAGTGCGCGGATAGGGTCGGGCCGTGGTCCCGCTGATCGACATCGCGCCGCTGTTCGGGCCTCCGGGTCCAGACCGCGACGATGTCGACCGTGCCATCGCGGCGGCGGCAAGCGAGTCGGGTTTCCTAACCATCGCCGGTCCGAGCGAACTCGTTCCGACCGCCTTATCGACTCGCGACGCGATGCTGGCGGTCTTCGCCCTGCGCGAGGCCAGCCAGCGTGGGCTGTGGCGGAACTTCTACGAACCGTCGAACGCCAACGTGTACCGGGGCTGGAGCCCCCGCACATCGGATGTCGGCGTCGACATCTACGACCTGGGTCCCGACGTGGTGCTGCACCGACCGGGTTCGGCCGGGTCCAACGATGATCCGTTGCTCGGCTCGACCCCGCTCCCCCCGCCGTCGGAGCTCCCCCGGTGGCGCCAGACAGTTGCCGCGTACTACCGCTCCATGGAGCGACTCGGCGCCGCGATCATGCGCTCGGTCGCCCGCAGCCTCGGCGTCGACGAGCACCACTTCGATGAAGCATTCACCGGGGGCATCTCCACGCTGCGTCTCATGCGCTATGAACTGCCGCCCGTCGATCCCGCCCTTGATTCGGCCGGCGAGCCCGACATGCCACGGCGGGGCGAGCACGTCGACTCCGGCTTCGTCACGTTGCTCTGCCAGCACGGTGTGGCGGGGCTCGCGGCGAAGCTCCGCAGCGGTGAATGGGTCGATGTTCCTCCGGTTGACGGACACCTTGCGGTGAACTTCGGCGGGCTGCTGGAGCGCTGGACCGAGGGGCGGTTCCGGGCCACTCCGCACCGCGTCATCAGCCACGGATCCACGCGGTTCTCGATTCCGTTCTTCTACGAACCCCGCGCCGATGCGGTGATCAAGCCACTACCGGTCGAGGGCACAACGCCGTTCGTGCCGTTCACCTATGGCGACCATCTCTGGGCCGCCATGTCGAAGTTCCCGAACTTCACCGGGATCGCCGATCTGCGGGCGCCGCAGGGAGTGCAAGCCAGTCGTCGGACGTGATGGCGGGACGACCGGGGCTCAGGTAGAAGAACGGTAGAAGACCTCAAAACGTTCAAACGGTCTCGATGGCCAGCTTGACACGCGCTCCGTCGGCGATCGTGCGGATGTGGGAAGGATTGGAGGTGACGACAGAATCGCGGCGGCGGATCGCGCCTTCAACAACGGTCGAGTCAACGATGTCATCGTGGCCGGCGCGCGCTGCGAGCGCGCCGACTGCTTTCGCCTGGGCGTCGGTGAGTGGTTCGGTGGTGCAGAGGGCCAGGAAGCGAGCGAGGCTGGCCTGGCGCGGTCCGCCGCGCCATGCTTCGGCAAGTACCGGGGTCGGCACCGTGGGGGAGATCTCGAGGGCGAGGAAGCCAGCGTGTAGTGCCCACATTCGTCGGTCGTTGCGGTCGGCCGCAATGAGCGCGCCCGTGTCATAGGTGACCCCGGTCATTCAGGCGGTCTTCCGGGATGACGGTCGTCGGAGCATCGCTCTCGCTCGCGCGAGGCCGTCAGCGATCTCATCCGGGCTGAGCGCGCCATGCTGATGTTCCCATTCGGTGACCCCGCGTCGACCAGCGTCGAGACGGAGGCGGTGGGAGGCGGTCTCAACCATCCAGGCACTGACGGTTGTGCCAGCCGCAGTCGCTGCCGTGTCGATGGCGTCGGCCAGGTCGGAAGGGAGTGAAATCGATCGCTTCTGTCGTCGGGCCATACAAACAACGGTAGTACAGGTGGTAGGACAATCCATCGGGCGCCGACTCCGGTGCCCAGCTGAACGGCGCCGATCCCGCGGAGATCCATACTCATCGTGTTGCGCCGAACCCCCGGCGCGAAGCGGCAAGAGTCGAGACCCGAGTTCGTCGACATCGCCGTCGATGGCGACGTCACGAGCCGAAAAGGGCTAGCAACCCGAGGCAATTGCATCCGGCGACATCGGTCTCCCTACGATGCCTACATGTCCGTCGCAACCATTCCCATCGCGCACACCCCGCCCGGTGGCTACGGCGAAGGGTTTCCTGCCGAGATCCTTGCCGGCTGCGAGGAGCCACTCGTGGCCGGCGCGCCTGACCTTCGCGGACTCTGGAAGGTTGTGTCGGTTGAGGTCAACGGCGCGGCGGACCCCGTACACCGCGTCATGGGACACGTCCAGCGCATCGAGCAGGCCGGTGAGCGAATCGTCATCACCGGCGGCGGAGTCATCCACGACATGCTCTGCGACGCCACCGCCGAGAACGGGGTGAACGACGTCGCCGAGCGGGACTTCGCGACCCCCATCACGGTCGTCGCAACCTACGAGAACGGTGTGCACGTGCTCCGGCCTGTTGGCATCCCGATCGAGGTCACGCGTCGACGCGAAGGTGCGCAGATGGTGTGGGGCTACCTCGGCTTCGTCGCGCGCCTCGATCGCATCGGCGAGACATCGGATACCCCCACCTTCGCTTCCCGCGAGCCCGCCGAAGCCCCAACCCAAGGAAGCCGATGAACGAACTCGTCCTCGATTCGCTCCAACGTCGTATGCGCGCGATGCATTCGCTGTACTACCAGGCGGTTGCGTCGATGGAGCTCGAACACGTCAACCACTTCGAACGTGAGGGCGTTCTTCCGATCGCTTTCTCGCTCTTCCATCTCACCAACATGATCGATGCGTCGTTCATGTTGATCACCGGAACGACACCGATCTGGAACGACAATTGGCAGCAGCGGGTGCAGATGTCGGTCGACGATCACGGCAAGCACCGCACCGTCGACGTGATGGTGTTCCAACGGATCGGCAACTACGACGAGTTCAAGGCCTACCAGCGCGCCGTGTTCGATCGCACGGAGGCCTACCTCGCCACACTCGATCCGGCCGACCTCACCCGCGTCGTGATCCCCCACCCCTTTCCGCCTCAGATCGCTACGACCTACAGCGCCCGCGTGGCCGGGCCGCAAGGGATCACCGTACTCGATGGCTTCGAGTGCTGGCTCTACCAGCACGGCCTCCGCCACATGGGCGAGATCGAGTTGGCGCGCGGCCTTGTCGGGCTCGGCGGCATGACCAGCTGAACGCACTGCTCGACGCAGCGATCAGGGCGAACGGTTCCATCGGAGCGAAAGGAACATGGCGAGGAATGCCAGGAGGGCACCAACGCCGAGGAAGCCGACGCTGAGCTCGACCTGTCTGCTCTGCAGTTCAACGTCTCTCGGGAGTTTGTCGAACACGCCGCGAAGCTGACCGGAATCCTTCGCCCGGTAGAACTTACCGCCGGTGAGGTTCGCCACGGATTGGAGCGTTCCCTCGTCGGCCACGAGCAACTGCCGAATCGCGTTGGCAGGCGGCGTCCCGTATCCACCGGCGCCGAACGTCGGCTGGTCGAACAGCGAATCTCCGCCCAGTTGTGCGGCGGTGCAGACCATGTCGGTCGGGTTCGGTGTACCGAACCCGATCGTGTACACGCGCACCCGTCGATCAGCCGCTTGCTTGGCGGCGTCAACGGGGGCGATCCCTCTCGTGTTCGTTCCGTCGGTGAGCAGGACGACGATGTCGGAGACGTAGCCCTCCTTCGGCGCCGGAGCGGCGGGCAGAACGGGAGCTGGCCCGATCGGCTCCCCCGTCGTCGGGTCGAACCCCGGGAAGGAGTCTCCGGCGGCAGATTCGATCGAGGAATCGACCGGAGCCACGCCGGGGTTGATCGACGAGATGACGTCGACCGAGCGCAGGATCGCCGACCCGATCGCCGTACCCCGCGCCGTCGTGAGGCCGTCGATAGCGGAGAGCAGCCGATCGCGATCCGTCGTCGGTTCGACGAGTACCAACGCGAATCCGGCGAACTCGACGACGCCGATCCGAGTTCCTTTCGGCTGCCTTTCCACGAACGACCGTGCTGCCTCCTGCGCGACCGTCAACCTGTTCGGAAGTACGTCCGTTGAGCACATCGAACGCGAGACGTCAAGTGCCAACATGATCGTTGTACGGGAAACGGCAACCTTGGCGGAGGCCTGCGGCCGAGCGGACGCGACACCGAGCGACATGAGCCCGAGGAGGAACAGCGCAGCCGGCACGTGCCGCTTCCAACTGGCTCGCTTCGGCATTGCGGCGCGCACCAGCGCCACGCTGGAGAAGACAACTGCGCCGCGCCTCCTCCGCCGCAGTTGAAGCAAATACGCGACGAGAAGCAAGGGCACCACGACAAGGCCGAACAGCGCGATTGGCCAGCGAAGCGTCATCGTCTAGACCAGCCTTCCGATCCAGAACAGCGAGAGTGCAGCACCGATCGCCAACATCGCAGCGCCTCCGGCAGCCACCAACGAGGTGATCTCGGTGAACTCCGACTCCCGTCGCCACTGGAGATCGATCGACTTGTAGATGTTCGAGAGCGAGGCCGCGCTCTCGGCCCGGAAGTACGTTCCGTTGGTGATGTCGGCAATGCCCTGCAACGCCACCTCGTCGAGCGACGTGGCGAACCGAAATCCATTGAGCTCCACGACCGTCTCTTCCGGCGATCCGACCCCGACGGGATAGATCTTGACCCCCGCGGTCGACGCCAGCTTGGCGAGCGCCGCTGGGTCGAGCTCGTCGGTGTTCTCTCCGTCGGACAGAAGCACGATCGCCCCCGAACCGAAGTAGCCGATGTCGACGGAGTCAACGCCGCCGGGTGGCGCGGCATCGGGATTGGTCGGACCGGGCGCCACGGTGTTCGGTGAGGAGGCTGCGGTGGACTGCGTGTCGGCCGGGTCGAGACCGGGAACGCCGAGCTTGAGCGACTTGCCGGCGATGGCCTGAAGCGACGCGTAGATCCCCTTGCCAAGCGACGTTCCGCCCTGCGGCGTCAGTCGCCGTATCGCCTGGAGCACAGCTCGGTGATCCGTCGTCGGCTGCTGCGCGACGAGTGCACTGTCGCTGAAGGCAACCACGCCAATGCGAATGGATGGTGGCTGCTTCTCGACGAAAGCCTTTGCCGCAGCCTTCGCGGCATCCATCCGCGACGGCTTCAGATCCTTCGCGCGCATACTGTTCGAGACGTCGAACGCGAGGATGACCGTGCCTTCACGCCGGGGGACGGTGATCTCCGTCTGGGGTCGTGCCGCTCCGATGATCATTACGGTCAGGCCGAGGAGGAACAACGCGTACGGCACGTGCCGAAGCCGACGGAGCCGTTCGGTTGGCGGTGATGCGACGAATCCCTTGGCGGCGAGTTCGGCGACGCTACGACCGCGGCGCCGCAGGAGCGCAAGATACCCGATGATCAGTACCGGGACGATGAAGAGCAGCAAGAAGGCCGACGGCCAGACGAACTCCATCAGCGCCTCCGTCGACGTCGGAGTTCGACGATCCGAACGAGGGCGCCAACAAGGTCATCTTCGGTGGAGACGACGTGCAGATCCACGCCGGCGCGCGCCGCAGCGGCTCGGATCTCTTCTTCGCGCTCTCCCGCAGCGAGCGCGAAGCGGCGGCGGAACTCCGGATCGCTGGTGTCGACCGAGAGCAGTTCTCCGGTCTCAGCATCCTCGACGACGAGCAGGCCGGCATCGGGCAGTTCGGTCTCCCTCGGATCGAACAACCGCAGAGCGATCACTTCGTGTCGACGGGCGAGTCGGCCGAGCGGAACCTCCCAGCCGGGTTCGCTGATGTAGTCGGATGCGATCACAATCAGCGACCGTCGACGGATAGTACGTGCGCCTACGTTCAGGAGATCGGCCAGGTTCGTGGTCGTGCCGGTGGGCACGGTCGGCTGCATCAGTTCCCGGGCAAGTCGGAGAACGTGATTGCGACCGGTCCGCGGCGCGATGGTCAGCTCCACCGCGTTGTTGAACAGCACCGCACCAACGGGATTGCCGCCTCGGCTCAGCAGCCGCGCCAGCGTGGTTGCGATCTCGGTGAGCACCAGGCCCTTCGGGCGGTCGGTGGGACCGAAGGCCATCGATGCAGATCGATCGAGCAGTAGCCACGCGGTCAGCTCACGGTCTTCGAGGAAGGTCCGCACATGCGGGATCTCCATGCGCGCCGTCACGTTCCAGTCGATGTGGCGGACATCGTCGCCGGGCTCGTACTCGCGCAGATCGGCCACGTCGACACCCGAGCCGTGCAGGAGGGTGCGGAAGTCTCCTTGGAGTCGGCCGTCGAGTCGCCGGATCACCTTCCACTCGATGCGACGGAGGACGGATTCAGGCGTCGGCGGGAGCCCAACCGCTGCCATCACCACTCCGGTCCGATGGTCGGGGCCGTCGCTGCTGCGTCGGTGTGTCGGGTATGCGTATCGCTGACAACACCTTGGCCAGCACGTCATCGGGACGAAGGTCCTCGGACAACGCCTCATAGGACAGCACCACCCGATGCCGGAGGACATCGAGCGCAAGCTCGCGCACGTCTTCGGGGATCGCGTAGTCACGCCCTCGGATGACCGCGAGCGCCTTCGCCGCCAGGATCATGTTGATCGACGCACGCGGGCTCGCCCCGAAGGTCACGTAGCGGGCCTGATCCTTCAAACCGACGGAGCCGAGATCGCGGGTCGCGGTTGCGATCTTCACGGCGTATTCGATGAGCGACGGGTCGACATAGACGTCGGCGGCAGCCCGCTGGAGTATGCGGAGCTGACCCACGTCGATCACCGGAACGGTCGGTTCCATCGGATTCGTCATCCGCTCGACGATCACGAATTCCTCGGTCGGGCTCGGATACCCGACGAGGACCTTCAGCATGAACCGGTCGAGCTGCGCTTCGGGCAATTGGTAGGTACCCTCGGACTCGATCGGGTTCTGGGTGGCCATCACCAGAAACGGGTCCGGAACCGGGTGCGACTCGCGGCCGATCGTCACCTGGCGCTCTTGCATCACTTCGAGGAGTGCGCTCTGTACCTTGGCCGGGGCACGGTTGATCTCGTCGGCGAGCAACAAGTTGGCGAACACCGGGCCCAGCGACGTTTGGAAGTCACCCGTCTTCTGGTTGTAGATCCGGGTGCCGATCAGGTCCGCCGGCACAAGGTCGGGGGTGAACTGGATGCGCTGGAACTGACCGCCGATCGATTGCGCCAGCGTCTTGATCGCCATCGTCTTGGCGAGGCCGGGGACACCCTCGACGAGGACGTGTCCGCGAGCAAGGAGAGCGACGAGCAGGCGCTCGATCAGCCCGTCCTGGCCGACGATCACCTTCTTCACCTGATAGGCGACCTGTTCGAGTGTCTTCGTCTCCGGGGACCATTCGTGCATCGTTGCTGCTCCTCGTGAATCGGTGTGGTGATCTTGCGGCGCTGCGGTGACTGTTGGGTTGCGGGTGCTCTCGTTCGGGCCTCCTACTGCTGGGGGCCTCCAGCCGAGCCACCTGCTTCGTCGATGGGGACGGCGAACCCGATGCCGACGAAGAACCCCTGCTTCGACGGGTTGGCCAGCGCCGTGACGATGCCGACGACCTGACCGTCGCGATTCAGCAGCGGGCCACCCGAGTTGCCGGGATTCACCGCGGCGTCGAACTGTATGAGGCCCTTCAGAACGGTACCGTCCTCGGTCGGAATCGACCGGCCCAGACCGGAGATGACGCCCGCGCTCATCGAGTCCCCGAGCCCGAGGGGATGACCGATCACGTAGGCCTCGTCGCCGACGTGGACCGGGCCGCCCATCACGGCCGGCACAACGATCTCCGGTTTCCTATCGGGTTGAAGAACGGCGATGTCGCGCTCGGGTTCGGCGGACACGATCGACGCGGAGCTCGATGTCCCGTCGGCGAAGGTCACCGTGATGACCTTCGCTCCCGACACCACATGATTGGCCGTCAGGATGACCCCGTCGGCGTTGATGATCACGCCGGCGCCAAGGCCGCCGGTGCGCTCGGCATTCGGGCCTGGATCATCCTTCGGGAGAGCGGTGGAGTTCGAGCTGGCGTCGGCGGTTTCCGGCTTCGCCGTCTCGTCGGTCGTGATGAAGACCACCGAAGGCAAGACGCGGCGAAACGCCAACGCTGAGCGGGCCGGTGCGGATGCGACGGCGTCTTTCGCGTCAGACACTGCGGCGCCGACAGCCTTGTTGACCATGCCGGACACCTCGTCGCGAGAGGGCCGATCGGGTGCGGGAGAGCGAAAGAGCCAGAACGCCACGGCGACGACGAACAGCGCGCCTACCGCGGCGACCCGTCGGTTTCCGAGCACCGCCCGTGCGCCCGTCCGCGAGGATTCGGCCGATGCCGGATCTTTCGACTCGCTGTCCGCCATAGGCCCTCCGGCGTGCCCCGCCGAGAGCAAACGTACAGCGGGACTCCGACCTTGGCCGATTCGTCGTGAGGTCTGGATGAGGGCCGAGGCTTGAGCAGTCCGAGGGCACGGGCGATGTGACGGTTGACACGCTCCGGACAACTCCGTACAGTACAGAATATGAACGTTCAAATGAACGTTCAAATCATCGGCTGGGGGGCCGTGCGCGATGAACGATGACGTTCTCGAACGCAGCGATGGGGCACCCCTCGGGCATCTCGAGGTTGCGACCGAACGTCGCGAACGCTTCGTCCACGCAACACCCACCATCGAAGACGTGGGCCGGCACGCCGGGGTCAGCCGTCAGACGGTCTCGAACGTGTTGAACGCACCCCACCGTGTCCGCCCCGAGACGATCGAGCGGGTGCAGCTCGCTATCAACACCCTCGGCTACCGGGCGAACCACCACGCCCGCAACCTCCGCACCGGCACCTCACGGGCAATCGCCTACCGGATCCCACCCGTGGGCGGCCACCTCAACAGCGTCATGGACACCTTCCTTCACGAGCTGACCGAAGCGGTCGAAGCGATCGGCTGCCACATCCTGCTGTTCGCATCGAACGACCTTGACGGCGAGATCGCCCGGTACTGGGAGCTCTCGGCCCAGTCGGCTGCCGACGGCGTCGTGTTCTCCAGCACGGAGCGGGAAGATCGTCGCCCGGCCCCGCTGCTCGAACGCCGGATGCCGTTCGTGAGTTTCGGCCGCACGTGGGGCTCGGCTGAACACTCCTGGGTCGATGTCGACGGCCGCGCCGGCACCCGGCTCGCCATCAATCACCTCCTCGCCAACGGTCACCGGCGATTCGCCTGGCTCGGGCCACGCAACCCCGGGGTGGTCAACGACGAACGTGAGCAGGGCGTGCGTTCAGCCATCGCCGCGGCCGCCATCCCCGCCGCCGACCTCCACATCGTCTCGCTCCAAGACGATGCCGTGGCCGACCGCCGGGCCATCGCCGACCTCCTCGACAGTCCGGACGCGCCTACCGCGTGGGTCTCGATGTCCGATCTCCAGGCCCTCACTGTCCTCGGCGAACTCGAAGCCCGGGGAATCGTCCCCGGCCGAGATGCTGCCGTTATCGGCTTCGACGACTCCCCCGTTGCCGCCTACGCAGGCGGAGGGCTCACCACCATCCGTCAGCCGATCACCGCGGTCGCGCAAACGATCGCCCAACTCCTGTCGGCGCAGTTCGCCGACCCGAACTCCGAACCCCGAGGCGTGCTGCTCGAACCCGAGCTGATCGTTCGACGGACCGGATGACGCAACTGCACGACGACCACAACACGCGGCACCGCCCTACCCAATCAATCATCAAGCCTGCAGCCACTGGCCGGCAGACGCTCCAAGGAGAACTCCGTGACATCTTTCCGTCGAAACTCACGCATCGCGATCGCCGCACTTGTTGCGGTTGCAGTCATCGCGCCGGCCGCCACGGCGGCAACGAAGAAGGCCGCACCCGTTGCGCTCAAGAACAAGAAGCTGAGCATCTACGGCTGGACCAGCTCGCCCGAGGAAGACGGTGCGCTCACCGGCTTGGTCGGCGAGTTCAACACCAAGACCGGCGCAAAAGCCGTCTTCAACCCGCAGAAGGAATACGACGCTGCACTCCAGGCCGCCCTCGCCTCCGGAGCCGGGCCCGACGTGTTCTATGTCGACTCGTTCAAGATGCCTGACCTCCTCAAGGCCGGCGCGCTCGCTCCGGTGCCCGCTGGCGCCTTGACCAAGCCCGATGACATCTACCCATCGTTGCGCACGGTGTTCTCCACCCCCGACGGCAAGTTGGTGTGTCCGCCCAAGGACTTCTCCACGCTGGCGCTCGTCTACAACAAGGACCTGCTCGCGGCGAAGGGTGTCACGCCCCCCAAGACCTGGGACGAGCTGAAGGCCGCGTCGGCCAAGCTCACCGGCGACGGCGTGACCGGCCTGTCGATGGGCTTCGAGTACCCGCGAGTCGGCGTGTTCATGTTCCAGGCCGGTGGCGCGATGACCGACGACAAGATCACCAAGATGACGGTGAACAGCCCGGCCAACAAGCAGGCGTTCGCCCTGCTTTCCGACATGTACAAGGCCAAGTCCCTGCAGGCACCTGACGAGATCGGTGCCGGATGGGGCGGCGAGGCCCTCGGCAAGGGCAAGGCCGCAATGGTGATCGAAGGCAACTGGATCGTCGGCTTCATGAAGAAGGACTTCCCGGCGGTGAACGTCGGCTACGCCGAACTGCCGGCGGGACCCGGCGGCAAGGGCACCTTCGCATTCACCGTCTGCTACGGCGTGAACAAGAACTCGAAGAACCAGGCCGCCGCCTGGAAGCTCGTCGATTTCCTGACCGGTCCCGACGGCTCGCTGAAGTGGACCAACGCGTTCAACGTCATGCCGGCGCACGCGTCGGTCGCGGCGAAGTGGCTCGCGCCCCGATCCGAGCTCAAGCCCTTCGTCGATGGCGCCTCCTATGCCCGCAAGTTCCAGTTCGTCCCGGGCTTCGGCGACGTACAGGGAGAGTTCAACAAAGGACTCAAAGCTGTCTTCAGCGGTGAGAAGTCCTTTGACGACTACGCCGCCAATGTCGACAAGGCAGGCAACAGCGTCCTGAAGGGATAAACCCCTTTTCCTTCATGAGGACGACGGGTCACCGATGCGAGGAATGTCGCGTCGGTGACCCGGACTTCCTGGGCGCAATTCGTCACGGTCCGACAGCAGAGCAGTCGTCGGTGACCCGGACCTCTTAGAGCGCAACTCGTTCGCTGTTTCCGCTGCACCGACCCTGGACCGGACACGACATGGCAATCACGCTGAGCCCGAAGAAGGCGGTCACCCGCCGCGATCGCCGCAACCGAAAGACCGAGCTCTTCGAGCACGACACCCGGACCGGATGGATCTTCCTGGCACCATTCGTGCTCGGACTCCTGATCTTCACCGTGATTCCCATCTTCATGGCGATCTGGGTCAGCTTCACCGACTGGAGCGGCATCACCCCACCGCAGAAGGCCGTGTCCATCGGCCTCGACAACTACAAGACGCTGATCGTCAACGACTCGCTGCGGAGGTCCGATTTCGCGCTGTCGTTGAAGAACAACTTCTACTACGTCATCTTCGTGGTGCCGATCCAGACCTTCCTGGCATTCGTGCTCGCCGTTGTCGTCCACCAGAAATTCCTCAAGGGTCGCAGCTTCTTTCGGCTCGCGTTCTTCTTTCCTTCGATCACCAGTTCGATCGCGGTTTCGCTGATCTTCAAGTTCATGTTCCAGGTGGACGGGTTGGCGAACAAGATCTTCCCCGGCAAGAAGGTCAACTGGTTCGGGAACTCTCGTGGCACGTTCCACAACCTGCTCGGGGTGTTTGGCGTCCACAAACCACCCGGCTTCATGAAGGGCTCATTCTTCGGACTGAGCTGGTGGGACTGGTTCGCCGGGCCGAGCGTGGCCATGTCGGCGATCATGTCGAGCGTCATCTGGACGACGAGCGGCACGCTCATGCTCATCTTCCTCGGCGGTCTGCAGAACATCCCGGAGTCCCTCGACGAAGCGGCGACGCTCGACGGCGCAACCGGGTGGAAGCGCATGCGCTACATCACGCTGCCGATGCTCCGACCGCAGGTCTACCTGGTGCTGGTCCTCGGCCTTGTCGGAACGTGGCAGGTCTTCGACCAGATCTTCGCCATGAGCTTCGGCGGGCCCGACAAGTCGACGATCACACCGGCGTTCTGGATCTACTTCCAGTCGTTCAAGAACGGACAGGCCGGCCTTGCCGCGGCGCTCGCGGTGCTGCTGTGTTTCATCATCGCCATCTTCACGTTCGTCCAACGCATGCTCGTGAGTGACAAGGGATACGACTGATGAACGCGAGTCGAACTGGTCGGCGAGTCAGCGCTCCCAACAACCCAGCGCCGCAAGGAATGAACCGATGACCGTCATCAGCGATGCCCCGGCAGAGATCGACTACTGGCTCGTCCAGCAGAAGAAGGAGCGGCGTAAGCGTCTCGCGCTGAAGGTGTTCCTCTACGGCATCCTGATCGCCGCAGCACTCACCTACATCTCGCCGTTCATCCTGTCGGCGATCAGCATGTTCAAGTCCGACCCGGACATCTCGAAGCACCCGACCAGCCTGAGCTTCAGCCGCGCCCTCGGGAGTCCGAGCCTTCAGGGCCTCAGAGGGCTGAACAAGGACAGTGTCGACTTCCCCCGGTGGATGATCAACTCGGTGTTCGTCACTGTGGTTGTCGTGACCGGTCGAATCATCATCGCCTCCCTGGCGGGCTACGCGCTTTCCCGCATGAAGTTCCGCGGTCAGCGAGCCGTGTTCTTCCTCATCGTTCTCCTGATGGGTATTCCCGGGATCGTCCTGATCATCCCGCAGTTCATCATGATGAAGCAGCTCAACATTTTGAACACCTACTGGGGAAT
This sequence comes from Acidimicrobiia bacterium, assembly GCA_031368215.1. Lineage (GTDB taxonomy): Bacteria > Actinomycetota > Acidimicrobiia > Acidimicrobiales > JANYDT01 > JANLQX01. The sequence goes on along the minus strand of JANLRD010000039.1, from coordinate 21,844 downwards.
CATCATTCCGCTGCTGTTCGATATCGCCGACATCTTGGTCATGAAGCAGTTCATGGAGCAGATCCCCCGGGAAATGGAGGAGTCCGCAGCCATCGACGGCGCGTCCCGATTCATGACATTCCGAGTCGTGATCCTCCCGATGGCCGCGCCGGGAGTGCTCACGCTGCTCATCCTTCGAACCAATGGCGTCTGGAACGAGTTCGTCAAGGTGCTCATCGCCACCCCCGCAGCGCCCCAGCTCCGTACCCTTCCCGTCGGTTTGGCTTCATTGCAGGGCGAGTTCGGCACGTCTGTTCCGTGGGCCACGATGCTCTCCGGCGCGATGCTGACCACCATTCCGATGGCAATCATGTTCTTCGTGTTCCAGAAGCATTTCCGCCAGGGTCTGTCCTCGGGCGCAGTCAAGGGCTGAGTTCCGCTCGGTCCATCAACTACAACTGGATGCAATGACAAACCCATCGATCGAGGTGCTCGCTCCCAGCGACACGACGACACTCGTTCGAGGAACCACCATTTCGCTGTCGTCGCGACCCGGTGCGATCCGACCGGGTTCCCTCCTCGGGGTCTTCTACCGTGACGAGCGGCTGCTCAGTTCGGTCACCGTTCTGATCGACGGCGTCGAGCCACCGATGCTCGCGTCGGATCGCATCGGCGCGTCCTCGGACCGCATCGCCTCGCTGGCCGCTCTCGATGAACATCGCAATGCCAAGGCACTGCTCATCCGACGTCGAACCGTTGTTGACGGCTCGGTGACCGAGCACATCGAGTTGCACTCCTTCGGACCGACGAAGACGGTCGAGCTCCTCGTCGTCCTCGAGTCCGACGGGGCATCGATCCTTCGTCTCCGATCCGGTCGGACCCCTGGGCCGGCTCTGCCCTGGATGATCGGCGAAGCGATGCGGGCCACGAGCCAACGAGAGGGTCAGCCGTTCGCCACGGTCGTCGTCGACAGCTCTGCCTCACTTGCCGTCAGCGGGTCGTCCCTCGAGATCACATGGAAGGCGGAGATCGAGACGGGCCGCGTATGGACAGCATCGTGGACGGTGTTCGCTTCGGCGCGAGTCGAAGCGTCGATACCCACAACGCAGGCCGCCATCGTCGACGGCGTGAACTTCACCGTCGACGCCTCTGATCGACGATGGCAGCCGGCGATCAAGTCGTCGATCGCCGATCTCGACGCGCTCACCACCGAGATTCCCGAGCGAGGACTTCGCTTCGTCGGCGCCGGAGCGCCATGGTTCCTCGCCCTCTTCGGACGTGACTCGCTCATCACCGGGTGGGAGTCGCTTCCGCTCGGCACAGATCTCGCGCTCGACATCCTCGACTCCGTCGCCTCGGTGCAAGGCACCGAGCACATCGAGCGAACGCGTCAGGCGCCGGGCAAGATCCTCCACGAGTGGCGCGTGGGCGCGCCGCAGGTGTTCGGTATGGACAGCGGGCAGATCTACTACGGCTCGGTCGATGCCAGCCCTCTCTTCGTCATGCTCCTCGCCGAGGCGTACCGCTGGGGCGCTCCGATCGATCGCATACGACGATTGCTTCCCGCCGCTCGAGCGGCGATGCGGTGGTGCCGCGACGATGCGGTAATCGTTGGAGGGGTCAACCGTGGTCCATTCGTCTGGTACACGCCGGACCCGAAGGGTCTGGGGAACCAGGGATGGAAGGACTCCGGCGACTGCATGGTGCACGCCGACGGATCGCTTGCCGTCGGATCACTTGCCGTAGCGGAGGCGCAGGCCTACGTGTACGAGGCCCTCATCGGACTGGCGCGTCTCGAACGCGACCTCGGCCAAGGCGCCGCGGTCGCCGACGCGCTAGTAGCCGAGGCGCGACTTCTCTCCATCGCGTTCGTCGAGCACTTCTGGGTCGAGGACGATGGTCTCATCGCTCTCGCCCTCGACGAAGCGGGGGCACCGTTGTGCGTCGCTACGTCGAACATGGGTCAGTGTCTCTGGTCGGGAATTGTTCCGACAGATCTTGCGTCGCGTGTCGCCGAGCGAACGATCGCCGCCGATCTTTGTACCCCCTGGGGTATCAGAACCCTCGGCGCGAACGAGAAGGCCTACAACCCGCTCGGTTACCACCTCGGCACCGTGTGGGCCCACGACACGGCAATCATCGCGGCAGGGATGGCCCGACACGGTCACGAAAGCGGATTCCGCGCGCTCAAGGACGGGCTCCTGAACGCTGCCGAGCAGTTCGACTGGCGACTCCCTGAGCTCTACGGCGGAATGGACACCACCGCCGACGGCGCCCCACTCCCCTACCCGGCGGCATGCTCGCCGCAGGCGTGGAGCGCCGGTGCGCCGCTACTGCTGCTTCGCTCTGCTCTCGGTCTCGACCCCGACGTTCCGGCCGGAACCGTGCGCGTGTCGCCGATGCTCGAAGCCGGGGAAACCCTATGCGTGCGGGGTATCCGGTTAGGTGGGGAGTCTGGCGAGATCTCCGTCGGCACCGACGGCGTGGTCACGACGGCCGGCTACAACGGCCTCGAATTCACGAACGCGGGCTGACGGCTGACCGTTGCGCTGCCGGTGACGTGTGTGACTGCATCCCAGTTCGCTGGTGTTGGCATCCCACACCGGTCGAAACGAGCGGTGTGCATGGCGAAGATGCAACATCTGGGATGCCGGTGATCGGCATGTGGGATGCCGGACGCACCGGCTCGGCGGTGCCCACGTCGGAGGTTTACCGGGTCGAACCGTCGGACGCGTAGTACCGGGAGCGCGCCCACAGCGCCACGTAGCCCGTAAAGCGCAACGGGTCCGATGCGGGGCAGGAACCGCTGCTCGAACCACTCGGTGCCCTTTGCCCGTTCCCCGAAGGTGCGAGTCAGAAACCCGGCGAGAAGCGGGATGCCGAGGAAGATCAGCACCGACTTGGCGATCTGCCACACGGTGACGTCGATGCCTTTCGAATCGAGGCCGAGACAGCCCGGCAGCAGCTCGAGGTAGAAGTAGCCGAGCAGCGACTACGCGGCGATCTGCAAAACCGAGTTGATCGCCACGAGCACGGCGGCCAAATTCGCGGTCACCGCAGGCCAGGTCGTTCCAGATCAGCACCATCGAGATGCACCGCGCCAGACCCACGATGATGAGCCCGGTGCGGTACTCGGGCAGGTCAGGCAGGAAGATCCACGAGAGCGTGAACATCAACGCCGGACCGATGACCCAGTTCAGAACCAGCGACATCGCCAGCGAACCGCGGTCGGCCAACACCGTGCCCATCGATCGGTAGCGGACCTTGGCCAGCACCGGATACATCATCGCCAGCAGACCCAACGCGATCGGCAACGACACCGTGTCGATCTTGACCCGGTCCAGCGAGTCGTTGAGACCCGGGAACACCCGGCCCAAGACGATGCCGGTCACCATCGCCGCGCCGATCCACCCGGGAAGGAACCGGTCAAGGCGCGAGAGGCCATCGGACACCGACCGCCCATGCGGAACAACGGTCGCGTTGTGTGTCTCGCTCAACTCAGAGCCCCTTGGATCAATAGATCGACGATCGTCGAACAATGATGAACCTACTGCCTTGTCAGTCGCCGGATGATCGGTTGGGCCGACGAAACAGCCGTATAGAGCCCCTTCACCCAAGGAGAGCTCACCGGGCAACGCGACCAGTTTGTCGATAGCGTCTTTCAGAACCCTGCGAGCCTCGTCCGCAGCACTGCGATGACGCGTTCATCGGTCATCGAAAGCGTCTGTCGAGGCGGTATTCCTGATGTTGTCGAACGAACGACGCAACGTCGTCGTCGCTGGTTCGACAACTACGTATCCACAACCGTGGAGAAGGTCGTCCATGAGGTCGTCGAACTCGAACCTTTGGCGGAGATTCCGCAACTACTCCGACTCTGCGCAGTTCGGACGTCCGGCGGCCATGAGGTTCGGCGTCAGATCACCTGGTCGGATGCAAGGCCGTCGCTTTGGCATTTCCGTGATCGTGACGGGGCCGAAGTGGATCTCATTCTTGAACCGCACACGCAGACTCCCGGTCGGCCTCACGGGACTCCTCGAGGCGCGCTCGTTCAGCCTGCGCGGGGACAGCTACTCGCAGAGCGAAAAGATCGCGGCTCCGTAGGACGGCATCGTGAGCCGGAGCACGGCCTGGCCATTCTCCGGTTCTTCGACGGGTGCGCCTGAGATCAGATCGGAACCGCTGTCGTCATAGCCACGCCGGTCCGACGCAAACACGCACTTCCAGTCACCAGGCACCGGTACCGGCACTGTCACGTCGCGGTCACCGTTGTGGAAGTTCACGACCACGACCGCTGCGGCATGCTCTCCGCCGAGGCCCCAGCGCCAGAACGTCACCACTTCCGGGGTGTCCACTCCGCGCTGCACCGAGATGCGGTCGCCGGAGAGGCCGTGGGCGCGAGGGTCGGCCCCAGTCCGCAGGTGAATGAGATCTCGCCACATAGCCACCACTCCGGGCCGAGCGTTTCGGCGATCCCAGCAGAGTTCGCGCGCATCGTCGAACCAGTCCTCCTCCGCCCATTCCTGTCCTTGGAACAGCATGGGGACGCCGACCGCCGTCATCATGAGCACGGCTCCGAGGGCGGATCGTCGAAAAGCCCACACCGACGCCGGGTTGTCGGAGTCGATTTCGGCCGGAACACGGGTACGTCCGTTCGCGACTTCGTCGTGACTCTCGGTGTAAATGACCCGTTCGGGTCCTTCCACGGTCCCTTGTACGGCGGCGATAACGGAGTCGATGTCTCGACTGAAGTCATCGACCGCTTCCAACGCAGCGCGGACGGTGTGCACGAACTGCGCAGACCACTGCAGGTGAAATCCGAGTCCGTGAGAACTCTGTCCGGCGGTGATCCTTCGGTCCTGCTGAAGGTCCTCAGCGATGAGCACGGTGTGCGGATGCTCCTTGCGCATGAAGAGGGTGAGCTCCTCCAAGAGTGAAAAGCCATCTTCGAGATCGCCGTACGGTCCTGTTTCGCCGTGAGCGTTGCGAATGTTGATGGTGGAGTCGAGGCGGAGACCGTCGAGGTGGTACTCGGCGATCCACATCGCCGCGTTGTCGAAGATGAACGAACGAACTTCGGGTCGCCCGTAGTCGGGTCGAGTGTCACCCCACGGGGTCTTTCCCCGCCAATCGTTGTAGAAGTAGATGCCGCCGCCGCCGTTCTCCGACCAGCCGTCGAATCGCCAGAGATCCAGGTCGCTCGGACCGAAGTGGTTGTAGACCACATCGAGGAGCACGGCGACCCCACGTGAGTGCGCCGCGTCGACGAGGCGGCGGAGGGCATCAGAACCGCCCAAGCTCGACTCCACGGCATACGGCAGCGCAGGGTTGTATCCCCACGACTGATCCCCGGCGAACTCCGCCACCGGCATGAGTTCGATGACATTGACCCCGATGTCGCAAATCTCGTCGAGCTTCGCGACGACGCCGTCGAGGCTTCCGGCGAACGTTCCCGGGTGGAGTTCGTAGATCACCCAATTGGCCAACGGTGGTGCGACGAAATCGTGGTCGGTCCACGCAAAGTCAGGGTCCGACACCACTGACCGGCCGATCGACGAAGTCGCGCAACGTCCGCGCGGGTCGAGTCGGTCGAACGTTTCGCCGGCGCGCTCGATCCGGAACAGGTACTCGGCGCCCGGGGCGAGATCGGCATCGACGTGCCAGTGGCCCGCATCGGCCCTCATGTCAACACATCGCTCCGGATCGAACGTGAGCAGGCTCACGGTTTCCGCCATGGGAGCCCATACCGAGAATTCCACGACTTCACGGTGCCCGCAATCGGGAAGGACCAAACATGTGGGCTTGTGGCCGGATCCGTACCGGTCGCGGCCGGGCGTCACCGGCATAACGGGTATGACCGACCCCTCGCATGGCCACGACGATGTTGCGTCGGCAACCATTGCAACGTGACACAGAAGACAGCCGGTTTACGACCCATGCCACCGGGATACGGAAGAGAGATGAGAACGATCGACATCGGAACCTCGTTCACCCTGAGCGGCGCCGCCCCGACGGCTACCTTCCTCCGAATTCGTCCGAGCGATGCCGAGCCCCTCGACAGCCGACTGATCATCGCCGATCAATTCGGGGTTCAACATCTGACGTTCACCGATTCAGACTGGCCGAGTGACAATGCAACTCGGACACAGCACGTCGACCGCGTCGTACTGCCGAGCGGTACGAACACCGTCAACTACTCGGCAACCGTTGAAGTGCCTGACGTGTTTGACGCGATGCCGAACGAGCCCCGTGCTCCGAGAGTGGCAGAACTTCGGCCCAAGCACCTTTGGTGGCTCCAGCCCTCGAGATACTGCCGACCCGACGAACTTGGTCAGGAGGCATGGGACCGATTTGGTCGAGGCATCTCCCCGGCACAGCCGGCAACCGGCGTAACCGTGCGAAGCATCTGTGCGTTCGTCAATCAGGAAATGACGTTCGCCTACGGATCCACGACCCCGCTCACCAGCGCAACGGAAGCGTGGGCTCAACGAAGAGGTGTGTGCCGTGACTTCAACCACATCGCAGCAAGTTTCTGCCGGGCGCTGAATATCCCCACGCGCTACGTGTTCGGCTATCTCCCCGACCTTGACGTTGCGGCGACCGACGCACTGATGGACTTCTGTGCATGGATCGAAGTGTGTCTCGACGATGCATGGTGGACGTTCGACGCTAGGGTCAATGAGCCCCGGATCGGCCGGATCGTCGTCGGCCGAGGGCGCGACGCCGCCGACGTTCCGATGGTCAGCACGCTGGGCGCGACGTTACTCAGCGACTTCGTCGTCGAGGCGGTTGAACGGATCCCTCAGGTTGATCGACTCGCTGAACCGGCGCGGCGAGGCTGAACGGCTACGTTCGTTGCCGGGTGAGTGGTCCCCAGGAACCGGCGGCGTAGACAGCAGGAGGGTCATGGTGGAGGATGTCTTGGACCACGCGCCACGACTCGGCCACGACGTCCATTCGGCTGAACCATCGACGGTCTCCGGCGGTGGCGTCCTCGAACAGGCATGCATACGCATCGGTTTGGTCGCGGGACGACTCATCCAAGGCTGAGGAGAGTTCCCTCCGGGCCTCGTCCACGTGGCAGTCAGTGGGTAGCGCGGGCAGTTCGAGCGTTACCGACTGCGTCGGAGACAGTTCGATGACAAGACGTTTTCGCTCACCGCTCGCGTCCTCCGACGATTCTACGTTTGCGGGTCGAAAGGAGATGCTCACCGAAACCTTGCTATCGGCAAGAGCCTTTCCCGAGATCAACGTGAACACCACTTTTCGCCAACGGTCGTTGTCAATTCGTATGGTCGCACGCACGTACGTCTCGGTCGTCGACGAGGGGTTCACTCCATGCGTGTCGAGGTATCCGTCGTACTGCCCTAGCACTACGTCATCGTCTTGGAGTGTCGCCACCGACCGAAGGAGGTTGTGGCGAGCATCGTTGAGCGCGTCTGCACTATCGGACTCGGGTGTTTCCATCGCAACGGCGGTGAGAAGTTGCAGCACGTGATTCTGAACCGTGTCGCGAATGGTTCCAGCCGAGTCGAAGAACTCACCCCTCCCCTCGATCCCGAGCCCTTCGGCCATCAGAATCTCGACCGACTCGATGCACTGGCTCTCCCAGAGCGCTTCGAGCGCCGCATTGTCCTGACGAGCGAAGGAAAGCTGTTGTACCAGGGTCTTCTCGAGATAGTGGTCAACGAGAAAGATCTGGGCGGGCGAAAGTGTCTCCTCCATGTCGGCATGAAGATCGAGCGCAGAGCGGAGATCGAACCCGAACGGCTTCTCCACCAGCAATCGAACGCGAGACGCAAGAACGCTGGTTCCGAGACCCTTGGCGATCTCGGCGAACGCCGTCGGTGGAACGGCGAGGTAGCACAGCACCAGCTCAGCGTCACCCAGCAGGGCGGCGATCGCGTCGAACGTTGCAGCGTTGTCATAGTCACCCTTCACGTACGCCAGCGATTCCACGACGGCATCAAGGGCCTCGTCGTCCGTATCGTTCGATGCGGAGACCGCCTCGACCGCAGCGCGGCGCAGGTCGGGTGTCGTCCAGTCGGATCGGCCCACTCCCACGACCCTTCGGAAGGGCCGACCGGCCTGGGCAAGCTCATGGAGCGCCGAAAAGATCTTTTTTCGTGCGAGGTCACCGGTGATGCCGAACACCACGAGTGGCGGGCGATTCGCATCATCGTTCATTTTTTACCTGTACCCGACCAGCACAACGCGAAACCCCCGCAACGAGTGCTCGCCGTGGTCCATGTTTGATTCGGTCATCGCGCGGGTAGCAAAAGGGCGTCCTGGAGAGTTCCTCCTGGCGCAAAGAAAGGAAATCCCGTGGGACTTACCGTAAGCATCTTGTTGATCGCCGCCGGCGCCATCTTGAAGTGGGCGGTCACCGCCTCGACATCAGGAATCAATCTGCAGACTGTTGGCATGATCTTGCTCATCGTGGGGATCATCGGAGCAGTCCTCAGCCTTGCGTTCTGGTCGAGCTGGGGTGGCTTCTCCCGCGACCCACGCCTGCGCAGCGGCGAAGGCCCCTACTAGAAGCGCCACGCATTGCGCCCCTGCGCCGTCGCAGTTCGGACGCGCAGGGGCTTTTTGTGTTCCACCCGCTACTTGTTTTCCACCCGCTTCCGCATTGGCCGCCGGCGTTACGACCCACTCGTTCTCGCGTTGTCTCGTATTCGACCAGCAACAACCTTCACGGCACCCACCAGAGGAACCGCAATCATCGCCCCCGGAACCCCGAGGGCCGCCCCTCCGACGAGCGCAACGATCATGGTTGCCGCAGGTGACATCGACACCGCCTTGCCGATCACCGCCGGTTGGATAACGTGATTTTCGAACTGTTGATAGGTCAGGAAGTAGGCCAGGCAGGCGAGACCAACCGTAGGGCTCGTGCCAAAGCCGAGGGCGACGAATACGACACCACCGAGCAGGCCGCCCACCTGAGGGATGAGGTTCGTGAGCGCGATCCAAAGCGCGGCGAGCGGAGCCAGCGCTACCCCGAAGGCGAGTCCGACCGAAGCGGCCATCACACCGGCAAGCAAGGCCACGAGAAGCGAACCGGCAAAGTACCGTCCGACGACGTCGACGACGAGCACGCTGGACTGGTCAAAGGTGCGCCTTCGGCGTGGAGCGAGTACTTGGCGCACGGAGCGTACGAGTCGAGGTCCATCCACGACCATCGACAACGCCAAAAGAAGTACGACGACCGTTGCCACGAGCACGTCGACTGCGCCGCCGACCGCCTTCCCCATCCTCGCACTGTCACGACCGAGATCTGCGGGGAGGCTCCTCAGCCATCGCTCAATACTCTTCCCAACGTCGGCGTCCCGGAAGCGGCCGCCGACGAGAGGAACCTCGCCCAGTCGCTCGGTCAGGCGCGGAAGCTCTCGACCGAATGACTGCGCCTTGTTGGCAACTGCCGGCGCGAGCAACAGCCCGGCCGCAACCACGACGAGCGCGAGTGCGGAGCCCACCATGGCCACCGACGCACCGCGATTTCCGCCCAATCGTCTGGCGATCGGTCCGACGATTCGCTCCATCGCGAGTGCTAACACGAACGCAATAAGGACGAGGACCGCTGTGCCGTGTACGGACCGCGCGCCAGCGATCATTCCACGCGCGGCAATCGTGACGGCCCCGGCTCCGAGAAACGCGGCGGCCGCCGTGGTGGCCGGTCCATCGACACTCGACTGGTCTCGGGTCATTTCCTGCGGCTCGACCTCAGTGCGGGACCAGCGGTCGTGAAGTTTGCCGTACTCGGACCACATGGCGGCGACAAATGCGGCCAGAGCAACGCCGCACAACGCAGTCCCGAGTCCACCAACTTCAAAGCCGCCGACGAGGGCTACCGTCCCGAGTACCGGTCCGAGATCGAGCATGCCACTGCGGACCCAACGTCGATGGGCGATCCGATCTCCGATCCACACCACCGCAACGACGACCAGACTCAGCCAGAGTCGAGGGCCGTGGACGATCCCGGAAAGAACTCCCAGCCCGACAATGGCGGCAACGGGGCCGACGCCGGGCACCATCGACGCAAGAGCGAACACCGCGCCGAAGACGGAGGCCCCGGGCACGGAGAGCATCCACAACGCGCCACCCACAAAAACGCCAACGACCACAGCCTTCACCGCCGAGAAGAAGAGAACATCGCTGGCGCGGCGGTGAGCCCGCTCGATCAGTTGTCCAATGGCGTGGCGATTCAGCATTCGACCCCGTCGCTCGGGAATCCACCCCACCACGCCGACAAACGACCGCCGGCCGCCGGCGCAGAGAAAGCAGGTGAGGACCATTCCGGCGATGAATGCCGCGCCGCGCGTTCCAGCGGTCCGGGCGACCTCTGCGGGTGTTCCACCGGCAATCTGACCGGGAAGGCGGGTCAGAAGGCGTTCGACCTTCGTCCGAAGCCCGAACTCGCGCACGAACTGCCCGACCCCGTCGGAGCGCTCGAGACGCCGGATCGCCCGGGGAAGAATTACCTGCATCGTTTTTGTTCCGCGACGGAGATCGTCGAACAGACGCCAAGCAACCAGTGCCATGCCGCTGGCAACGCCGAGCGTCGTGACGACAATCGCGAAGCGATGCCCGACGACCTTTTCCAATCGGCCGATCACCGCCGCCGCCAGAGTGGCGCCCACAGCCGCCGCGACAGTCCAACCAAGAACTCGTGTCGCGCGTTCAGCAACGGACACGACGCCCAACGCGGCCACCACCCCAGCGGCAACAGCAGCCACCATCCGAGGCGCGACCGACGCCGCGGTGCGGGCGTTGCCAGTCGGGTTCGCGCTAGCTGACATCGCCCGCTCCAGTAGCCGACTTTGCGAATTTGGGCCGGGACTAGGCGGCGGCGAGAACGTCTGGGAACACGGGCGAAGGGGGCGAAGGTAAGGGCGGGAGGGGATCACCCGGATTCGGCGGGAGCGGTGGTGGCGATGGCTCGGGGTTGGGCATCGAAGCTCGGCCGGCCAAAGCACTCTCGTTGATTGCTATACGCATCGCCTCGCAGTGCCCAAGATCCGTAGCAATGAAACCTGGCTACCCGATGGTGCCCTTGATTGCCGGGCGCAGCAACCTAGAGATGGCCATCAAACCTCACCGAAACGTGCTCTTCCGGCCGGCGTTCTTCCTGCTTGGCCATCGCCTCCAGGAGTGTGACATCAGATGATGTCAATGGAGGCTGGAGCATGGAGCGTGGCCACAACTTCTGTGTGCTTACGACCGTCACTTCGAGCGAATACAGAAGGACCTGTGTACCCAGCACGAGAAACCACACGAGTCCGAGAGCTGCCCCTATCGCGCCGTAGAGCTGTGAGCTGCGGCGTAGTTGGTGACTGACCAGCCGCAGACCGAGAAGCTGGAGCGCCTGCCAGCCCAACGCCGACATCACCGCTCCGGGCAACAGATTCCTCAAGGGGAGCGACCTCGGGCTGAGCAGCCAGAAGACGACGACGAACAAACCCATGCTGACCGCAGTCGCCGCCATGATCCCGAAAGCACCGGCGAAGATCGAGTTGCGCACCAACGTGCCGACGAGACCGAGAGTCGCGCTCGCCAGGACCCCGACGACGATCAATCCAAAGACGACGAGCCCCCGCGTGATCCGGAGAACAAACGAGGGTCGATCCTTGTGGGGAACGTGCCACACCTCATGAAAGGCGTATTGCAGCGACTGCGTCACTCCGAAGCCTCCCCACATCAGTCCGGCGAGGCCGATTCCCAGCCCGAGTCCGCTCCCCGGAAGCGCTCGCTCGGTGCTCGTCAGTTCGGCGCCGACAACGGGGAACTGGGAAACAGCCGATGTTCGGATCCGGTCAGCAATCGCCGGGTGGCGTTGAGCGAGGAAGGCCGTCGCGGTGACCACGACGAGCATGAGCGGAAAGAACGCAAGAAATGCCGAGAACGAGATGAGCGCCGCCAACTGACCACCACGATCGTCACCGAACTTCTTGATGACCCCGAAGACGAATCCCGCCCGGACCGATTTCTGCTGCCAGGCGTCCACTGCCCGGATCGCGCGATCGAAAGGATTTCGACGAATGACGGACGGGGTTACCGCCTCGGCGACGTGTTGCGGTTCGTCTGATCCATCAGGCACGGATCAGGACTACCCGGATTGGCTTCCGCCGAACCGGGCGAGACCCAAAGAGTGACTCCGACGAAGGATCGTGAGGCGGACGAAGTCGGGTTTCGACTCCCGCAGTGCGGGTAACGGAGGTAGATAGAGGAGCCGTCGTGGATCTCCGGAGGAGCGCCGTGTCAACCGTCAAGGACCATTCACAGTCCATCGGGCAAACGCCGTTGCGGCGCCGCGCGAACATCGTCGCGGTCGCACGATACGGGTGGTTCGCCAAGGGAATCGTCTACCTGCTCGCCGGTGCCCTGGCGTCCACCGTTGCTGTGCGGTCGCTTGGCTTGCGCCCCAAATCTGGACCGAGCGGAGAAGCGAGCCCGACCGGCGCCATCGAGGAACTGGCCACCTTTCCTGGCGGTCGCGTGCTGCTCATCGCTCTTGCTGTCGGGCTGGTGTTCTACGCGGCATGGCGGCTGTACACAGCGCTCGCTCCGGGTCATACCGATGCCGAGAGCCTTGCCAAACGCGTCGGGTATCTCGTCAGCGCGGCCTTGTATCTTTCGTTCGCTTTCACGGCGATCGGCCTGGCGAGGACTCCGTCGCAGCGGGCCGACGGCAACGTGAAAGCTCGGGACATGTCGTCGGCATTCCTGGCCCACACCGGTGGCCGATGGCTTCTGGGAGTGTTCGGCGTTGCTGCCATTGGCGCCGGCATCTACCGACTGGTGAAAGGAGCACAGGGAGATGTCCTCGAGGAGATGCGCAGCTCCGGGATGTCGAAGACGCGCTTGCGCCTCGTTCGCTCTCTCGGAATCGTCGGTGAGATCGGACGAGGCGTGGCCATTGCTCTGATCGGGTACTTCCTTCTCCGAGAGGCGATGACCGATCGAGCATCGGAAGGGGCCGGGCTCGACGATGCGTTGCGTCGCGTTGCCGTTCACGGATGGGGACAGGCGCTCGTCTCGATCGTGGCGGTCGGGTTCATGATCTATGGCGTCTTCTGCTTGCTCACGTTCGATCGTCGAGAGCTGCGTGCTCCATGAACACGCTCCAAACGACGACAGGTCGGTCTGCGGAACGCCAAGGAGAACCGGACGTGATCGAATCAAGACCGCGTCGAGTGCTCCGAGAGATCATCGTCGGGTATGTGGCGGTCAGCGCTGTATTGATCGGCATCGGTATGTTCCTCACCCATGTCATCGAACACTCGGCGCTGATGGCCTGGGACGTGCGGGTCATCCGCGACCTCTCTACGCACCGCACGGCAGGGTTGATCCACTGGTCATCGAGGTGGTCGTTCATGGCTGACGCTCCCTCGATCGTCGCTGTCGGCGCTGCAGTGGCGCTGGTTTGTGCCTTTCGCCGTCGGTGGCTCCTCGTTCTATGGATCGCTACGGTGCTCGCCCTCGAACTCGGCGTGTTCCTTACGGTGTCCTACACCGTTGGTCGTAAACGTCCCGAGGTAGCTCACCTCGGGTCGGTCCCCAGCACTGGAAGCTTCCCCTCGGGTCACATCGCCGCCACCATTGCGCTGTACGGAACGATCGCATTGCTGGTCCACTTGGTGACTCGCAACCGATTGGCGCGTGGCGTGGCATGGATTTGGGCCGCACTAGCCGCTGCCATGGTCGGCTGGGCGCGAATGTACCGCGGCATGCATCATCCACTCGACGTCGCCGCCGGGGCGTTGCTCGGGGCCGCGATCTGCGTCGTCGGGTGGCGAGCATTCGGTGGCCCGGGGACGATCCTCGAGTCCACAGTCCGGCCCGCGGACAACCAGAGCGACGCACAAGGTTTCAACTCGCACGAATCGAAGGAGCACCGATGAAGTCGTCCGACTCAGTGCACGACGCCGGAAGCACGAATGCCGGAGCAAAGGTCGCGGTCATCGCCCACAACGGCAAGACCCTTGAGGGTGGCCTACCCGAGCTACGCCGCGAGCTTGCCGCCCACGGTGTTCGCGAACCGATGTGGTTCGAGGTGGACAAGAGCAGGAGAGCGCCGAAGCGTGTACGCGAGGCCCTCGATGCCGGCGCCGAGCTTCTCGTGATCTGGGGCGGGGACGGTATCGTCCAACGCTGCATCGATGTGGCTGCGGGGAAGGGTGTCGCGATCGCTGTCGTACCAGCCGGGACAGCCAATCTGCTCGCCACGAACCTGCACATCCCGATGACCATCGTCGACGCCGTGAAGGTCGCCCTCCACGGGGACGAGCGGACGATCGACGTCGGTACCGTCAACGGTGAATGTTTTGCGGTGATGGGCGGTGCGGGGTTCGACGGCACCATCATGGAGAACGTGTCCTCGTCGGCAAAAGAACGCATCGGTCGAATTGCCTATGTGCGCAGCAGTGTCAGGGCGATGAAGGCAACGCGGGTGGCGACCGAGATCCGGGTGAACGGCGACCATTGGTTCGATGGACCGACGAGTTGCGTGCTCGTCGGAAACGTGGGGACAGTGATCGGTGGCCTGAAAGTGTTCGAGGACGCGACCCCCGATGACGGCCTGCTCGATCTAGGTGTGGTCAGCGCCGACGGACCGGTGCAGTGGGCGCGCGTCCTCGGACGAGTCGTCGTCCACGCCGAGATGGCCCACTCCCCGTTCGTTCGTTCGACCCAAGCGGGAAAGATCGATGTTCGCTTCGGGAAGAAGGTCCCGTATGAGATCGATGGCGGGGCACGCGGGAAGACCGATCGACTCAAGATCCGCGTCCGACCGAACGCAATTGCCGTGCGGGTACCCGTCGGGTCGCACGCCGCCGCACCATCGAAAATCGAATGAGCACTGTGTCGCCGCTCGCTGTCGTCCTGGCGTGCGCGGTCCCGCCTGCGATCGTCGCCTACGCGGTGACGAAACGATGGCCGAGAGCCGATCCGCTCGCGCCGAAAGTGGCCACGCCGACTGTTGCGACCTCGGCGAGACGTCACCCTCGTTTGGCCCGCATGTTGTCGACCCGTCTCGACCCGACGACAGAGACCGGTCTGCTACTGACGGTTGCCGTCGGTGGCGTCGTCTTGGCGCTGTCGGGATTCGGGGTGCTGGCGCGGATGATCAGCTCCCATCGAGGCTTGGCGGCCTATGACCTTTCGTTCGCGAAATGGGGAGCCCGTCACGCCACGAATTCCTCCACGTCCGGTCTCGTCTTGGTCAGCCGGTTCGGTGGCTACCAAGTACTGGTGATCGTGGCGATCCTCGTGGCGATCACCGAGTATCGGCGTGGCCTCGGGCGCTCTGTCATCCCACTTCTCGCACTCGTCCTGGGTGGTCAGTACGCCATCGTTTCTGCGATCAAGGCGATCGTCGGTCGCGAGCGGCCGAACATCGTTCGGCTCACGGGGTTTGCGGGTGCGTCGTTCCCGTCAGGTCATGCGGCTGCCGCGGCAGCCACGTACGCCGCCGTTTCGCTTCTTCTCGGTCGTCGGCGTTCGCCGTCGGTCAAGGCAGCAATTGCGGCTGGAGCGGCCGCGCTTTCCGTGGCGGTCGCCGGTTCCCGGGTCATGCTCGGGGTCCATTGGTTCACCGATGTTCTTGCGGGGGTCGCCATCGGTTGGATCTGGTTCACCCTCGTGTCGATTGCCTTCGGTGGACGCATCCTCCGCTTCGGCACTCCGGTCATCGCCGCCGAAGCGGCCGTTTCCGGCACCGCATCCCCACCGACGGATTCGACCGAAGTGCAGCGCTTGGAGGACGTGCAACATGGCTGAACTGGTCCTCGGTCCGATGCTGCGCTTCGTCGACGAATCCGCGGCCACCGTATTCGTGGAGACAGACGCGCCATGCCGCGTCGCCATCCTCGGACGCGAGGCGAGGACGTTCACCGTGGCCGGCCATCACTACGCGCTCGTCATCATCGCCGGGCTCATGCCGGGTTCAACCAACCAGTACGACGTCCGACTCGACGGAACGCTTCGCTGGCCGATACCGGGGAGCCGATTCCCGAACAGCGTGATCCGCGCTCTCGGTGGAGCGGATCATCCAACTCGGGTGTTATTCGGGTCGTGTCGGTCAGCGGCGCCGCACGAACCGCCATGGTCGCTGTCGGCGACGGAAGACCGGCGGGGTCTTGGGGTGGACTCCCTTCGGGCGCACGGGCTGCGCATGCTCGGACAGGACGCCTCGTCCTGGCCCGACCTCCTCCTGCTGATCGGCGATCAGGTGTACGCCGACGAGCCGTCACCCCGGGCGAAGGAAAAGGTGAAACGTCGGCGCCGTCTGGGTCGCTCGCGGCTGGACCGGACCGCTCCCGAAATCGTCATCGGGTTCGACGAATACGTGTCGATGTACCACGAAGCGTGGACGCCCGAGGTGGAACGATGGCTGTTCTCGGTCGTGCCGACGGCGATGATCTTCGACGACCACGACATGATCGACGACTGGAATATATCCATGGCGTGGGTCCGCGACATTCAAGAGCAGCCGTGGTGGGACGAGCACGTCACGGGAGCAATGTCGTCGTATTGGATCTATCAACATCTCGGCAACCTGTCACCTGAAGCAATTACACGCGATGGACTGCTCGAACGCCTCCTTGCCGAAGACGACGGAGCTCCGCTGCTCAACGACTGGGCCCGCCGGTCGGAGTGCTTCACGCCGATCGAGGGCCGGTATCGCTTCAGTTATGTCCGCGACCTTCAACGCACACGCATCGTCGTGGTGGACTGCCGAAATGCGCGGGTCCTTGATGGTGAGCGCGCCATGGTCAATCCGAGCGACTGGAAGTGGGTCGACGAACAGTGCCGAGCGGATGTCGATCAGTTGTTCATCGTGACCTCGCTTCCCGTCCTGGTGACCGGTGGCCTGCACGGCTTGCAGCTATGGAATGCCGCGTTGTGTGAGGGGCGATGGGGCCGCGGCATCGCATGGTTGTCCGAGCGCCTGCGTCGTGCCCTCGACCTCGAGGACTGGCCGGCGTTCGAGCCGTCGTTCCTCAAGATGGCCGAGCTGCTCCGCGACGTCGCCGTGGGCGCGGGAGCGTCGTCGGACAGAAAGCCCCCAGGAGTCGTCGCCGTGCTCTCCGGCGACATCCATTTCAGCTACGTCGCCCAAGTTGCCTTCACGCAACCAGGGGCGATCAGCCGTGTGTACCAGCTCGTATGCTCACCGATCCGACAAGCCCTCCCCCGTCACGATCGCATGGTCATCCTCGCTGCCCTGAGTCGTCCCGGACGCGTGATCGGCGGGCTTCTTCAACGGTCTGTTCGGGCGGCCACCAGCCCGATCTCCTGGGAGTTGACCCATGGTCCCGCGTTCGCCAACGACATGGCCATGATCACAATCGACGGTTCATCGGTCAATCTGCTCATCGAGCAGGCCCTTCCCGATGAACGCGGGCAGCCGGTCCTCTCGGACGTCATTCGCACGCCGCTGTGAATCCTCGGGGCAGTGAACGGTCTCGCCTCCGGCGTGGATGTGCAGCAACCGCCCCGGGATTGTTCACCGGGGCGGTTGGCATGTCTCGAGAGACGGCGGCGTCCCTACCCGACTTCCGCACGCCGAAACCGAGAAGAAATTGGCCGCACGCTGCCGTCCACGTTTCTGGGGGTCACGTGGACGGCAGGCGCGCAGCTGATATCAGCCGGTGAAGTTGGGTTCGACGACAACCGGGGTCGCCGCTGGCAGCGCCGAGGGTGGGGGAACCGTGCTCACGTTGGTCGTCGTCACCGGACTGGTCGGGGGGACTGTCGTCGTAGCTCCGGCGATCGTCGACGAGGTGTTCGCCGCAGTCGTTGACGTCGTGGTGTTGGGGGCTGGTGCCGTGGTGGACGAGGCGCCCGTGGGAACGGGGACGTCATTCACCGATCGCACGGCCAGCTGTCCGCGGACTGCACCGCCGGGGAACCCAGCGGTGTGAACGTTTGCGTAATGCGCGGCCGGCGAGGCAACGATTGCGGCGAGGATAGCGGGAGAGGCGAGTGCACACGATGCCGAGCTGGCCGTCATCGGTGCAGTCAACGGAACCACGACCGGGCCGGCGACCCCGGCAGTACCGCTATGGATATGTGCCATTGCCGTCGGAAGTTCGACACCGGCGAGTGTGAACAACACACACGCGCGGTTCGCAGTGGTGTCAACGGCAACAACGGCAGCACCCGAACCGTTGGACGCTCCAGGTCCGGGTACTTCAGTCACACCGGCGAGAGAGGCGTTGAACACCGTGGCCGTGAGCTGCCCGCGAACCGCACCACCCGGACTGGCGGCAGTATGAGCGTTGAAGTAGAACGACCCGGGCGACGCGAGAATCGATTGCGCGTCAGCCGGGGTTGCCTTGACACAGCCGTTCACCGCAGCATCTGTGATCGGGAGCGTGACGAGCACCGGTCCGTTCGTCCCGACGGCACCGGTGTGGATGTGGGCCATCATGATCGGCCCGGAAAGACCGGTGAACGACGTGCGCACGCAGACATCGCCCGTCGTCCCGTCGATCCGCAGGTCAACGGTGGCCGAGGCTCCGGCGTCGGCGGCCGCAGGAGGTGTGGCCTCGTCAGCCGCCAACGCCACTGCTCCCAAGGCCTGTGAGGCGGCCTCGGCGCGCAACGCAGGCAGTGTCACCGATCCAAGAACCACAGCCGCCGCAAGGCAACCTGTCCATCGTCGTGTAAAGCTCATCGTAAAACCTCCAAAGTGTGACATCGACAGATCGCTCCCGAGGGAAATGGCGCTATTCGCCTTCGACGTTCGAGTCAGTGGTACCCCGCCGATCGTGAACCGAAACGTGTCCGCAGTCGGCGATGACGCCACGCCGCCCCGACCGACGAGCAGACCAGGCGCGTCAATCGGAGCACGCCCCACGAGGACGCAGGTTACGCAGTCCGTTTAGCCGAGGTAGTGATTGATTGCGGCGATTGTTTCCGCAGGCGCGGAAAGATTCGGGCAATGCCCGGTGGCCTTCATAACGCGCAATTCGCTGTTCACCAGATGTCGATGCACGTATTCGCCCGCTTCGGTCGGAGCAATCACGTCGTCCGTGAGCTGCAGGACCAAGGACGGCGTTGTACATCGGGGTAGGTCTGCGCGATTGTCGGCGAGGAACGTCGCCGCGGCAAAGTGTCTGGCAATCTCAGGGTCATTTGCACAGAAGCGCTGCGTCAGCTCTTCACCAAGCTCGGGGCGATCAGCGTTTCCCATCACCATCGGAGCCATTGCCGCCGACCATCCCAGGTAGTTGCGCGACATCACCATGAGCAGTTCGTCGATATCAGCTGGGCTAAACCCACCCCGGTAGTCCCGGTCATCGATATAGCGTGCCGACGGCCCGATGAGAACGAGGGATTCGAACAGCTCGGGCTGCTCGATGGCAGCGAGAACGCCGATCATCGCACTGACCGAGTGCCCGACAAAAATCACCCGTTCGAGCTGAAGCTCGCGCAGCAGTTCAAGAACGTCGCGCACGTACCCGACGAGGTTCCTGTAGCGATGGACGTCGTAGCACGACAAGTCAGATCGCCCAGAGCCGACGTGATCGAACATCACCACTGAGAATCGGTCCTCGAAGGCTGGGGCGACGAGACGCCACATCTGTTGGTCACAGCCGAATCCGTGGGCGAACACCATCGCCTGACCGCCGGGGACACCCGAGACCTGCACGTTGTTCCGGACCCGAACGGACATCGCATTCATGATGTCACGTCCCCGGCGAGGCCGATCCAGCGATGCCACCGCCCTTCGGAGTCCGCGAGGTCACCGCCAGTACGCAGATGTCGTCCCGGTGTACATCGCTGACCTTCATCTTGTCCACCAGGGTTTGGAGGTCGATCGACGGTTCACCTCGAAGGACATCGATCACTTCGGCAATTCCTTCGTCGAGCGATCGCTCTCTCGCCTCAACGAGCCCGTCGGTGTACAAGACGAGGGTCGAACCGACAGGTACCTGCACCCGGCTCTCGGGCCGCGGCGTCGTTTGACCGATCCCGAGGAGAGCGGATCGACCATCCCACAAAACGAGGGCGTCGCGTTGTTCGGTGATCAAGAGGGGTGGTGGATGCCCAGCACACGCATAGACCAGCTCGCTCGTCCGAAGGTCCCACTCGGCGTAGGCGACCGATGAACATTCCGATCCCGGAATCGAGATGACAAAATCATCGAGGCGGTTCAACGTCTCCGCCGGTCCGTTCCCCTCGAGCGCAAACGCTCGGAGCGCGGTTCGGAGTTGACTCATGACCGTGGCGGCCGGAATACCTTTGCCGACGACGTCCCCCACAGCCAGCGCGAGGCGATCGGAACCGACGAAGAACGCGTCAAAGTAGTCCCCTCCTATCTCGACCAGCTCACCGCCGGCTTGGTAGATCGCCCGAAGGTGTACGCGATCGTCTTCTGGAAGCGGCCGGCCGAGCAGTTCACGCTGGAACGACTCGGCAACGAAGCGTTCATGGTCATAGAGCCGGGCGTTCTCCAGTGAAACGGCGGCGCGGTTGGCGATATCCGTGAGATGCGGAACGTCCGCGAGCTCGAAACGACGGTTCGACTCCGCCATGACAAGCATCAGCGTGCCGACAAGTGCTCCACGGGCGAACATCGGAAGCCCGACGTACGAACGTGGGGCGAGTTCAGCCAAAAGGGCTCGTTCGCTCGACCCGAGGTCGTAGTGGTCGTACATCTCCGCCGGGATCTCGACGAGAACTTGCGGCTCACGGCTGGCAAGCGCATGAGCAAGCGAGTGCGGCTGGCTCCTCGAAATCTCAACGGCAGTGCGGAGCTCCCGCAACGCGGCGACCAGGTCGGGATTGCGGTGCGCCACTGCGATGACGCGCAACGCATGCGCTGGGCTCTCGACTGTTGCGTAGTCCGCCAATTCAGGGACCACGAGGTCGACCAACTGCTGACAGCGTGCTTCGAATGACATGACGTCGTCGAGAGCGTTGCTCAGTCGTGCGATGAAACTGGCTTCTGCGGCCCGCTTTGCCGCCTCGTCGTAAAGCCTGGCACTCTGAAGACTCTGCGCAGCGAGTTCGGCGAAGAGCACCAGAAATGATTGCTCGTCGGCATCGAAACCTGTGCGCGTCACCGACGCCACACACAACACCCCATGTGCGCGGCCTCCCGTCACGAGTGGAAGCGCAGCAAGACGGGTTGCGGGCACGCCGTCGACGCGGGAGCCGAGCCGGTCAACTGCTCCTTCATCGCCGGATTCGAGAAAGGCTGCCGTTCGCGTTTGGATGACTTCGGCGATTTCGGGAAAGTGAGTGAGCAGGAGCGCGGAAGCACCCGCCCCGCCGGACGGTGATGTGTCCTGCCCTTCGGCGACGCGCAGATCGTCGCCCACGAGGATCGCCACAAATCCGTGGTCGCCTTTCACCCCATCGAGAATCTCGGCCAACGTCGCCGATATGACATCGGCGACCGTCACCGAAGTTGCCAGCACCGACGCCAGCCGTTGGAGACGCTCAAGGCGCAACCGCGCGCGAAGTGCTTCCGATTCGAAGGGCTGACGTCCGCTTCCGTTGACAAAAGCGAACCAGACTTCTGTCGAGGCGCCCCCAACGTCTCCATTGCGCTTCGCTGCACCGACCGTGAAGATCGGATGTGCATCGCGGGAATTGAACGTCAGCGAGACATCGTCCGCCACGCCGAGTACTGCCATCCGAGGAGCGACGTACGCTTCGAAATAGATTCGGCTGCTCGCAGTGAGGAGTTCTTGAACTCGCCGAATCGACACGAGTTCCGACGCCTCATAACCGGTCCAGCTCAGGAACGCACGGTTTACTCGCCGAATGACACCGTGTTGATCTGCGACGATGTATCCAACTGGAGCGTCGTCAAACAAAGGGTCAGAGTTCATCGTGCCCACCGGTCGTCGGC
>JANLRD010000038.1:0-2182 GCA_031368215.1 Acidimicrobiia bacterium | reverse complement strand
GGGCGTCCAGAGGGGGTGGTCAGTCGGCTCGTTCGAGGATTGCATCGTCGGCGATCCTGTCACCTCCCCGAGCTCATCTCCGGGAGAGGGACCGACTGATCAGTCGAACCGGGGACGGCCGATCCGAACCTCAACCCCGGGGGACCACAACACCACTGGCTCTCCGATCGGCGCCGGCAGGCCGGCCGCAGCGATCACCGACTGATCGAGGTGCACCAGTTCGGCGCGGTGGAGCTGCCACGGGGGATGGTCGACCTCTGCCCACAGACGGCGCCCGAGAAAGGTCGAGCCGAGCGCCCAACGCGCCGACAGGAACGCCTCGAGGGAGTCATCGGCCACGGCATCGAGCCGATCACCGATTCGCACGGTGACGTCAGCACTCGCGCCCCGACCGCGCCCGGGCCAACGACGAGCCGAGGTGTACTCGACGACGTCGGTGCTCGGGTGGCCGATCGTCATCGACGACCAGCAGTACGGGAGACCGTAGGCAACCCGGGCAATGAGCGTCGGAGCGAGACGGGTGATGTCGAGACTGCAGAACCAGACACCCCGGCGCCCCCGACGGTCGACGATGTAGGTACGCACGTTGGTCTCGGGAAATGTGGACCAGCGCCCAGCGGCAATGCCACCCCTGGGGCCAAAGGGCAACCGGATCCGACGCATATCGAAGGGGATCAACCCGACCCACGCCGAGCCGTCGAAGGTGTCTGCGGTGAAACCGTCGGGAAGTAGCTCCTGGACGACCGAGGGCTCATATCGCCAATGCAGCGAAGTGAGATCGAACCAACCCTGCAACATCACCGGGCGGCGCACCGCCTGACCTGCAGTCAGGGTCACCGCTTCGATTTCCACGCACTCATCCTGGCCGGTCCCCGGCCGGACGAGATTCCTTGCGTCCGGAGCGGGTCGATCCACCCGAACCGGTGCGCTGAACTGGTAGACCCGAAGGTGACCGACAGCGCGTCGGACCGGACGAAGGAGACCCCATGGCTGACATTGCGAAGTTCCTCGACAAGGCATACGAGCAGAAGGAATTCGCCGAGCTCGTCAACGCTCCCGTCGACGCCCTCGCCGGCGTTTCGGAGGCCGATGCCAAGGCGCTCGCCGCCGCTCTCGGCATCAAGACCGTCGGCGACCTGGCCACTAACAAGTACGTCCTCTGGGCCCAGGCGATCGCCGCGCTCAGCAAGTAGCACTCCCGGCCGGCCGGGTCATGGACGCGCACCGGCCGCGCCGCCCGACCCGGGCCGATCGCCCGCTAGTGCGCGGATAGGGTCGGGCCGTGGTCCCGCTGATCGATGTCGCGCCGCTGTTCGGGCCTCCTGGCCCGGACCGCGACGATGTCGACCGTGCGATCGCCGACGCCGCGGGCGAATCGGGGGTTCTGACCATCGCCGGTCCGGGCGAACTCGTTCCGACCGCCGGATACACACGCGAAGCGATGCTGGCGGTCTTCGCCCTGCCCGAATCAGGCCAGCATGCGCTGTGGCGGAGCTTCTACGAACCGTCGAACGCCAACGTGTACCGGGGCTGGAGCCCCCGCACACCGGATGTCGGCGTCGACATCTACGACCTGGGTCCCGACGTGGTGCTGCACCGACCGGGTTCGGCCGGGTCCAACGATGATCCGTTGCTCGGCTCGACCCCGCTCCCCCCGCCGTCGGAGCTCCCCCGGTGGCGCGAGACAGTTGCCGCGTACTACCTCGCTATGGAGCGACTCGGCGCAGCGATCATGCGCTCGGTCGCCCGGAGCCTCGGCGTCGATGAGCATCACTTCGATGATGCGTTCACCGGGGGCATCTCCACGCTGCGACTCATGCGCTACGAACTACCGCACGTCGATCCCGACGTCGATGCAGTCGCCGAGCCCGACATGCCACGGCGGGGCGAGCACGTCGACTCCGGCTTCGTGACGCTGCTCTGCCAGCACGGTGTGGCGGGGCTCGCGGCGAAACTCCGCAGCGGTGCATGGGTCGATGTTCCTCCGGTCGACGGACACCTCGCAGTGAACTTCGGTGGGCTGTTGGAGCGTTGGACGGAGGGACGATTCCGGGCGACTCCGCATCGCGTCATCAGCCACGGGACCACCAGGTTCTCCATTCCGTTCTTCTATGAACCCCGCGCCGATGCGGTGATCAAGCCTCTACCGATCGAGGGCACAACGCCGTTCGAGCCGTTCACC
>JANLRD010000287.1:0-6733 GCA_031368215.1 Acidimicrobiia bacterium | reverse complement strand
GACCTCCACTCGTACGCCGCGGTCGATCAAGGTGCGCTGCGCCCGTTCCGACAGCGAAGGGTGAAACGTTCCGAGCACGTGGTCGGCCGCTTCGACGATCGTGATCGGAACGTTGGCCAGGTTCCGATGGGGAAAGTCCTTTTGCAGCACGCGGTCCAGGAGTTCGCGCAGACCACCCGCCATCTCCACGCCGGTGGGACCCCCACCGACGACGGCGATCCCGAGTCGATCGACCGAGTCTGTCGCACTCGACGACTCGACGAGGCGGAGCAGATGGTCGCGAATGGCAAGTGCATCCGGCAGTGTCTTCAGCGCGAAGGTGTGCTCGGCTACCCCTGCCACACCGAACGTGGCGCTGACGGAGCCTGCGGCGATAACCAGGTAGTCGTACGGCACGATCGCACCGTCGCCGAGCGTGAGCTCGCGGTCGCCGAGGGCGATGCCGGTTACGCGGCCGAGGCGAAATGTTGCATTCTTCTGACGTCGCACCACGGCGCGGACAGGAAACCCGATGTCGCCGGCATCGAGCCCGGCGGTGGCGACCTGGTAGAGCAGCGGCTGGAACGTGTGGAAGTTGTTGGCGTCGACGAGCGTCACATGGACAGCGGCGTCCTTCAGCCCTCGAGCGGCTCGCAACCCCCCGAAGCCGGCACCGACGATGACGACGTGGGGCACGTTCACGATGACCAGTACAGCAGCTCGCGCCTTTCCCCCCAACAGCATTCCACCAACGGACCAACGTGCTACGACTTCACTGTGGAAGTAGACCCTCGCCCGACCACGCTCGTTGCGGGCACACTCGTCGTGCTGGTGGGTGCGGCGGGTTCAGGGAAGTCGACGTGGGCGAAGACCCACTTCCCGGAAGGTGAGGTCATTTCGACCGATGCGATGCGGGCCATGGTCGGCGAGGGCGAGGGCGATCAACGGGCGAACCGTGACATGTTCGCGATCTTCGACACGGTGCTCCTCGCCCGAGTCCGGCGGCGGCTCACGACCGTGATTGACTCCACGGCTCTGGAGTCCGAGCGCCGGGCGCACTACCTCGAACTCGGTCAACGGTTCGGCGTGCCCGTGGTGGCGATCGCCTTCCGCGCGGGGATCCAGACGTGCCTCGCCCGCAACGCCCTACGCGAGCGGAGGGTTCCCCAGGACGTGATTCGAGCCCAGGTCGCGGCGGTCACCGCGCTTGCGTCCGAGGGTCTGCGGGCGGAGGGGTTCACCGAGGTGATCGACGTCCGGGACGAAAGGGGCGATGGCCATCGCGATGTCCGCGTCGTTGCGCCAGCGTTCGCCGGCACCGGCGCAGCTCCTTCCGTCGTTCCCACAGGGGAAACCGCCCCGACGATCGGCGTCGACCTCGCCGTTTCGCGCTTCTCCTGGCCGGGCGGAGCGAAAACGATCCGGCAAAGGCTCGCGGACATCGCCGGTGAGGCCGAGGAAGTCGGCGTGGGCGGGATCTGGCTGATGGACCACTACCGGCAGATCCCCCAGGTCGGGGCAGCATGGGAAGACCTACCCGAGTTGATAAGCACACTTGGTTACCTGGCCGGAGTGACGACTCGAGTACGGCTTGGTTCACTGGTCGCATCCGTAAGTGCACGGGGCATCCAGCAACTCGCCCGATCGATGGCGTCGCTCGATGTGCTGAGCGGCGGTCGCGTCGTCTGTGGACTCGGTGCCGGATGGTTCGAGGCGGAAGCGGCCGAGATCGGGGTTCGGTTTCCTACACTCGGCGAGCGATTCGAACTGCTCGAAGACGCGCTGCGTGTGCTCCCGCTCTTCTGGGGCAAGGGTGGTCCATCGTTCGACGGCAGACACCTGCACGTGCCGAAGGCGACGGCCTACCCCCGGCCGCTGCAGGACCCGCTGCCCCTGCTGGTCGGCGGGTCCGGACGGCGAACGCTGCGTCTGGCGGCTCAGTACGCCAGTGCTGTCAACGTGCAGGGTTCCCCCGAAGCCGTGGCCGGACACGTTGCGTACCTGCGCGAATGCATCGCTGCCATTCCCGGTCGATCCGTCGACGATCTGGAGGTCACCCACCTCGGTCCGATGCTGATTGGCGACGACGACGCCGATCTCGCCGCACGGGTCGTCAGCAGCCGCGGTCGGGTCGGTGATCAGCGGTATCGGGCGTCGGTGAACGCCGGAACCGTGCAGGATCAAGCGAGTCGGCTCACTTCGCTTGCCGGTGCCGGGGTGCGGACGGCGATCGTGTCACCGGTCGATCTCGGCGAGCCTGGCGCGCTGCGCCGCCTCGGACGCCTGATCGAGGTAGTGGGCGAACGATCGGCCGTTGGTCGGTGAGAGGGCTCGACTGGGCGTGAAGGGCCGGTCGTCGATACGTTCATGGGATGGACTTCGCCATTCCCGCTGACATTCAGGCAACGCTCGACGCGCTCGACGTCTTCATCGAGGCGGAGATCAAGCCGCTCCAGGCCCAGGACGACAACGAGCGGTTCTTCGATCACCGACGTGAGTGGGCTCGAACCGATTTCGAGAACGGCGGGGTGCCGCGGGCCGACTGGGAGGCGTTGCTGCGGGAGATGCGTCGGCGTGCTGATGACGCAGGATGGCTTCGGTTGGCGCTCCCGAAGGAGTTCGGAGGACAGGGCGCGTCGAACCTCACGATGGCGATCATCCGCGAGCATCTTGCGTCGAAAGGCCTCGGCCTGTTCAACGACCTCCAGAACGAGAGCTCGATCGTCGGCAACTTCCCCACCGTGTTGATGATGCGCGACTTCGGCACCGAGTCGCAGAAGGCGGAGTGGATGCCGGGCTTCCTGGACGGGACACGTCGTTTGGCCTTCGGTCTCACCGAGCCGAACCACGGCTCCGACGCCACGTACATGGAGACGACCGCGGTGCAAGACGGTGACGAGTGGGTCATCAGCGGCATGAAGCGGTGGAACTCCGGCCTCCACCACGCCACCCACGACATCATCTTCGCCCGCACCTCCGGCGAGAACGGCGACCCCAACGGCATCACCGCCTTCCTCGTACCGACCGATTCCCCCGGCTTCAAGGTCGAGTTCTTCTGGTGGACGTTCAATATGCCCACCGATCATGCCGAGGTGTCGCTGTCCGATGTGCGAGTGGGTTCCGAAGCCGTCTTCGGCACCGTGGGCAAAGGCCTCGACCTCGCCCAGCATTTCGTGCACGAGAACCGCATCCGTCAGGCCGCATCGTCGCTCGGCGCCGCGCAGTTCTGTATCAACGAAGCGGTCGCCTACGCGAACTCCCGCATCACGTGGGGCAAGAAGCTCTCCACCAACCAGGGCATCCAGTTCCCCTTGGTAGAGATGCACACCGAGGCGGCCATGCTCCGCCAACTCGTCCGCTACACCGCAGTGATGCTCGACACCAAGCACCACATGGAAGTCACCCACCTCGTCGCGATGTGCAACTACCGGGCGAACCGTTTGGCGTGCGACGCGGCGGACCGGGCCATGCAGACCTGCGGCGGCGTCGGCTACTCCCGCCACATGCCCTTCGAGCACATCTACCGTCACCACCGCCGCTACCGGATCACCGAGGGTTCCGAGGAGATCCAGATGCGAAAGGTCGCGCAGCAGCTCTTCGGCTTCGGCCGCAAGTAGGCGGGACGTTCGACCAGCGCGCCGCAACTGTCCGGGGCGGCGACGCAGCTGAACCAGCAAATCCCAGATAGGCGTTCCTGGCCTCCCACCCCTCCCGAATCGCGGCTCCGCCGTGCGAATTTCGGGCCATGCGGGATTGCTACGTGGCTGGTGTGGGATGCCCTTCAGAGCCGACGGACACGGGCGATGAGCTCGATCTCGACGGCGATGTCGAAGGGCAGTTCGGCAAGTCCGACGGCGCTGCGAGTGTGCCGACCCCGCTCACCGAACACGTCGATGAGCAGCTCCGAACAGCCGTCGATCACCGCGGGGGTTTGATTGAAGCCAGGCGCCACGTTAACCATGCCGAAGACCTTCACGATCCGCTCGATCCGGTCGAGTGAACCGAGTTCGGCTTGCAGTGTGGCCAAGATCGACAGCGCTGTCATGCGGGCGGCGAGCTGCGCCTGGGCAAGCGTCACCGTCGCCCCAACCTTGCCGCGGATGATGTCGCCGCCGTTGACCGGCCCATGGCCGCCGACGTACACGAGGCCGTCGTCGACGACGCAACCCAGGTAGGAGCCGGCCGGAGGAAACACCGGAGGCAGGACCAGGCCGAGTTCGTTTAGACGCTGTGAGATCACGATCCGACCATATGCCGAAGGCCTCACAAAGATCCAGCCCCGGCCCTCTGTCCGGGGTCGTCAACGCGGCGCCGGATAGCTCGAGCACACCCGGCTGATCGACGCCGCGTCCCGGAACCCGGCGGTGGTGCTCGGCCGAACGATGCGGTAACAAGATCAATATAAAAGAACTACCGCACCCGCCTCGACCAGTAACGAACGCGCGCTGATACTCAGCACGGTCGGCCCACCACCGGAACATCATCGGTCCGAAAAACGTTGATGTACACGTGCAGTCGATTCGAGACCTCGTCCCATCCGGCTTTCGTGCGCTGAACCGCGTCGTGCTGCCCCTCGTTCGCGCAGGTGTCGGCTCGCCGCTCCCCCTCGGGTTCGGACTTGTCGTCCTCGAGACGACGGGTCGGCGGTCCGGCGTCGTTCGTCCCGTTCCGGTCGTCGCGTTTCGTGCCGGCCGACGGGTCACGGTGAGCACCGTCCGTGCCGACTCGCAATGGCTCAAAAACCTCGAAGCCGACTCTGATGCGGCGATCTGGCGCAACGGGACCCGACGAAGCGTGACCGCCGACGTGCAACGCGGCCCGCTCAACGTCATCACCTTGAACGAGGCCTGAGGCCCGACGTCCCTGTGCACCCGGCGCCGGCAACGGCAACAATCGACGCATGGGGACCGACAGTCACACAACAGCCAACGACGACGAGCTCATCGTCACTCGCGAGGATGGCGTCGAGATCCTCACCATCAATCGGCCCGGCGCACGCAACGCCTTGACCCATCGGACGTACGCGCTGCTCGAACACGCCGTCCGCGAAACCACAGCGCGTTGCATCGTGATCACCGGCGCCGACCCCGCGTTCTGCTCCGGTGACGACGTGCGCCAGGTGATGGGCGGCGGCGACCGTCCTCCCGACGTGGGCTCGGCGGCACGCGGCGGCCCGCGGCTCACTCCTGCCGCAGACGCGCTCCTTCACACCAACGTGCCGGTGATCGCCGCGGTGAACGGCGCGGCCGTCGGGTGGGGCATGGAGCTGGCGATCATGGCCGACCTGCGGGTCGCCAGCGAGAAGGCGAGATTCGGTGAGCTGTTCGTGCTCCGGGGTTTGGTGAGCGACGCCCCGGGCATCGGACGACTCGCCACACTCGTCGGCCGGGAGAAGGCCGCCGAGCTGCTTTTGACCGGCGAGGTGATCGACGCGGCGGAGGCCCTGCGCGTCGGTCTCGTCGGACGCGTGGTTCCCCATAACGAGCTGTTGCCCACGGCGCTTGCCCTGGCACACCGCATCGCCGCCAATCCTCCGTTGGCCGTACAGCAGCTCAAAGCCGGGCTGCGCAAGGCGCTCGACCCGAACTGGGCAGACCTGGGTGCGTGGGTCTCGTCGACGCTCGGCGAGCTGTTCCAGACGAACGACCACAGAGAAGGCGTGAAGTCCTTCTTGGAGAAGCGCCCAGCGAACTACACCGGGACGTGAACCCGAGCCGATACCCTCGAAGGCGTGGGAGCGGTAGCAGTCCGAAGCGAACTGCGGCAAAACACCTCCCAACGACGTTGGGAGGTGTTTGACCCCCATATGTGGGGGCAACCTCTCTCCCAACTGGTTCCTGACGCGCCGAGGCATTTGTGCTGACACTCATCTACGGGCTCACCTGTGCTCTCTTTTACGGTTCGGCTGACTACGCCGGTGGGCGCGCTTCACGGACCACGTCGAGCATCGCCGTCACGGCAAGCTCACAGGTCTTCGGCTGGATGCTGGTGCTCGCGCTCGTGCCGTTCCTCGGCGGGAGCGGGCCGACGACTCGAGCGCTGTTCATCGGCGGACTGGGCGGTGTGTGCGGCGCGACCGGGCTGCTTCTGCTGTACCGGGCCCTGAGCCTTGCCGCCATGAGCGTGGTGTCACCGATCACCGCCGTTTTGAGTGCCGTGGTCCCGGTCGTGGCCGGTGTCATCATCGGCGAAGGCCTCACGACCACGCACGCTGTCGGCGTCGCGCTCGCACTCACGGCCATCGCGTTGATCAGCCGAGGCGGTGACGACGCCCACGATGCGCAAGAACATCACCGCCGACCTTCCCTGTCACTGTTGGCGACCTCGTTCATCGCCGGCATCTTCTTCGGCCTCTTCGTCGTCGCCCTCGACCGCGCCGGCGACGACGTCGGCGTGTGGCCCCTCGTCGCCGCGAAGCCCGTCGGTGTCGCGTTCGCGGTCGTCGTCGCGCTGAGCCAAGGCGTCGGGCCGATCGTGCCCAGGAAGGCCCTCAGGCTCACGCTTGCAGCAGGGGCGGCCGACATGACCGCGAACGTGTTTGCCACCCTTTCGGCGCAGGCCGGGCAGGTGGCCATCGCCGGCGTGCTGGTCTCGCTCTACCCGGCGAGCACCGTCGTTCTCGCGCGGTTCGTCGACCACGAGAAGATCACCCGGCTCCAGCTGACGGGCTTCGCCATCGCTATCGCCGCGCTCGTGCTCATCGCTCTGTGACCTGACTGCTCGGCGGATTTGGAACATCCGTAGCGCTGGGAGC
>JANLRD010000267.1:0-2465 GCA_031368215.1 Acidimicrobiia bacterium | reverse complement strand
GGGCGTCGATGCGTTCCTCCCGGGTTCGCAGATCGCGCTCCGTCGCGTTCCGAACATCGACGAACTCCTCGGCCAGACGTACGACTTCAAGATCATCAAGCTCAACAAGCGTCGTCGCAACATCGTCGTCTCGCGTCGAGTGATCCTCGAGAACGAGCGCGCCGGCAAGCGCGAGAAGTTGATGAAGGAGCTCGAGAAGGATCAGGTGCGGAAGGGCGTCGTCAAGAACATCACGGACTTCGGTGCATTCATCGATCTCGGTGGCGTCGACGGCCTGCTGCACATCACGGACATGTCATGGGGCCGCATCTCGCACCCCACCGAGATGGTGCACATCGGTCAGGAACTGGACGTCAAGGTTCTCGACATCGATTGGCAGCGTGAGCGCATCTCCCTCGGCCTCAAGCAGCTCCAGGCCTACCCGTGGAAGGACGTCGCCGCGAAGTACCCGGTCGGTACGCGCGTGAACGGCAAGGTGGTCTCGATCACCAACTACGGCGCATTCATCGAGCTGGAGCCGGGCATCGAAGGCCTGGTGCACATCTCCGAGATGAGCTGGACCCGCAACGTTCGCCACCCGTCGAAGCTCGTCAGCATCGGCGAAGCGATCGAGGCCGTGGTGCTCAAGGTCGACCCCGATGAGGAGAAGATCTCGCTCGGTATGAAGCAGACGGAGCAGGATCCGTGGGCCGTGTTGCCGCTCAAGTACCCGGTTGGCACGCGTATCTCGGGCAAGGTTCGCAACCTCACCAGCTTTGGTGCCTTCGTGGAAATCGAGCCGGGTATCGACGGCCTGATCCACATCTCGGACATGTCCTGGACCAAGCGCGTCCAGCACCCGTCGGAGGTCGTCAAGAAGGGTGACTCGGTGGACGTCGTGATCCTCAACATCGATGCCGAGAACAAGCGCATCAGCCTCGGCCTCAAGCAGGCCGAAGAGGATCCGTGGCTGCGCATTGGCGAGACCTACCCGGTCAACCTCGCGCTGTCCGGCAAGGTCGTTCGCCTGGCTGACAAGGGTGTTGTGGTTGATGTCGGCAACGACATCGAAGGCTTCGTCCCGCAGAACCAGATCAATGTCCCGCTTCAGTACGTGGAGCTCGACGAGGTCATCTGGGAAGGCATGACGCTCGACATGACCGTGAACGAGGTGGATCCGATCCACCGCCGGATCGTGCTGTCGGTGAACAACATCCCGGCCGACCAGCCGCCGAAGCCGGAGCCGAAGCCGGAAGGCGCCGAGCCGGAAGTGGAAGTCGCCGTCGCGGAAGAGGCGGACGAGGAGTAGAACGCCTGGAAGCCGCTGAAGTCTGACCGCCCCGCCGCTCGTTCGAGTGGCGGGGCGGTCTGCGTCTCTGGGGAAAGGATGCTTTGCGCTCTGCGACGCAGCCTGCAAAGTGCGAGGGCTCCGGCGCTTTCGCGGTGTTGGCTGGCATGAGGTGGTGAGCCATAAGCGATTGTCGGGCAATTACTTAGTGGCCGCCGCCTCGAATGCACGAGTTTGGTGGTGCAATTGCAATGAATTGGTGGGTCAGCCTGCCCGCTTACCGCGACAGGTGATCTCACCGCTTCTTCAGGACTGGTCACAATGTCGGTCAGCAAGTCGGCTCGTGTGGTGCTTGCCGCCCTCTGTGTCGCGGCGCCGCTGCAGGCGCAGACCCTCCAGAACGTCGCCGGCACTGCGTACTACGCGCCATCGATCGGCAACTTCGCGACGCTTGGTAACAACTTGTTCGGCATGCTCGTGAGTGGCCGGTTCAGCGACGGTCAGACCTTCTCCGGCAATTGGTCGGACCTTGGCGGCGGACAGACGGGGGTGACTTTTGCCGGTCGCTTCTCACTCACGCTCGGTGCCACCACAAACACCTTCGGCAATCCGTTCAGTCTTACCGTATTCGGCACGGCAAACACCCTGCAGTCACTGACGCTGAGTGGCGCCTCGGGTCCGGTGATTTTCGACCGGACGTTCGGCGGTGTTGAAGGCACTCCGACGTCCGCCAATGGAAGTGACCTTACGTACTATCAGACGGATGCTTGGAATACCTTGGCCTCATACAAGAACTCCGTGCAGCTGGTCGGATCCACGGGCCCGATCGGCGATCTGTGGGAGTCGCTGATTCTGGATTTCCGCACGGGCCTCACGGGCACGAATGCTGGGCGGACGATCCGGTTTTCGCAGGATCTCGACAACGTGATCACGAATGGTTTACTGACGCCGGTGCCGGAGCCCGATGCGCTCCTCCTGACGGCTGCTGGCCTCTCCCTCAGCTTCCTCGCGATCCGTCGCCGCCGGATCGCCGCGGCCCTCCGTCGCTGATCGCGGGGGTCAGTCACCGCAACTGAGCTCGCGCGGACCGCGTTCCTTCGGGTAGTATTCGGGTATGACACAGTCCGCGTCGTCCACTGATTCTCGCGAGCCGAGAATTCTCCTGGCCGACGCGGACGCGTTTTTTGTGGCCGTTGCC
>JANLRD010000250.1:0-8203 GCA_031368215.1 Acidimicrobiia bacterium | reverse complement strand
GGGGGGTTTGCGCTGGTGTGGGGGCCCACTCCGCCGCCCGGGGCCGCGCCGGCTCCCCCCCGTCGCCCCCCGCCGCGACAAGAACGCAGGACGGTCCGCGCAGGTGGAGCTACGCGCTCCTGCGTCGTCGGACCCGATCTGCATCGCTGAGCGAGCGATGTGAGACGACGCCGCGGCCGACGAACTCGGTTCGTACACTTCGGATATGCCCACGACAACCGTCGACCCGACGTCCTACGCCCGGACGCGCCGATCCCTGCATCGCATCGCCACGCATGTGCTCGCCCAGGCGCGCCATGCCGATCGCGGCCGCATCGGACTGCGGGTGCTGCCCGGTGGCTTCGGCACTCCGATGTTCGGGGAGAACGAGACCGTGCTGAGGGTGGCCGGGCATTGGCTCGTCCGCGAGTGGCGAACCGATGACGGTTCGCACAGCGCGGCGTTCGATCTCGCCGGCGCATCCGTGGCTGCGTCCGCGGGGTTCGCCGGGGTGCACCTCGATCCCGCGTTCTCAGTCGGCGACGACACGCCCGAACTCGGTTCGATCGACGAACCCCTCACGGTCGACCCCGACGCGGCACGGTTCCAGGCGGAGTGGCTACACCTCGGGGCCCAAGCGGTGGACCGAGCAGTAGCGGCTCTCGGCGAGCACGGAACCCCCGGGATCGCGCAGCTCTGGCCGGAGCACTTCGACCTCGGTCTCGACGTCGCGACACCTTTGGGAAGGTGCAACCTCGGCATGTCGACCGGCGACGGATTCTGCGAAGAACCATATCTGTACATAGGGCCCTGGGGCAGCGACAGGCCCGGAGAAGCCGGGTTCTGGAACGCGCCGTTCGGCGCATATCGTCCGGCCTCCAACCTCGGACGCGGCGGCCTCGAAGCCGCGGGGCAGGCCCTCGACACGTTCCTGACCGAAGGACTGACCCGGCTCGGAGCGAACCATGGCTGACACTGCGGTCACCTGGCACCGCATCGGAACACGCACCGAACTCGAGGCGACCACCCCCAAGCGCGTAGTGCTCGGCGCGACGCCGGTCGCGGTCTTCGTCCACGACGGTGCCGTTCGCGCCATCGCCGATCGCTGCAACCATCGCGGCGGCCCGCTGTCGGAAGGCACGTGCACGGGTGAATACGTGCGCTGTCCCTGGCATGGATGGGAGTACAGCGTCGTCACCGGCCGGGGCCCGGCTGGTTTCGACGAGGAACAAGTTGCGGTGTTCGCCGTCGAGGAACGAGACGACGGCGTGTTCGTTCGCACCCCGGCGAGCGAGCCAAGGCGACTCGTCAAACACAAGCCGTCGCATCTCCTGGAGGATCATCCGAAGGGACCGGACGATCCGCCCCGCGTGCTCGGGATCTCCACGACAGCGCTGGACGACGGGCTCCCGCGCTATTCGACGTCGGAGGCACTGGTGGCAGAAGCCATTGACGAAGCGAAGCAGCTCGGGGCCGATACCCAACTGGTCACGCTTCGCTCACTGGCATTCCACGAGTGCGAGGGGAACTACTCGAAGGCGGCGGCGGCGTGCACGTGGCCGTGCGCCATCACTGAGCGCGATCCGTCCGATGAGATGCGGGTCGTCTACGAGGCACTCGTCCACTGGGCCGACGTCATCGTGGTGGGCACGCCGATCAGGTGGGGTCAGCCGAGCTCGCTGTATTACAAGATGGCCGAGCGGCTCAACTGCGTCCAGAACCAGATCACCACCCACAATCGACTGCTGATCGAGAACAAGGTCGCCTCGTTCATCATCACCGGTGGGCAGGACAACGTGCAGGGCGTGGCCGGCACGATGCTCGGTTTCTGGGCGGAGCTGGGGTTCGTGTTCCCGCCGTTCCCCTACATCGGACACACGCGCGGGTGGAACGCCGAGGACATGCAGAACAACGTCCGCTTCGTCCGCAAGTCAGTGGAGCTGAAAGAAGGGGCGCGCCAACTCGTCACGCGTTCACTGGCGACATGGCGGGCGCTCGACATCGCTGCATCATCAGCCGCCGCGGCGGCACTACCGATGCAGCGCGCCGGGCGCAAGGCCCATCAGGCGCCGCCAGGCGTCGGCTGACCTCCGACCAAGGCCAACACGTAGCCTCCATGTGCATGGTGTTGCTGCCACAGTAACGAGGCGCACACGCAGTGTCCCGAACGGCGATCACAGCGTGCTTCGCTGCGATGTCGAGATTCAGTCGACCACTCGGACAGGCGTGCGTTCGCGTCGCATCGTGAGAACGACGGCGACGAGGGAGCCAATGATGCTGACGGCAGAGAAGACTTTGATGAAGGCCGATGAATCGACGAAGAGGCCGGGTATGACCGTCAGGGCGTTGAAGATCAGCGCGCCGGCGTTGATGCGGATCGCCTTCCGGTTTCCCGAGTTCCACCCCACGATGGCGCACACGACCGACACCATCCCGATCACAAAGCCAAGCAGCACCATCGCGAACGGCGGTTCCTCCGCACCCCAGTCGATGATGGGGAACAGAAACGGAATACTCGAGAGGCCGATGACGGCGGACAGGGCGAGGCCCGCCCGCACGGTGGCGGTGGGGGTCGCGTCGGTGGTGAGGTGACTCGTTGGTGCGGTGATGGTTGACACTGTTGCCTCCTGGTTGTGCTTGGAGTTCCACCATGACGCAGGGGCACGTCCCGTGACGAGAGCCGAAGCCCCCGATGTTGTCCTGCGGATTCGGGAAGAACTCGGGAGGTTGTTCCCGGTCTGCGGTGACGTCGACACTGCCATGATGAGGACGTGTCTCCGCAGCCGCCCATCAGGATCGTCGTCGCTGACGATCATCCGGTCGTGCGGAATGGGCTCGTCGCCTTGTTGCGCTCGATCCCCGGGCTCGATGTGGTCGGCGAGGCAGCCGACGGCGACGCGGCAGTGCGGGCCGTCGAGGAGCACGAGCCCGACGTGATTCTGATGGATGTCCGGATGCCGGGGACCGATGGCATCGAGGCCACCCGCAGGATCAGGGCGCGGACGCCGGGGTGCCGGGTGTTGATCCTCACGATGTTCGACGACGACGCCACCGTGTTCACGGCGATGAAAGCAGGGGCGCAGGGGTATCTCCTCAAGGAGTCCGAGCAGGACGACATCGTCCGAGCGGTGCACGGGGTCGTCGCCGGTGAGGCCATCTTCGGTCCGGGCGTCGCAGCGCGGGTGCTCGGGTACTTCGCGGCACCTCCTGCGGCGATCGGAGTCGTCGACCCGTTTCCTGATCTGACCGACCGGGAGCGCACGATCCTCGGTCTCCTCGCCGAAGGCAAGCGCAATGCCGAGATCGCCGCGGAGACGTACCTGTCGACCAAGACCGTGAGCAACCATCTCACGTCGATCTTCGCCAAGCTTCAGGTTGTCGGTCGGGGCGAGGCGATCGTGCGGGCCCGGGAGGGCGGGTTGGGCACCACCACGTGAGGGATTTCGCGATCGTCGCGGTTGCACTCGTGCCGGCCGTGTCGATCGGCGCGAGCGGCGTAGCGCTTCTGCGGACGCGTAGCCGCCTCGCCGGCGCGATGTTGCTGGCCACCTCGGCCGGGGTGATCGCCGCCCTGCTCAGTGATATCGCCGATCGGTCGACCCTGACCCGGTACCTTCTGGCCGGTTCGCTGTTGGTGCTGGGCCCGTTCGCCGTCCTTTCCTATCCGCGTGCCAGCGTTCGCCATGCGCTCGAGTTCTGTCTCTGGGTAACGGCCGGTGGCGCCGGGCTGCTCGGAACGACGCTCGCCGCGCAGGCCGACGTGGGTCTCTCCGCGACATTCGGCGCGATCGTCGTCCTCGCGTTGTTCTGTCGTGGCTGGTTCGTGCTCGAGAAAGGCGAGGACCGGGATCAGGAGGCGATCCTCTGGCTCGGGCTCGTCGCCCTCCCCGCTGCCGTGACCTTCACTGTCCTGGCCGCCCAGTTCGGCCCAAGGGGTGCGGCCGCGAGTGTCATCCCGGCGGCCGCGATCGGGCCGGCGATGGTCATCGGTGTTCGTCGGCCCGGCCTGACCGACATCCGGGCGCTCGTCGTGTCGGTGGTCGTGTTCGTCGTCGTGGCCGTCAGCTATGTGTCGGTGTTCATCGCCGCAGCGGCCACCTTCGAAACGCTCGGAATCGGCGATCCACCGGCCGCGCTCTACGCGTCCATCGGGCTCGTGCTCGCCGCCGGGTTCCAGCCCCTCCGTGTCGTGTTCCGGGGCCTCATCGACGAACTGCTCTTCGGCCAACGGCCCGACCCCCTCGTCGCCGCCACCACGGTCGCCGACCGCGTCGGCGACGACCCGCTGCTGGCCCTCCGGGCGATCCGGGAGGCGTTGTTGCTTCCCTACGCAAGCATCTCGACCGATGGCACCGAACTCGCCGCATCCGGAACCGCCGTCACCGAGACCCGCCGATTGCCGCTGCTGCGGGGCGGCGAGATCGTAGGAGAGGTCGTGGTCGGGCTGCGCCCTGGTGAGCTGAAGCTGTCGGCAGCGGACGAGCAGGTGCTGCGGATCGTCGGTCCGCTGCTCGCCCAGACGCTACGTGCACGTGCGCTCGCGCTCGACCTCAAGGAGTCGCGGACGGCCGCTATCGCAGCGATCGAAGAGGAACGTCGTCGCCTCCGTCGGGATCTGCACGACGGATTGGGCCCGACCCTGTCGGGCATCGCTCACACCGCCGCTGCCGCGCGAAACACCATGGTCACCAACCCATCGGCAGCCGACGCGCTCTTGCAAGGACTCCGGTCCGACGCCGCTGCCGCCGTTGGAGAGATCCGTCGGCTCGTCTACAACATGCGTCCACCGGCGCTCGACGAACTCGGCCTCGTCGCCGCGCTTCGCCAGCAGGTCAGCGTCATACGGACCCCCACCGGAAGCCCGATGCACGTGTTCGTGGAGGCAGACGAACTCCCGACGCTGCCGGCGTCCGTCGAAGTCGCGGCGTTCCGCATTGCGACCGAGGCCGTGACGAACTCGGCTCGGCACAGCGGCACGGACCAGGTCTGGCTGCAGATCAGACACGAGCACGACCACCTCGAAGTCACCATCCGCGACGAAGGCTCCTCGGGTGCGGCATGGGTTCCGGGCGTGGGCGTGTCCTCCATGCGGGAGCGGGCGGCCGAGATCGGTGGATCTATCGACATCGCGTCGGACGGCAACGGATCACGAGTCCACGCGCTGCTGCCTCTCGGCTGAAACCGATCAGCCGGCGAAACGTCGGGGCGCGCTTCGGTCAGCCCGCAACCGATGAGATACCCCTGCCAGCGGATCGGCTCGTCGACGAACGCGGCGGTCGGACGAGAACTACTCAATCCTCAGGCCAGATATGGCTCGTGCGATGACCAGCTGCTGGATCTCGGACGTTCCTTCGAAGATCGTTTGGGTCGTTCTGGAGTGTCCGACGCGTGTTGCGCGGTGCTGTGAGCTGCGGTTTCGTGTCCGGCCCGTCCGACGATTCCGGTCGTTCCAGCCAGTTGTAGGGATGAAAGTAGGGATGATCTTCGAAACGATCTTCGAAGAATGGGTTTCGTTTGATCTTGTTGTCGGCTCCCACCGAGCGGTCAACTTGTTACCCGATCGTTGTCGGGCCAGCCGCTGCACTTCGCCGGTTACGAGCGCCCGGGGAAGCTCATCGAGCCGTGTGTTATCGAGCGTCTTAGGGTCGCTCCACCCATCTCGTGCAAGCTGCGGAGATCGGCAGCTGCAAGGGGCAACAAGCGAACGACAATTCTGCATCGAGGGACACGGTGTGGGCGCCTCGGCGCGGGCAGCCTCCCCTGGTTTTGCTCAGTCGTTGAAATGAACTCGGACCGCCTAATGCAAGCATCACGCGTTTGGGCGGTCCTCTTTCCGCGAGCACGTCGCGAGCTGCAATAAGTGACTTCTAGCGCCCGATTGAGAACCGGCGTACGCTGCGAACAATCGTTGGGCGCCGCTGCCCGACACATTGGGGGTGGTGATGTCGCGATGGACTCGACAGTGTCGACTCTGGGCTTTGGTGTTGTCGGCCGCTCTGCTGGCCGTAC
Source organism: Acidimicrobiia bacterium (assembly GCA_031368215.1). GTDB lineage: Bacteria > Actinomycetota > Acidimicrobiia > Acidimicrobiales > JANYDT01 > JANLQX01. The sequence continues at coordinate 2,215 of JANLRD010000250.1, read as the reverse complement.
CGATAAGGGCGAGCGCTAGCAACGGATTCCGAGCGACCCTCACCGAGGACTACGTTTCCCTCGGATGTTCTGTCCCGGTTGATCCCAACCTGTTCGACACATGTGGAACGGCGAACACGAATCGCGGCGAAGCGAGCCTTACGACGGTGATTACGCAGTTCGACCCCATTGGCTTTGATCCCAATGGGCGGTTCTGCTTCGCTGACTCGCACACGACGGTGCTGACGTTCGACCGAAACAACCCCGGCACGGCTTCGTTCGACATCTCCGGCACGTTGTGCGCGACGGATCGCAGGCATTTCACATTCTCAGGCACGTACGAGGTGACGAGCGGTACCGGCAAGTACAAGACGGCCCGAGGCTCGGGAGAAGTCAGTGCGGCTCGACAAGGCGGTCCGATCGAAGCGCAACTGACCGGCACTCTCCACAACTAATCCCCCGTAAAGGTCGCCTTAAGCGGCCCTAGTGGTCCGTCGTCTATTTAGCTGGTACGCGTAGAATGGGGAGATGGGTGTCACACGGGTCCTGCCTGATGATCAGCGCGCTGAGCTTTCGCGGATAGTTCGTTCGCAGCGGGAGCCAGTCCGCAAGGTCCGTCAAGCAAGAGTGATCCTTGCTCTTGAGAGCGGTGGATCGATCCGTGGTGTCGCAGAAGAGATTGGGGTCTCTCCAACCACAGTGTCGAAATGGCAGGCCGATTTCGCCGCCGGTGGACTCAAGACGCTCGGAGCAATTCGGCGCGGTCGAGGCCGGAAGCCAGTGATCAGCGCGCAGACTATCGAAGCGATCGTCGCCGATACCCTGCACACAGTTCCTGACGACGAATCGCCGTGCTGGTCAACACGCACGCTCGGCGCACGACACGGTGTCGGCAAAGACATCGTCGCCCGAGTCTGGAGACAACGTCGACTTCGACCATGGCGCGCCGAGACGTTCAAGGTCTCCAACGATCCGAACTTCGAAGCGAAACTTGTCGACGTTGTCGGCCTTTACCTGAACCCTCCCGAACACGCCGCAGTGTTCTGCTTCGACGAGAAAACCCAGATCCAAGCACTCGACCGCACCCAACCATCACTGCCGATGATTCCAGGCAAGGCCGGCACGATGACCCACGACTACAAACGCAACGGCACCATCGACCTCTTCGCCGCCCTCAACATCGGAACCGGCGAAATCGTGCACGACCTCAAAGCCCGCCACGCCGGCACCGACGTCCTCTCCTTCTTCAAATGGCTCAACGCCAACGTGCCCCGCCACCTCGACGTCCACGTCATCTTGGACAACCTGTCCGCCCACAACGCGAAAGAAGTACGTGACTGGCTCGCCCTTCCCGCCCAGAAACGCTGGCACCTCCACCGCACCCCAACATCGTCATCGTGGCTCAACCTCGTCGAATGCTGGTTCTCCGTCCTGACCCGCCGGCGCCTCACCAACACCGCATTCAAATCAGTGAAAGAACTTCGCGACGCCATCGACCTCTGGATCGAACACTGGAACGCCAACCCCACCCCCTTCGTCTGGAAACGCACAGCCGACGAAATCCTCGCCTCCGTCAACCACGCCCGAACCACCCTCCAAAACGTGACAGCTAAATCCGCGACGGACCACTAGTGCCGCGCGAGTCAACGTTTGCTTGGTCCGCTCCGTCCGCTCCGCTCAGGCAGCCGAAGTTCGCTGCGCCCACTTCGCATGATGTCGGGCGGTGTGGTGCGGCGACGTCGGGCGCGTGCGGGGGAGACAGCTGGCGGCCGGTCTCGGTTGTTGTGAGGGCCGGTCGGGAGTGGGTGGACGGCGGGCTAGCCAAGCCGTCGAGCGGTGTAGATCGCAGTAAGGAATGGACGATCCACAGCGCCATCGAATCTGGTGTCGATGAGATCACCGACCGCGTGTAGGAGATCCGTTCGTGACATGGCATCGAGTGCCATCCAATTGGAGAAAGAACTGAGAAACTGTTGCATCTGATGTGCGGTCTGGTTCGCCGTCCAAGGAACGATGCCGTGCTCGACGGGCCCGAACCTCCCGTTGCTGTTGATCTCGTCCGTACGCGCCGCTACGTCGAGCGCGTAGGGGTGCGCGCCGATGCCGGCCCCGCCGATGCCAGCGGACTCGGCAAACTGGGGCGCGTACTGCTCGAGTAGGGGCTGCACGGCCTCGCGGAACGGATCGAAACGATTTGGATCGCCAAAGTGATTCCACCACAGGGCGACCGATCCAC
>JANLRD010000249.1:0-19336 GCA_031368215.1 Acidimicrobiia bacterium | reverse complement strand
ACTTGCCGCGGCCGTGGCCGCGGTCCCCTCATCGGACGATCCGCGCTCCGATGTCGTTGCCCTCGCCCGTGCCTACCGTGTCTTCTCGCTTGCCCATCCGTCGCTCTCGAAGCTGATGTTCTCGCAGCCGTTCGCCAGCTTCGCTCCGACGGTTGACGACCTTGCGGCCGCCGACACCAGCCGACGTGCCCTGGTCAAAGCCCTACGGCGGTGCATCGACGCCGGGATGGTGCATGGCGATCCGGTCGATGCGTCGCATGTGCTGCTCGCACTGGTCCAAGGACTCATCGCCCAGGAGACGGCCGGCTGGCTGGGTAAGGGGAAAGCGTCGTGCGATCGCCGGTGGGACTTGGCCCTCTCGATGTTCTTCTCAACCCTTCCATCAGGCAAGAGTTGAAACTGGGCCTCCCGAGCACCGTTGTCCTTGCTCACCGAAGGGCCGTGCTTCGAACTCGCCGAAATCACGCGATTGTTCGAGTCGAGGGACAGCAACGAGCAACTCTTCGACATGCTTCGGCTCTGCCAGGGGCTTGCGCTCTCAGCGCAGCGTCCGAAGATGGATGCCTCGGATCGGCTCGAAATGCTTCCGATTCCCGGTGACGACAGACAGCCCGTGCTCGATCGCCGTCGCAGCGATGAGTGCGTCGGGAAGCCGGACTCCGAACTCTCGGGCGATGCGTCCCCCGCGCTCGGCGACAGAACGGTCCACGGGGATCTCGCGGAATGGGGCGAGGAGCTGGACAGTGAGGTCGGTTGCGGTGTTGCCGGCGACCAACTCCGCCCGCGTGATCACGGAGTAGTGCACCCGATGGCGTCCTGGCCTCAACTCGACCGCGCCGCGAAGATGGTTGATGAAGACATCAGTATCTACGAGGAGGTCAGCCACGATGCCAGTCGTCACGAGAACGAACGAACGCGTCCGGGGCGGCGCCGAAGGTGCTCGTCAGAGCCTCACTCGGGTCGAGCTCGTCACCGAGGTACTCGTCAACTGCCTCGCGCACGAGCTCGGCCATCGTGACTCCTTTTCTTGCAGCAGCCCGGTCGATCCGTTCACGTTGTTCTTGGGTGAAGTAGATCTGGGTCCTTGTCGCTGACATACATCATCAGCATACATCGCCAATTACGCTTGATCAACACTTCGTCCCTTCCCCAATTGGTGCTTGAGTCGCCGTCCTCCGTAGCGGGTACCCGATCGACCGTGATGAACGATCCCGAAGGCAACGAGTCACCGGGTCAAATGAGACGTCCACGCCGCTGACGACGATGATGGAAGTATGAGCGGCACTGACCAAGGCTCCGAAACTCCGAGTTGGTTGCGGGCACCGATGACCGACGCCGCGCAGATCGCCGCGAAATACGACGAGTGGGCGCAGACCTATGAGCATGAGTTGCTCCACGAGTGGCGCTACCAAGCACCGGCTGTCGCTGCTCGGCTCCTGGCTGATGCCGGCTTGGTCAGTCCCGTACTCGATGTCGGGTGCGGCACCGGCCTCGTCGGTCGATTCCTGAACGACGCAGGGTTCGACACGATCGACGGTGTCGACGTGTCGCCGGCATCGTTGGAGTCGGCCCGCGTCGGCGGTGTGTACCGCGAACTGTTGCTCGCCGACTTCAACAGCGGACCGCTCCCATTTCCCGAAAGAACCTACGCGGCCGTGATCTGTGTTGGCGTAATGAGCTACGCCCTCGACCACGGCGCCGTCGTCCGGGAGCTCTGCCGTCTCGTCGAGCCCGGCGGACGATTGGTTTTCACCCACCGGATGGATCTCTGGGAGCAGCAGGACTTCGGCGGCGTTCTGCTCGCTCTTCAGGAGTCCGGTGTCCTGCATGACCTTGCGTGGTCCGAACCGAGCGAGTACGTGCCGGGCAACGAAGAACTCTCCGATATCCGCATCCGATACGTCACTGCCTCCGTCGCCACCACCGTTTGGTAGGAGGGAAAGCTCAGTCAGCTACTTTCCGGCCATGACTCCCCTTGTCCTCGTCCAAGGGATCGCCGTCGAAGCATTCGTTGGATCCGCTCTGGGCCGACCACGGGCACTATCCGCACCTCGTGGATCCCCAACGACCGGTCGACCGGATCAACGCGTTCATCGAGGCCACCCAGAGCTGACGGGTCGTCGTCTTGGCGTGGCCAGCCGCGGATCTCTACCCTGGCTGGTGATCGCTCGGTTCGCGGGCTCGGGGAGTGCAGCATGGCAACGGAATCAGCAACGGCCCTGTCCACGGGAGGTACGGCTGCGTACGCGGCTCCAACGGACTTCGATGTGCTCATCGTGGGGGCGGGGTTCGCCGGCATGTATCTCCTCCACCGGCTCCGCAAACTCGGCTTCTCCGCTCGGGTGCTCGAGGCGGCCGATGATGTCGGGGGCACCTGGTACTGGAACCGGTACCCGGGCGCACGCTGCGATGTGGAGAGCGTCGACTACTCCTTCGACTTCGACCCGGAACTCGAAGCGGAATGGACGTGGTCGGAGCGGTATGCCGCGCAGCCCGAGATCCTTCGCTATGCCCAACATGTCGCTGACAAGCACGACCTCCGGGGCGATATCGAGTTCTCGACCCGGGTCGACTCCGCTGCGTGGAGTGACGCGAGGTCGAGTTGGACCGTGAACACTTCTCGGGGCGCCCAGGTCACCTGTCGCTTCTATGTGATGGCCACGGGCTGCCTCTCCGTTCCCAAGGAGGTCGACATCGAAGGTGCTGCTCGGTTCGCCGGTCCGAAGTACTGGACGAGTCGTTGGCCGCACGAGGGCGTCGACTTCACCGGCATGAGGGTCGGCGTCATCGGCACCGGTTCGTCGGCGATCCAATCCATTCCGATCATCGCCGCGCAGGCCGCGCAGCTCACCGTGTTCCAACGCACGCCGAACTTCTCGATCCCGGCGTACAACGGGCCGGTATGGCCGGAGAAGCGAGCGGCCTACGCCTCCGATCCCGTTGCTTACCGCCGGGCGGCGCGGCACTCGGGGGGCGGTGTCCCACTCCCGGAACCAACAGTCAGCGCGCTTAGCGTTTCGGAGGAAGAGCGGAACGTTGCGTTCGAGGAGGCGTGGAGGCGTGGTGGGATCATGGAGTTCCTTCGGACGTACAACGACCTCGTCGTCAAGGTCGAGGCGAATGAGCTCCTCGCCGAGTTCGTCCGCAACAAGATCCGGGCGGCGGTGCACGACCCCGCCACTGCGGAGATGCTCTGCCCGAAGGACTATCCGATCGGCACGAAACGGCTCTGTGTCGACACGAACTACTACGAGACGTACAACCTGCCTCACGTGCGTCTCGTCGATCTCCGTCAGCACCCAATCGCGACGATCACGAAGAACGGTGTCGACCTGATCGACGAATCGTTCGAATTCGATGCGATCGTGTTCGCCACCGGGTTCGACGCGATGACGGGCGCGATCGTCAACGTTGACATCGAAGGCCGCGGTGGGATCACCCTGAAGGACGAGTGGGCCCTCGGTCCGAAGACGTACCTCGGCCTCATGACCTCAGGGTTCCCGAACCTGTTCATGGTGACCGGACCGCAAAGTCCATCGGTGCTCTCCAACATGATCGTGTCGATCGAACAGCACGTCGAGTGGATCACGGACTGCCTCGTCCAACTCCGAACCGAGAACTCGGTCGTGATCGAGCCGACAGAGACGGCGGTGAACGGCTGGGTGCAGCACGTCAACGACTTCGCCGACATCAGCCTCATGCCGAAGGCGAACTCCTGGTACATGGGTGCGAACGTTCCGGGGAAGGCGCGGGTGATCCTTCCCTACCCGGGCGGGGTCGAGCGTTATCGCGTCGCATGCGAGGAGGTGATGGGCAACGACTACCTCGGGTTCATTCGTCGCGGACCGGACGCCACCAGGGTCAACGATGGAGTCGTTCGTCGGTTCCAGCCCGACGTCGGCATCATGCTCGAGATGATGGCCAGCCTCGGTCTGCCCCCGCTCGAATCGATGTCGCCGGCCGACGTCCGGAAGTTCATCAAGGCGTCCTCGGCGATGAGTCCTCCGGGACCCGAGGTCGGAAGCATCACCGACGGAGTGTTTCCCGGGGCGGCCGGTGAGCTTTCGTATCGTCGCTACGCACCGGTCGGCCAAGGACCGCGTCCGATCATCGTGTACTTCCACGGCGGGGGCTGGCTCTTCGGCGGACCCGACTCGGACGATCCGTTCTGCCGCGACCTCTGCGTCCGGTCCGATGCCGTGGTCGTGTCCGTCGACTACCGCCACGCCCCGGAGGCTCGTTTTCCCGCAGCCGCCGCAGACGCCTTCGCCGCCGTTCGTTGGGTGGCCGAGAACGCCGAGACGCTCGGTGGCCGGGCTGACGAGCTCGTCGTGGCCGGATGGAGCGCGGGTGGCAACCTCGCTGCCGTCGTCGCGCAACGGGCCCGTGACGAGGGTGGACCGCAAATCGCCGCGCAGCTCCTCCTCTGTCCGGTCATCGATGCCGACTTCACCCGGCCGTCGTATGTGGAAAACGGCCAGGAAAAGGGGCTCACGGCGTCGGTCATGGCGTGGTTCTGGGACAACTACATCGACCCCGCCGATCGGTCGAACCCGCTCGCGTCGCCGATTCATGCCCAGAGCCTTGCCGGGCTCCCCCCGGCGGTGGTGGTCACGTGCGAATTCGATCCTCTGCGGGATGAGGGCGACGCCTACGCGGCCGGGCTCGCGGCAGCGGGCGTTCCGGTGCGTCATATCCGCGCTCGCGGTCACATCCACACCTCACTGCTTGCCGTCGACCTGATGCTTTCCGGTGCACCGGTGCGCGCCGGGATGGTCGACGCCCTACGGAGCGCGTTGCGTTCCCCGGCGTCGCTCAGCTCGACCTGATCGGGCCGGTCCGGACTACCGTCGCGTTCACATGCAACCACTTCTGTTCCTCTGGTGCGCTCTCGCGGTGCTCGCACTCGTGCTCACGGTGTGGGCCGTCAGCGTTCGGATCCGCGACGCCAGCATCATCGACATCTTCTGGGGCTTCGGTTTCGTGGCGATCGCCTGGGTGGCATTCCTGGTCACGTCTGGATCGGGGGACGATCGGCAGCGGCTGATCCTGTTCGTGACGACTGTGTGGGGTCTTCGTCTCACGTTGCACCTCGCCCGCCGCAACATTGGCAAAGGAGAGGATTTCCGCTATCAGGCCATGCGAAGGAAGCACGGCGAGAGGTTCGCAATCATAAGTCTACGTACGGTCTATCTGACCCAGGGTCTGCTGATGCTCGTGGTCGCGATTCCGGTGATGGTCGGTTCGATGAACTCGCGGCTCCAGTGGCGTCCGCTGCTGTACATCGGCGCGGCCGTTTGGCTCATCGGAGTGCTCTTCGAAACCGTCGGGGACCTTCAGCTCGCCGCGTTCAAGCGAGACCCCGCCAACGCCGGGAAGGTCCTGCGAACCGGCCTATGGGCGTGGACCCGCCACCCGAACTACTTCGGAGACGCTCTCGCCTGGTGGGGTATCTGGCTGATCGCCTGCACCCACCGGTGGGGGCCACTGACCGTCATCGGTCCAGTCGCGATGACCGTGCTCCTGCGACGCGTCTCCGGTGTCCCGATGCTGGAGAAGACGATGAGTCGGCGCCGTCCCGACTACGCCGCCTACGTTGCTTCGACGAGTGCCTTCATCCCGCGTCCCCCGAAGCGCTGACCACCTTCACGTGTCGTTCGGCGGTTGTTGATGAACACCCCGGCCCTCGATATCGACCTTCTTGCCCCGGCGGCAATTGAGGACCCCCACTCATACTTCCGGCCCATCCGTGAGCATGCACCGATCGCGTGGAGCGAACGTCACCGGGCGTGGATCATCACCGGCCATCCCGAGCTCGATGCGGCATTTCGCAACCCTCGGTTCTCCACGGAACGCATGGGGGCGTTCAAAGCGCGTCTGACCGGATCTCGCGCCGAGGCGCTGGACAAGGCGGTGGCGCTCCTCGACGGCTGGATGCTCTTCCACGAACCGCCGGAGCACACCCGTCTCCGAGCACCACTCTCCCGGGCATTCACCGTCCGTACGGTCCGCGGGCTCGAGGACGACGTGCGTGCTCTGTCCGCCGAACTGCTCGACGCGTTTGCGTCCGATGGCAGCCGCTTCGACCTCGTCGGGAGCTTCGCCCATGAGCTTCCGGCCCGCGTCATCGCGAAGCTCTTCGGAGTTCCGCCGTCGCTCGAGTCGTGGCTCGCCGAATGGTCCGCCCGTTTCGGCGTCGTGGTGTTCGGGGCGACGCGCCGACCCGACTACGAAGAGGTCGCCCGCGCCGCCGGTGAGGAGTTCGACGAGAACCTCGGTGAACTGATGCGGGAACGTCGTGCCGAACCGCGAAACGACCTCATCAGCGCGCTGCTTGCAACCGAAGATGCCGACGATGGGCTCAACACCGCGGAGATCCTCGGAGCTTGCTCGCTGCTCCTCTCGCCGGACACGACACCACGTCGTCGTTGCTCGGATCGGCAACGGTGGCCCTGCTCGACCACCCCGACGAAGCGCAACGACTCCGAGCTGGCCTCGACGGTCGGGCCCTCGACGTGGCGGTCGAGGAACTGCTCCGATACGAGGCGTCCGCCAAGGCGATGATGCGTCAGGTCACCGAGGACCACACCTTCGGAGGTGTGGAGATGCATACCGGAGAGGCAGTGTTCCTCACGATCCTTGCGGCGAACCGAGATGCCCGTGTGTTCGTCGACGCCGACCGCCTCGATCTCGCACGCGCAGTGAATCCGCATCTCACGTTCGGCCACGGGCACCACTTCTGCCTCGGTGCCTCGCTGGCGCGCCTCGAGACGCGCATCGCGTTGCCGATGCTCTTCGAGCGGTTTCCTGAGCTGCGCATCGACGGACCGGTGACCTGGAAACCCAACATCAGCGACCGCTCAGCGCAACACATTCCCGTTCGCGTCGGCTGACACAGAGCCAGTTTCGCCACGAGCGGTGTCCGAAGTCGGGTCGAACGACTCATTGAGGGCAGGTGTGATTCTGCCTACGGTGAATACTCCTTCACCGAAGACGAGACGGTCGAAACGATATGAGCACTTCCAATCCCCGCTCTGCGCGTCGGAGACGATTCCACCGGGCTGACTCCGCCGATGTGTTCCACCTTCGGCTTGCCGCCCCGACGTCGAACCAGTTGACCCGAAGTCGCTTGGCGATGATCGTCACGTTCTTCGCCTGGCTGGGCTACGTCGTCGGGACCATTCTCCGGGAGTTCATCAACCACGGTTCCCAGGGCATGCGATTCGCGAGCGAGGCCGCCTCGTATCTCGTGATCGTGACGTTGCTGACGTACTCCGCGATGATCTACCTGGCGTGTCGCCACGGTGCGCTCAGCCGTCGCACTCGGCACGAACGGGCGACTCGGGAAGAGCTCGCCCGGACCGGCGGGCCGAGTGCTCCGTCGTTGACGGTCCTTGTGCCGTCATTTCGCGAGCAGGCATCGGTGATTCGACAGACCCTGCTCAGTGCGGCTCTGCAGGAGTACCCCAACCTACGGGTCGTCCTGCTGGTCGACGACCCGCCGGCTCCAACGGATCGCGAGCATCAGGCGATTCTTGCGGCGGCGCTCGCCCAACCGACAGCGATCGCCGATCTCTTGTCCCCGCCTGCAGACGCCGCACGACGATCCCTGGCCGGATTCGAGACTCGCCTTCTGAACAACCCCAAGGTTTCGTACTCCGAAATCGGTCGCCTTGTCACTGCCTACGAAGGCGCTGCGGGTTGGTTGGAGCGCCTCGCTGCCGAAGAGCCCGGTAACGATCACGTCGACCGGTTTGTCGCTGACCACGTGATTCGCAGACTTGCCCACGACCTCACGGTCACCGCGCAAGCTCTCCGCCGTTCTCGCGACGACTTCACGGAATTCTCTGTCGAACGTGTACGAGACCTCTATCGCCGCCTGGTTTCGATCTTCCACGTGGAGGTCGAGGCCTTCGAGCGGAAGCTCTTTGCGTCGTTGTCGCATGATCCGAACAAGGCCATGAACCTCAATAGCTACATCGGCCTGATGGGACGAAGCTTTGTCATCGATCACCGCGAATCGGGTGCTCATCTTCGAGAGCTGGCAACGGGCGGCGATCTCGTAGCTCCGTCGATGGGATCACGGAACGAACTGATCGTTCCGGACAGTGACTACGTGCTGACCTTGGATGCGGACAGCGTGCTGCTTCCGGAGTATTGCCTACGTCTGGTTCATTTCCTCGAGCAGCCAGTCAACGCGCGCGTTGCCGTCGCCCAGACCCCCTACTGCGCGTTCCCCGGGGCCACGTCCCGTCTCGAACGAATTGCTGGGGCGACGACCGACCTGCAGCATCTCGTCCACCAGGGGATGTCCTTTTTCGGCGCGACGTTCTGGGTGGGGGCGAACGCCGTGCTTCGCAAGAGGGCCCTCGACGACGTCGTGACGGTCGACATCGAAGGGAACGTGGAGATCCGTCGATACATCCGAGACAGGACAGTCATCGAGGACACGGAATCCAGTATCGATCTGATCGCCCGCGGATGGTCGCTGTTCAACTATCCGGAGCGCCTGAGCTTCAGTGCGACGCCGCCGGACTTTGGATCGCTGTGCATTCAGCGTCAGCGATGGGCGAACGGCGGACTCCTGATCCTTCCGAAGCTCCTGCGGCTGATCTTCTCGCGTCGCCGGCGTCGTGAGTCACTGCATCCTGCCGAGATGTTCGTTCGCCTCAACTACCTGATGTCCATCGCCTGGGCAACGATCGGCCTGATCGTGTTGCTCGCCTACCCCTACAACGATCGGCTGCTCAGTCCGCTTGTCTTCCTCTCGGCGCTTCCTTACTTCTTGATCATGGCGTCGGATCTCCGGTCGTTCGGGTATCGCCGCCGTGACGTGCTGTCGCTCTACGGATTCAATCTGGTCTTGCTTCCCGTGAACCTTGCAGGGCTCGTCGGTTCCGTCCGCCAGGGGCTCAATGGCCGCAAGACCCCGTTTGCCCGCACACCGAAGGTGAAGGACCGGACGACGGCGCCGCTGAGTTTTGTTCTGTGTGCATATGGGGTTGTCGCCTTCTCGCTCGCGTCCCTCGGACGCGACATCGTGCAGCGGCACTACGTGCACGCTGTCTACTCCGGAACGAACGCCGTTCTGTGTGCCTGGGGGATCGTTGCCTTCATCGGGCTGCGTGCCTCTTTGGTCGATATTTGGATGAACGTGCGTGAACGTCTCTACCGTCCGACCGCTGTCATGAACCCGCCGAGACCGGCGATTCGGGACATCGCTCCGGAACAGGTCATCAACATCGGCGGAGATCTCATCGGTGAGTACGTCCCGAGGACGCGGAGCGGGCCGGTTGACAGTTTCCGCGTGGCTGATACCGAAGAGGCAGCATGAGTCAGAACAGACGAACCCGGAGAGAACTGTCGCCGTGGCGGGTGTCCGTGGCGCTGATCTGTCTCGCAGCAACGCTCGCCGGTTGTACGTTCGCAGTGCAGAACATGCTTCGACCTCTGCCCGCGGCGCCGAGGCCCGCTTGGTTCGCACCATATGTGGACGTAACACTGACCCCCCGTTACCCGTTCGAAGATCCAGCCTCGAATCCGGCGAAGCAGGTCGTCCTGGCGTTCGTCGTTGCTGATAAGACGCGGCCGTGCGAACCTTCGTGGGGCGGCTACTACGGTCTCGACGAGGCTGGCACCGCAGTGGATCTCGATCGTCGCATCGCTCGCTATCGCGCTCGGGGCGGCCAGGTTGTCGTGTCCTTCGGCGGTGCGGTGAACGACGAACTCGCCGTTGCGTGTGACGATGTCGTCCGGTTGACCCGTGCGTACCAGAGCGTTGTCGATCGCTATCAGATCGAAGCCATCGATCTGGACATCGAAGGAACTGCCCTCTCGAACAGCGTAGCGAATGAACGCCGGGCGAAGGCGGTCAGCCTGGTGCAGGCCAAGCAGAAGGAACGCAAGAAGCGCCTCGATGTGTGGCTCACGCTCCCTGCTTCGTCGAGTGGTCTCACGACGCCCGGCGTTGCCGTGGTCGACGCCATGGTGAGCGTCGGCCTCGACTTTTCGGGAGTCAACGCGATGACGATGGACTTCGGTGAGGCTCCGAAGGGCACCAAGGCGGATATGGCGGCCTTGACGCTCAACTCGATTGACGGCCTCGCTCGGCAGCTCCGCTCGTCGTATCAGCGGGTCGGGCTGTCGTTGGATGCCCGTGGAGCCTGGCGCAAGATCGGGGTTACACCCATGATCGGTCAGAACGACATCGCCGGTGAGGTGTTCTCGCTCGACGATGCGAAGACGCTCATGGATCTCGTCGGAGACCGTGGCCTTGCGAGGGTGTCGATGTGGTCCCTGAACCGTGACATTGCGTGCGGGAGAAACCTCGATACCCTGCGCGCATGGAATACCTGTAGCGGTGCCGACCAGAGCGAGCTTGCCTTCAGCTGGCTGTTCGGGTCGCTGCAAGGTCGCCCGGAACGTGTCCCGACGACAACTGTTCCCAAGTTCGTGTCAACCGAACGTGGAGCGCCTCTCTTCGCCGTGACGGTGATCGATGATCCGGCGGCAAGCCCGTACCCCGTGTGGAACGCCGACCGGCTCTACCGCAAAGACGGAAAGGTCGTTTGGCGACGCGAGGTCTACCTCGCCAAGTGGTGGAACGTCGGCCAAGCGCCGGACGCGCCGATCGTGCACGAGTGGGACAGCCCGTGGCGACTCCTCGGCCCGGTGCTTCCCGGCGAGCAACCGGCGCCGACCACAACGCTGCCGCCGAAGACCTATGCGGTGTGGTCAAGCGACATTCCCTATGAGAAGCACGACCGGGTGCAGATCGGCGGCGTCGGCTTCGAGGCGAAGTGGTGGACCCGTGGGGACCGACCGGGCGTCGACGTTCCGAATGCCTGGAACTCGCCGTGGTCGCCCCTCACCGAACTCGACGAACAGAACGCCGTGCTCCGGCGCTGATCCCGCCGGCCACTCGGCCTTTGGTCACCACATGCGGCAGGACACCTCCCAGCGCAATTGGGAGGTGTTCTGCCCCCATAGATGGGGGCAACCTCTCTCCCAACGCGTGCGAGGTGTGTGTTGCGAGCAGTCGAGCGAAGCGAGCGGCGCAGCGCCAATGGAAATAGGGGCAACCTCTCTCCTGACGCGTTCGCGCAGGTTGGGTCCGCGGGTGCCGATCAGTTCCGGTTGATGGAGACAGAACTGAACGCGGACTCTCCAGGCGTCTCACGACGCGTGCTGTTGCGTCGCGGCCTGACCGCGCTCGGTGTCGTGTCGATGGCACCGGTGCTGAGTGCGTGTGAGGCGCCGTTCCTGCCATCGGGAGCAGAGCCGTTCGAGATGCCGGTCGAGACGCCCGAGGAGGCGATCACCCGGTTGCTCGAGGGAAACGCAAGGTTCGTGCGCGGAAAATCCACGGCGATCAACGAGTCAGCGGCGCGTCGCACCAAGATCGCCCAGCGTGAGCGACCCTTCGCCACGATCTTTTCCTGTGTTGATTCCCGGGTGCCTCCGGAGTTGGTCTTCGACCGCGGTCTCGGTGACCTTTTCGTGATCCGAACCGCCGGCAATGTCGTTGACTCTGCGGTGATGGGCAGTCTCGAGTATGGCGCCTACGAGCTCGAGATCCCCCTTCTCCTTGTCTTGGGTCACAAGGGCTGTGGAGCGGTAAAGGCCACGATGGACGCGATCAAGTCGGGCGGGAAGGCCGCAGGAAGCATGGGCTATCTCGTCGAGGCGATTCGTCCCGCCGTCGAGACACCGAAGACCGAAGTGCTCGGACTGGTGCTGACCGAAGCCGACACCGCCGTCATGCCGAAAGAGGCGGTCGTCGGCAACGGTGGCGCCATGAAAGTGTCGGCGCAGCCCAAGAAAGCCGACGCCATGACGCCGTCCCTCCCCGCGGAAGCTCCCGCAGTCGATACGGCACCTCCGGCGGCAGATACCGCAACGGCAGAGCCGACATCGGCTACCGATGCCGTGACCGAACCGGTGCCCGCGGCAGCGGAGACCGTGGCAACCGACGCAACAGTTGCCGAAACGACAGTGGCCGAAGAGACCGTGGCCGAAGGGACCGTGGCCGACCAAACGGCCGGCGTCGGTGACCCGTTGACAGATGCCATCAAGCGCAACGTCGTCCTCACCGTGGCTCGGTTGATGAAGTCACCGATCATCGCCGAGCGGGTCCGCAAGGATCGCTTGCGCGTCGTCGGCGCGCTCTACGACCTGGAAACAGGCATCGTGGAGCTGACGGAGAACATTCCGAAGGAGTTCCTCCCGGCCGGTTCGGAAGACACCCAGGCCTGAACCACCGGGCCGGACTCCGGCCGGCTTCGCGCAAAACGAGCGAGGGTGGTTGGGGGCGGATGGGCGCTTGGCTGCTGGTGCGACACCATCGGGCGTGCCGTAGATTGGCACCTCCATGGCTGACACTCGATCTCTGCACACCTTTCGAGATCTCGTCACCCTCGATCGGCTCGACGATCTGACGTTCCTCGGTCTCACGCCGGCATACCCGTGGGGTCGCGTCTACGGCGGGCAAGTTGTCGCCCAGGCGTTGGCCGCGGCCGCGGCAACGGTGCCGGAGGAACACGCGGTTCATTCTCTGCACGCATACTTTGTGCTCGGCGGCGTTCCGGAGGAGCCGATTGCCTTCCACGTGGATCGGCTCCGGGAAGGTCGGTCGTTCACCACCCGTCGAGTTGTCGCGCGCCAAGCGGCCGGTGCGATCTTGAACCTCGACGCGAGCTTCCAGCGGAGCGAGCCCGACGTCGACATACAGCAGACAGCGATCGCCGGTGACGTTCCGCCGCCTGACTCGATCGCCAGACTCGAATGGACGCCCTTCGGCGACATCCGCGAGATTGTCCAGACGACGCCCGGCGCACGATCGCAGCTGTGGGCCCGCATCTCCCCGGAACGCAGTGAACTCGGCGACGACCCGCTGCTTCATGCATGCGCTCTGGCGTACCTCTCCGATCACAACCCGATGGACGCCATCATGCTTTCGCACCCGAGTGGACTCAACTGGCAGCAGATGATGATGGCCAGCCTCGATCACAACATCTGGTTCCATCGGCCGGTTCGCGCCGACGCGTGGATGCTCATGGACATGCAGGGCCATGGGCTCGTCAATGCCCGTGGTATCGCCACCGGCGCGGTGCACGGGATCGACGGGGTACATGTGGCGACTATCGCGCAGGAGGGTTTGGTGCGGTCGGTGCGCCGCGAGGGCGGGCAGGGATAGGCGCAGGAGGGTTTGGTGCGGTCGGACCCGCCGATTGCGACCCTCAGCGGGCTCCGCTCGACTCGAGGATGTGGATGCCACACGCGGACGCGAGTCCGATGACGTGGGCGAGGCCGATGCGGGCACCTTCGATCTGACGGTCACCGGCCTCGTTACGCAGGTGGTGGCAGATCTCCCACACGTTGGCGATGCCGGTGGCGGCAATCGGGTGGCCCTTCGACTGGAGACCACCCGACACGTTCACCGGGAGCTTGCCGGTCCGGAACGGTGCCCCCGACTCGAAGAAGTCGACCGCATCGCCCTCGGCGCAGAGCCCGAGGTTGTCGTAGTGAACGAGCTCGGCAGTGGCAAAGCAATCGTGAAGCTCCACGAGGTCGAGGTCCTCGGGTCCGACACCGGCCTGTTCGTAGGCGCGCTTGGCAGCAAGCTTCGTGAGCGTGTTGACATCGGGAAGGACCTGGCACGCCTCCTGCCACGGATCGCTGGTGAGGATCGATGCGCGCACCTTGACGGCGCGTCGACGCTGTTCGTCCGACAGGGTCTTGAGCTTCTCGCCGCTCACCAGCACTGCGGCGGCCGCGCCGTCGCAGTTCGCCGAACACATCGAGCGGGTATTGGGATAGGCGATCATCACGTCGCTCATGATCTGATCAAGGCTCATCGCCTTGGTGTACGCGGCAAGCGGGTTCAGCGTCGAGTGACCGTGGTTCTTCTCGCTGATGCGGGCGAAGACTTCGAACGATGCGCCGCCATACTTGTGACCGTATTCCATGCCGACCTGGGCGAAGGTGCCGGGCATGGCCTCGGTGCCGATGCGGCCGTCGATCGGGGCGATCGCGCCATAACGACCCTCCGGCGTCCACTCGTTCTTGTCCTTCTTGGCAGTTCCACCCGCGCCGAGCAACCCCGCGCCAGCGAGCTTCTCCACGCCGACGGCGAGACCCATGTCGGACTCGCCGGCCTTGATGCTCATGATGACGGTGCGAAGCGCCGTGGCCCCGGTCGCGCAGGCGTTCGAGACGTTGTAGACGGGAATACCGGTCTGACCGATCTGCTTCTGGATCGCCTGACCGATCGCGCCGCGACCCATGAGGTTGCCGGCGGCGAGGATCTGCATGTCGGCCATGGTCACCCGACCGTCGGCGAGTGCGGCCATCGCCGCCTCGGCAGCGAGGTCGACGACGTCCTTGTCCGGGTGCTTCCCGAACTTCGTCATCTTGATTCCGAGGATGTAGACGTCGTCTGCGGCCATGGTGTCGTTTCCTTTGTCAGTCGGTGCGTTGGTTCGTGGGGTTGCGTGTGTCGTCGTGAGGCGATCAGGCCGGTTCGAAACCGAACCCGATTCCCTCGGCGCCGTATTGCCGTGAGAGCGATCAGGCGGGTTCGAAACCGAACCCGATTCCCTCGGCGCCGTTGTCGTCTGTTCCGAGCGATGTGGTGGTGAGGCGTACGCGCATGCCGAGCTTCACGTGCTCCGGGTCAGCGGCAATGTTGACGATGTTGCCGCGCACACTTGTCGTGCCGCACTTCACCACGCCGGCAACGAAGGGCACCGGAACACCGGGAGCGGCGAAGGTGACAATGGTGAACGAGACCAGTTCACCCTCGGTCGGAATGTCGACGGTGCGGAACTCCGTGGCGAAGCAGGCAGCGCACGCATTGCGTCGGTCGAAGAACCGCGCGCCGCACGAGGTGCACTCGTTGGCGACGAGGTGCGGGGTCGGCTCCAGCCGCAGGTAGCTGACGAGCGGGACACGCGATGCGGTTTCGGTACTCACGGGTGCCACGTTACCGACGGACGCGAGCGCATTCCCATTTCCGCCGTTGGACACCCTTCCCCCGGGCCGTCGGCTCGACATGGCGAGGCTTGCGTGGCGTATCGTCCGGGATCGGTCCGAGGCGACGCATCGGCCGCAGTGAACGGGGAGACGGCGATGGACACGTTGCGTTGGATCGAGGACAACCGCTATGACCCGAAGTACGGGTTCTGGAGTCGGGCCAACGTCGGCGAGGTGCTGCCTGATCCGCCGAGCCCGCTCGGGTGGGACCTGACCTTCGACAACGGTGGCTGCGCTCTGGGCTGGCGTGACTGCATGGTGAAGCGCCTCGGCATTGCCGAAAACGAAGTGCACCCGGCTCGGCCCGAGGTCTTCGGCGTGTTCGGCGGCTATGCCTACCTCGGCATCACGCTGATTCGCGTGTGGGCAGAACGCACCCCGGGTTTCTCCGCAGACGCCGTCGATGCCGCTTACTTCGCCGGCCACCCCGGCATTCCTCCCTACGTTGCTGAACCCTGGCATGAGAACGCGGCGACCACCGCGGTGATGACGGCGTGGCTGGGCTGGGTGATGGGTGACCGCAACCAGGACGAGCTCGAAGCCGACCGCCTGGTAACCCGCTCCCTGCGTGCCTCGCGGCCGGACCTCTCGACGTTGACCGATGCCGACCTGCTCGACCGGGCCCTCTCCCTTCGGTCGGTGCTTCGGGACCTGTTCAGCCAGCACATCAACCAGTCGGGTGCCGCGGGTATCGGACCCGGTGTCCTCGGCGCGGTGTGCGCCGCTATCGGCGACCCGACGGCGACGATGCGGCTGCTCGGAGGCGTTGGCGGCGTCGATTCGGCCGAGCCATCGTCGGCGATGTGGGAGCTCTCCCGAACGGTGCGGGCGAGCGAGGCACTCTGCGCCGCGTTGGACGCCGGCGTCGAAGGGCTCACCGCTCGCCTTCGGTCCGACACGTCACCGGCCACCGAAGCGTTCGTTGCCTCCCTCGACGCGTTCCTCGCAGAATTCGGTTCCCGCGGCCCGAACGAGTGGGACATCCATTCCCACACGTGGGAGACGAAGCCCGACCTGGTGCTCGCTGCTGTCGACCGGATGCGCTTTGCCGACAACACTGCTGCGCCGCACCTCCACCAGGCGGCGGCCGAAGCAGACCGACTTCGGCTCGGCGCCGAGATCGCCGAGAAGCTCGCCGGTGATCCGGCCACCCAGGGTCAGTTCAACGCCGCGCTGGCTTCCGCGGCCACCTTTCTCGCTGGGCGGGAGCGGTCGAAGACCAACATCATTCGCGCGCTTCATGAAGTTCGGATGAGCGTGTGGGAACTCGGTCGACGGGCAGTCGCACGAGGTGAGCTGCGAGAACTGCGCGACATCTGTCTGCTGTTCGTCGACGAGGTGGAGGCGATGGTCAACGGAACGTTGGTCGATGCGCAAGCGACGGCCGATGCCCGTCAGGCTCACCTCGACTGGCTCGGCTCGCTCGAGCCGCCCTTCATCGTGAGCTCCGCTCCGCCGTCGAACACGCAGTGGCCCAAGCGGGGAGAGAACCGGGCACCGGTGGGCGCAGTTGGTGATGCGCTGGCGGGGCTGCCGGGTTGTCCCGGCGTCGTTCGGGGGCGGGCCCGGGTCATCCTCGACCCTTCCGACCCCGGAGCGCTTGAGCTGGGTGACATCCTGGTCGCCCCGATGACCGATCCCGCCTGGACGCCGTTGTTCGTCGCGGCTGGGGGTGTTGTCGTGAACGTCGGAGCGCCGCTCAGCCACGCCATCATCGTGAGTCGAGAACTCGGCATCCCGTGCGTCGTGTCGGTGAACGAGGCCACCGAGCGGATTCCTGACGGTGCCCTGGTGGAAGTCAACGGCGACCTCGGAACGGTGACGATCCTCGAACTGCCGTAGTCGTCGGATGTTGCGCAGCGACGTGCGAGTCTCGGGCTACTGGGCCTGAAGGTGCAACAGGATCATCGACTCGGGGTCCATCAGCGGGGGTTGCAGACCAAGGGTGCGGAGAACGCGTCCCCGAACCGAGACGCCATGCGTGAGCCAGGCGGGCTGGTGGGGAAACGGGTGGGGGTGCTCGATCACCAGCGGGAGGACTTCGACGCGGTAGAGGAGTTCGTCGTCGAGGCCGGCGAACTGCACCGGCTCGACGACGAGCGATGCCGGCGTCTCCACAAGCGCAAACGAGAACAGTGCTTCCTGGCAATCGGCACTCACGACTCCGTGGGCGACGACGGCGGGGTTCGGGTGATCGAGCCGAACCGAGGTGCCGTCGTGGAGGAGCGGTCGGAAGTGCTTGTGTATCCGGATCACCCGCTCGAGCGCGGCCAGATCCTCGTTCGACGCGTTCAGCACGTTCCATTCGATGCCGAGGTGGCCGAAGAACGCGGTGCCGGCGCGAAAGGCGAGCGAATGACGGCGGCGCGTGGTGTGGGAAACCGGGCCCCCGATGTGGGCGCCCATGTACTCCGGTGGGAACACGTGACTGAACCCTCGCTGAATCCGTTGCCGGTCGAGCGGGTCGTTGCAGTCGCTCGTCCACGCCCGGCTCGTGCGGCGAAGGATGCCGAAGTCAATGCGTCCACCACCCGACGCACAGGTCTCGAACTCGACCGTCGGGTGACGGGCCCGGAGATCATCGATCAGCCCGTAGACCGACATCGTCTGTCGATGGATCGACGCGCGTCCGTCTGACGAACCCTGCACGATCGCTCGGTTCATGTCCCACTTCACGTAGGAGATCGGGTACTCGGTGAGCAGTGCGCTGATCTTCTCGAGCAGGTAGGCGCGCACCTCAGGCAGTGCCATATTGAGCACGAGCTGGTGGCGACCGAGCACGGGCTCGTAGCGGAGATCGCCGAGCACCCAGTCGGGATGGGCCCGGTGCAGATCGGAGTCCGGATTGACCATCTCCGGTTCGAACCACAGCCCGAACTCCATGCCCAGTCCGACGACGTGGTTGACGATCGGCCAAAGCCCATCTGGCCAGACCGCAGTATCGACCCACCAGTCACCGAGTCCGACACGGTCGTCGCGTCGTCCATGGAACCAGCCGTCGTCAACGACGAACCGTTCGACGCCGAGTTGGGCCGAGCGATCGGCCAACTCGAGAAGAGTGGGGAGCTCGTGATTGAAATAGACGGCTTCCCAGATGTTCAGGAGAACTGGTCGCGGTCTGGTCGGAGCGCTCGGATCGTTGCGGAGCTCCTGGTGGAACCGTTGACTCACGCCGTTCGATCCGTTGGAGGAATGGGCAAGGGCGACCCAAGGAGTGGAGTAGGCCTCTCCGGGGGCAAGCGCAATCTCGCCTGGCATGAGGAGCTCCTCGATCTGCAGGCATCGGCGTCCATCGGGCGGCGACTGCATCGACATCGACGCGTTCCCGCTCCATTCGAGATGTGCCGCCCACACTTCACCCGTGCTCTCGGTGAACGAACGAGTCCCGACGAACGCGATAGGGGGACGATCGTGCGATGTGCGACCGGAGCGGTTCTCGACGAGAAGCGTGCCGGTAGCAAGGGCGGCCCGTTCGGGCAGGAACTCGTTGGTCCAGCGACCGGCGAATGTGAGGGTGTCCTGCGCCCGGGCCGGGAGCGGCACGGTGATCCGCAGCGCGTTGAGCTGGTACGCCGTTGCCCCCTCATTGATAAGCGTGCTTTGGATACGGACCACGCCGGAGTCCCGCATCTGAATGATCGTTCGGAGGGTGAGGCCGGCAAGCGGATCAGCGGTCACGAAGGTCGTCGCGTCGTCAGCGGCGACGACCGTCACCGGCCCGAAGCGCGGTGCCCAATCGCGACCGTCGGGTCGGTGTCCTTCGATCCCGGGCCGACCCAGGTACCCCGCACTGTGTTCTGGCGTGATCGACACCGGCGCGACCACATCAAGACCGCCGTTCGGAACCGGTGACTCGACGGCACCGATGATGCCCTCGGGATCACTTCCGACGTCGGCCCCCCAGTGGAGGATCGTCGGTCCACCCGTGGAGGTCTCGATGACCACGCAGGCGTCGTCGGAACGCAGGACAAGGACCGAAGGCGGGGACTGGTCGGACGTCGTCGTTTCCACGGCAAGCACGGTAGCGGCCGTTCCCTCGTCTGACGCGTCGATGCCCCCGCCATGACATGACCGGGGCATCGACGCTGAGAGACACCCGAAGGGCGCGGGTGCGTGGGTTGTTCAGGACGCGAGCAGATCCTCTCGGGCGACGTGATCCACGACCGTGAATCCGGTCCACGAGAACCGCGCCCCGACCCGGGACATGATCGCCGCGACGTCGTCGCTGGACAACTGCGTTTTAGCGTCTCGTACCCGGAAGCGACACGCACGCACGGTGAAGGGATCGAACAGTGAGCCGTAG
>JANLRD010000201.1:0-7363 GCA_031368215.1 Acidimicrobiia bacterium | reverse complement strand
GACCCAGGTGACAAGGTTCGCAGCGAAGTAGATGACCTTCTCGAGCTGCTTGGCCTTGAGCTCTTCCTTCGCTTCGGTGCCCATGAGGAGATACGCCAGCCACGAACTCGCCGCTCCCGTCGTTCACATCTGGTACCTCCGTGGCACCCGTTCGTGGCTGGCGTATCTCCTCATGGGCACCGAAGCGAAGGAAGAGCTCAAGGCCAAGCAGCTCGAGAAGGTCATCTACTTCGCTGCGAACCTTGTCACCTGGGTCGATCCGGAACGTCGTCAGGCTGACTTGCCGAACCTCGAAGCCGAACTGCGCGAAGAGCTCCAGCTCATCGAGCGTGACCGCGACCTCGATCTCGATCGCCGTTTCAAGCAGCTCGAAGCCGACCTCGAGCAGCTGGAGAAGGATGGAGCGAAGGACTCCGAGATCAACGCCAAGCGTCGCCTCGCCGAGAAGGAGATCTCGGGCATCCGTGATCGTTCCGCAGCCGAGTACGACCTGCTGAAGCGCACGTTCGACGAGTTCAAGTCGCTCCACAGCCGCAAGATCCTCGAAGACGAGATGCTGTGGCGCGAGATGAAGGATCGCTACGGCGACTACTTCCGCGGTGGCATGGGTGCCGATGCCATCAACTCGCTGATCAACGAACTCGATCTCGACGTCGAAGAGCAGAAGCTCCGTGCGCTTATCGACGCGGTTCCCGCCGAAGGCAAGAAGCCGCTTTCGGTGCAGCGCAAGCAGAAGGCCATCAAGCGCCTCAAGATCGTCGCCGCCTTCAATCGCCGCGACGAGAACGGCAAGCGCAGCAACGACCCGCGCGCCATGATCCTCGGCGCCGTGCCCGTCATCCCGCCGGACCTCCGTCCGATGGTCCAGCTCGACGGTGGCCGGTTCGCCACCTCCGACCTGAACGACCTGTACCGCCGCGTCATCAACCGCAACAACCGCCTCAAGCGTCTGCTCGACCTCGGTGCGCCCGAGATCATCGTGAACAACGAGAAGCGCATGCTCCAGGAAGCGGTGGACGCGTTGTTCGACAACGGCCGCCGTGGCCGTCCCGTCACGGGCCCGGGCAACCGTCCACTGAAGTCGCTCTCCGACATGCTCAAGGGCAAACAGGGCCGCTTCCGCCAGAACCTCCTCGGCAAGCGCGTCGACTACTCCGGCCGTTCGGTCATCGTGGTCGGCCCGACGCTTCGTTTGCACCAGTGCGGTCTGCCGAAGCTGATGGCGCTCGAACTGTTCAAGCCCTTCGTCATGAAGCGCCTCGTCGATCAGGAGCTGGCGCAGAACATCAAGTCGGCCAAGCGCATGGTCGAGCGTCGTCGTGCCCAGGTGTGGGACGTCCTCGAGGAAGTCATCAAGGAACATCCGGTCATGTTGAACCGTGCGCCCACGCTGCACCGTCTCGGCATCCAGGCGTTCGAGCCGGTTCTGGTCGAGGGCAAGGCGATCCAGCTCCATCCGCTGGTCTGCACCGCCTTCAACGCCGACTTCGACGGTGATCAGATGGCCATCCACCTCCCGCTTTCCGCGGAGGCCCAGGCCGAAGCCCGTATCCTCATGCTCTCGGCGAACAACATCTTGTCGCCGGCCCATGGCCGCCCGATCGCGGTGCCCGCACAGGACATGATCATCGGCACGTACTACCTGACCCTCATGCGTGAGGGACTCGCCGGCGAAGGCCGTCACTTCCGTCACCTGTGGGAAGTCGAGCGGGCCTACGACAACAAGGACATCCACCTTCACGCCCGCATCACACTGCGCAGCTCGGAGCGCCGCTATGGCGGCGTCGAAGGCGGCGAACCGGTGCTGCTCGAGACCACCGCCGGCCGTCTGATCTTCAACCAGTCGCTCCCCGAGGACTTCGGCTTCGTCAACTACGTGTTGAAGAAGAAGGAAGTCACCACGCTCGTCGAGCGTCTGGCCACCGAGTACCCGAAGGCCGTCGTCGCCGAGACGCTCGACGCCATCAAGAACCTCGGCTTCCGCTATGCCGCCCAGTCGGGTCTGTCGATCTCGATCAACGACGTGCAGACCCCGGTCGCCAAGCGTGAGATCCTCGACCGTCACGAGACCGAAGCGCTGAAGATCGAGAAGAACTTCGTGCGTGGCATCTTGACCAACGACGAGCGTCGCGAGCAGGAGATCAACATCTGGACCGAGGCGACCGCCGAGATCCAGAAGGCCATGCAGGACGTTCTCGACGCCGACCCGATGAACCCCATCAACATGATGGTGGGCTCGGGTGCTCGAGGCAACGCCCTGCAGGTTCGTCAGATCGCCGGCATGCGTGGTCTCGTGTCCAACCCGAAGGGCGACATCATCCCCCGCCCGATCAAGTCGAACTTCCGTGAAGGTCTCTCGGTGCTCGAGTACTTCATCTCGACCCACGGCGCCCGAAAGGGTCTCGCCGACACCGCGCTCCGCACCGCCGACTCCGGCTACCTGACCCGTCGTCTCCACGACGTCTCGCAGGAGCTCATCGTCCGCGAGGAGGACTGCGGCTCGGCTCGTGGCCGCTGGCTCGACTACGTCGGACCCGACACCGCCACCAAGCGCGCGTACCTCGAAACGTCACTTCTGGGGCGTTTTCTGGCCGAAGACGTGGTGTGTGTCGATGGCGAGATCTTCGCCCGGGGCACCGACGTGACCCAGGAGATCCTCGATCGCCTTCGGGACGACACGGGGGTGGAGAGGGTCCGTGTTCGCACAGTGCTCGCCTGTGATGCCGAGTACGGCGTATGCATGACCTGCTACGGCAAGTCGATGGCGTCGGGCCGCACTGTCGAGCTCGGTGAATCGGTCGGCGTCATCGCCGCCCAGTCCATCGGCGAGCCGGGCACCCAGCTCACCATGCGTACCTTCCACACCGGTGGCGTCGCCGCCGGCAAGGGAGAGTCGCTCGACATCACCGCCGGTCTTCCCCGCGTGGTCGAGCTCTTCGAGGCCCGTACCCCGAAGGGCAAGGCAGTCCTCGTGCGTAACTCCGGGGTGCTGCGTCTGGGCGAAGAAGACTCGAAGCTGCGCAACTTCGTCGTCGTCGCCGACGACGGCACCGAGGAGCTCTACACCGTTCCGATCAAGGCGAAGCTCTTCCCGAACGTCGTCGACGGTGCACGCGTGAACGCCGGTGACGCGCTGAACGAAGGTCCGCTCGACCCGAAGGAGATCCTCGACATCAAGGGCATCCGGGCCACCCAGGAGTACCTCGTCGACGAAGTCCAGAAGGTGTACCGCGACCAGGGTGTGTCGATCCACGACAAGCACATCGAGCTGATCGTGCGCCAGATGCTCAAGCGAGTGTCGGTTCAGGACTCGGGAGAGTCCACCTTCTTGCCCGGCGAGCGCGTCGATGCGCGGATCTTCTCGATCATCAACCGCCAGCTGCGCGACGAAGGCAAGGTGCCGGCCGAAGGCCGTCCCGAGCTGATGGGTATCACGAAGGCGTCTCTGGCGACCGAGTCGTGGTTGTCCGCCGCGTCGTTCCAGGAGACCACCCGCGTGCTCACCGAAGCGGCCATCGAAGGCCGCAGCGACGGCCTCCTCGGTCTCAAGGAGAACATCATCATCGGCAAGCTCATCCCGGCGGGAACGGGCATGCCCCGCTACCGGGATGTGGCGATGGAGGTCGAGGGGGTCGTCGCCACCGTCGGCGCCGCCGCCGAGAGCCCCGAAAGCCTCGCCGCGTGGCTGGCCGGCATCAACGCTGACCTTCCGCCGGCGCCAAGCGCCACCTATGACGAGACGATCTTGTCGGCGCTCGTCGCCGATGAGGCCGACGCCGAATCCCGCCGGGCAGAAGCCCTGCGGGTGCTCGGCGGCAACGACGCCTGAGACCCGAACCGTCTGAGTCCGAAGCGACCCCGCCAAGAAGGCGGGGTCGTCACGATTTCTGCCCCTGCACCGTTTCCCCCTCTACGGTGTCGGAGGCTCCCGGTCCGGTTGAGCCGCTTCGGCCTGTCTGGGAGCGCTTCACGGTCGGCTATGCTTTCTCGTTCCGTGCGCACGGCCGTCGCCTCGCCACGAACACCTTTTCGGCAGTTCCCTATTCGTTCACGTCACACGACACCAGCGTTACCTCGGAGTATTACGTGCCCACCATCCAGCAGCTGGTCCGCAAGGGCCGCGAGTCCAAGGTCGAGAAGTCGAAGACCCCGGCCCTCAAGGGTTCGCCGCAGCGTCGCGGTGTGTGCACTCGCGTCTACACGACCACTCCGAAGAAGCCGAACTCGGCGCTGCGCAAGGTGGCCCGCGTCCGTCTGAACTCCGGGGTCGAAGTGACCGCGTACATCCCTGGAGAGGGTCACAACCTCCAGGAGCACTCGATCGTTCTGGTTCGTGGTGGTCGTGTGAAGGATCTCCCGGGAGTCCGCTACAAGATCATCCGGGGCACGCTTGATGCTGCCGGTGTGAAGAACCGCAAGCAAGCCCGTTCACGCTACGGCGCCAAGAAGCCGTGACCTGCGCCGTCTAGCGCTGCTCGCTTACAGACCAACGAAGATCAAGGAACGCCAACACCATGCCTCGCAAGGGTCCAGCCCCCCGCCGTGAGATCCTCCCGGATCCGGTCTACAACTCGGTACTCGTCTCCAACGTCGTGAACAAGGTGCTGCTCGAGGGCAAGCGCTCGACGGCCGAGAAGATCGTCTACGACGCCATGACGAAGGCTGCCGAGAAGGCCCAGGCCGAGCCGCTGGCCGTGCTCAAGCGAGCAATGGACAACGTCCGCCCCGCGCTCGAGGTCAAGAGCCGTCGCGTCGGTGGCGCGACGTACCAGGTGCCGATCGAAGTGAAGCCGCGCCGGGCCAACACCCTGGCGATTCGCTGGTTGGTCGAAAACGCCCGCAAGCGGCGCGAGCGGTCGATGGCCGAGCGCCTGGCGGCGGAGCTCCTTGATGCGAACAACGGCGTCGGTGCTTCGGTGAAGAAGCGCGACGACGTCCAGAAGACGGCTGAAGGCAACAAGGCCTTCGCTCACTACCGCTGGTAACACTTCGGTTCGTCACGAACCGGTGCAGTACCCACTTCCTTGACAGCCTGATCCACCCCCACTTGAACTGAACGAGAAGACAATGGCCCGCGAGTTCCCCCTCGATCGCACCCGCAATATCGGCATCATGGCGCACATCGATGCGGGTAAGACGACAACGACCGAGCGCATCCTGTATTACACGGGGAAGAGCTACAAGATCGGTGAAGTCCACGACGGCGCCGCCACGATGGACCACATGGTGCAGGAGCAGGAGCGTGGCATCACGATCACCTCGGCGGCGACCACCTGTGTATGGAACAACCACCGCATCAACATCATCGACACGCCGGGCCACGTCGACTTCACCATCGAAGTAGAGCGTTCGCTGCGCGTGCTCGACGGTGCCGTCACCGTGTTCGACTCAGTTGCCGGCGTGGAGCCGCAGACCGAGCAGGTGTGGCGTCAGGCGAACAAGTACAAAGTCCCGCGCATGTGCTTCATCAACAAGATGGACCGCATCGGCGCGAACTTCTACCGCACGGTCGACATGGTCAAGGATCGTCTTGACGCTACGGTGGCGATTCTTCAGCTGCCGATTGGTTCGGGAGGCGCCGAGTCCGACAACCCGTTCGTCGGTCTCGTCGACCTGGTGAAGATGAAGGCTCTGATCTGGAGCAACGAAGAGCTCGGCGCTACGTGGGACGAGGTCGAGATCCCGGCCGACATGGTCGACGAGGCCGCGCAGTACCGCGAGGAACTCCTGGAGACGATCGCGACGTCGGACGAGGCGCTCATGGAGCGTTACCTCGGCGGTGAAGTGCTGAACGAAGGGGACATCAAGCGGGCCATCCGGACCGGCACACTGGCGTTCGAGTTCGTGCCGATCCTGTGTGGTTCGGCGTTCAAGAACAAGGGTGTGCAGCCCATGCTCGACGCCGTCGTCGACTTCCTCCCGTCGCCGCTCGACGTCCCGCCGACCGAAGGTGTCGACCCGAAGACCGACGCCGTCCTCCATCGTCGCGCCGACGAGAACGAATCGTTCGCCGCGCTCGCGTTCAAGATCGTGGCCGACCCGTTCGGCAAGCTCACCTACTTCCGGGTCTACTCCGGCCAGGTGTCCAAAGGGTCTGAGCTCTACAACTCGACCAAGGACAAGAAGGAGCGGCTCGGCCGCATCCTGCTCATGCATGCCAACCAGCGTGAGGATCTTGATGTGGCCATGGCCGGCGACATCGTGGCCGGTCTCGGTTTCAAGCAGACGACCACGGGCGACACGCTGTGCGACAAGGACCACGCGATCATCCTGGAGCGTATGGAGTTCCCCGAGCCGGTGATCCATGTCGCGATCGAGCCGAAGTCGAAGGATGCTCAGGACAAGCTCGGCAAGGCGCTCTACTCGCTGTCCGATGAAGATCCGACCTTCCGGGTGCGGACCGATGAGGAGACTGGTCAGACGATCATCTCCGGCATGGGCGAATTGCACCTCGAGGTGCTCGTCGACCGCATGATGCGCGAGTTCGGTGTTGAGGCCACGGTCGGTAAGCCCCAGGTGGCCTACCGAGAGACCATCCGCGGCAGCATCAGCGGCCACGTCGAGGTCTACAAGAAGCAGACCGGCGGCAAGGGACAGTTCGCCCACGTCGTGATCGACGTCGAGCCGAACCCGGGTGGCGGCTACGTGTTCGAGGACAAGATCACCGGTGGTGTCATTCCGCGGGAGTACATCCAGCCGGTCAACGCCGGGATCCAAGAAGCGCTGGCCGGCGGCGTGCTCGCCGGGTATCCGCTCGAGGACCTCAGGGTTCGCCTCGTCCACGGCTCCTATCACGACGTCGACTCCTCGGAAATGGCCTTCAAGATCTGCGGATCGATGGCGTTCAAGGAAGCGGCCCGCAAGTGCAAGCCCGTGCTCCTCGAGCCGATCATGAAGATCGAAGTCGTTACTCCCGACGACTACATGGGCGACGTCATTGGTGACATCAACAGCCGCCGTGGCCAGATGGAAGGCATGGAAGCCCGCGGCAACGCGCAGGTGATCAGGGCCAAGGTTCCGCTGTCGAACATGTTCGGCTACGTCGGTGACCTCCGCTCACGCACCCAGGGTCGCGCCGCATACACCATGATCTTCGACTCCTACCAAGAAGTACCTGAAAACGTGTCGCGTGAAATCATCGCCCGCGTTCGCGGCGAGTAAAAAGTCCGCACCGAAAACCAACCAAGCCAACACACACGAAGGAATCAAGAACATGGCGAAGGCCAAATTTGAGCGGAACAAGCCGCATTTGAATATTGGTACGATGGGTCATATTGACCATGGGAAGACGACGTTGACGGCGGCGATTACGAAGACGTTGCATGATCATAATCCGTCGACGGCGTTTACGCCGTTTGATCAG
>JANLRD010000184.1:0-55084 GCA_031368215.1 Acidimicrobiia bacterium | reverse complement strand
CCGACGCGACCTTGGCCGCGATACGAAAGGGTGAATTCTGGATCCTGACCGACCCCAGTCTCGTCGCCTGGGCTGGTCTCGTTACGAAGAACTCCGGGCACTCGCATTTCCCGGAGGGTCCTCGCCTGACTGACACTTCGGACCCGGTCCGGGCGCCACTGACATCGCGACCCGGCAGTGTCGCTCAGCCGTCTTTGCGGCTGGCGAGCCAGGCGCCGCCGATGAGTACGACACAGCCGGCGAGTTGGAGAGCAACCACCTTGTCGTTACGGATCGCCACACCGATGCCCAGCGCGAAGATCGCCTCGAGATACGTGACCGTGGAACTGCGAGTTGCTCCGACACGTGCCCCGAGGCTCGTCGTCATGACGAACGCCATGGCCGTGCCGAACACCCCGAGCAGGATGACGGCACCGACCGGCCGCCATTGGAATGTGGAAGTCCTCAGCCCCCACGCTCCGAACGGCGCTGTCATGACGAGTGACACCATCTGGCATCTCCAGAACACCGGCACGGGCCCATAGGCCTGGGTGAGGGGCACGGCCAGGTTGAAAGCGATGCCGTAGGACGCGATTGCGATGATGACGAGGGCCACTCCGAAGGCGCTGCTGCGTCCTTCGTTCACCGTCGGGATGCCGATGAGCACGATCCCGACGACGCCGACGATCAGGCCGAGACGCTGCCACGGGCCGGGGAGTCGCCGCAGCAAGACCGTCGCCACGAGCGCGGAGAAGATGGGGATGCCGCCGTTGAGCATCCCGGCCAGGCTCGATGACACGTGCTGCTGGGCGATCGGGAACAGCGTCATCGGAAACGCCAGCCAGGTGATCGAGACTGCCGCGATGCGCGGCCATTCGTGACGGGGGATCGCCGCCCGCGCACTGGGGATCACGGCGAGGGCAAGGAACCCGAAGAGCATGCGTCCGAACGTGACGACCCCCGGCGCGAGCGTTTCGAGGCCCTCGGCGATGAAGAGGAACGAGCTGCCCCAGATCAAGGCCGGTCCGAGGAACAGCAACCAGTCCTTCGCCGTGAACGCATCGCGGTGGACCCCCTCGGCGGTGAGCCCTCGCGTCAACGTCGCTGAGCGGGTGTCGGGTGAGTTCACGGCCGGACATCCTTCCAGCTCCGAGACGTCGGCAGGTCCGGCATTTCTGCCTCGAAACGTCGCGCGTGACATATGACTCGAACGGTGCTTATCGGATCTTCAGGCCCACCCCTGCGCGAGGATGGCAAAGCCGTCGTGGCCGCTGCTGATGGTCCGCCGTGTAGTCACCGACCGTTCCGACCCGAATCCCTGTTGAGGAGACTCGTGAACATTTCTTCCGAACCCACCACCCGCCCGCTCCTCGAGCGGATGGCGTCTTTCTGCTTCACTCACCGACGAATCGTCTTGTTGGTGTGGATCCTCGCTCTGCCGGCGTCGTTCGGGGTGTCGGGTGCGCTCGGTGGGAAGTTCAATGATGCTCAGGGTGGGGGTGGCGGGACGGAGTCGTCGAAAGCGATCGATGTGTTCAGCCGCGAGTTCCCCCAGGGCAAGGCCCAGTCGAACGGCGAAGCCGGCGAGATCGTGTTCAAGGTCGATGGTGGAATCGAGTCGAAGAAGGCGGAGATTACGGCGTGGCTTGACGGGTTCGCGAAGAACAAGATCGTGGCGAGTGTGTCGAATCCGTTCACCTCGAAGCAGCCCGGTCAGGTTTCGCCGGATGGGACGGTCGGACTGTCGCAGGTGACGTTCAAGCCGGGTGTCGATTTGAACGCCCAGCCGTTGAAGTTGGTGAAGACGGCCAAGTCGTTGCGTGCTCAGGGGGTGACGACGGAGTTCGGCGGTCAGCCCTTCGCCGGGTTCTCGCTCCCTCCGAGCGAGGCGTTCGGGCTCTTGGCAGCCGTCATCATTCTGCTGTTGGCGTTCGGGTCGATCATTGCCATGGGTTTGCCGATCCTGACAGCGGCCTTGGGTGTTGGCATTGCCATCGCCGGTGTGGGGATCTGGTCCGCTTTCATGGACATGCCGTCGTTCGTCACGAGCATCACCGGGATGATCGGCCTCGGCGTCGGCATCGACTACGTGTTGTTCATCGTCACTCGGTACAAGGACGAGCTCCACGAAGGCAAGAGCCCTCACGACGCGACAGTGCGTTCGATCAGCACCGCGGGTCGTGCGGTGGTGTTCGCCGGTTGCACGGTGATCATCTCGATGCTCGGCATGTTCTTGATGGGGTTGTCGTTCATCAACGGGATCGCCCTGGCGGGCGCCACACCAGTATTCGTGATCGTGTTGGCTGCGGTCACGCTGATTCCGGCGATGCTCGGTTTTGTCGGGCACAACATCGACAAGTTCTCGATCCATCGGGGACCGGCGAAGCCGAAGGACCGTGAGACCGGTTGGCATCGTTGGAGCCGTCTCGTGCAACGGCGGGCGTGGCCGTTCGCGATCGGAGGTCTGGTCGTTCTTGTGGTCGCGTCGATCCCGTTGCTTTCGTTGCGTCTGGGGTTCTCCGATCAGGGGAACAACGCCAAGGACAACACCACCCGCAAGGCCTATGACATCAAGGCGTCGGTGTTCGGTCCGGGTTCGAACGCTCCCGGCCTCATTGCCATCGAAACACCCACTCCCGAATCGGCGGCGGTCGTTTCGAAACTCGAGGCTGCCGTGAAGTCGACGCCCGGCGTGGCCTTCGCCGCTGCGCAACCGCTCCCTTCCGGCAAGGCGTTCCTGATCAACTTCACGCCGACGACCGGCCCCCAGGACGAGGCGACCGACAAGCTCGTCCACAACCTACGCAAGAACGTGATCGCCCCGATCATCGCCGGGACCGGTGCTACGGCGTACCTCGGCGGGTTCACCGCGACCGGCATCGACTTCGCGTCGCTGATCGGTGGTCGTCTTCCGTTGTTCATCGGTGTGGTGCTGATCCTTTCGTTCCTGTTGCTCATGGCGGTGTTCCGCAGCATCCTGGTGCCGCTCAAGGCCGTTATCATGAACCTGTTGTCGATCGGCGCGGCGTACGGACTTGTCGTCGCAGTGTTCCAGTGGGGATGGGGCGGATCGCTCCTCGGTGTCGGCAAACCCGGCCCGATCGAGCCATGGATCCCGATGATGATGTTCGCCATCGTCTTCGGACTCTCCATGGACTACGAGGTGTTCCTTCTGTCTCGGATTCGGGAGTACTACGACCATGGCAAGGACAACGGCACCGCCGTTGTCGAAGGCCTGGCGTCGACGGCCCGGGTCATCACCGCGGCGGCGGCGATCATGGTCTGCGTCTTCCTCGGTTTCGCGTTGGGTGAACGCGCCATCAAGGTCATGGGCCTCGGCCTCGCGACCGCGGTGTTCATCGACGCCACCATCGTGCGCATTGTCATGGTGCCCGCCACCATGGAGCTCCTCGGTGACCGGAACTGGTGGTTCCCCCGCTGGCTCGACAAAGCCATCCCGAAGCTCAACGTCGAAGGCACCCCCGAACCCGTCATCGCCCTCACCTAGCCCAGCCCCGATGCGCCGAGCGAGCGGCGCCTTGGGTCGGGGGAGACGTCCCGGGTAGCGTGCATCGCATGCAGACCAAGATCGCCTCCATGCTCGGTATCGAGTTCCCGATCCTCGCCTTCAGCCACTGCCGTGACGTGGTCGCGGCGGTGAGCAAGGCCGGTGGCATGGGCGTGCTCGGCGTGACCGCGCACACTCCCCGTCAGCTCGAGATCGACTGCGACTGGATCGAGGAGCAGATTGGCCCGAACAAGAGCTACGGCATCGACGTGCTCATTCCCGCCAAGTACACCGGCTCCGACGAGGGCGGGCTCACTGCGGAGAGGCTCGCCCCGATGATCCCGGCCGAGCACCGCATGTTCGTGAACGAGATCCTCGCCCGCTACGACGTTCCGCCGCTTCCCGAGGGCGAGATCGCCCCGACCGGCGAAGGCACGTGGTCCCACAAGGGCGCGCAGCCCCTCGTCGACATTGCGCTCTCCCGCAAGATCCGCCTCATCGTGAATGCGCTCGGTCCGGCCCCGGCGACACTCGTCACCCAGGCCCACGAAGCCAACGTGCACGTGGCCGGACTCGTGGGGACGAAAGTTCATGCAGAGCGACAGGTCAACAACGGCGTCGACTTTGTGGTGGCCCAGGGCTACGAAGCCGGGGGCCACACCGGTGACATCGCGTCCATGGTCCTCGTCCCCGAGGTGGTCGACGCCATCTCGCCGGTTCCCGTTGTGGCCGCCGGCGGCATCGGTCGCGGTCGCCAGATCGCCGCGGCGATGGCGCTCGGCGCCCAAGGCGTGTGGACCGGTTCGGTGTGGCTGACGACCGAGGAAGCCGAGACGCACCCGGTCGTCAAGCGGAAGTTCCTCACGGCGACGTCGAGCGATACGGTTCGCTCTCGGGCGAGCACCGGCAAGCCGGCCCGTCAGCTCCGCACGGCATGGACCGACGAGTGGGAGAACCCCAACAACCCCAAGCCACTCGGCATGCCGCTCCACGGCATGTTGATCGCCGAGGCGCAGCGCCGGATCGGGCGCGGTGCGAACGTTCCCGGATCGGGCGCCGAGCGATTGGTGAACTACTTCGTCGGTCAGATCGTCGGCAACATGAACCAGATCAAGCCGGCCGGTCGTGTGGTCATGGACATGGTCGAGGAGTACCTCGAAGTGGTCGAAGGATTGGCGGCAAGCCTTCACGCCGACGCGTGAGGTTCCGCAAAGTCCTGGGTGCACTGACAATCGGTGCACTTCGCGTTTCCCCGTTGGCTTCGTCAGCACAATCCGGGTCAGCACAGTCCGGGGTAGCTCTCGTTGCGATTGCCGCGAGCTGCCGATTTCTTCGACTGTGCGCCCCGGTGACGACACGCTCTATGTCGTCGAGAAGACCGGTGACCTGTGCACGGGAACGTTCTACGCCGTGCGCCCCGGCAACGGTGGAAGGTGGACCGGACGAAGCTGCCGCTCCAGTTGCGCGCTCCCACCTCGATCGGACTGGGTGCCCGGGGCGAACTCCTCGTGACCGCGTACTACGGCACGCTGGCGAGGATCACGAGCTGACTCCCGGTCGGTCGATCCAGAGGGAGGAGATCGGAACCGCACGAACCCCGCCCCCGAGGGAGACGGCATGCTCTCCGGCGTAGAGGACAATTCCGCCACCCCACTTTGATCCGACGCGCTCGCCCAGGTAGCGCAGATGATCTCCCCAACGGCGATTAACGGTGGCGCTGGCCTTGACTTCGATTCCAACGATGGTGGAGCCATTCGTCAGGATGAGGTCGACTTCGCGCTGATCGCGATCGCGATAGTGGAACACGTCGCAGTGGTCCTCCCAAGCTGCCTGACGAAGGAGTTCGCCGACAACGTACGTCTCGACGAGTTGACCGTACTCGTGGCAGCGCGGGTCGGCGATCGTCTCGGCGGTGTGCCCGAGCACGAACGCCGCAAGACCGCTGTCGACGGAAACGATCTTCGGGCGACGCTTTGCCCGGCTTGCGGCGGTCGACGCCCAACCCGGAATGAGAACGAGTTGGTGAAGTGTCGTGAGTACGGCGAGGTGAGCGGAGGCCGTCTCCGTCGTCACGCCAGCGTCCGCAGCGATCGATTCCAGAATGAACTCTTGGGCGGTTCGCGCGGTCACGACGTTGAATACCCGTTGGAGGATCGCCGGGTCTCTGCGGCTTCCCGCATCACCCATGGCCTCACGGGAGATGACGGTTTGTGCGTAGGCCGAGAAGTGCACAGTTCGAGCGCGCTTCGACGTCGCTCGAACGGAGTCGGGGAATCCGCCGCCGGCAATGAGCTCGCCGAACTCGAGACGACTCAGCGGCTCTGATCGTTCGGTCAGGGCTTGCGGCTCACGCAAAGCGACCTTGATGAAGCCTTCGTGCCGTTCGAGGATCTCACCTCGACTCAGCGGGCGAACGGGGACGATCGCAATCCGGCCGGCGAGGCTTTCGCGGAGTTGCCCGGTCGTCAGAAAATTGGATGATCCGGCGAGCAGAAAGCGTCCCGGTGTTGGATCGCGATCGACGAGCAGCTTGATGGCGAGAACGAAGTCGTTCCCTGCCCTCTGGTACTCATCGATCGCCACTGGGCCCGCAATGGACTCCAGGTACCCGATCGGGTCGGCGATCGCGGCGGCTAGCTCCCGGTGATCATCGAACGACTTCAACGGCAAACCGGCCGTTGCGGCAAGTGAGCGAAGAATCGTCGTTTTCCCTGACTGCCTTGGCCCGTCCAGCACCACCACGCGGGCGAACGTCAAGTACTCCTGGGCAAGCGCCCCGGCGCGACGGGGCAGAACGGCGATGCTCACCTTTGGCAGCGTACCGGAATTCGTCGGAAGGTCGGTGTTTTGCCGAACGCTTGATCGGATTTTTGCCGAGAGTGTTCTAGTGTTTTTGCCGGTCCCGACTGGTCACGATCAGCCCCGGGCACCCATCAGGTGCTCCAGGCCGAGTTGGTTGAGGGCCACAAACGCGCAGCCGCGGGCGGCGGCATCGTCGGCATCGAAGTCCTCCCAGCTCTTGCGATCGTTGAGCAGATCGACGTAGGTCTCGCCCACACCCAACGTGGGGGCGTGGATCTCTCCGACGCGGGCTTCCTCGAGGGCGGCCTGCACCTCGGGGTCGGCTCGGTACGCCGCAGCGCGCTCCTTGAGCAGAAGGTAGGTGCGCATATTGGCTGCAGCGGACGCCCAGACGCCCTTGTCGTCCTCGGTGCGTGACGGCTTGTAGTCGAAGTGGCGGGGTCCGTCGTAGTCCGATCCCTCGAGGAGGTCCACGAGGAAGAACGCGCTGAGCAGGTCACCGTGGCCGAACACGAGGTCCTGGTCGAACTTGATCCCCCGCTGACCGTTGAGGTCGATGTGGAACAGCTTGCCGTGCCAGAGCGCCTGGGCGATCCCGTGGACGAAGTTGAGCCCCGCCATCTGCTCGTGTCCGACCTCGGGGTTGAGGCCGACGATGTCACGGTGCTCGAGCGAGTTGATGAAGGCAAGCGCATGGCCGATGGTCGGCAGAAGGATGTCACCGCGGGGCTCGTTCGGCTTCGGCTCGATGGCGAAGCGGATGCCGTAGTTCTTGTCCTTGACGTATTGCGCCAGAGTGTCGAGACCCTCCCGGTAGCGATCGAGCGCGCCACCGACGTCCTTCGCGCCGTCGTACTCCGACCCTTCGCGCCCGCCCCACAACACATAGGTCTTCGCACCGAACTCCGCGGCGAGATCGAGGTTGCGCATGACCTTGCGGAGTGCGAACCGGCGGATGTCGCGGTCGTTGTTGGTAAAGCCGCCGTCTTTGAACACCGGATGGGTGAAGAGGTTCGTCGTCATCATCGGGACCTTGAGTCCGGTCTCGGCCAGCGCCGTCTTGAAGCGGTCGATGCCCGCTCGGCGATCGTTGTCGCTCAGCTGGAACTGGACGAGATCGTCGTCATGAAAGGTGATTCCGTAGGCCCCGAGCTTGGCCAGCTCGTGGACTGTCCGGACCGGATCGAGCGGCTCGCGGGTGGGATCCCCGAAGGGGTCGCGCGCCTGCCAGCCAACGGTCCACATGCCGAAGGTGAACTTGTCTGCGGGGGTGGGCTTCATGATCGGACTCCGTTGGTGGTGGGACGTTTGTGGCGGTGCGGCCTGTGGCCTGTCGAGGCCGTCCCGCGCCGGGAAGACGCCCGGCTCGGACTGAAACTTAGCGGCGCATCGACTTCGCCGTGGCCAGCAGCTCGAGGAACTCCTCGTCCGACACCTCGGCGGGGACGCCCACCACCTTCGGGCGCAGACGCCCGGCGATTTCCGTAGCCAGCCGGACTCGGGCCGGCTCGGGAAGCGATGGCCGACGGGCCAGGAACGACTGCACCAGACCGACCTCGGCTGCGGTGACGCGCACGGCGTCGACCCCCCGTGCCGTGGAGATGCCGGCATCGTCCACCGTGAACGACGTCGGCAGAGTTGTCCGCCACGGAGGTCCTTCGGGCCCCCACAGC
Organism: Acidimicrobiia bacterium; assembly: GCA_031368215.1. GTDB lineage: Bacteria > Actinomycetota > Acidimicrobiia > Acidimicrobiales > JANYDT01 > JANLQX01. Next base: position 47,122 of record JANLRD010000184.1, on the reverse strand, counting down.
TGTTCGCGACGTTTCCGCTTCCGCTCACGTCCGGGCGCGAACGAAACGACCGTTCCGGCGGCGATGTCGCCCAGGCGTTGGGAGGTGTTGGTGGCCAACACCGAGGTCATCCCGACCAGGTATCCCGTCGGGAGGAAGTCGATGAAGCGCAGCAGATTGCGGATCGCGCTTGCCCGGAAGCTGATCGGACCGCCGCGCAGGGTCACTACCCGAAGACCGACGATTCGCTTCCCCGGCCCCCGGCCTTGATCGAGCATGTCGAACGCGATCGGCAGGAAGAAGAGGACGAGGAAGCCGAGCACGGCGCCCGCAGCCGCCGACACATTGCTGCGACCGAGCCCGTAGGTCACAGCGACGATCAGCGCGATCTGGATCGCGAGGTCGATCAGCCCGGCGATGGCGCGGCTGCCGATCGACGCCAACGCCAGCGTGGTCGGAAGTCCCTCTGGGCTCACTCCCTCGAGACGATCCGTGCCCACCATCCCAACCTACGGTCCACCGGTGCCAACTAACGTGATTGCCATGACCGACGGGCCGTCTCGGACGGACTTCCTCGCAGTCGGCGAACCCCGCTGGCAGGAACTCGATGCGCTGATCGCCGTCGGGTCCACGCCCCGAAAGAAACGGTCACTCACCCCCGAACAGATCCGTCGCCTCGGCGTGCTCCACCGCGGCGTGAGCGCTGACCTTGCCGTCGCCCGCACCTGGTTCGTCAACGACCCGATCACCACTGATCTCGAACGACGCGTCGCACGGAGCGGACCGATGCTCCATGACCGGGCCCCCGGCGGCATCGGATTGCGTACATTCGTCACCAGGACCTACTGGCGACTCGTTGCCGAGCGTCCGGCGATCCTGGCGTCGGCCGCCCTGCTCATGTTCCTTCCGGCGGTCGCCGTCGGCATATGGGCGGTCGCGTCACCCGAGCGGGCGAACCTTCTGCTCGGCGACCGCTTCCAAGGGCGGACCAGCGCGGGCGATCTCGGGTTCAGCATTGGAGAGCAGACGAAGTTCGCTTCCGAGATCTTCGTCAACAACATCCGAGTGAGCATCCTCGTCTTCGCTCTCGGTATCACCTGCTGCCTCGGCAGCGCATGGCTTCTCGTGTTCAACGGTGCCCTGCTCGGCGTGGTTGCCGGGACCTCGATCGCGGATGGCTACGGCGACGTCGCACTCGCGCTGATCATCGGCCACGGGGTTCTCGAGCTGTCGATCATCGTGATCGCCGCCATGGCCGGCATGCGCATCGGTATGGCGATCATCCGGCCCGGGAACGAATCCCGCCGACGCGTCATCATGCGCGAGTCGCAAGCTGCGGTGCTGATCGTTCTCGGCACCATGCCGTTCTTCGTGCTGGCCGGGCTGGTCGAAGGCTTCTTCACGCCGGCCGGTCTAGGCGTGGTGGTGGCCTCGATCGTGGGGGTCGGCCTCGGTGCCGGCTACTGGGCCCTGGTGTGGACCTTGGGCCGTCGGCCGCTACGACGGGAAAGATACGCGCGCGTAGCAGTTGCCGCGAGCATGTGAGGCCGACCCGTAACGACGACGGCCCCGGTCGCCGAAAGGCGAGTGATGAGCGAGTCCCTGTCCGTGAGCAGATCGGCCGCAGCAACGCGGAGTGACCGGTGGGGAGCGGTGCACGCGTCGAGAACTCCCGGATCTTCGGCCGCGGCCACCATGACATCGTGTGACGCTTGGAGCCTGGCCACCGTCGCCACCAACGCTCCGGCGTTGGCCTCGTCGAGCAACTCGACCAGAAGGATCACCACGGAGCGGCGGAGCGCGGGCAGGCGAAGCGCGACGAGGCTGTGGTCAGACTCCACGAGCCTCGGGGCCAGACCCAACACGGCATGGACGATGCCCTGACCGCCGCGGCGTTGTGGGTGGAGGCGCACGCGCTCCTCGGCATCGTAGGCAAGGAAGCCGACCCGGTCTCCCACTTCGTCGGCGACCAGCGCGAGGGCGACCACCGCGTCGAACATCGTGTCGAGTCGTGCAGTCGAGGACAGGTCTGAGGGTTGACGTCGCTCGCGTTCCTCCGGTCGAAGTCCGTCGCCGAACGGTTCGCTCACTACCTCGTCGGGTCCTCCGGCGAAGGAGCCGGCGGTGAGTCGTCCGGTGTCAACGGCGATGAGGAGGTCGCGGTCGTCCTCCTGGCGGTACACCGTGCTCATTGCGCGCCCCGTCCGGGCCGTCGCCAACCAGTTGATCTGGCGAACGTCGTCATCGGGACGGTACTCACGGACGGCCTCGAACTCGGTGCCGATGCCCAACGGTCCCCGGTTGCGTCCGTCGACCTGGAGAAGGCCGCGGCGGGCGGCGAGAACGAGTCGGTGCGCAGTGGGGACGTCGGGGTGCACAACGATCTTCGGCGCGCCGATCAGTTCGTGAACCATGCTGGCCAGGCCAAGAGGGCCGACAAGTCGGGCGGCTGCTGGCGCAAGCTGATGAACCCCTCGCCGAGTTGCCGTGATCGTCGCGTTCAGCACCATCCCCGACGCGGTGTTCGGCTCGACCCGGAGATCGGCGCCGATCGGCTGTCGGATCGTGATCGAGCTGGCCCGCCGGGTCGCGTCGGACGCATTCAGTTCCACGCGAAACGGTGAAGGAACCAGCCGGGCCATCGGCGACACCGTGAACGTGGCCGATGGAGGCTCTCGGACGAATTGCACGTCGATGACCGCAACGACGACGAGAAGGACCCAAAGCGCGCTTATCACCGAGAGCGGCAACACCAACCCGGCTGCTCCGGTGAGGGCAACGACGCCGGCGAGTCGAACGGTCGGCGCCATCTACCGCGGCACGGTCACGCTCTGCAGCGCCGCGGCAACGAGGTCGTCGGGTCGGTAGCGCTCCATCTCGGCCTCGGGTCGCAGTACCAGCCGATGACGCAGGACTGGCCGGGCCATGGCGGCGACATCGTCGGGTGTCACGAAGATTCGACCGTTGAGTGATGCGTGGGCCTTGGCCGTCGCCAGTAGCTGCACAGCAGCACGCGGAGAGCCACCCAACGCAATGGCGGGCAGCGTCCGGGTCGCCCGGACGATGTCGACAACGTACGAGAGGATGGGGTCGGCGACCATGACGGCGTCGACTTCCGCCCGGAACGCGATCAGTTGTGCGGCATCACACACTGCCTCGACGTCTTCGAGCGTCGCCGGACGAACGCCCTCGTGGCGCAACCTGAGCATCGCCGTCTCGTCTTCTTTCGAGGGTGCGGCGACATCGACTTTCACCGTGAAGCGATCGAGTTGGGCCTCCGGGAGCGGGTACGTGCCCTCGTACTCGATGGGGTTCTGCGTGGCGACGACGAAGAAGGGATCGGGAAGTGCACGGGTGGTGCCGTCGACGGTGACCTGGGATTCCCCCATCGCCTCCAGGAGAGCGGCTTGTGTCTTCGGTGGTGTGCGGTTGATCTCGTCGGCCAGCAACACATTGGTGAACACCGGACCGGCGCGGAAACTCAGTTCTCCCAGCGCTCCGCCCATGAGCGTCATCGTGCCGGTCAGGTCGGTCGGCAACAGGTCAGGAGTGAACTGGGCGCGCCGGAAGGTTAACCCGAGGGCTCGGGCGACAGCGTTTGCGAGGAGCGTCTTGGCGGTACCCGGAGGCCCTTCGAGCAGCACGTGTCCACGCACGGAGAGTGCAATGAGCATGGAGTCGACGACGGCGTCCTGGCCGACGACCACCTTGCGCACTTCGGCGAGCACACTGGTACGGAGCTGTCGCATGGTCATGCATCCTTTGGTTGAGTCGGTGTCGTTGCCTCATCACCGGAGGCAGCGGATCGGTGCTTCTTCGCCGCTCGATCGAGCAGCGAGGCCACTGCGGCGACATGCGCGAAGCGGCCGGGCGGGAGCGGCCGGTCGGGCAGGTCCGGCCCGCCGACGCGGCGTCCGACGGCGAACATCCAGATCAGCACGGCGAGGACGAAGCCGAGAAGCAGTGTGCGAACGTTCGAGGGAATGGCCGAGACTCCGGCGCCGGTGCCGGTGCGGAAGCCGTGCCCAGCCTCGGCGAACACGACGCGCCCGCCGCCGCTCAGGAGTTCGAGCGCGAAGACGGCGTTGTCCGTGCTGGACAGCGTGGCGTTCGAGAGGATCGACGGATCGGCGAGCGCGTCGAACGAACCCTGTTGGGCAAGCACGACGCGGGAGTCGCGGTCGACGACAACCGGGTTGAACGTTCCACCGAGGCCCTTCCACACGATGGGGGTCCGGGAGGTGGTCAGGGTACGAATCGGAAGGGTGTCATCGATCGTGGTGACTTCGCCCAGTGCGCCGGGCATGACCTCGGCCACTTCATCGCGGGATGTTTCGTCACCTTTCCAAATCCGGCCGATCCACGTGCCGGACCGGGTGCCACCGCCGAGCAGCCGGCCGCCGCGCAGGACGAACGTGGCGAGGGCTTCGGTCTCGATGGGGGAGAGGCTCTGGTCGAGCACGACGAGTCGATCGTCGGTGGAGACCTCGTTGCGGTCGATCGCCTCGTTGATGGGTCGGGTCAGCTGGATGACTTCGACGCCCTGTCGGCGCAGCAGGGCGTCGAGGGCGGCGAGGCCCGCGGGGGATGTTGCGTAACTCGACGCCGCGGGCCCGCGGGCCCCGCGGCTCTGCTGGGAGAGCTCACGCATGACCGCAAGTGCCAGCACGCCGACCACGACGATGATGACGATGCGGCGTCCCTTCCCGGTCAGGGCTGCAGAGAGGATCGTTGCGTCCTCGGCGGTCGCAACTCCCCCGGGCGTTGAGGGTGACGTGACGTCCTGCGCCGCCGCGCTCACGTGCCCTGCCTTCGCCATCGACGCTTCTTCGCGGTGGGTGCGGGTTCGCCTTGTCGCTGCCGGGCCTTGGTGACCCCAGCGGCGATGACCCTGGGCCATTGCTCCCTCGCCGCGAGGACGTCGGCTATCCCTCCGGAGCTCGACGCGTAGGCGATCTCGTCGAATCGTGCGGCGAGGACCGTGAACGACGCGTCGTCGAGCTGCCGGACGAGGTCGACGTTCGGACGCTGTTCGGGGATTCTCAACGCATGCTGCTCGGCAAGCCGGCGCAACCCGGCCCGGAACCGGAGACGGACGGCATCGCCGTAGCGACCCGACCGCTCCGCTTCATCGGCCTGGCGTTCAAGCTCGGCTGAGGTGTGGCTCTCGCCGCGGGTGGACTCTGACGTCTTCGCGCGCGCCGTTCGCGCACGAGCGAAGCGCAGCGTGATTGTCGCGGCGATCAGCACCATCACGAGAACAACTGCGATCCACACCATGCTCCCGCCTCCGGGAAGGATCTTGTTGAGCTGGCGAAGAATCCAGCCGAAGGGTCGCCCGATCGGCCGGACACGATCACCCAACCAGGTGAGCACGCCGCGAAGCGGTTGGGGCGATTTCTCCGTCTGGAAGCGGCGCTCGCGCAGGATCTCGGCGGCGGCACGGCGTGCGTCGTCGGCGGTCAGCGCGTCCGCAGCAAGGAGCTTCACGAGTGCTGTTCCGGCGAGGAGAGACGACCGGGCACCTGGTCGCGTGCAGGGCTCGGCGTCAGTCGGACAGCGACGATGCCAGCACCTCGAGATCGAAGCCTTCTTTGCGAACGCGGAGCTCAAGATAGATCAGCACCGCCATCGCCGCCGACACCGGTGTGGTCACCGCGGTCGCGACCGTGCCGGCGATGGCGAGCCACACGAATTCGAACGCCTTGTTGTCTCCGCCGAGCGCTCCGAGGATCCCGGTGATGACCGTCTGCAGGAGCTGGGCCACGATGCCCGTCAAGATGGCCGTGACGATGAGGTTGCCGAACACCTTCCACCAGAACCCCTTGGTGAGCCCGAACGAGCGCTTCACGGAACCGATCGGGCCGAGCCGCTCGACGATGATCGCCGGGACCGCCGCCGACACCCGGATGAAGAACCAGAAGAACGCGATGACCATCAAGATCGCACCAACGATCGCCAAGAAAGCGATGCCGGCAATCGCGCCGATGACCATGAGGGCGATCGCGGGCAGGGATGCGCCGAGCGCCCCGATAGCGGAGACGACGTAGCTGCCGATACATGCCGGTGTGCGGCGCAGGGCGTAGGACAACGATTCGCCGGCCTTCGGACGCCGGCCGAGGTGATACTCGGCGATGAACCAGGTGAGGGCACCCGTCACCACCGTGGTCGCGATGAGGCCGAGGACAACCGTTGCAACGATCGCCCCGATCTGACCCGACGTGACCTCTGGCAGCTCCCCGGCCTTCGTGGGGCCGATGCCGTCGATGATCGAGATCGAGGTCAGAGCGATCAGCACTTGGAACGGCAGCACCATCAACGCGGCCATCGGGAAGAGCACACGGAAGTTCGCGGACACGATCTTGATCGAAGCGTCGATCCGCTCGCCGAGGGTACGCTCTCGGAGCTCGGGAACTTTCGTGGGGGTCGACGCCGGAATCACCGACTCATTGTTGCGCGCTTCCCACCGAATCGGCGTTCATGCTGCCGCTTCAGCGCCCAGTCGGACCGCGGCCGATCCATCGGGTTGTGCGAGCGTGTGCGCGCTTCGGACAGACTGCCCTCATGAACTCGCGAACGGAACTCCTGGTCAACCGATCTTCGATCGGAGAGACCCAACTCCGATCGACGCCACTTGACGCCCTCGCACCGGACCATGTCCGCTTCGAGATCGAGCGCTTCGCACTCACCGCGAATAACCTGACCTACGCCCAGTTCGGTGACCAACTCGACTACTGGGGTTTCTTTCCGGAAGAACTTCCGTGGGGCAACGTGCCTGCCATGGGTTGGGGGAAGGTCACGGAGTCACAGGTTGGCGGGGTCGCCGTCGGCCAGCGCTTCTACGGTTGGTATCCGATGGCGACGACCGTCGATGTGCTCGCCACGCCCGTTCCTCTGGGACTGCGCGACGACGGTGCCCACCGGGCCAAACACGCTGCGGTGTACCGCATGTTCACGCGTGCCGACCTCGATGGTCTCTACACCGCGCCTGACGACGAGGATCGCCACTCCCTGCTGCGCGGGCTCTTCCTGACGGGGTTCCTCATCGACGGGTTCCTCGGCGCGTCGTCGTATGACGGAGCAACGCAGGCGATCGTCCTCTCGGCGAGCAGCAAGACCGCGCTCGGCTATGCCCACAGCGCGACGGTCCGTGACCTCCGGCTGGTCGGACTCACCTCGCCGTCGAACCGGGAGTTCATCGAACGCACGGGTCTCTACGACACCGTGCTGGCCTACGACGAGGTCGACGAGATCGCCATGGAGCCGTCGGTCGTCATTGACATGGCGGGGTCCGGAGCGGTCGTGGCTGCGGTGCATGAACGGCTCGGTGATCTGATCACGTACTCGATGGGTGTTGGCAAGAGCCATCACGATGCACCGTCGGCCCGCCTGACCGCAGGACCCAGGCAGCAGACGTTCTTTGCCCCGACAGCGATGGGCGATCGGGTGCAGGAATGGGGGATGGACGAATACCAGCGGCGCATCAAGGAAGGGCTCGCGTCGTTCATCGACGACAGCCGGCGCTGGTTGGAGATCGACGAACGATGCGGTCCGGACGCGGCAGCGGGCGCGTGGGCGTCACTGTTGGCGGGAACGGTCCCGCCGAGCAGCGGCGTCATCGTGTCGCTTCAGGGCTGAGCCGCGGCCACGGCGAGACCTCGCGCCGAGGGGTCCGCCATACACTGTTGTTCTTGCGACCGGTCGTGAACGAGTTCCCGGTCGTGAGCGTCGTCATGCCGGTTCGAAACGCGGCACGGTACCTTGACGAAGCGATCGCCAGCATCATCGATCAACGATTCACGTCGTTCGAACTGCTTGTTCTCGATGACGCATCGGAGGATGAAACGGCCCGGATACTCGCTCGGTGGGCAGGGATCGACAGCCGAATCATCGTGTATCGAGTCCCTACGGCGCTCGGAATCGCGTCGGCATGCAACTTCCTGGTCGGGAAGGCCTCGGCTTCCCTCATCGCACGCATGGACGGCGACGACATCTCCCACCCGGCCCGGTTCGAGCGACAGGTTGAGGTTCTGAACGCCAATCCGTCCACCGTTCTACTGGGAACGCTGTCCGACGGTATTGACGCTGATGGGAACCGGGTCTTCGGCGTTGACTACCGACCTGCCATTAGCTCTTGGAGGAACCACAGTCCGGCGCACGGCTCGTGGATGTTCCGCCGATCAGCGTTCGTCCACGCCGGCGGATACTCGGCGTCGGCGACTCATTGGGAGGATGCCGAACTCCTTCTCCGAATGGCCGCTGTCGGTGATGTCCGCATACTTCTCGAACACCTCTTTCGCTACCGATTTCACGGCGCGAACGCACGATCCCATCATCGCGCCGAGTGGGAGCAGTCGCACAAGCTCTCCCGGGATGTTCTCCCGACTTCGTTCGATCCTTGGTACCCGCTCTCGGTGGATGCGACCGCTGCCTGGAACAATCCCACGCGCACGTCCGCAACGAGGTCGCTCTTTCGACATGGCGTTCGCCCGGATTCGACCCGTCACATGGCGATGTGGTCCTACGCCTTGGCATCCATGATCGGTCCACGGACGGTTCGTCGTCTCCGTTCACGCGGCATCGCAGCCCACGCCGTGTACGCACGCCGCAAGTTGCGTGGGTCGGAAACGGCGCGTTGGTCACCGAAGCTCGACGACCCGATGCACGCTGCGGTCGCAGCAAGATGAGGATTCTTGTCGAGCACGGGAGCCACGCGCTGAACAACGTCGGCGATGTCGCGCAGCTACAAGCGTCACTCGCCCGGCTGCGGTCTCTTTTCCCCCTCGCCACACTGGTCGTGCCAACGAGTAGTCCGGATCGGCTCGCCAACTTGGCGCCGGACGCCCACCCGCATGACGATCGGGGCTTCGTCGCCCGGGCGCCGCGCAGCAATTCCTTGCTGCGAGGGGTCGCGAGAAAGTCTCTCGAACGACGACTGCGACATGTCGATCTCCTGGTCGTGGCGGGCGGAGGCTTCTTGAATTCTTCGTTTCCCCGTCATGCTCGCAGCGTCGCCGACCTCGCCGTCGCGGCGTTCGAACGAGACATTCCCGTCGCCTTCTTCGGACAGATGATTGGCCCGTTCAACGACGAAGCGCTCCAGCGAAGAGTGTCCGAAGCCCTTCAGGTCGCTGGAGTCGTCTCCGTGCGAATGGGAACAAGCGAGAAATGCCGTTTGCGTTCGATCGGAATCGCCGACGAGCGTTTGCTCTTCACCGGTGACGAGGCGCTCGCCGTGCTCGCCGAGGGCCCGATCGCCCCGTTCACCGGCGATCTTGGCTTGAACGTCCGCACGACCAGCTACGCGAACGTCAATCGCGCTCGTCGTGACCGCATCATCCACGTGGTCCGTCAGGCATCAGTGGATCACAAGCTCGCCCTCTCGTGGTGTCCGATCGCGCTTGATCGCAATGGGGACAACTCGCCAGCCGGCGCCGAATCGCCCAGCGGAATCTTCAACGCCACTCCCACGAGAGCCCTTGAGTTGACGGTCCGCAGAATCGGGGCGCTACGTCTCCTTGTCACCGGCAGCTACCACGCTGCCGTGTTTGCCTCGGGTCAAGGCGTGCCTGTCGTCGCTCTCTCCGCGAGCCCGTACTACGACCAGAAGTTCGCGGACCTTGCGAGTTACTTCCCGGATCGGGTGATGGTTGTCGACCTCCTTTCCGAGCAATCGGACCGTGCGCTGAAGGCATCGATCGATCAATCGAGCGATCTGGGCATTATCGATGCCTCAGCGACGGTGTCGAAGCTGGTGACCGCCGCCGACGCTTCCTACATGCGGCTGGAACGCATGGTCTCGTACTGATCACGTGCGCTTGGCTCCTGTCGACGGCTACCTCGTCCACGCGTCGACGCCTCGAGAAACCTGAACCTGTTCGTACTGACGTGGGGCACGCGCTCCGGCGATCTCGGTGACGGAATGCCAAGAATTCGGTGAGCACGGGAACCAGGCAATGCGATTCTCCCGAGACCGCACTGCAACTCGACGCCCTGTGCGAATCCGGTTCCGGTTCCCGTGAAGTCTTCCGCGACATCGCGAGTCGGCGCGCCGATTCCTCGCCCGCCGTCACATGGCGTCGGGTTGCAGTCCACTGACGATGGTCGGCAAGTATTCGGTGACCGTCGGGTGGATCGGAAGCCACGATGCGAGCGCCGAAACCGGCGCCCCGACGTGCATGAGCAGGCTGATGCTCTGCACGATCTCCTCACCGTGAAGTCCGAGACACGCCGCGCCCAGGATCTCGCCGGTCGCGGTGTCGGTCACGATGTGCACGAGACCATCGGTCTCGCCGTCGAGCACGGCCTTCGTGACGCGAGCCATGGGGAAGCTCACCGTCGAGATCGACCGGCCGCTGCGACGCGCTTCATCGAAGGTCATGCCGACGCGGCCGAGCGGGGGATCGGTGAACAGGGCATACGTGGTGACGCGCCCGGCGACCGTTCGCGCACCACCGGCGAGATGATCGGCGAGTATCTCGTAGTCCTGATACGAGGTGTGAGTGAAGGCGCCTCGGCCGTTCACATCGCCGACTGCGTAGATGCCCTCGGCGGACGTCTGGTATACCTCATCGGTTGTGATGAAGCCGCGGCCGTCGCGGTCGACACCGACGGTTTCCAGTCCGAGTCCGTCGCTGTTCGGCACTCGTCCGGATGCGACGAGTATGTGCGACGCCTGAATGGTCCGGCCATCGCCGAGGGTGACCGTAACTCCGCCGTCCGAGGACGACACCGACGTGGTCTCGGTCGCTTCGATCACGTCGATCTCCTCGTGACGGAGGAACTGCGCGATCACGGCCGAGATCTCCACGTCCTCGCGCGCGACGATGCGCGGCGCGCGCTCCACGACGGTGACGGCGGATCCGAACCGGCGGAAGATCTGGGCGAACTCCAAACCGATGTAGCTGCCGCCGAGCACGACCAGGTGTCGAGGAAGTTCCTTCAGATCGAGGACGCTGACGTGGTCGAGCCACGGCGTGCTGTCAAGACCGGCAATGGGAGGCGGAACGGACCTCCCACCGGTGTTGATGATGACCCGCCGAGCTCGAAGCCGTTGACCATCTTGCGCTCCGCCGTCGATCTGTACGACGTGCTCGCCCGCCTCGGTGCCGTCGAGACGAGCGGACCCGCGGTACAGCGTGATGACCGGATCGTTCTCGAGCCAGGAGTCCGACCCGGCTCGCCAACCGGCGAGCAGCGCGTCCTTGCGGCCGATGACTTCGGCGAAGTCGACCCGCACCTCGGGGCAGTGGACGCCGAGAGCGGCACTCGAGCGCGCCACGTGTGCTGCCCGCGCCGAGGCTCGTATCGCCTTCGTCGGTCGGCAACCCGTGTTGATGCAGGTGCCGCCGAGGTGGCTTCGTTCGATGATGGCCACTCGCTCTCCGCGGCCGGCCAGGGTTGCGGCCAATCCCGGCCCGGCCTGTCCGGCGCCGATGACGATCGTGTCGAAGATGGTGTTTGCGGTGGGTTGCATGAGACCCAGGTTGCCGCGTCGTGGGTCACCGGACCTGAGAGCCGCCCTCAGCAGCCTTCAGCACTCCTCAGACGGTCCTCAGTTTCGTCTGACGGCTCACGGTCGTCGCGTTGTAGGCGGGTTGGCATCCTGTCGGACCGGACGTCCGGTTGTCCGATCAGAGGAGGCGTCGGAGCAGGGAGTCCAGTTGACGCTGCTGCGCTGGATTCAATCCGGAGAAGAGCCGTGTTTGGTTGTCGAGGTAGGAGACGAGCGCTCCATCGATGAGGCGCCGTCCAGCCTTCGTGAGCACGATGGGCTCCGACCGGCGATCGTTCGGATCACGACGCCGTTCGACGAACCCGTTCTCCTCCAGCTTGTCGACGCGAGTGGTGATTCCGGCGCGGGTGACCATGACCCGATCGGCGAGCTCGGATGGCTTGAGGGTGAACGGTTCGCCGCTGCGTCGGAGCGCCGACAGGACATCGAACTCTCCCACTGACAGTTCATGGTCTGCCAGTGTTGCCTCGAGTTGACGCATCGACAGCGTGACGAAGCGGTTGCATCGGGCGAAGAGTGCCATCGGCGCAAACTCGAGGTCGGGTCGCGCTGACTCCCATCCGTGGAGCAGTTCGTCGATGAGGTCTTCGTCGTTCATGCTTCTCATTATAGTTAATCAATGTATAGTTAGACGCCTAACTATCTGGAAGCGAACAAAATCCCATGGACAAGACGACGACGACGAGAAATGAACACCGGCCGAGAACGGGAGCGGCCCGATGAACGCGCTTCGTCTTGCCACGGCGATGCTCCTTGGCCTGTTGGCGGGTTCGCTCTGCCTCGAAGGCCTCGTGCTCGTGCCGTACTGGCGATCCCTTCGTTCGGATGCCTTCGCCGATCTCCACGCGGGGTTCGCTCCGCGCCTCTACCGGTTCTTCGCCCCGCTGACGGCCGGGGCCACGTCGATGTCTCTTGTCTCAGGGATAGCGGTCGCATGGAGATCGGAACGGGACCTTGCCGATTGGTGCACGGTCGCCTCCGCTGTCTTGGCCGCGTCGCTCCTGGTCTTCTACCGGCTGTACTTCCATTCGGCGAACGAACGCCTGCCGGTATTGGCTGCCGACCGCGACGATGTCGCCCTCTCGGCGGAGCTCCGTCAGTGGCAGCGAATCCACCTGGCCCGCACCGTCGTCAGCGTTGGCGCCTTCTTCCTTGCGGTGCTCGGGGTCGCTGTCTGACACCGTTCCGGCCGATGCTGTCTAGAGCGTCATGTTCCGACGGAAGCGATGCTCGGGTAAACCGACGATGCCGAGAACGTCACCGACCGGAAGGGCGAGGATCGAACCGGCAAGAGGCTGGGAGCGGAGTTCGTCGTCGGTCAGTCCGTAGATCGCGGTGGTGACGAAGAGCGTGGCGAGGTCTGGGCCACCGAACACGGGGCAGGTCGGCCGCTGCACCGGCAGTCGAACCGTCCGCTCGAGGGTGCCGTCCGGCCGGAAACGACTGAGCTTCCAGCCGTCCCAGTGCGCGAGCCAGACGTGTCCTTCGGCATCGACACACGCTCCGTCGGCTCCGCCCTCGCTTCCGGTATCGGCGAATCGCTGCCGTGAAGCGGCCGGATCGTCCGGGTCGTAGCGGTAGATGACCGGACCCCACGAGTCGGCCCAGTACCCGATCGCTCCGTCCGGCGATGAGCAGGCCGCATTCGGAATGCCGCACCCTTTCCAGAGCAGCTCGATGCCCAAGGTGCCACTCGACGAATCGGTGATTCGATAGAGGGCACCGCTTCGATCGACCTCAGCATCGTCCATCGTGCCGACCACGAAACGTCCCTGGGCGTCGACGCGACCGTCGTTGAACCGGTTTGTCGTCGGCTCGTCGGTTGGCATCGCGGCGCGGACCATGAAAGGTTCCGGGGCCGAAGGGTCGAAGTCCCAGAGCATCGATCCGGCAACGAGGAGTCGGCCGTCGGGACATAGCGCGGCCGAGCCGACAAGCCCGGGGACAGGCCACGTGCGGTGCTCGTCTGCCTCGGGCGTCCAGAAGCCGATCGTTCTTCGCTTGAGGTCGAGCCACCACAAACCTCCTCGCTCGATGTCCCACAGCGGACCCTCGCCAAGGATGTTCTGTGCGCGTACTGCTTCTCGGACGGGTAAGGAATGGTCGGCCATGGATGCTCTCGCCGGCAAGTTTGGCTCCAACTGCTGCGAACCCGAACCGAATGGCGGGCGATCGTCCTGGGTAGGTCGTCCCACGGGTGCTGGTGCTACGATCGACGCACGTGGAGTCGATCGCTATTCGTGAGCTTCAGCAGCACTCGTCAGCCGTGATCCGGCGCGTGCGCGCCGGGGAGACCCTCGGAGTGACCGACCGCGGAACGCTCGTTGCTGTTCTCGTACCCCCTTCCTCCCTTCGCGGCTCGGCGGCGCTTGTCGCCAGCGGACGAGTGCGAAGGGCCACCGTTGCGCCTTCCGACCTTCCCCCGCCGAGCGTGCGTTCGTTGTCGGCATCGTCGGTGCTCGACGCCCTGCGAGCCGACGACTGAGAATGTCCATCGCCTATCTGGACACGTCGGCCTTCTTGAAGCTCGTCGTCCAAGAACCGAGTTCGGACGACGTGCGGGCCGCGGTCACAAACGTCGAACTCTGGTCGTCGACGCTCTTGGCCGTGGAGGCCCACCGCGCCGCGCTTCGCCTCGGCATTCCGCCTGAGGAGGTCGACCATGCGCTCGCTGCCGTAACACTTGTGGTCCCGTCGGAGACGACCTTCATGACCGCACGGTCGATCGGAACGGCAGACCTTCGGACCCTCGACGCGTTGCATCTCGCGTCCGCCCTCGAACTCGGCGATGATCTCGGATCGCTGTTGACCTTTGACCGTCGCCTCGCCGCCGCAGGTGACCTCGCGCATCTCGCCATCCTCGCTCCTGGGATGGGCCCAGGCTGGTGGATCTGACCGACCGTCCGACTTCGCCGACTGAATGCGGGTCGGCGTGGCGCGGCACCCCGACCCGAGCTCGGCAAGCGTGTCCAAGACCTCAGTCCTGGAGGGGGAAGTGACAGGCCACGTGCTGTCCGTTCCCGATCTCGGTCAACGCCGGCTCGATCTGTGCGCATATCTCCTGTGCTTTCCAACAACGCGTTCGGAAGCGACAACCTGAGGGAGGATCCGCGGCGTTGGGAGGATCGCCAGCGAGGACGATCCGCTCACGTCCCCGTTCGATCAACGGATCGGGGATCGGGGCAGCCGACAGGAGTGCGGAGGTGTACGGATGGGCCGGCGAGGAATAGAGCTGTGCGGTCGGAGCGAGTTCGACGATCTTGCCGAGGTACATCACCGCCACGCGGTCACTGAGGTGTCGCACGACGGAGAGATCGTGGGCGATGAAGAGATACGCGAGGCCGAACTCATGGCGTAGCCGTTGCAGGAGGCGGATGATCTCGGCCTGGATGCTCACGTCGAGCGCCGAAACGGGCTCGTCGAGAGCGATGAGGTCGGGGCGCAGGGCGAGTGCTCGAGCGATGCCGATGCGCTGACGCTGCCCACCGGAGAACTGATGAGGATGCCGTTCGGCCGCATCAGAACCGAGTTGCACGAGGTCGAGCAACTCCCGCACGCGTTCGTCGGCCTCTCCCGCCGACGCACCATGCACCACGAGCGGCTCGCCGATGATGTCGCCCACCGTCATCCGCGGATTCAACGACGCGTGTGGGTCCTGAAACACCATCTGGAACCGCCGCCGACTCCGACGGAGGTCCTCCGGCGACAGTGTCGTCAACTCGATTCCGTCGAATCTCACCGAGCCGCGGGTGGGCGGGACGATCTGTAGGACACACCGTGCCGTGGTGCTCTTGCCGCATCCTGACTCGCCCACGACAGAGAGTGTTTCGTTGCGGTGCACGTCGAAGGACACCCCCGATACGGCCTGCACCGGCGGCGGGTGGCGATCACGCCATGAACGCCGACGGACAGGGAACTCCTTGACGAGGTCGCGTACGGACAGCAACGGTGTCGGCGGTAGGCCAGGGTCCGAGAAGGGTGAGCTCATCGTCCATCCTGAGTTCCAAATGGGAGCACGTCGCACGCAACGCGCAAGGCACCGACGGACTGGAGCTTCGGAGCATGAACGGTGCAACTCTCGACGGCGTGGCGACACCTCGGGGCGAAGGCGCATCCCGCCGGCTCGTTGCGTAGGGACGGGGGCATTCCACCGATCGGGACGAGCTCGCGCTCGGGGCGATCGAGCCGAGGCAGAGATGCCAGCAACCCCGCGGTGTAGGGATGATTCGCACGGTGGAAGACGTCGACGACCGGACCGGCCTCGACGACCGTGCCCGCATACATCACGTGCACCGTGTCGGCGAGCCCGGCGACCACGCCGAGGTCGTGGGTGATGAGGACGATCGTCAGTCCACGTTCGACCTGGAGTGTGCGGAGGACTTGCAGGATCTGGGCCTGGATGGTGACGTCGAGCGCGGTTGTCGGCTCGTCGGCGATCAGGATGTCCGGGTCATTGGCGAGAGCCATGGCGATCATCACTCGCTGTCGCATGCCGCCGGATAGCTCGTGCGGGAACGCGCGAACCCGATTCTTCGCGTCGGGCATCGTGACCGTTTCGAGCAGCTCAACTGCCTTGGCCTCGGCCTGCTTCGGTGAGACCTTCTGATGGGTGATGACGGCTTCGGCGATCTGGCGGCCGATGGTGAGCACCGGGTTGAGCGACGTCATCGGATCCTGGAAGATCATCCCGATTCGCCCTCCTCGCACCCCTCGAAGGACTGATCCGGGTGCACCGATCATCTCGACGCCGTCGAAGCGAACGGACCCTTGGACGCTGGCGTTGGGATCGAGGAGACCGAGCGCCGCGAGCATCGTTGCGCTCTTCCCCGAGCCCGACTCGCCGACGACGGCAGCAACCTCTCCCCGGTGGACAGAGAGGTCGAGGCCGCGCACAGCGTGAACAGACCCGCCGCTCACGTGGAATCGGACATCGAGTCCGCGAACCTCGAGGAGCGGCTCGCCCTTCGGCTCGCTCATCGACGAGCCCGCACATCGAAAGCGTCACGGAGTCCATCACCGAGGAAGTTCAGCGCCAGACCGATCGTCAGGATGGCGAGGCCGGGCGCTACGGCCACCCACCACTGGTAGAAGTACTTTGCGCCATCGGTGATCATTGCCCCCCATTCAGGCGACGGTGGTTTCGCTCCGAGGCCGAGGAAGCTCAGCGTGGCGGTCAGGATCACCACCTGTCCGAGGTCGAGTGTGGCGTTGATCAGTGCGGGAGTGAACGACAGGGGGATGACGTGCTTGCGCAGGATTCGGCTCGGCTTCGCTCCGATCGAAACGGCCGCTTGGATGTGGTCGCGATGTTTGATCGAGAGCACTTGTCCTCGAAGTAAGCGCGCGTAGATCGGCCACCACACGATCACCATGGCGATGAACGCATTTCGAAGACCTGGTCCCAGTGCGGCGGCTACAGCCATCGCGAGGAAGATCGGAGGAAATGCCACCGTGACATCGACAATCCGCATGAGGACCGTGTCGAGCCATCCGCCGACGTAGCCGGCGATGGATCCGACGATGCTGCCGATCGTCACCGCGCACACAATGACGGCGACGGAAATGGGGAGTGTCTGTCGGGCGCCGTAGAGCACTCGGGTGAACACGTCACGGCTGAGTGCGTCCGTTCCGAGCCAGTGTGACCAGCTCGGAGAGTCCAGTCGGCGCCCGACCGACTCGAGAGGCTTGTACGGCGCCCACCAGGAAACCGTGAGAACCACGATGAGCCACGCAGCCGCGACGGCGGCGCCGCCGATGATGGCCGGCCGTCGGAACTCTGGCGCGATGCGGCCACGCTTCCGGCCGATGGTCGTGCTGGTCACGAGAGCCGGATCTTCGGATCGGCAACGGCATACAGCACGTCGGTCACGAGGTTGGCAAGCAGGAACGCCAGCCCGCCGAACAGCGAGACGCCGGCGACTGCCGGATAGTCGAGCGTCTGCGCCGCCTGGACGGCGTAGGAGCCGATCCCGTTCCACTGGAAGATCGTCTCGGTCAACACCGATGCGGTCAGCAGCTGGGCGAAGGAAAAGCCGAGGATCGTGAGCGTTGGCAGCCATGCGTTTCGCAGCACATGGGCACGGAGAACCGTTCGCTCCTTGAGGCCCTTCGCCCGGGCGGTGCGGACGTAGTCGGCGTGCAGTTCGTCGAGCATCGCGGCACGGACGAGCCGCGAGATCGAACCCATGTAGGCCCATCCGAGGACGAAGCACGGCATGGCAAGTCGCTTGAGGCACTCCTTGAAAAGCGAGAAGTCGCCGTCGATCAGCGCGTCGACGGAGTAGAAGCCGGTGAACCTGGGAGGGGGAAGCGTGCGCGGAGGGAGTCGGCCCGGCCCGGGGAACCATCCGAGACGGGCATAGAGGATCGAAAGGAACACGAGCCCGATCCAGAACACCGGGAGTGACGAACCGAGAAGTGAGAAGAGCCGCGCTCCGTGGTCAATGGCGCGGTCCTTCCGGCTCGCCGCAATGGCACCAAGGGCTACGCCGCCGATACCGCCGATGAGGAGAGCGCCGACACCGAGCTCCAGCGTGGCGGGGAGACGCTCGCGGAGATCGGTGACGACGCTCTGGCGGGTACGGAACGACGTGCCAAGGTCGCCGTTCGACATGTTCTTCAGATACTTGACGTATTGCTCGGGAATGGAACCGTTGAGTCCCCACCGGGCCTTGGCGGCATCGACGACGACCTCGTTGTTGAGTTGTCGCTCGCCCACGATCGAGGCGAGCGGGTTCGCCGGGATCAATCGCGAGATGCCGAACGCGATGGTCACGATGCCGAGCAGCAGGAACGGCATCATGACCAGGCGGCGAAGTATGTACCGCCCCACTAGTGCACCGAAGCAGAAGGGCCTTGAACGTCGAACACCGACTGAATCCTGCGAAGTCGACCGAGTCGGCGCGAAATGACGTTCGAGGTGCTTTTGCGCAGATGCACTATCTCAGGCCATCAGCTCTTGAGCCCGAGGAGAGCCAGGTCGAGGTTGCAGCAAGCGCTGTAGTGCATGCCAGTGATGTCGGACGCATTGGCGAGGACGAGCTGCGGGTTCACGATCGGGAAGATCACTGCGTCATCGATCATCGCCTGCCCGAGAGCGGTGTACGCCTTCTCCTTGGCGTCACCGGATGCAGCGAGGGCCGCGGCGAGACCGGTCACTTCGGCCTCGTTGAGTAACGGTTTGCCCGCCTTGCCTCCGCCGCCGCGACCTGCCCACGAGGAGTCGGGGATGGCACCGAAGTACTGCACGTACTGGCTCGAATCGGAGTGGTCCGGCGCGAAGTACACGGCGGTCACCGGGATGCCTTGCTTGCCGATCTTGTCGGCCCACTGCGGGAACTCGACGGGCGTCAGCTTCAGGTCGATCTTGACCTTCTTCAGGTCCTGCTGGATCTTTTGCATCATGAGGTCGAAGTCCACCCCGTAGACGTTCACCTTCGGGTAGGTGGCGTCGAGGCTGAACCCAGCTTCCTTCCCGGCTGCTTTGAGCATCTCCTGGGCCTTGGCCAGGTCATAGGTGGGGAGCGGTAGACCCTTCGAGCCGAGGAAGCCGTTGGGGATCGGTGACGCCTGCGTCTTGCCTTTGCCGGCAACTAGTGCGTCGATGGCGCCCTGGTAGTCGATCGCCATGCCGATCGCCTTACGGACGTTGGCATCTTTCATGTTCTCGGCGCCGACTGCCCCTGGGCTCAACGCTATGTAGACGTAGTTATAGGAGTCGACGATCTTCGTCGTGACCTTGGCGTTGCCATCGAGTTGGGAGAGCGAGTCGATCGCGAGCTGCATGGCGATGTCGGCGTCGCCCTGTTGGAGCTGCTGCAGCTGCGAGGCGGAGTCCTTCACCTGCTTGAAGGTGACCCTCGGGAATACTGGCTTCGATGCGCCCCAATATGCGTCATTGCGCTTCAGGATGAGATCGGCGCCCTGTGTATACGACTCGAGCATGTACGGGCCACTGCCGGCGGAGTTCTTCAGGAACCAGGGTTCACCCTTGTCGGCCGTGGCCGCATCTGCACCGGCGCTCGCGCCGTTCTTGGTCGCCAGATCGCTGTTCACGATGCCCATGTAGCCGGCGGCAACGATTGGGAGGAATGCGGAGTTCGGGGCACCGAAGGTGACGACAACCGTTGTTGCATCAGGAGTGTCGATGCTCTTGAACCCGGCCATGAGGTACGAGGCCGAACCCTTCACGTTGGCGAGACGCTCCCACGACCACTTCACGTCCTTCGGCTCCACGGGAGAGCCGTCGGCGAACTTCGCATCGGGGTTCAGGGTGAAGGTGAAGACGGTGTTGTCAGCGTTGGCCTCCCACTTCGTAGCCAGTCGTGGGATCTGCTTGTTCGGGTCGGCGGGGTCGAGCGTGATGAGCGTCTCGTAGATCGCGGTCATGAAGATCTGGCAGGTGTCGCAATACGCCCTCGACGGGTCGGTCGAGTTGGTATCCATGTCACGTGCGATCACCAACTCCCGAGCCTTGCCGGGTGCTGCGGGGGCAGAAGTTTCTGCTGCGGCTGAGTCGGGGGCGGCAACCGCTTCGGTCGGCGTGGCTGCTGTGTCCGGCGCAGCAGCTTCAGTCGCCGGGGCCGCCTCGGTTGCCGGAGCCGCCTCGGTTGCCGCTGTCGTGTCCTTGCTGTTGGACGAGCAGGCTCCCATCAGGAGTGAGCTGGCAGCGAGGACGGTCAGAACGACCCGCCGACGTCGTCTCAACACCGGCGTTCTCGATTCCAGCGGCGAGGACTTCACAGGTGAGGACTTCGGCATCGTGCGCTCCCTTGTTGGCGTTCGTGGGACACTAAACCGAATCCCACTCGGGTTTCCACTCACCTGTCCGACTTCTTCCGAGGAAAACGTTCATGCCCGTGCCCGTGCTTCCCATCGTCGCCGCTGCGGATGACGCGTGGGGTCGCCGCGTGCCGACGCAGCAACGCAGCCGTGCCCGGATGGCCAGCGTGCTCGATGCCGCCGCAGAGTTGATCGACGAGATCGGCCCCGACGCCATCACCACGGCGCTCATTGCCTCGCGCGCCGGCGTATCGGTCGGTTGGCTGTACGACTTCTTCCCGAACCGGGAAGCGGTCTACGAGGCCGTGATGGCGAGATCCATCGCCAACGTGACCCCGATCGCTGATCGGGTACACGCGGAGCACGCGGATCGGCCGTGGCGCGAAGGCTTGTGTGCGGTGATCGATGCCCTCGTTGGTTTCTACCGAACCGACCCGGGATTCCGCGTCCTGTGGTTCTCCCGATTCCAAAGCGCGCAGATGATCCAGGAGAATGTGAGCCACGATCTCGCTGAGGCGCGAGCGGCGCTCAGTCGTCTTGAACGTTCAGGACTTCGCCTGCGCGGAGTCGATCCCGACACCGCAATGCACCTCGTGGTAGGCATCGTCGACAAGGGACTCGACCTCGCGTTCCGGCTCGATCCAACGGGTGACCCGCTGATCATCGACGAGACCAAGGCTGCAGTGTGTGCCTACCTCGAGCGCTACGACGAGACGGGTTCTGCCTCACAGGGAGCCCGCAAGCAGAGCCGAAAGCTGGGCCACAAGCCAGAGCCGCTTGGTGCGAAAAAGGGCCGATGAACGCCCTCGCCATCGACCTGGGAACCACGGCGGCGAAGGTGAGCGTCGTCGCCGAGGACGGCCGCATCCTGGGTTCGGGTACCGAAGTCGTCGTCACCCGGTTCGGACCGGACTCTGTCGCCGAGCAGGATCCAGAACAGGTCTGGAGCGCCGTGATGAACGCCGCTCGACATGCGCTCGCGGCCGCGGGACCCGCTGCGGCGCGTGAGGTCGCCGTGGTCTGCGCGACGAGCCAGTGGTCCTCCATCATTCCTGTCGACTCCTCGGGCAAACCGGTCGGTCCGATGTTCGTGTGGCTCGACGGCCGAGGGAAGCGCTACACGTCGGCGCTGTCCTCTGGCGCTTCGTCCGTTACGGGACCGGCGGCGGCCGATGGTGGCGTATCGGCACGGGCACACTGGGCGGACGTGCACGGTCTGTATCCGAGCACCTCGCTCGCTCACCTCCTCCACGTGCAACATGACCAGCCCGAGATGCACGCCCGCACCGTGGCGTATCTCGAGCCGATGGACTATCTCAACGCGAGGTTCTGCGGACGTCTTGCGGCGACCGGGTGCAGCGCGATGCCGCTCGCCCTCACCGACAATCGCTTGGTCGGCGCATCATCGTGGTCGGACGACCTGATCACACGGGCGGGAATCGATCGCTCGAAACTGCCCGAACTGGTGGCCTCGCTCTCGGTCCTCGGCACCATCCTCCCGACCGTCGCCGACGACCTCGGAGTTCGGCGTGACGTTGTCGTCGTCGCGGGTGCCAATGACAGCGTGGCCGCAGCCCTTGGCACTGGCGCCCTCGAACCGGGTCAGGGGACGGTCGTGATGGGAACCACCGGTGTGCTGACTGCGCACCACCCGACCCGCGTCGTCGAACCGTCGAAGTTCATAGCCACCATGCCCAGCGCGCTCCATGACCGGTACTACGTCATGGCCGAAGCCGGGTTGGGTGGCAAGGTCCTGGAGACGATTCTCAATGAGATCGTCCGGCCCGACGACGGCTTGGTCGACCGGATCGACTCGGGCCCGGATGACCTGTTCGATCGGGTGTCCAATGCGGTGGAAGGAGTAGCGCCCGGAGCCGAGGGGCTCATGTTTCTCCCGTGGCTCTACGGAGCGGCATCGCCGAGGGCCGACCCACGACACCGTGGCGCGTTCATCGGGATCTCGATGGGGACCACCCGTTTGCACATGCTGCGGGCGGTGTTCGAGGGTGTCGCCCTGCAGATGCGCTGGCTTGCCGACGAAGTCGAAGCAACTCTCGGCGTGTCGTTCCCGATGCTGCGATTTGCCGGTGGCGGGGCGCAGTCCGATACGTGGGCGCAGACGATGGCCGACGTACTCGGCCGTGTCGTCGAGCAGGTCGAAGGTCCGCGCCACGCCAACGCTCGCGGCGCCGGGCTGCTCGGCTTTCTCTCGATCGACCGGATCGGTATCGGCGACCTTGAAGCCCTTGTCCCGATCCGTCGTCAATACGAACCGACCGCCGCGTCGGCTCTCTTCGACGAGCGGACACTCGTGTTCCGCGACCTTCACGACCGATTGGCCGAGCCGATGGCTCGCCTTCACCCGCACAGCTAGCCCTCTCACCCACATCTCGAAATGGAGTCCTCATGAAGAAGAACCCGCAGTTCCCGTACGCCGATCGCTACACGGTCGTGCGCGGACTTCCGTCGGAAGGCCGCGATCACGAGGCGATCCTTCAGGAACTTCGCGAGATGGCAAGCGAAGAGGATGGCTCGTGGGAGCCGGGGAAGGCATCGGGGTCGTTCTACTGCGGTGACAAGGAGCACTACGCGTTCATGGCGAAAGCCTTTGGCATGTACGGCCACGTGAATGCCCTCCAGCGCGACATCGCCCCGAGCGCCACACGCTTCGAAGGCGAGATCATCGCCATGGGCCTCGACCTCATGCACGGCTCGGCCGCGGCCGAACGAGGTCACGACCCGGTCGGTCTCGTCACCAGCGGCGGTACCGGAAGCATCGCTCACGCCATGCTTGCGTACCGCGAAGACGCGTATGCCAAGGGCAACCGCATGCCCAACGTGATCAAGCCCGAGAGCGGCCATCCGGCCTTCGACAAGGCGTGTCACCTGTTCGGCGTCGAGATGCGTCACGCCCCGATCGACCCGGTCACCACGCAGGTCGACGTCGCCGCAATGGCGGGGATGATCGACGACCACACGGTTGCGATCATCGGCTCGGCGTCGAACTACGGCTATGGCACCATCGATCCGATTGCGGAACTTTCGGACCTGGCCATCGAGCGCGGCATCGGCCTCCACGTCGACGGCTGCCTCGGGGGGTTCATCCTCCCCTTCGGTGAGATGCTCGGCTACGACATCCCTCCCTTCGATTTCCGCGTCCCTGGGGTCACGACCATCTCCGCCGATACTCATAAGTACGGATACGGATTCAAGGGCACCTCGATCCTGATGTTCCGTGACCGGGCGCTGCGCAACGGGCAGTACTTCTTCATGACCGGATGGTCGGGGGGTAAGTACAGCTCACCCGGTATGGACGGCTCGAGGTCGAGCGGACTCCTCGCGGCCACGTGGGCGTCGATGGTGGCGAATGGGCGGGAGGGCTACCTGGCGAAGGCCAAGAAGATCTTCGAGGCTTCGTTCGCGATGCAGGAAGCCGTGCAGTCACATCCGTCGCTCCGCATGAATGGGAAGCCCACATACTTGTTTTCGTTCACGTCGGACGAGTACGACGTGTACCACGTCAACGATTTCATGCGGACTCGCGGATGGCGCCTCAATGGGCAGCAATATCCGAATTCGCTGCACATGGCCGTGACGGGACCGCAGACCCAGCCCGGCGTCGCCGAGGCGTTCGCCACGGATCTTGCCGATGCGGTCGCCTACGCGCTCGAACACAAGGCTGAGCCAGCGCGCAGCAGTGCCGTGTACGGCAGTGCCGCCATGTCACGCGACGAGGCCGCCGTCGCCATCAAGGGCGTGATGACCTCCATGCTCGACCGGTACCAATCACTCCCGCCGGAGGACTGAGGGCGCCGGGGTCACGCTTGTGGAGGTCGCAAACTCAGCGGCGTTCGGCGAGCAGGCTCACCAGGTACTGACCGCCGCCTTCGTCGAGGCGTGTGGTGAACGTCTCGTCGGGCACGAGTCTCGACAATCGGTCGAGCAGCCACATCGACGCATCTTTGGCGTCCTTCTTCGACGCACACCGGGTCACCACTTCGCGACCGCCCTTGGCCATCAACCGCTCGACGGACTGGATGATCGGGGCGGGGTCGAAGACGATGATGTCGTCGGGCCAGGCGACGACCGGCTTGACAGCACCCTTGCTGGTGTTGCAATCGCGATGTGCCAGCCGTTCGGGTGCCGGGGGCTTCTTCTTCCCGAAGGAGCGCACGAGAACCTCGCACCGGTCGATGCTCGGTCCCAGACGGTCGTTCACCGACAGGTCCGGATCGACTGGGAGGTCACAGAGCCAGCATCGCCAACCTGCTGCTTCGCCGACTTCGTCCAAAGTGCTCACCCCACCAGTGTCGTGCATCGTGGGCGTACCGCCGTTCTTTGGCACCCGCACGCTTTGGCGCCCCGGAGGCATTGACGCCTCGACCGGCCGGGTCTGAGGCGCACACTCGGGTTGCAGTCGCGCGTCTGCTGGCAGGCCGATGTACCGAGAGTCGTTGGACCTTGCCCGAAACCGGTGCCGCCCGTGACTAATCGCTGACCGAACCGGCATCGTCCAACATTTCCTGCGATAGTTCTCGGGCCACCCGATCCGGGCGGCTGACATTCCAACCAAGCACTGTCTACGGAGAATGGAATAAGCACTATGAAAAACAAAGGTTTCACACTTGGAGTTCTACTATCGGCTTTCGTTCTTTTGGTTCTGGGCGCAGTGTTGCAGAACCAGTCCAACTTTTCCAATAATTATGTAAAGAGTCAACTTGTGGCTCACGGTATTTCGTTCACCCCGAAGGCGGGTCTGATGCCGTCACAACAAAAGGTCAAATGTCTGGTGAAGAACGCCGGCAAACCTCTCAAAACGGGTAAACAGGCCGAGTGTTACGCGCTGTATCAGATCGGAATCGACCTCACCATGGTCGACAAGGGTAAGACATACTTCCAGGATCATTACAACGGATACCTCAGCCGTGTGAAGATGTTCGACGCTCTGAAGGCCGATCCGAACTCGCCCGCCACCCTGGAGTTGGTCAAGGAATCCAACCGGGCTGACGCGATCGCGAATGACCTACTCGCGGGCGAGGCGACGAAGGGCCTACTCCTTACAGCGTACGGCTTCAGTATTCTCGGCGAACGCGCCGGTCAGGGAGCCTTGGCCTGCTTTGTCGTCGGAGGAGTGCTGCTGCTTGCGGGGATCGCCCTGTTCGCCAGGTCAAAGCGCAAGCCAGCGCTTTCGTCGAGCACGGTCTAGTTCGGGCACGGGATCGACCGCCAACATCCGTGTGTCCCACGGATGTTGGCGGACGAGCTGACACTTTCCGCAAGTCCCTTCGTTGACTTGGACCAGGGTCGCGTCGAGGCAAAAGGAACGGACGTTCCGAGGGGCAATCGATCGGTGCAACCAACGCCGATCGTCCGATCTGGGCGGTGGTTTCGGGTGAGGGTGGCGATGGTATGTGTGCCTAGGTTTGCGGTTGGTGGCGGAGTGCGGCGAGTCACGATGGCTGGTTGGTTCGTGTCGTTGTCCGCCGTGCGTGACCCGTTCCAATTCGGTATTCGCCACTTCATACGACGCTCTTGGGAAGCGAGGGCGGCAATGTCGGTCAGCCGCCGGGAAGATCGGCTGACGCCGACTGCGACAAAGCCGGTGCCTCGCTCTCGACCGTTGACGACTGCGGCCTGTTGTGGCTACAGTAGTGGTCACATTGAGAAGGAGTCGCACATGCGAGCGATCGGAGTACGTGAGTTCAGGGATCAAGCGACATCGCTCTTGGCCGCCGGCGAGACGTTGGTGATCGAACGGCATGGTGAGGCGATCGGATTCTATGTGCCGATCCAGGCGAAGGATCGGCGCCGTGGTCGTGAAGCGCTGGGCCGACTTGGCACCGTCGTCGATGACGTGTTGAAGCGCAGTGGGCTCGACGAGGACGAGCTGATCCGAGAGGTTGCCGCGAAGCGACGCTCGCGTTGATGCGGCTGGTTGTCGACACCAGCGTGCTGGTCGGCGAGCTGTTGCCCTCTTCTGGACGCACCCGTCTCGGCGACGAACGAGTCGAGCTGTTCATGCCTGAGCGCATGGCCGGCGAGTTGTCCGTCGAGCTGCCTCGCAGAATTATCGCGTTCGTTCGCCGCCGCGGGCTGCCGGACGAAGTCGGTGACGAACTCGCGTCTGCCTGCCGGGCAGCGGTTGAGGCAAACATCGTCCTGTTGGACGAAGCCATCTACTCGGCATTCGAGGACGAAGCCCGGGCGCGATCGCAGCGTGACCCGAATGATTGGCCAATCGTCGCGACCGCTCTCGCGTTGTCCGCTGCCATCTGGACCAACGACAACGACTTCCTGGGCACCGGCATCGCCACCTGGACCACGTCGACGCTCCAAGCCTGGCTCGATCGACAACCGCCACACAGCGACTGACCGGAGTTGGGTCAACGCGGTGTGAGCTTCGTCGCCACCGAGGAAAACGCCAGGATCGGCTGGTTCCGAATCACGCGGTTGCGGACGTCCCAACCTTCCGGTGGCGGACTACGCGACTGCAGCGGGCCAACGGGTGAGGGTGGGCCAGAGGGCATCGCCGCCACCCGACGCGACCGCCCGACCGAGTACGGCAGCCCACTCGGACTCGGAGCCGAACTCGTCCCGCCACGCCCAGAGCCGACGGGTCGAGTACTGCAGCCGGTGCTCGTCGGTGAAGCCGATGGCGCCATGGATCTGGTGGGCCAGCCGGTTCACGGTGCTGACCGCGCGTCCGGCATAGGCCTTGGCCGCGGCGATCACCAAGATGTGCTGTTCCGTGTCGGCACTGCTCGATGCCACGTCGAGTGCAGTGTCGAGAGCGCCGCCGGCGGCGGCCGCTTCGCCCGCCATCTCGGCGAGGTAGTGCTGAATGGTTTGGAACTTGCCGATCTGCTTGCCGAACTGCTCCCGTTCGTTCGCGTATTGCACCGACAGGTCGACGATGCGCTCGAGTGCGCCGGCCATGAGCATCGCGCGGGCGAAGGCACCCGCACCCTGGGCGTGGCTGGGACCGGCGTTGCTCGGTCTTGCTCCGGCACGGAGCGCGTCTGCTGGGACCTCGATCCACGGCTCACCCGCGTAGTTGTCGCCGTGAGCGCTGATGGGCATTGAGCCAACCGGGTGAAGGGCGACACCGTCGTCGCTCACCGCGACGACGTGCTGGGCCACGCCGCCCCACGGGATGCGGATGACCGGACGGTCGTTGCGGACGACGGCGAGGGCCAGCGGGCCGGAAGGAATGGCGGCACCGGTGAGGAACGTTGCGGCCACGAGTGTGTCGCCGATCGGCACCGGTGCGCCATGACGCCCGGCCGCCCGCACAATCGCTCCGAGGTCATGCAGCGTGCCGCCCATCCCGCCGGCGGACTCGGGAACTCCGACGCTGGTCAGGCCGTTGTCCTCCAGCAAGGTCCAGAGAGACGCATCCATACCGCCTTCAGCCGCATGAATGCGTTCGGGAGTCACTTCCTTCGAGAGCAGGCCCTCGATGGTTTCGACGAGAAGATCATCTGCGCGCATATCAGCGGACTCCAAGCTCTCGGGCGACGATCCCGCGGAGGATCTCGTTCGTTCCTCCACGAAGGGTGAAGCCGGGTGCGGAGAGCACCGCATCGCCGACGAGTTGATCAAACGCCGGGTTGGCGCCCGGCGGCACGAGTTGTCGGGCAACCTCACCGATCTCGGACTCCAGGCGAGTACCCATGTCCTTGACCAACGCGGCCTCGGTCACCGGAAGACCACCGTTGTCGAGTGACACTGCCACGGAGATGCACAGCCGTCGAAGGGCGGAGAGACGAGCGACGAGCATGCCGATCTGCGCCGCCGCTTCGTCGCTCGGGTTCGGGCCGACCGCGTCTATCAACGCCGCAAGGAGCGGGAACGTGGAGAGGTAGCGCTCGGGTCCCGACCGTTCGAAGGCAAGCTCGCCGATGACCTGCGCCCATCCGTTGCCGAGGGTGCCCATCAGGTAGTGCTCGGGCACGAACACGTCGGTCATGACGACTTCGTTGAAGTCGTGGTGGCCGTTGAGGGTGCGGATCGGCCGGATGTCCACGCCGGGGGCTCGGAGATCCATCACGAACTGACTCATCCCGGCGTGTTTGGCCCCGGCCTCGGCGACCGGCGTGGTGCGTACGAGCACGATGAAGAAATGGTTGTTGTGGGCCTGGCTGGTCCAGACCTTTGTCCCGTTGAGCAGCCAACCGCCGCCGGTGCTCGTCGCCGTGGACCGGATGCTGGCCAGATCGGAGCCGGAGTCGGGCTCGCTCATCCCGATGGAGAAAAAGATCTTGCCGGCGACCATGTCGGGGATCAGCTCTCGTTTCGCCTCCTCGGTTCCGTGCTTGAGGATCGACGGCCCGGACTGGCGGTCGCTGACCCAATGAGCAGCGATCGGGGCCCCATGCGCAAGGAGTTCCTCGACGACGACGAAGCGGTCGAGCGCGGTGCGTCCGTGCCCGCCGTATTCCTTCGACCAGGGAAGGCCGAGGAATCCGGCCGCGCCGAGCTTGGCCGAGAACGACGGATCGTGCTGGGACAGCCAGGTGTCGCACCGGGGCACGAATGCCCCGTCGGCGATCTCCTTGGCGAGGAAGTCCCGCACGTCGAGGCGGAGTTGCTCGGTCGATGCCGGCAGGGCAGCGGGAGGAAACGAAAGACGGGCCACGGATCCCAGTCTGCCGACAACCCGCCACTACCTGCGAACTTGGGATCCGTTGGGAGAGAGGTTGCCCCCATATACGGGGGCAGAACACCTCCGATCGTCGTTGGGAGGCGTTCTGCCGCAGGCCTGCCGCCGAGAGCGCGGACGATTTCCCGTCAGGCAAGAACCGTCGCCAACAGAACGTGGGGACGGCCGAGCGAGTCGGCGACGACGGCATTGGTGAGGTGCCCATCGACGCAGTTGAATCCGTGCGCCAACGCCGGGTCGTCCGCTGCTGCGAGCAACCCATGGGCAACGTCGGCGACGTAGGGGAGGGTGGCGTTGGTCAACGCGTAGGTCGAGGTGTAGGGAACCGCGCCCGGCATGTTGCCAACGGCGTAGTGGATCACGCCATGGCGTTCGTAGATCGGGTCCGTGTGCGTCGTCTCGTGCGTCGTCGCCACACACCCGCCCTGATCGACGGCCACGTCGACGATCACCGCGCCCTTCTTCATCGTTCGGACCATCGCCTCGCTGACTACGACCGGTGCCCGGCCGCCGGCGACGAGCACGGCACCGATGACCAGATCGGCGTCTGCCACTGCGCGCTCGACGGCCCCCTGGTTCGATGCCAGCGTGACGACTCGACCGCGTTGGATCTGGTCGACGAAGCGCAGTCGGTCGAGGTTCTTGTCGAGCAGGAGTACTTCCGCCTCCATGCCCGCGGCGATCCACGCTGCGTTCCATCCCACGTTCCCCGCTCCGAGGACGACAACGCGTGCCGGACGGACACCCGGAGCGCCACCCATCAGCACCCCTCGTCCGCCGCGGTGACGCTCGAGGAACTGGGCGCCCATCTGCGGAGCGAGCCGTCCCGCCACCTCGCTCATCGGGGCCAGCAACGGCAGGGCGCCGTTCGCCGTCTGCACGGTCTCGTACGCGATCGCCGTGCACTTCGACGCCAGGAGCGCGTCGGCAACCTCGGGGTACGCAGCGAGGTGGAGATACGTGAACAGCGTGAGGTCTGAGCGGAGGTAGCCGAATTCGGACTCCTGGGGCTCCTTCACCTTCACGACGAGGTCCATGGACCAAGCGTCGTCGGCCGTTGGCACGATTTCGGCGCCAGCGGCGGCATAGTCGGCATCGGAGATCCCCGCGCCTTCGCCGGCACCTGCCTGCACGTGCACCTGCGCTCCGGTCCGTTCCAGCTCCCGGACCCCATCGGGGGTGAGCGCGACTCGGGACTCCGAGGTTTTGATCTCGGTGGGTATCCCGACGGTGCGGATGGCAGTTCGTGGAGTCATGCGTCGAGCATGACGGTTCGGCTGCCGTCGAAGCCGGCGAAGATCGGGCACAATGGTGTCCATGGCCGATGAATCAAAGGCACTCGATGCCGTTGACCTTCGAATCATCGCCGCGCTGGTCGAACAGGGACGGATATCGTGGCGGGAGCTCGGCGACCTCGTCCACCTCTCGGCGACCTCCGTCGGCGAGAGGGTCCGTCGGCTCGAACGGCTCGGGGTGATCACGGGGTACAGCGCCACGGTCGACCCGGAGGCCATCGGTCGGGCGATGCGAGCGGTCGTAGAGGTGCAACTGCGCCCGGAGGTCGAGCCGGACCGCTTCGAAGAGCTGCTCGCCGGTCGCAGTGAGGTCACGTTCGCGGCGTACGTCACCGGCGCGGCGGACTACGCCGTCCTCGTCGACTGTGCCGGCGCCGAGGGGCTCGACGTCTTCACCCGCTGGTGCAAGGCGAACGGTGCCGCCCACACGGAATCACGGGTGGTGCTCCGCCGCGTCGTCGGCTGAGGCTTCCGTCCGGTGGGGCCAGGGCTGCTGCCAAACACCTCCCAACGCACTACGGAGGTGTTTGACCCCCATATATGGGGGCAACCTCTCTCCCAACGGCCCCACCGACCTTTACACGCTGGAAACAACGGTGAGCTTGGGCTCACGTAGGCTTCGCGGCGTGACTGGGGGCCGTGGAGCTGTTCGGATCGAACGGGTGACGAAGCGATTCGGCTCGATGACTGCGGTCGACGACGTCTCGCTGTCGATCGAGCCCGGCGAGTTCGTCGCCCTGCTCGGTCCATCGGGGTGCGGCAAGACCACCTGCCTGCGGATGATCGCCGGATTCGAGCAGCCCGACGAAGGAGAGATCTTCATCTCCGGTCAGGCGGTCGCCGGGATGCCCGCGCACAAGCGCGACGTCAACACCGTCTTCCAGAGCTACTCGCTGTTCCCGCACATGAGCGTGCTCGACAACGTCGCCTTCGGGCCGCGTTCTCGCGGTGCCGACAAGGCAACTGCCCGTCTGCAGGCCCAGGACATGCTCGACATCGTTCGCCTGGGTGACTTCGGTTCCCGCAAGCCGTCGCAGATGTCGGGCGGCCAGCAGCAGCGGGTCGCCCTCGCCCGGGCGCTGGTCAACAAGCCGAGCGCGCTGCTCCTCGACGAACCGCTCGCCGCGCTCGACCTCAAGCTGCGTCAGGCGATGCAACTCGAGCTGAAGCGAATCCAACGCGAGGTCGGGATCACCTTCATCTTCGTCACCCACGACCAGGAAGAAGCGCTCACCATGAGCGACCGGATCGCGGTGATGAGCCAGGGCCGGGTCGAGCAGGTCGGTACCCCCGAAGAGATCTACATGCAGCCATCGACGATCTTCGTCGCGGGCTTCATCGGCTCGGCCAATCTGCTTCCGGCGACCGTTGTCGGTACGAGCGGTGATCGTGTTTCAGCTCGCGTCGGTGGCGGGGCTGTCGTGGAATCACCGCTACTCGCACGCACCTTTACCGCTGGACAGAAGGTCACCGTCATGCTCCGCCCCGAGCGGATCTCGCTCGAAGAGCGCGAGCTTGAAGGGCGGGTCGGCATCTGGTCGACGGTCACCAATCAGGTGTTCCATGGCGCGTCCAGCGACGTTCACGTCGAAACTGAGGACGGCACCGAACTCGTGGCCGATCTCGAAGCCGACGACGGCCTGTCGTGCCGTCCCGGCGAACGACTCTGGATCACCTGGAAGCCCGGGAGCGCATTCGTGCTCCCCGAAGTAACCGAATATGCAGGAGCGACCGGCACCGACCTCGAACAGGTCGAGGCGTCGCTCTAGGTCGACGGACCGCATCATCCACAACAACCAACGTTCGTCCAATTCACTCACGGAGTCCCCTTGTCACTCTCCCGTCGCCAGTTCATCGTCCGTGCCGGTCTTCTCGCCGGCTTCGGTCCCGGTCTTCTCGCCGCCTGCGGAGGCGATGACAAATCGGCTTCGGGAACGGCGGCTGCGTCTGATGGTTCCGCCGCCCCCTCCTCCGGCGGCGTCGTCCGCATCGCGGCGTGGCCGTTCTACATCGAGAACGATCAGAACCCAAAGAAGGCGGCCACGATCGCCAAATTCATCAAGAAGACGGGCATCGACGTCGACTATCAACTCGCCATCGATGACAACGTGAGCTTCACGGCGAAGTTCGAGGGCGATCTCAAGGCCGGCAAGGGAATCGGCTTCGATATCGCCCAGCCGACGGCGTGGATGGCGGCGAAGTGGATCGCCAACGGATGGGTCGAGCCCTTCCCCGTCGACAAGATACCCAACAAGGTGAATGTGATCGATTCACTCGCGAGTCCGGCCTGGGATCCGGACCGCTCGAAGTCGCTGCCGTATTCGCTCATCCAGACCGGCATTGCCTACTACCCCGACAAGATCGACGGCGAGATCACTTCGATCAAGGACCTCTTCAACCCGAAGCTGAAGGGCAAGATCACGATCCTTTCGGAGATGCGCGACTCCGTCGGCTTCATGCTCCTGATGATGGGCGTGAAGCCGGCTGATGCCAAGCTCGACGAGATGCTCAAGGCCTGCGAGGAGCTCAAGAAGCTGCGTGATGCCGGGCAGTTCCGCAAGATCACCGGCAACGGCTACATCGAAGATCTCGGCGCCGGCGACACCGCGGCGGCGATGGCATGGTCGGGCGACGTAGCCGGCATCCAGGTCGACAATCCCGACCTCAAGTGGGTGCTGCCGACCGAGGGCGGAATCTTGGCGAGCGACACGCTCATCATCCCGAAGGGCGGGAATGTCGACACCGCCGCGGCCTGGATCAACTATCTGTACGACCCAACTGTCTCCGGCCCCCTGTTCGAAGCGATCAACTACGGTTCGCCGGTCAAGGGGGCGGCCGATTCGATGACCGCCGAAGCAAAGGCCAACCCGGTCATCAATCCGGCCGCAGGGGCCCCGCTTTACGCATGGCGTGACCTGACCGACGACGAACAGAACCAGGTCGACGAAGCGTTCGTCGCCGCCACCCAGCAATAAGCGCACAGAGGACTGCGGATCATGGCACTCGGGGGAGGGGGCGCGGCGAAGCCGGTCAGCGACGGTCTTCGCCCATCGAATCGCTGGGTGCCCTGGATGCTCCTCGGCCCAGGGCTCGCGTGGCTGTTCGTCTTCTTCGTCGTCCCCCTCTTCGAACTGGGCCGAGGCTCACTCGTCCGCGGCGGCCTGTCGAACTATTCGAACGTCTTCTCCGACAACGGCGAGGTGATTGTGCGCACCTTCGCGTACGCGTTCATCGCAACGGTGCTGGCGGTGATCCTCGGCTATCCGCTGGCGTACTTCATCGCCATGAAGGCCGGCCGATTCAAGACGCTGCTCCTGGCCGCCGTCGTTCTCCCGTTCTTCGTGACCTATCTGATCCGCACGCTGGCCTGGAAGATCCTGCTCTTCGGCGACGGTCCGGTTGTCGGGTTCCTGCACTGGACCGGCCTGCTGTCGAAGAACGGTGAGGTTCTCAACACGCATGCTGCGGTGATCGGCGCGCTGCTCTACAACTTCCTGCCGTTCATGGTGCTGCCCATCTACGTGTCGCTCGACAAGATCGACCGTCGGCTGCTCGAGGCCGCCCCGGATCTCTACGCTGACGGTCGACGGACGTTCTTGAAGGTCACGCTTCCGCTCTCGCTCCCCGGTGTATTCGCCGGGTCGCTGCTCACGTTCATCCCGTCGTGCGGCGACTTCGTGAATGCCGAGCTCCTCGGCGGAGATCGCCAGCGCATGATCGGCAACATCATCGAGAAGAACTTCCTGCGGGAGAACTTCCGGCCGCAGATGAGTGCGCTGTCGTTCGTGTTGATGCTGCTGATCCTCGGGGGCGTGCTGTTGTATGCGCGCGTACTCGGCACGGAGGAGTTGGCATGAGCGGCTCTTCTAGGTGTGTCCCCTGCGGGGTCCTTCCACGCGGTGGTGTCCGCTGCGGGGTGCTGTCACGCGGTGGTGTCCGCTGCCGCGCCCGCTGCGGGGTCCTGTCACCGGGCAGCCTTCCCACTCTGCGGTACTCGCCCGTTGTGCTCCTTCGTCGCACCGGGTCTCCGTTCCTCGGTGGGCCCCTTCCCGGCGCCACCCCTTCGCTCGTTGGTCGCGAATCATGAGTGCAGTTCGCAAGCGGTGGCCTTCTCGGGTGCTGGGGGTTTGGGCCGGGGTGGTGGTGGCGTTTCTGTTTGCGCCGATTTTTGTGGTCGTGCTGTTTTCGTTCAACGAGCCCGGCCGCAAGCTGGCCAATGGAAGTTGGGTCACGGGCCGGTACAACTACAAGTGGGGACGCTTCTCGCTCGACGCATGGAAGAGCTGGAATGCCTACCCGGAACTCACGTCGGCGTTCTACCGGAGCGTGCGGATCGCACTCGTGGTGGTGCTGATCTCGACGATCCTCGGCACGCTCATGTCGCTGGCTCTCGTGAAGTACCGCTTCAAGGGCAGGGGCATCGTGAATATGCTTCTCGTGCTTCCGCTCACCATGCCCGAGATCGTGCTCGGCTTCTCTCTGCTCACCCTCTTCGTCACGGTAAACGTCTCACGCGGGGTGATCACGATCGTGATCGCGCACGTGATGTTCTGCGTCAGCTACATCACGACCACCGTGAAGGCACGAATCCGCGGGTTCGACTGGCGGCTCGAGGAAGCAGCGGCGGACCTCGGTGCGAACGCATGGCGCACGTTCACCAGGGTCACTCTACCGATAATTACTCCCGGCATCGCCGCGGCCGCGCTGCTCACGTTCGCACTCTCGCTGGACGACTTCATCATTACGTACCTGAACTCCGGACGCGTCGAGACGTTCCCGATCAAGATCTGGATCACGAAGCGCTCGTCGATCCCGCCACAGATCAACGTCTTCGGCACAGTGGTCCTCTTGTTGTCGCTCGCGCTGTCGATCGGCGGCCTGCTCGGCCAACGCCGACGCGGTCGGGTTGTGAAGTAAATGCGTCAGTTCCCCCGATTCCCCCTTCCGGTGGATGGCGGCGCTTGTGCTCTGCGCCAATAGTTATTTTTGCGTGGCTCTGGCCCCAGCCGTGGAGGTCCACGTTTCTGCATCTTTTCGCGCCCATTTCGCCTCCGGATTGTTGATTTTCGGCGCTTTCGCACCCTAATGGGCGCGAACTCCAGCCGAAATGGGCGCAGAGGACTCGTCCGACGAAGGGACGTTCTATTCTCGATCGGCCATGGCCGCGAACCGTCCGAGCTCGAAGCCCATGCCTCTCGCCCAGGCGCGACGGATCGCGCTGGCGGCACAGGGGTTTGCCGAGCCCCGGCCCTCTGGTCGCATCGATCGCCGTCACATCCGCAAGCTCCTGGACCGCATCGGGCTGCTGCAGATCGATTCGGTCAACGTGTTCGTGAGGTCCGAGGAGCTTCCGGTCTTCGCCCGCCTGGGGACGCACGACCGTTCGCTCGTGCGGCGGATGGACGACGATGGGGAGCTCTTCGAATACTGGGCGCACGAGGCTTCGTTGCTCCCCGTGTCGATGGAACCGCTGTTCCGCCACCGCAAGGAACGGGCGCTCCTCGGAGGCGACTCGACGGTATGGGGCGGTCTGCGTGATCTGCACACCAAACGGCCGGAGCTGGTTGCCAGCGTCTACGACGAGATCGCCGCCCGTGGCCCGGTGCCGGCAAGTGCGCTGTCGGGGAACCGCGGAGCCAAACGCGAGCACTGGGGATGGAACTGGGACGATGCGAAGCTCGGCGTCGAGAACCTCTTCTGGACGGGTCGAATCGCTTCCCGCCGTCGGGCGTCCTCGTTCGAGCGGGAGTACGACCTTACCGAACGATGCTTTCCGCCGCATGTGCTCGAGTCACGGGCGCCGAGCGAGGACGACGCCCGTCTGGAGCTCGTCCGTCGTTCCGCCAAAGCGCATGGCATCGGCACGGCGAAGTGCCTTGCCGACTACTTCCGGCTCTCCACGGCAATCGTCCGGCCGATTCTCGACGAGCTCGTGGCGGACCGCGAGTTGATCCCAACGGTCGTGGACGGTTGGACCGACCGCGCCTACCTCTGGGCAGAAGCTGCGGCGCCTCGGCG
The DNA here is from genome assembly GCA_031368215.1 of Acidimicrobiia bacterium. GTDB lineage: Bacteria > Actinomycetota > Acidimicrobiia > Acidimicrobiales > JANYDT01 > JANLQX01. The sequence goes on along the minus strand of JANLRD010000184.1, from coordinate 10,872 downwards.
CATCACCGCACGGGCGCTGCTCTCGCCGTTCGACCCCGTGGTGTGGGAACGTAAGCGCGCAGAGCAACTGTTCGGATTCCGCTACCGCATCGAGATCTACGTTCCGAAGGACAAGCGGGTCCACGGCTACTACGTTCTGCCGTTCCTGCTGGGCGACGAGCTCGTCGCCCGTGTCGACCTCAAGAGCGATCGCCAGCTCGGTGTGCTCCGGGTGCAGGCATCGTGGGGCGAAGTCGGCATCGACGAAGCGGAGGTCGCCCACGAGTTGGCCGAAGAACTCATGCTAATGGCCGAATGGCTCGGGTTGTCCAACGGGGTCGAGGTCATGCCGGTCGGCGATCTGCACACGAAGCTCGGAAAGGCGGTCCGAGCCGCACGCCAGCGTTCGTGATGACCAGCGGCGGACCTCGGTCGATCTCCCGGTTCTACGCTGTATCACCGTGCATCTTGACCTCGTGTCGCTGATCGTCGACGACTACGACGAAGCGATTTCGTTCTTCGTCGGCGTGCTCGGCTTCGAGCTCACCGAGGACGTGCCATCGCTCGCGAACGATGGACGACCCAAACGGTGGGTGGTGGTCCGTCCACCGGGCGCAGCAACAGGCCTCCTGCTCGCGCAGGCCCACGGGGAACGCCAGCATGGCGCGGTTGGTGAGCAGTTCGCCGGGCGTGTCGGCTTGTTCCTGCGCGTAGACGACTTCGACGAGACCTATGAGCGTCTGCGGGCGAACGATGTCGAGTTCGTCCGCGGTCCGTCGAACGAACCCTACGGCCGGCTTGCCGTGTTCGTCGACATCGCCGGCAACCGCTGGGACCTTCTTGGTCCATGCTGACCGAAGGCCGGTCAGCGGGCGAAGCACCTCTTGATGAAGTCATAGGTGCACGTACGAAGAATCTCCGGTGCACCATTTTCTACAAGCAGGTGACCGGCCTCCGGGAGCACGACAAGCTCACCGTGACCGCCGGCGATCTCGTTCACGATCTGGCTGGACCAGATCGGCAGGATCGTGTCGTGGGTGCCGTGCATGAGGAGGAGCGGTCGACCCCGCAACTGCTCGGCTTCTTCGCAACCTGCCGACTGGGTGGCATAGGTGCACACTCCGACGACTGCGACGGCGATCGGTGACGCGTCGAGCGCCGCTCCGATGGCGATGGCGCCCCCGAATGAGTGCCCGGCGGTGACAAAACGCGCGGCGCCTCGGGCCTCGGCGAACATTCCTGCCGCTCCGAGGTCCTCGACGCACGCCTCGACGTCGTTCGGACGCCGCCAGCCGACGCGGATCACCCCGATTCCCTCGGCCCCGAGTCGCCGGCCCAGGTCGTGGAAGAGACCGTTCGCCGGACCGAGCAGTCCGCCCATAGCGCCGCCGCCACAGAGCACCACGTCGCGCGCGTTCTCCGGTCCGTGCCAGAGCAGCGTCAACAGGCCGCCCGTGGTGAAGATCTCCAGATGTCGCAACAGTGGATCGATCTCGACGTTCTGCATCCCGAGGACACGGAGCCCACCAACGTTCATAGCTTCGACACTAGGTTTCGTGCCATGACCTCGTCGTCCCCGCCGTCCTCGCCGACCGACGAACTCGCATCCCTCGACGCAACCGCGCAGGCCGATCTCGTGCGCCGACGGGAGATCTCGCCGGAGGAGTTGGTCGAGGCTGCGATTGCACGCGCCGAGCGGCTGCAACCGATCCTCAACTGCTTCACGACGACGCGATTCGATCGAGCACGAGCGGAGGCTGCGGCGACCATCCCCGGCGACGGTCCGTTCACCGGCGTACCGACGGCGATGAAGGACCTCACCCTGCAGATCGCCGGTGAGCCGTAGCGACGCCGGGTCACGGGCCGTTCGCGAGCTCAATGTCTTGGGAACGGTGAACTCGTATCACTACGACCGCTTTCGTGCCGCCGGGCTGGTGTCGCTGGGTCGGACCAACACGCCGGAGTTCGGCAACACGATCACCACCGAACCGCTGTCCTACGGCCCGGCTCGCAACCCCTGGAACACGGATCACTCGACCGGCGGGTCGTCGGGTGGTGCTGCGGCCGCAGTCGCCGCCGGGATCATTCCGGTGGCCCATGCGACCGACGGTGGTGGTTCGATCCGCATCCCGGCGTCGGAGTGCGGATTGGTCGGTCTCAAGCCGACCCGTGGACGGATCTCCCACGGCCCGACCTCAGCAGAGGGCTGGGCGGGTTCGACCGCAGGCCACGTCGTCACGCGAAGTGTGCGGGACTGCGCCGCATTGCTGGACGCGTGCCACGGATACGAGCCGGGCGATCCGTACACTGCGCCTCCACCGAGTCGTCCGTATCTGCGCGAAGTCGGCACTGATCCGGGACGCCTTGCGCATCGGCTTCTTCGCCGGTCCGACGCTCGACGGTCATGTCGTCCACCCCGAGTGCGTCGCCGCGGTCGACGGTGCGGTAAAGCTGCTCGAAGCACTCGGCCACCATGTGGAGGCCGACCGTCCCGACGCCATGCTCGAGCAGAGTTACGGCGACAACTTTTTCGTCATTCTCGCGGCCGGCATGGCCAAGGACGCGGCGCTGATCGAGGCGGTGCTCGGCCGACCGGTCGGTCCTGAGGACCTGGAGCCGGAGAACCTCTTCTTCACCGAGTTCGGCCGGGGCGTGAGCGGCGCGCAATACCTCACTGCGGTAGAAAGTCTGCACGCATATCAACGACGCATGGCGGTCTGGTGGACGGATCGGGCGCGGGGTGGCGGAGGGTTCGATGTGCTCGTCACGCCGACCATCGCCCAGCCGCCGCCACCGATCGGCTGGATGTACGCGCCCGACGCGCGGCCGGGATGGCGGGTGCGAATGCTTCTTCAGTACACCTCGCAGTTCAACGGCACGGGCCAGCCGGCTGTGTCCCTCCCACTCCACATGACCGCCGACGGCTTGCCGGTCGGCGTGCAGTTCGTCGGCCCGTTCGGACGCGAGGATCTGCTCCTGCGCCTCGCCTCCCAGATCGAGTCCGCCGCGCCATGGGCGGACCGCCGCCCGCCCGTTCACGCATGACCCGACGCCGGTGCCGTTTCGACCGACGGTACGAGTTGCGTCGAGACTTGAAGCCATGACCACCGATCCGCTTCCCGGCGTGTGTGACGACCTCGCGGCCGAGACCGCCGAACTGCTCGCTGTACTTGCACCCCTCACCCGCGAGCAGTGGCTGCTCGACACCCCCGCCGACGACTGGACGATCCGGGACCAGGTCGCCCACCTCGCCTTCTTCGACGAAACCGGCCGGCTCGCCGCGACCGACGCCGAGGCGTTCGCCGCGTCGACTGCGGAGTTGATGAGCGGTGCCGATCCGGTGGCCGGACCGGTCGCCCGCGGTCGGTCCATGGATCCGTTCGAGGTGTTGGCCTGGTTCGAAACGGCCCGCGTCGACATGATCGACGCCTTCCGTGGGCTGACCGGCTCGACGCGCCTTCCCTGGTACGGCCCGGCCATGTCGGCCACGAGCTTCGCCACCGCCCGGCTAATGGAGACCTGGGCGCACGGGCAGGACGTGATCGATGCTCTCGGTCTCACCCGCACTCCGACGGCTCGCCTCAAACACATTGCCCACATTGGCGTTCGTGCCCGCGCCTTCTCGTATGCCACGAACGGGAGAGCGGTACCCGACGGCGAGGTGTTCGTGCAGCTGACCGCCCCGGACGGCTCCATCTGGACGTGGAACGCGCCGCCGGAGGGCATCGCCGCCGAGAACTGCGTCGTCGGTGACGCCCACGAGTTCTGCCTCGTGGTCACGCAGCGCCGCCACGTCGACGACACCTCGCTCGAGGTGACGGGTCCGCTGGCCAAGGACTGGATCGGTATCGCCCAGGCGTTCGCCGGCGGCCCCGGCACCGGCCGAGAGCCAGGCCAGTTCGCCCCGCACTGACGCCTCCAAGCGAGACGACCTGGGTCGGGCTCACGCCGTTGGGTCGGCAGGATCGCATGGACGCACACGTCCCGACCCAGTGCGCACGTCCCGACCCACTGCACACGTCCCAACCCAGGAGCCGGAACAAACCCTGGCCGCCGCTACGCTCATGGTGCTGGTTGTTGGCCGCCGTTCGTGGCCGGTTCCTGCAACCGTCCGTCGAAGGTCAAGAACGCAGGAGAGCATCGTGGAAGTTCGCATCGGGGTTACGCAATCTGTCAAGGAGATCGAGCTCGATCTGGAAGACGCGGACCGTGACGCCACCGTGGCGTCCATCACGGCGTCGTTGACGAGCGGCGAGGGTGTCCTCTGGCTGACCGACAAGCGAGGGCGCACTGTTGGCGTCCCCGCGGCGAAGGTCGCCTACGTTGAAGTGGGCAGCGCGGCGGAAGAGCGTCGGGTCGGCTTCGCCCGGTAGCGGAAAAGCCGCACCGTGCGCTCTACCGCGGCCGGCCACCGTCACCGCAATCGACGAGCGTCTCGGCAGTGACTCCGGATCTGTTCGATCGTCGTCTGCTGATCGTCACCGGAAAGGGTGGCGTCGGCAAGACCACGGTGGCCGCCGCGATCGCCTGGCACGCTGCCAGTTCGGGTAAGCGAGTGCTGGTGTGCGAGCTCGATGCCAAGGGGGACCTGCTCGGAGCTCTGACGGGTGCGGACGCAGTCCGGTCGCGGCCACTCGCCTTCGAACCGCGCGAAGTGCATCCGCGGCTGCACGCAATGGTCATGGACCCGGAAGCTTCGCTCAAGGAGTACCTGAAGCTCAATCTCCGCATTCCCTTCGTCGGTCGCATCGGATCGCTCTCGAAAGCGTTCGACTTCCTCGCCAACGCCGCTCCCGGCGTGCGAGAGATCGTCACCATCGGCAAGCTCGCCTACGAAGTGCGCGAGCGGCACTACGACCTCGTGGTCGCCGATGCGCCCTCCACTGGTCACATCGTCGGCCTCTTGCGCGCCCCCGAGGCGATCAACGAACTCGTCGGCGTGGGGCTCATCCGTTCGCAGACACGGTGGATCATCGACATCCTCCACGACGCTGCAACAACCGGCGTCGTGGTCACCACCACGAGCGAGGAACTGCCCGTCAACGAATGCATCGAACTGCTCGGCCGGCTGCGCAACGAACTCGCCGTCGCTGCCGAAGCGGTGGTGGTGAACCGGCTCCTCCCGCAATCGATCGTGGCGGCCGACGCATCGGCGATCACCCGCCTTGCCGGAATGGTCGACGCTTCGTCCCAGCCGGCGAAGGCCAAGGTGCTTGCCGGGGCCCTCCTTCTCGACGCGCTCTCGTCGGCGCGGGCACCGCATCTCGACCGTCTGCTTGCGGCATGGAAGGGACCGCTCGCGCTCGTCCCCACCGTGACCCATCGTCCGACGGGTTTGGCGGTCACCCGAGCAGTGGCGCAACATCTCGCCGAGGAACTCTCGACGTCGAGGGAGCCTTCCGACGCCCGGGGTCCGAGATGAGCGTCGACATTGCTGAAGTCCTGGTCGGCGTCGATGTCGTGCTGTGCTGCGGCGCCGGTGGCGTTGGCAAGACCACCACCGCAGCGGCACTCGGTCTGGCCGCTGTTCGTGCTGGACGCGGACGCGTGCTTGTGCTGACCATCGACCCCGCTCGCCGCTTGGCCGATGCCCTTGGACTCGAGTCGTTCGACAACGTGGAGACCGTTGTTGGCGTTCCCGACGCTCCGGCAGGCTCCGAGCTGTGGGTGGCCATGCTCGACACGAGCGCCTCGTGGGACGACCTGGTTCGAACCCATGCGCCCGACCCGATCACGATGGAACGGATCCTGTCGAACCAGCTGTACCGCAACATCACGCAACGATTCGTGCAGAGCCACGACTACATCGCCATGGAACGGCTCCACGCTGTGCACCAGTCCGGCCGCTATGACCTCATCGTCATCGACACGCCGCCATCACGCAACGCTCTCGATTTCCTCGATGCGCCGAGCAGGATGGCCGACTTCTTCTCGTCGTCGCTGCTGAAGTGGATCACGCTTCCGTATCGTCTCGGAGGAGAGCGCGTCGGACGACTCGGTTACCTCGCCTCGAAGCCGTTCTACCAAGTTGCTGATCGCATCCTCGGGTCGCAGTTCCTGGAGGATATCGCCGAGTTCTTCCTGTTGTTCCAGACGATGTACGACGGCTTCGTGCACCGGGCGACCGACGTCGAGCGTCTCCTGCACCGGCGCTCCACCCGCTTCATCGTCGTGAGTTCACTCGAGCCGGCTCCGCTCCAAGAGGCCGAGTTCTTCCTTGCCGAGCTGGGCCGGCGCGGGCTCTCGATCGGCGCTCTTGTGCTCAATCGTGTGCTCCCCGATTTGCTCTTCGACACCGACGCCCGACGCCTTGCTTCGCGGCTTGTCGATCCATCCAGTGCTGACGACCCGAACATCTCGGCTGCGGAGCGCCGCACCATGAAGCGCGCAGCTACGGCGTTTCTCGATCTCGCCGCGCTCGGCGATGACGAGCGGACAGCACGGTCGACATTGGCCAATCCCCCGAACTGTGTCGTCGAGGTGCCGCTGGTCCCGTTGGACCTCCAAGACCTGGGCGGACTGGTGGCCCTGGCAGACCTGTTGTGGCCCGTGACCAAGACGGTGAAGCGGTCGGCCCGGTCGAGGAAGACTCCGTCATGACCTCCTTGACGGAGTCCTCGCTCGATCGGCAGCACCTGGCTCTGCTGACCGCGTCCTGGGGACTCGTTGCCGACTTCTGCTTCGGCGACTTGCTCCTGCTCGTTCCGGATCAACCACCCGGCGCCCCGATCGACGCCGACGTGGCCTTCGATGCGCCGCAGGCTTTTCGGGTGATCGGCCAGATCCGCCCGACGACGAGCCAGACCCTGTATCAGGGTGATCTCGTCGGACGGGTCGTGCCCGTTTCGGAGCGGCCGCAGTTCGGCGACGCTTGGCGCACGGGAGTGACGACCGACGGACAGGTCTTCTCGCTCGACGCAGGGGCAGGCGCACGCATCGACGTGGTCCCGGTCCGACGTCGGGTGAACGGAGCGCTTCGGACGATCGCCCTCTTGTCGCGCGAGGTTCCGCTCGAAGCAGCGCGCCGTCTCGGTCGCCTCGAGCGGGTGTATCTCGAGATCTTCTCGCGGCTCTCCGAGATGATCGCCAGTGGATCGTTTCCCTTCCCCGATGACGACAACGATCCAGGAGACGCGCCACGGGTCGGCGACGGCGTCGTCGTGCTCGATGCCGACCAGCTGATCTCCTACGCCTCACCCAACGCGGTGTCGGCGCTGCATCGGCTCGGCCATTCCGTCAACCTCGAAGGCCGACGGCTCCGCGACCTGGTCGCCGGCGCACACGCCGAGTCGGCCATGCGGTTGCACCGCCCCGTGATCTCCGAGGTGGCCGAGATCGATCGAGCCGGTGAGCACCGGGTGATCGTGCTCTTCCGGACGATCCCGTTGCTTGTTCCGGCCGACGGACGGACAGCAGCGGTCGGAGCGGTCGTGCTCTTACGCGATGTCTCGGACCTGCGGAGGCGGGATCAACTGCTCGCCACCAAGGATGCGTCGATCCGTGAAGTTCACCATCGGGTGAAGAACAACCTGCAGACGATCTCGTCGCTCTTGCGCCTCCAAGGCCGTCGGCTGGAGTCACCGGAGGCGAAACTCGCGATCGAGGAATCGGTCCGGCGGATACGTTCGATCGCGCTCGTGCACGAGACGCTCTCACGCGATGTGCGAGACGCGGTCCCGTTCGATGACATCGTCCGCCCTCTCGTTCGGATGGTCGAAGAAGGCCTCGCGTCCCCCGAGCGTCCGTTGCGGTTCGTCCTCGACGGAACGATTGGCGACCTCCCGCCAGAGACAGCGACACCGCTCGCCGTCGTGCTGACCGAGCTGCTGCAGAACGCGGTGGAGCACGCCTATCCTGCGCCGACCGTGCCGAACCCGCCCAACACCATCGTCAAGCCGGGCGAGATCCGTATCCGATTGTCCAACGATGCCACCGGCCTCGATGTCGAGGTCCGCGACGACGGTGTCGGGCTTCCGGAGGGTTTCTTGCTGGCGACGTCGTCGAGCCTCGGACTGTCGATCGTCCGCACCCTCGTGACCACCGAGCTCGGCGGGGTGATCTCGTTCCGAAACGATCACGGCACTGTCGTGTCGCTCCGGATCCCGCGCGTTGCCGATCCCCGGGCGAGATAGCCGAAGCGCTCACGCGGCGTGTCGCCGCAAGCGCCGGTCCCTCTCACTTCGGAGGTGCAGATCGTTTTCTGGGGGTGCCCCGAGGGGCAAGCATCGGCGGCGAGCTGATGGTGACCATGCGGAGCGTCTTCTTCGACGTGTTGTGCACGGCGTACCCGGTTCCCGCAGGGATCAGCGCAAGAGAACTCTTCGCCAGGTCGTACTCGTCGTCGTCCATGGTCAGGACGGCCTTTCCCTTGATGACGACGAGGACCAGATCCGAACGGGCCGGCTCCTCCGCGAACTCCTCGAACGGTGCGACGACCATCACCCCGATCTGGGTCTGGTCGGTGCTGTGGATCACTTCCCTGAAGTGCTCTTTCGCCTCGGCCAGACGCCGGGCGTCGACCACGAACTGACGCATCGGCTAGCGCTTTGCGCTCTTCTTGGCCGGTGAAGCTTTCTTCTTCGCCGGCGCAGCTTTCTTGACTGCGCCGACCTTCGGGGTGGTCGCCGTCTTCGCCGCTACGGTCTTCGCCACCGCCGTGGCCTTCCTCGCTGCCGCAGGCTTCTTCGGGGCGGCACGCTTCACGATCGAGCCGGGGTGCTTGAGCCCTTCCCGCAGTGTCGTGGCGATCGCCTGCGCCACGCCATCGGCGACGCTCTTGACGTCATCGCGGATCGCCGGGTCCGTCACAACACCGCGAAGTGCCGCGAAAGCGTCCTCGATGGCATCGCGGATGCCGTCGAGCGCATCGTTGACTGTGGCGCCTTCTGTGCCGACAGCCTGTTCGGCGTGGTACTTCAGCTTCAATCCGAGGCTGCCGAGCCGATCGCCAACTTCGTTCCAACCAGGGTCAGTGTTTGTGTTCATGGCTTCGACAATGGCAGCCGCCCCGTTCGCGCCGTAGGGCCGTTCGGGCCCATCGTTGTCGGCCGAAAGTCAGATGACGACCGCGTGCTCGCTGACGAACAGGCGCGTCCGGCTGCGCACGTGGGCCATTGAGTCAGCGGCAACTGCTTTGCCGAGCTCGGTCGCGTAGGCCGAATCGAAATCGTCGCGACTGTCGAACCACAATTCGGAGACGCCGTCGACCTCGGTCGCGTCGTCGACGAGGTTGAACGTGATGCGGCGGACACCGGGAAGCTGCGCGGCGAGGGGCGCATGCTCATCGAGCCACCAATGGCGAAAGTCCTCGGCTGTCATGTCGTCGCGACGAGACAGCAGGATCACGGCCTTGAAGCTCATGACGCCTTGATGATCCGGTGAAGAGGACGTCCACCGACGGCGAGGGCAAGAAGTGCCACAACCTCCCCCGGACGCGGAGCGTCATCGATGGAGAAAGCGATGGCGTCCATCTCGTCGAACGACCAGATGTCGTCACAGTTGGTGAGGGGCGCCACGATGCGTGTGCCGGGGCCACCGAGCAGTTTGGTCGACGGGATGATGGCCGGGCCCCTACCGAGCCGCGCCCGCACCGGTCCTCCGAATCGCGGATGGATGAGGGCCGCAGCGTGTTCGATCTCGCCGTCGACCCCGACGATTGCCGCCTTCCCGTAGGCGCTGACCTCGCTGACCTCGCACCCGAGCGCAGCCAGAGCCTCGTCGACCAGCAGTGCGCCGAGTTCGGCGCCGAGGTCGACCAGCGGTGTGAGGTCGTCGACGAAATGCCCGGCGTAGGGGTTGGTCATCACCACCCCCGTTGCCACCTTGCGCCGCAGGCCTTCCACCGGGCGGCCCATCTCCACCCGGGTCGTTTCCACGACCGACACGATCTTTCTGATGTCCAGACTCATGGACAAGACGGTATCGGTCCTTTCAGCGGGTGAGGCCGCGTTCCACCCACGCACCACGATTCGGTTCGTCGATCACGCCCAACTCCTCGAGAAAGCCAACGAGCTTCGAGAGATCACGGACGATCCGCGCGTGATGGGCAGGGTTGCTCCGTGCTGCGGCCGCTCCGTCATCGATGCCGAGGGTTCGGTAGACGTCGGGGTTCACCATGAGCTCGGCGACGAACCCGACGGCGGCCGGGGCGAGCGCCGCCGCGTCGGCCCGCTCATCGGCCGGCAGGGTGGGCCAGACCTCGAGGAGGAACGTCTTGGCGAAGCTGAGGTGCCGAGCCTCCTCGAGGACGTGGATCTTCGCGATCTGACGCGAAACGGGATGGAGCGTGTCGTCACGCATCGTCGCCCGATTGCACATGTCGAGCAGTTCCTCGACGGCGAGAATGAGTAGGTACCCCATCGCCCGTCCGCCGGGAAGACGATCGACGTCGCCGAGTTCCGTCGCGCCCGTCGGAGCGTACGTCGGAGTGCCTGCGCGACGGATGTACTCCCCGAACATCGAGGAGTGGCGGCACTCGTCGGCGATCTCGACCAGGAGGTAGCGGTGCGCGGGGTCGGTGACCGGGAGCTCGGCCAGATGGCGGAGCACGATCTGCATCAACTTGTTCTCGAACCAGATGCCGGCAGCGCTGAGGGATGCGCACTCGTGGCGGCTGTATGTCCGTCTCTCGGTGTCGTTCATGGCTTCCCATTGCGTCGTTCCGAATAGCGGAAGCTTCTCGGCCGGTAGGTGGAACACCGAGTCGTCGCAGACCTCGATGCTCCAGTCGACATCGCGGAACGGGTCCAGAGTGAGTCGTTGGGAGGCCGCTGTCAGTTGGGCGGCCTTTGTCGCAGTGGATACTGTCATATTCGCAACCTAACATTGACAGTAAACAATGTCAATGTATTTCGCCAGTTAACACTGTCACTATCAGGGGCGGCATGCGATGAT
>JANLRD010000177.1:0-2871 GCA_031368215.1 Acidimicrobiia bacterium | reverse complement strand
GCTGCTTCCGACGGTGCTCCCGGACCCGCCGACGATGTGGGCCGGTCCATGGGCCGTATACGTTCGCGACTACGGAATCGAGTGGACCACGCTCGATGACGCCGTCGCTGCGCTCCGACCGTTCTGGTCTCCCATCACGGCTCCCTCAGACGAGCAGTGCACTTGGAACGCGGAGCGATGGAATTGGTCAACGGGTCGACGTCGGTAGGCGTCACCGACCCAACCTGCATGGAATCTGTAGTTCCGGAAGCGCGCCGACCGCCAAACTTCAGATTGCTCCCAGCCGCCTGAGCCTCAAGGTCGTTCGTCCTCGCTGCGCTCCGGGCGCTCCACCTTGACCCACAGCCGCCAGCTCGCAGGAGAGGCGACCAAGGGCCCTTCGGGCCGAGCAGCCTCCGTCAATAGGTTGCCGCCACTCCGCAAGAAATGGCAGACACATTGGGAGGTGGCGAGGCCACCTCCGATTCGTCCGTCTGGTCCGGCGAATTTTCGCCGCTCGAACGAAGTTTCCCGTGTCGCATCTCGCTTGTGCGTGACGAATGTGTAGGTATGCCAAACCATGCGCAACCTCGCCCGATCGACCACGGCTTCCCGAAGGACGACCGGGCGGAGTGGCCGACCTTTGACGACATCGCGCAAGCGACCTATGGACCGCCCGGCCCGCCGACGGTCTCTGTGACCGAGGCGGCGCGAATGCTTGGCATCTCTCGCACTACGGCCTACGAGGCCGTGCGCGACGGCACACTTCCATCGATCCGGATCCGCGGTCGCATCGTCATCTCGGTCGCCGGACTCACGGCGGTGCTGAACGGACGTAGGTGGCCGCGATGAGGACGCTGGACGTCCCCACCCGCACCCGTACGACACCGAAAGTACCTGGGGGACACCCGGGACAGCAGCAACTCTTCGACCCCGATCCGCTCATCGACAAGGCAGGCGCGGCACGATGCCTCGGCGTCGAGCAGCGATTCATCAACCGCCTCGTCAGCGAGAAGCGCATCACCTACGTGAAGGTCGGTCGCAAGATCCGATTCCGTCATTCGACGATCGAGGCGTACATCATCGCCAACACCGTAAGCGCGCAGAGTTCTCGCCTCAGCTCTCGCCACTAGTGCTCGCTGGAAACCTCGATATCAGACGAAGGGTCGCGGCGTCCGACCATGGCCAACGATGTGCCGACGGCGCTGCCACCCGCCTCGATCAAGTCGTCGGCATCAACCTCGTCCGCCCACTTCGCGAGGGCGTCGGCTTGTTGTCCTCTTCGCTCGTTCATGACCGCAATCCTTTCAGGCGGTTGGTTCGCGGGACAGCAGGGTCCTTGACTGAGCCGTGACCCCAATACGATTCTTCGGTGGAGTTCAATCGCTCAGCTGGTCGCGACGGTGTCCCGTCGATGCTCGCAACCAAGCCCTACATGACCAAGACCGGCCGTGGGTTGAGCGACGACGACATCGAATCGTTGGCCGACGACGTTGCCGGTGACATCGACGTCGACACGCTCAAGCCCCGTCGCCGTGGTCGCCCGCCGCTCGAAGGAGGACCGGCCGATGTCGTTCCCGTTCGTCTCGACTCCGGTCTTCGTGCGCCGTCGAAACTCGAGGAGTCGACCGATCGGCAACACGAAGACCATCGGGATGATCGGCTGCGAGTTCGTCGATCAGTTGACCGACTTGCGCGCATGATAGCGTAGACGCTATGTCGTGGGGTGAGGTCGAGCTTGAGGACGAAGTCCGAGCCTGGTACCTCGCTCTCGACGACGACTCGAAAGGACGCGCCCAGTTCCACATCGACCGACTTGCCGAGTTTGGCCCGTTGCTCGATGAGCCGTTCACCCGTCAACTGGTCGGCTCGCTGCGCGAATTGCGCTTCGTGCTCAATGGTCGGGACACCAGGGTCACGTACTTCATAGCGACCGGTCGACGGATCGTCCTGCTGACCGTGTTCATCAAGACGCAACGCCGAGAACCACGAGAGATTGCACGTGCTAAGCGCGCGTACGAACGATGTATCAACGACCGCCACCTGGACGAGGAACCAACATGAGCAACCGAATGAACTGGACTGATCTCAAAGCCGCAAACCCCCTTGCGCCAGCTGCTCAAGCCAGCTACGACGACGAAGCCCGCATCGCCGCGTTTCGCGCGCTCGTTCACCGGCTGCGAACCGACGCGGGGATGACGCAGGCCGAGCTTGCCCTTCGCATGGGGACCACGCAATCGGCGATTGCGCGAATGGAGGGCGGCGGGGTGCGTCCCACGCTCGAGACCTTGGAGAAGCTCGCGCATGCAGTCGGCTCCGACCTCGTCGTCGGCGTCGGCCCCGGGATCGCCCAGAAGGCCGGCATCAAGTCACTCGTGCGCTCCGGTCACGCCGTCGTACGCGCGGCAAGCTGACCCAGCGGCCGCCGCACCGGTCGACACCGCGACGGACCGCCAGATACCGCTCACTTGCTCCCACCGTGTTCCCACAGCGCCCAAAATCGAGAAATTCATAGCCTATGACCTGCGGAAACACCACAACGACCAGTGACTGCAAAGCCGTGTACCCCGGTTCAATTCCGGGCGCCGCCTCCAAGCCCCTGACTGGTATAATGCCAGCTCAGGGGCTCTTTTTGTTTGACCGCTCGCTACCGACGGACACCGCTCGAAACCCCTGAAAACCGCAGTTTTGTTCCTGCATGTTCCCGCGGGATCTTCCTGACGTTTGGTGCGGGCGTTTTCCTGTTCGGTGTCCGGCCCGGGAGCGCGGGCGTTCGGATGTCGGCTCGTTTCAGGCGGGCACGTCGACCATGCTGGCGAGCATTGCTTCGAGGGCGGCGTGGTCGGGGCCGACGAAGCGGTCGGCGTCGGGCGCCAGGGCCAGCGAGTCGAC
>JANLRD010000133.1:0-10135 GCA_031368215.1 Acidimicrobiia bacterium | reverse complement strand
GCGATGACGGCCTGATCGGCGAACGTCTGCAGGAGTTGCTTCTCGGAGTCGGTGAAGCGCTCGGCCCCTGCCCGGTTGACGGAGATCGCCCCCACTCCCACAACGCCGCTCATAAGCGGAATGACTCCGATGCCCACGGTTTCCATTCCCAAGAGTTCGAACGCCATGGCAAACGCCGGCATGGCGGCGATGGGTTCAGTGCGTTGCATCGTCCGATAGAACGGCTTGGCCCGGTCGATGACGGCTTGCGTGCCGTCGTGGGTGGTCTCCCACGGAATTTCGGATCGCGATGAGACCAACCGCTCGTCGCCGGACAGAGCCCCGAGTTCAAGTGTGCCGTCCCGACGTATGGTGATCAACGTATAGGCGCCATTGACCAAACGGTTCGCCTGTTCGGCCAATTCGTTCAGGACTGTGTCGAGGTCGAACGCCGACCGGCTGATCGTCTGCAGCACCGACGCCACGGCGGTTTGCTGCTCCAGTGCCGCCTTCACCTCACGGTTGCTGTCCTGCAGGTCGTTGAACAGCTGTGCGTTCACCAACGCGATCGCCGCCTGGTCGGCGAACGCGGCAAGGACGGGTGCGAGGTTCTGGTCGAACGGACGCACCTCGTGCCGGAAGACCTGGAGGTCGCCGATCCACTCGTTGTCGTGCACCAACGGCACCGAGGCACCCGACCGAAGCTCGAGTTGGCGCGCAATGTCCGCCACTTCCGCCACCTTCACGACTGCAAGGAAGTCGTCCGCGAAGGTCGGTTTGCGCTGCTCCATCGGCAGTGGGCTGACGACCCCCGCCCGGATGGGCAGCATGGCGCCGAGGATCGACCGGACCCGTTCGCCGTGCACTGCGACCGTCTCGAGCAACGAGTCCCGACGCAACGTGAGGATCGCCGCTTCGGCACCCGAAAGTGCAGCCGCGCTCGACACGATCGCGTCGAGGACGGTGCGCACATCACCGGGATTCGTGCTGATCATCCGCAGCACGTCGCCGATCGCCGTCTGCTGGTCGAGTGCCTGGCTGACTTCTTGGTTGCGTTCCTCGAGTTCGTTGAACAGCCGGGCGTTCTCGATGGCGATGACGGCCTGGTCGGCGAAGGAACGGGCGAGTGCGACCTGTTCGGTCGAGAAGCCGAACGCCTCTCGCTTCGCCAGGAACAGGAGACCGACGAGTTCACCTCGGTTGACGAGCTTCGCGGTCACCCGGGAAGCGAAACCGAAGTCCTCATAGGCGCGCCGGGCCATCCCCGAGCCGGTTGCGAGGTCGGGCTCATAGACGAGCTCGCCGTCCATTCGGTCGATGAGGGCGACGGGGAATTCGGCCGTCGCTCGACTGAAGTCGATCGACGCATCTCCCGCGACGTTCACCACGTTGCGCAGGGTGTCGCCGTCGCGGAGCAGCAACCCGATCGAGGCTCCCGGAACGTGTTGCGCCGCGCTCTCGGCGATCGCCTCGAACACCGCATGGGCGTCACCGGGTGCCGTGCCGATGATCCGCAGGATGTCCGACACCGCCTGCTCGCGTTCGAGCGCCGCGTCGAGGTCGTTGAACAGACGGGCGTTGGCGATGGCGATGGCGGCCTGGTCGGCGAAGGACTGGAGCACCGGGCCGAATTTGGGGTCGAACGGATCGACCCGATTGCGGTTGAGGTTGAGGTTGCCGAGCCATTCGTCGTCCTGCATCAGCGCGACGGTGGCGAAGCTCGTATGGAGGACTTCGTCGCCGACCTGGCTGAACGACATCCCGACCGGATCGTTGCGTGAGCTCACGAAGGCGCCGAAATCGTCAACGAAGACCGGGGAGCGTCGGTCCCTCGCCTTGAGGTTCACACCGGCTTCAGCAACCGGGACCGTCTTTCCGAGAATCGAGATGTAGCCGGGGATGCGGATGTGGATCTCAGACTCGAACACCAGCACCTCACCGCGGCGGATGAGCACCTGTCCGCCGTCGGCTCCGCAGATCTCGGCGGCCTTCGACAAGACGCCGTCGAGCACGGTGCGTAAGTCGCCGGGGTTGGCGCTGATGAGACGCAGCACCTCGCTGGTCGCCGTCTGCAGCTCCAACGCCTCGGCCAACGCCGCGGCGAGGTCGGCCTTGGTCATACGGGCTGGCGTCACCAGGCTCCTCCGTCGGTTGGGCGTGTCGGCAAAGACCTTTGCCGACGATTCACCCACTCAGCAAACCACGGTCGCCCTCGGCGCACCGTGATCCGGATCACACAAGGGCCGTCTGTTCGGCGAACGTGGTCTCGTCCCCGTAGTTCCCGTCGCTCGCACAGCGACCGAGGGCGGTGAGTAGGCGGAACCCTGGTGCACATACCAGGGTAGTATTCACGGTATGCCGTCGGAGAAACTGTCGATCTCGCTCGAGGAAGAACTGGCCACTGCGATTCGCTCGGCCGCCGCCAGCGACGGCGTGAGCGTGTCGAGTTGGATCGCGTCGGCGGCTGAGCAACGGGCGCGTCGAGAGAACCTGCGCGCCGCCCTCGAGTCGTTCGACGACGAGTTCGGGGCCCTTCAGCCGGGTGAGGCGGAACGTCTCATCGCCACAGCCCGATCGTCGTCGACGGTGACCGGTGCGAAGGCGCGCTCACCCAAGCGCAAGGCGTCGTGAGTCTCGTCCTCGACGCTGGCGCGCTGATCGCCTATGAACGTGGTGACCGCGTCGTCCGGGCATTCCTCGATCGCGCATTCCGACAGGAAGATACCGTTCGCACATCGGCCGTCGTTGTCGCCCAGGTCTGGCGTGACGGCGCTCGTCAGGCCGGTCTCGCCCGCCTGCTGAAGGGGGTGGACGAGGTGGACGTTTCGACGGCGGCGGGTCGCCGGGTCGGAGTTCTCCTCGCCAAATCGGCCACGGCCGACGTGGTCGACGCCGCGCTCGTCGAACTCGTCCGCGACGGTGATGAAGTGCTCACGAGCGACCCCGACGACATCGCCCATCTCCTTACGACCGCAGGCATCACGGCCATCGTCACCACGGTGTAGGCGCCAGGAGTGCAAGAGGGCTGACAAATGATCGTGTCGCCTGGTGCTCCTCCGTGCGACGTGCGTCACAACATCCTACGATGCGAACCGCTTCGCAGCGCGCGGGGCCGAGAGTTCGGAGTCACCCATGTCCTCACCTGTCGCCGTCCCACTGCCGCGCCTCATGAGCGACGTCACTCCGGCTTGGCTCACCTCGGCCCTCCAGGCGGCCGGGCTCGACGTGGAGGTTGCCTCCGTTGCTGCCACGCCGCTCGGTGTCGGTATCGGGATGATGTCGGGGTTGCAGAGCCTCATCCTCACCTACGAACGCGGCACCGGCCCGGAACGCCTTGTGCTCAAAATGCCGGCCGAGAACGACGTGAATCGCGCCGTCGCCGACCTTTACCACCTCTACGCCCGCGAGACCCTCTTCTACCGGGACGTAGCGCCGAAGAGTTCGGCCTACACCCCGACCGTCTACCGGGCCGACCTCGAGGGCGACAACTTCGTCCTCCTCATGGAACACCTCACCGACTACACGCTCGGGGATCAGGTGACGGGATGCACGCTGGAGGAGACGCAGGGCGGGGTCGCCTGGCTCGCCCGCCACCATGCGTCGCTGTGGGGTCAGACCGACGACCCGATGTTCTCCTTCCTCCCGATGGTGTCGCCGTCGTATAGCTCCGAAGGGCTCGCCCAGGGATGTGCCTTCGGCTGGGACCCGATGACGGAGCTCTTCGCTCATGTGGTGCCTCCGCGGATCGCGGCGCTGAAGGACCGTTACCTCGCCGCTCTGCCGAAGCTGTTCGACTGGATGGCGACACCACCGCTCACGGTTGTGCACGGCGACTTCCGTATGGACAACCTGTTCTTCGGATCGCAACCCGGCCAGGAGCCGTTGATCGCCGTCGACTGGCAGGGCAGTCTCCGGGGACGCGCATCACAGGACATCGCCTACTTCTTCAGTGGCAGCCTCCCCATTGAGATTCGTCGCGAATATGAACGCGCGCTTATCAATCAGTGGCACGCCGGTCTCGTCGCCGGCGGTGTCACCGGCTTCAGTGCCGACGATGCGTGGGAGGACTACCGCAAGGCCATGCTCTACGTATGGATCATGGCGGTCGTGATCGCCGGCACGCTCGACCCCACCAACGAGCGCGGCCGCGAGTGGATCTCGGTCATGCTCGAACGGTCAATTGCGGCGATCGAAGATCTCGATCTCATCTCGCTGATGGACGACATGGCCTGACGCGCTGCGTCCGCATCTTCGGTTGCGGAGTTTGCCGGATTCGTGGCCCCCAGAGCGACGCAAACCCCGAACTCCGAAGCCAGTGCGGTCGCGACTCAGTCGAGGAGGCGGACCACTTCGAGGATCGGCACCGGGCGGGTCAGGCCCTTGAAGTCGGTGTCGCCGAGCGAGCGGGCCTCGACGCGGTCCTCCACTGCGGCATGCACGCGGTTCGTCACCAGGATCTGACCGCCGGGGGCGATGCCGCACACCCGGGCGGCGAGGTTCACCACCGTGCCGATCGCGGTGTACTCGGTTCGGCCTTCGAACCCGATCTCACCGCACGTCGCAAAGCCCAACGCGATGCCGATACCGAGGGTGAGCTCATGTCCCCGACGCCGCCACGCCGTGGACAGCTCGGCGGTGCGCTCGCGCATGTCGATGGCGAGCTGGACGGCGTTCCATGACGGATCGTCGAGCTTCACCGGGTCGTTGAAGAACACGAGCATGCCGTCGCCGGTGAATTGGGCGATGGTGCCGTCGTAGTCGAAGATCATGGGGCCGACGGCTTCGTGGAACTCGCGCAGCACGGCCATGACCTCTTCGGGTTCGGCCGTCTCCGAGAACGATGTGAAGCCACGCAGGTCGCAGAACAGCACGGTGATCTCGCGTCGATGGCTGGCCAGGATCGACTCGCCACCGCTGGCGATCGCCTCGGCCAACTGAGGGGAGACGAAACGCCGCAGCATGGTGAGCCGCTCCACCTCCCGGACCTTCTCGTCGACCCGTTCCGCCAGGTGCTCGTTGAGGTCGCGTAGCTCGTCGGTCATCCGCTTCTTCTCCACGCATGCACCGATGCGGGCATGCAGCAACACCGGGTCGAAGGGCTTCGGCAGGTAGTCCTCGGCGCCGAGCTTGATGCAGGCGATGATCGACGCCATCTCCTCGACACCGGAGATGACGATGAACGGGATCGCCTTCAGGCGCTCGTTGCCGTGACGGTGCTCCAGGAACGCGTAGCCGTCCATCACCGGCATCTCGATGTCGGTGAGAACGACGTCGATGCGGTCGCCTTCGGCGTCGAGCGCCGCTAGGCCCTCTTGGGCGTTTCCGGCCTCGAGCACCGCGTAGCCAGCGTTGCCGAGCGACATCGCGAGCATCGTCCGGTTCAACGGGTCGTCGTCGACGACCAACACGGTCGCAGTGGGGGCGGGTTCCGTCATGGCATGAGTCTCGCGTGCAGTTCGTGCGGGGAGCGACCCCGATGGGTGCGCGAGGTTGCTCACCTGGTCGCTGTCGGAGCGACCAGGACACCAAGCATCCCGCCATGATTACCGGAGCTTGCGACCCTTCTTCTCCATGTTTCGGCCGTTCGCGTCCATGAGCTTCTCGCGCACGGCGTCGGGCAGCTTCGTGAGGATGCCGACGAACTTGGCGTCGGGCCCGACCAGGTAGCGGGCCTTCGGGCGGGGGGAGGTGAGCGCGTGCTCGACCGCTTTGGCGACACGGTCCGCCTCGACGCCCTTGGTCTTTCCATGCTCGATGAACGCTCGTTGACTGTCCATGATGAAGCCGTAGCGATCGCTCAGTGGCCCCGTGAGTCGAGCCTCGCTCGCAGCTATCGAGTCGTTTCCCTTCTCCCAGATCGCCGTCTGGATCTCGCCCGGTTCGACGACCGACGAGCGCATCTTGGTGTTCCGCGACAGCTCGCCACGCAGTGCCCAGTTGAACGCGGAGACGGCGTGCTTGCTGGCGGCGTACGGCCCCAGGCCTGCTGCGGCAACACGGCCGGCGATCGATCCTATGTGTACGAACCTTCCGTCGGCTTTGTCGACAAGTGGCATGGCCTCGCGGGTGAGGGTGACGAGACTGAAGAAGTTCACGTCCATCTGCCAGCGCCACTCCTCATCGGTGAGAACTTCAGTCGGCCCGCCGACCGCGATGCCGGCGTTGTTCACGAGCCCGTTGAGCGATCCGACCTCGGTGCCGATCTGGCTGAGCACCCGGTCGATGTGGTCCCGATTGGTGACATCGAGAATCACCGGTGTGATGTTGCCGGTGGTGGCGGCCACGAGTCGCTCGCCGTCGTCGTCTTTGCGAACACCGGCGTAGACCTTCCAACCGTCCTTCGCGAGCCTGGCGACGCACGCGGCGCCGATCCCGGTCGACGTTCCAGTGATGAGGACGGTCCGTGCGGGCATAGCGGCTCCTTGATGGGCGGTGTTTTCGGTGGTGAGGCTAGTGAAGCGGGTCGTGCGTCGCGCTGTCCGTGATCGTGATCACAGAGTGGCGAGACTGGGTGCCTGGTTCGCTCAGGTAGCAAAGTGATACGCTCAATAGTATGACGAATCTGACTACTTTGAAGGTGTCGGTCGCCACTCGTGATGAACTCAAAGCGATCGCCGAGCGCGAAGGTTTGACTCTTGATGCTGCGCTGCAGCGGCTGCTGCGGGCCGAACGTCAGCGTCAAATGGGTGCCGACCTCGCTGCCCGAAACCACTCCGAGGACGACGCAGCGCTCGTCGTCGGGTTGTCCGCCGCGGTTGGCCGTGCGCTCCGGTGACATCCTCACCATCGACTTCGGCGTCCCCTTCGGGAGTACGCCTGCCCTGGTGCGCCCAGCGGTCGTGGTGACTGCCGATTTGACGTTGTCGTTGTTCTCCACGACGTTCCACGTGGTTCCAGTGACTACGAACCGTGAGCGCGCGTGGGCCTCGGAAGTTCCATTGGTCGATACGGCCCTAGCAGCTGACTCCGTCGCTCAGTGTCATCTCTGCGGCGTGGTCGACCGCCTGCAGATCGTCGTGGCAACGGGTGAGAACGTTGGGCCGATCCTGCTCGCTCAGATCCGATCAGTTCTGGGTGACTTGCTCGACATTTGATCGGTGCCCTCGCCCGGTTCCGTCAGCGCTGCTTTCGTCCGCTCAAATGTGTGCGCGATCGCTGATGCGAGCGTTTCGGCGCCCATTGCGTTGCCGGCCCTTGTCTGTGACTCTAACTCGCCGCACAGCTCGGCCAACTCGGTGGCGCCGAAGCTGGCGGCGTTGGACTTGAGGGTGTGCGATTGGCGCTTGAGCACGTCGAGATCGCCGGTGGCGGCTGCCTGGGTGAGTTGGGCCACGAGCGACGCGCCGTTGTCGAGGAACGACGACACGAGCCGGGCCATGGCCTCGGGGGTTGACGCGATGCTCCGCAGCCGGTCGAGGGCGACGGGGTCGAGCATCGCGCGACCGATGCTTGCCGTTGCGCCGTCGACGTCCGACGAGGGCCGGGTGTCGTCGCCATCGGCTCCGGTGGCAGCGTCGGCGCTTCTCGACGAGGCCAGCGGGGTGGCAGCCAGAGCGGTCGCGAGTTCCTCGGGGCGGATGGGCTTGGAGAGGTAGTCGTTCATGCCCGCCGCCAGGCACGCCTCGCGGTCGCCCTGCATGGCGTTGGCGGTCATGGCGACGATGTGGACGCGGGCCGCTGCCGTTCCGGACGAACGGATGCGGCGGGTGGCTTCGAGGCCGTCCATCTCCGGCATCTGCACGTCCATGAGCACGAGGTCGTAGGGCAGCGTGGCCACGGCTTCGACGGCTTCGAGACCGTTCGACGCGACGTCTGCCCGATACCCCATCGACTCCAGCACCAGCAACGCGATCTGCTGGTTCACGTTGTTGTCCTCGGCCAGCAGGATGCGCAGCGGGTGACGTTCGCCGAGCGTCTTGGTGTCGCTCGGCGTTTGCACGCTCGCCACCGCCGACGTTTGGTCGGACAGCAGCGACACGAGCACGTCGAACAACTGCGACTGTTTCACCGGCTTGGCCAGCGCAGCGGCGAACACGGGGTCGACCTCGTCGGCGCCACCGAGTGACGTGTAGAGCACGAGCGGCAGATCAGGACGCAATGCGCGCAGACGATTCGCCAGTTCAAGCCCGTCCATCTCGGGCATGTGCATGTCGACGATCGCCAGGTCGAAGACGCCGCCGCCCTCCACGAGCGCAAGTGCTTCAGGGCCCGATGCGAACGACTCGCAGTGCAGCCCCCACGCCTCGGTCTGCAGGTCGAGAATGCGGCGGTTGATGGCGTTGTCGTCCACGACCAGCACCCGCTTGCCGGTGAGTTCGGCGGGGACGCCCGCCGCGGCTCGGCGGGACGGCACGTCGGCGGCCGGCGCGGTGATGGTGAAGTGGAACGTGGCGCCCGGGGCGGTGGTCGGATCGCTCTCGACCCACATCGTGCCGCCCATCAGCTCGGCAAGACGCTTGCTCACAGCGAGGCCGAGGCCGGTGCCGCCGTACTTGCGGGTGGTCGACGAATCGAGCTGGCTGAACTCCTCGAACAACTTGTGAGCACGATCGGCCGGGATGCCGATGCCGGTGTCGCGCACGCCGAAATGCAGCTCGCCCGCCGATGTGCCGGGTTCGAGCGTCATCACGACTTCGCCCGCCGCCGTGAACTTCACCGCGTTGCTCAGCAGGTTCACGAGGACCTGACGCAGACGGGTCACGTCACCCTCCACGCCGACGGGCACGGCGGGGTCGATGAGGAACGCCAGCTCTAGTCCCTTGCGCGCAGCGGGTTCGGTGACGAGATCGAAAGCCGACTCAATACATGCGCGAATATCGAACGGATGCTGCTCGAGTTCGAGGCGGCCGGCGTCGATCTTGGAGAAGTCGAGGATGTCGTTGATGATGCCGAGCAGCGACTCACCCGACGAACGGATGATCTCGGCGAACTCGCGTTGACGGGGTGCGAGGTCGGTGTCCATGAGCAGCCCGCTCATGCCGATCACGGCATTCATAGGTGTACGTATCTCATGGCTCATCGTGGCGAGGAATGAACCCTTCGCGGCGTTGGCCTCATCGGCGATGCGCGTCTGCTCCTCAAGTGCCTTGAACAGGTTCGCGTTGCTGATGGCGATTGCGGCCTGCTCGGCGAAGGCTTGGAGGATGCGGCCATGGCGCGGGTCGAACGGCCGAACCTCGGTGCGAGCCGCGGAAAGCAGGCCGTAGGGCGTCTCATCGATGATCAGGGGCACGAACACTGCGCTGTGTGCGAGAAACGAGTCGAAGCCGGAGACGCCGAGTTCATTCATGTCGTTCATGAAAACGGGCTCTGCCCCGGGCGTGACAGCCGGCCCGAGTTGGTGTCCGATCATTTGGTTCACCCGCTCCCTGACCAACTCGCGGGTTTCGGTCCCTGCCCCCTCCGGGACGCTGGCCGCGGCCAGCAGCAACCGGCCATCGTCGTTCCGAAGAATCCCGCCGATGTCCGCGTCACACAATCGTGAAGCCTGGACGCAGATGCCGTTGAACACCGTGTCGAGATCACCGGGGTTGGCACTGATGAGGGCGAGGATCTCGCTCGTCGCCGTTTGCAGCTCGAGTGACTCGGCGAGCTCGGCGTTGCGCTCCTCGATCTCGCGCAGGAGCCGGGCGTTCTCGACGGCGATGGCCGCCTGGTCGACGAAGTTCTTGAGCAACGAGACCTCCGCGTCGGTGTAGCCGCCGGGTTCGGCCCGTGAGAACGACGCCACGCCGATCACCACGCTGTCGCGGATCATGGGGATGTTGAGGTTGCTGCGTCGGCCCCTGGAGCGCAAGACGGTGTCGGGATACCGGTCCGGAATGGTGTCGAAGTCCCAGATGTGGGTGATCTGACCGGTGAACGCCGCGTCGCCCAGGGGGGTCAGGCCCATGGCAATGTCCACAATGGGAGCCGGTGGTCCAGCCTGCACCTCCGGTCGATCGGCCGTGGAGCCGACAACCATCCGATCTCCGTCGCGGACGTAGACGATCGCACCGCTACCCCCGCACAGCCGACTGGCGTGAGTGGCAAGCGCATTGAACACGGGCGTGGGATCGAACCGGGCGGTGCTCACCGCGTCGAGCACTTCGGTCATCGCCGTCTGCCGGGCGAGTGCTTCGTCGAGATCGTTGAACAGCTTGGCGTTGCTGATGGC
>JANLRD010000111.1:0-2240 GCA_031368215.1 Acidimicrobiia bacterium | reverse complement strand
CAAGCATGAGCCGCCCTACCAGCAGAAACGAACGGCGCCGACGTGCTTGCGGCGATCGCTGGACGCGGCCAGCACGAGCTGGCTTCGGTCGGCCATGCCCGGCTACGTTTCGCCCATGAACGACGACACGTTCCAGGACTTTGCCCGGCGCTACACCGCCGCCTGGTGCTCTCACGATCCCACGATGGTTGCGGCGTTCTTCGCCGAGCATGGCTCGCTGGCTGTCAATGGGCAGGAACCTGCGGTGGGTCGTTCCGCGATCGCCGACATCGCACGAGGCTTCTACGAAGCGTTCCCTGACACCGTTCTCGTCATGGACCTCGCTCGACTCGCGGGAGATCACGCCGTATATCTGTGGACATACAAAGGGACGAACACCGGGCCGGGCGGAACCGGTCACGCCGTCAGCTTCAACGGGTGGGAGCAGTGGACGCTCGGTGACGACGGGTTGGTCGCCGTCTCGGACGGTCGGTTCGAAACGGCGGAGTATGAGCGACAGTTGGCCCACGGAGTCTGACGGAGCCCACCATCCCCAACTCCCGGGCAGTTCTGTCGAATGACGGTGATGAACAACTCGCTTGTTTGCGCGCCTTGCCCAAACCGTTCGCCCCGCCGGGTGAGCGTCTCCCAAGCCCGGCGCGGACGAGCCAGAAGTGCCGAACTGGCACGCGATAACGCTCGCACAAGGGTCGGCTCGACCCGCCCACTTCCGGCGTTGTACGCGTGATGTTGGGCCGTCTGTCGCGCTCCGAGCGTTCGATCGTGGGAGAGGTGCGAGGTCCGCGACGGGTCGGGACCCCCGCGCAAACCTTGCCGACGATCACCCTCCGGTCGCTGCGCTCAGGCTGGTCTATCGATCGCTGCGGCCATCGGGCTGAACGAATTGTGGGGCCTGCCCAGGGTTGAGGTGACTCCTATCGTGTAGAGACCGTGGTCTCGCACAGGAAGTGAGTCATCATGCCGAAGGCCAAGCCGGCGGAGTTCCGTCGTGACGTGGTTGCTGTTGCCAGGCGCCGGGAGGCGCCGTTGAGTCAGATCGCGAAGGATTTCGGGATCTCGGAGTCGTGTCTGCACCGATCGGTGCAGCAGGCTGATGTTGAGGCCGGTGCCCGGCCTGGGAGCACGGCGGTGGAAGCGGCCGAGATCCGGGAGTTGCCGAAGCGCAACAAGTTGTTGGAGCAAGAGGTCGTGATCTTGCGGCGTGCTGCGGCGTATTTCGCGGCCCGGGAGAACAGCCTCCCAAAAGACTGATGTACCCGCTCGTGAGCGACCTCGCCGGTGATGGTGTTCCGGTCGCAGTGACGTGTCGGGTACTGAAGTCTTGCAAGCAGGCCTACTACCGGTGGTTGCGGAACTCGGTGTCTTATCGGGACTACGCCGATGCCGTGTTGATCAATCACGCGGTCGATATTCATCACGATGACCCGGCGTTTGGGTATCGGTTCATCAAAGACGAACTTGAACTACGCGGGGTTGTCGCGTCAGAAAACCGGGTCAACCGGCTCTGCACCGTGCAGCGGCTGTGGTCGTTCCATGCCCGCAAGCGCGGCTTGTTACGGCGTTCCGGGCCACCGGTGCATGACGATCTCGTCGCCAAGGACTTCACTGCTCCAGGTCCGAACATGAAGTGGTTGACCGATATCACCGAACACCCAACGAGCGAAGGGAAGCTGTACTTGTGCGCGGTGAAAGACGTGTGGTCGAACCGGATCCCCGTCGCTCGATGGCCGACCGGATGACCTCGGACCTCGCGGTTGCGGCACTACGGAGCGCGATTGTCGATCGGCGCCCGGTTGCTACCGTGGTTCATAGCGATAGCGGGTCGCAGTTTCGTTCGAATGTGTACATACGAACCCTGGCGAACAATCGGCTTCGCGGGTCGATGGGGCGCGTTGGTGCGTGTGGTGACAACGCAGCGATGGAATCGTTCTTCGCACTTGTTCAGGTCAACGTGCTCGACGCCCGCCGCTGGTCAACCCGCGCTGAGCTCCGCCAAGCAATCACGGTCTGGATCGAAGCGAAATACCACCGACGACGCCGTCAACGCCGCCTCGGTCGACAAACACCAATCAACTTTGAAAGGCTCTACACGACCGCCCTCCGGGCGGCCTGAATCCCCAAACCCAGCAGTCACCGAAACTCTGGGCAGGCCCGTGCGCCTCCCAAAGCTAAGCCTGCGTTGTGGGACTTGGTTCCGGGACGTCGCTGATCAGGCGTGGACGCGAGCGTTTCTATTCGTC
>JANLRD010000059.1:0-21185 GCA_031368215.1 Acidimicrobiia bacterium | reverse complement strand
GGCAGCCACAGTTATCTTCACGCAAGACGACTCTCCTCCCACCCACGAGGGACGTCCGATCTTTCGGGGGGAGATGGACGACGTGGATGCCTCGATGCCTCGGCACGGTCCATGCTGCGCTGAGGGTTTGGGAGAATGGATCCTGTGAACGCGTCGACACCTCTGCAGATCGGCGCCCTGACGCTGTCCCATCCGGTGGTGCTCGCCCCGATGGCCGGCGTGACGAACGCCCCGTTCCGCCAGCTGTGCCGACGTTACGGCGGCGCGCTCTACGTGTCGGAAATGGTCATGGCCAGGGCGGTGCTCGAACAGACACCGCGCACGATGCGGATGGTCCACTTCGGCGCCGACGAAACCCCTCGTTCGCTGCAGCTCTACGGGACCGAGCCCCACTCACTCGGTGAGGCCGTGCGGCGGCTGGTGGCTGCCGGCGATGTGGACCACATCGACATGAACTTCGGCTGCCCCGCGCCGAAAGTCACGCGCAACGGTGGTGGCTCCGCCGTACCGGTGAAGCGTGCGCTCTTCCGCTCGATCGTTCGAGCCGCGGTGCAGGCCGCGCAGGCGGAGTCGGGAGGGCGGGTGCCCGTCACCATCAAGTTCCGCAAGGGCATTCGCGACGACCTGCTGACGTTCCTCGATGCTGGTCGAATCGGCGAGGAAGAAGGGGTGGCCGCCGTGTCGCTGCACGCCCGCACCGCAGAGCAGCTCTACTCAGGCGACGCCGACTGGTCGGCGATCGCCGAGCTGAAGCAGACGGTGACGAGCATTCCGGTGCTGGGCAACGGCGACATCTGGGAAGCCGAGGATGCGCTGCGCATGATGGCCGAGACCGGGTGCGACGGTGTAGTCGTCGGACGCGGGTGCCTCGGCCGCCCCTGGCTGTTCGGGGATCTCGTGGCTGCATTCGACGGCAAGGACATTCCTCCGCCCCCGCGACTGGGCGAGGTCATGCTCACGATGCGAGAGCACGCCGCTCTGCTCGTCGAGCACTTCGACGGACTTCCGCTCTCGCGCCGACGCGGACAGGATCTCGGTCCGGTCGAGGCCGCGGCTGCACGTGCGATCGGCAACGGCAAGGGCATCCGTGACTTCCGCAAGCATGCCGGTTGGTACATGACGGGCTACGCAGTGGGTCCCGATGTCCGTCGTCGTCTCGGCATGGTGTCCTCGCTTCCTGATCTCGACGATGTGCTGGCCGAACTCGATCCGACCCTCGAGCTCGTCGAGGGTGGGCGTCGGTTCAAACGTGGACATACGAATGGTCCGCGGGCCGTGCATCTTCCCTATGGCTATCTCGACGACCGCGACGATCCGACCCCGCCGTCGCTCGACGCCGAGATCGCCGGCGGCTCCGGTGGTTGAACCGGGCCGTTTGGTGCTCGCGTCGGGCTCACCGCGGCGACGCGAACTCCTGGCAACCCTCGGACTCCCCTTTGTCGTCGACGCCGCCGACATCGACGAGACCGAGTTCGCAGGAGAGGATCCACAGTCCTACGTGGTCCGACTCGCTCGAACGAAAGCCGAGCACGTAGCTGCCCGTCACGCGCCCGGCACCATCGTGATCGGTGCCGACACCACGGTCGAGCTCGACGGGACCATTCTCGGCAAGCCAACCGACCCGGGGCACGCCGGCAGCATGCTCGCAGCGTTGAGCGGACGAACCCACCGGGTACACACCGGCATGGCGGTGGTCATGGCCGGCAGCGCCCCGGATGCGTGGGTCAGGCTCACCACCACCGACGTCACGTTTCGCATGCTCGACGAAGCGACCATCGAGCGCTACGTCGCCACGGGGGAGCCGATGGACAAAGCGGGGGCCTACGCCATCCAGGGTTTCGGCGGTGCGCTTGTTGCCCGGGTCAGCGGCAACGTGCAGAACGTGGTCGGCCTTCCCCTCGCCGACCTCCTGGCAAACCCGCTGGTCGACTCGCTCACCCAGGCGGTCGGTGTGACTCCGGTCATCTGAGCTGGGTCCCGGCGCATACCGGGCGCGAGAATAGATCTTCTTGAATGCTGCTGACGCCGAGATGAAACGCGCGGGTCGAGGCGCTGAACCCTCCGCAAAGCCGGTGGTCGACGGCTCGATTGGGGCAGCTTGGGCATCACCGGCGTTCCGACGGCTCTATGTCGGATCCACCCTTTCGCTGGTCGGCACGTGGCTGCAGAACGTCATCGTGGCACCGTTCGCGCTGGACCTGACCCGGAGCGCGTCGAATCCAAAGGGCTCGGCATCCTTCGTCGGGCTGCTCACGGTCGCGCAACTCGGCCCGCTGCTGCTGCTCTCGATTCCCGGAGGCGTCCTCGCCAACCGCGTCGACCGCAAGAAGCTGATGATAGGTGCGCAGAGCGTGCAGTCCATCGCCGCGTTCGGTCTCGCGTTCGTGGCCTGGAAGGCGAAGTCGCCTCTGGCGTTGTTCCTGGCGATCCTGGTGATCGGCACGGCGAACGCGATCTCCCAACCGACGTCGTCGTCGGTCCTGCCCGAGCTTGTGGAACCGAAGAACATCGGCGGCGCCATCTCACTCAACTCGGCGACCATGAACGGGTCGAGGTCGGTGGCGCCGATCATCGTGCTCGCCCTCACGGCTGTGGGTTTTGCCGCGCCGGGCTTCTTCTTTCTGAACGCGCTCTCCTACTTCGCCATGATCGTGGCGCTCTGGAAGCTGCCCATGCGACGGCGGACCCCGCATAGTGGATCATCGGGGAAGGCGGCATTCCTCGATGGCATCCGCGAGGCGCGAGCTAACCCGGTGGTCGGAAGACTGCTCGTGTGCCTCTTCTCGCTGTCGCTCATCTCCCTACCGTTCATCGGACAGTTCGCGACGGTGGTCGAGCGTTCCTTCGGCACCACCAGTAAGCGCACGTACCTCATCCTCTTTGCCACGTGGGGCTTCGGTGCGGCCCTGGGTGCACTGAGCATCGGCACGGTGCTCGTTCGCCGCGATCAGCGTCGGCTCGTGTCTCAGTTCTTCGTCGCATTCGCTTTGGCGCTGACGGCCTGGTCGTTCGCGGGTTCACCGGCCGTCGCCATGCCGATCGCCTTCGCTCTGGGGTTTACGTACTTCGGATCGACGACGGCCATGTCTTCGGTGCTGCAGGCCCACCTCGACGTCCGCCGACGCGCCCCGGTGATGGCGCTGTGGTTCATGGCGTTCGGCGGCACCGTCCCGTTCGGCGCCATGTGGGGTGGCTGGGCGATGGACCACTGGTCCGTGAGAGGCACGCTCCTCGTCGGCGCAGCTTGGCTCGCGGTCATCGCAGTTGTGACGCGTGATCTGCCGGGACGAAGCGACGCCTGGCGCGGCCGTGGTGCGGACGAGGCTTCCAGCACAGCGTCGAGTGTCGAAGCGATGACCACCGTTTCAGCGAACGACGTCCTCTAGGTCAACGGAGCATCCGGTGGCTCACCGGTAGTCGGACAGCGGCGGACACGAGCAGACCACGTTGCGGTCGCCGAACGCGCCGTCGATACGTGAGACGGGCGGCCAGTACTTGTCCTTGCGCAACGCTGGAAGCGGATACGCAGCGACCTCACGGGAGTAGGCGCGGTTCCACGAATCGCTGAGCACGTCCTCCGCCGGGTGTGGGGCGTGAACGAGCGGGTTGTCTTCGGCCGGCCACTCGCCGGAAACGACCCGATCGACCTCGGCCCGGATCGCGATCATGGCGTCGCAGAACCGATCCAGCTCGGCGAGTGACTCGCTCTCCGTCGGTTCGACCATGAGCGTCCCCGCGACCGGGAACGACATCGTCGGCGCATGGAACCCGTAATCCATGAGCCGCTTGGCGACGTCGTCGACGGTGATCCCGGTCGACTGCGTGAGCGGACGGAGGTCGAGGATGCACTCGTGGGCCACGCGTCCGTTCCGGCCGGTATAGAGGACCGGGAAGTAGCCCTGGAGCCGATAGGCGATGTAGTTGGCGGAGAGGATCGCCATGGCGGTCGCCATCCGAAGCCCTTCCGGTCCCATCATGGTGATGTACGTCCACGGGATCGGAAGGATGCCGGCAGAACCATAGGGAGCTGAAGTAAGTGCACCTACGGATGATCCCGAGACATGGCCGGCGATCGACGAGGTGCCCTCGATCGCTCGGTGGCCCGGAAGGAACGGCGCAAGGTGCGACTTGACGCACACCGGTCCGACGCCGGGCCCTCCTCCGCCGTGGGGGATGCAGAACGTCTTGTGGAGGTTGAGATGGCTGACATCGGCGCCGAACTTCCCCGGCTTGGCCAGACCAACCAGCGCGTTGAGGTTCGCCCCGTCGAGGTACACCTGGCCACCGGCGTCGTGGACGACCGCACAGATGTCGACGATTGCTGTCTCGAACACGCCGTGGGTACTGGGGTACGTGATCATCAGCGCGCTGAGTCGCGGTCCGTGCTCGGCGATCTTGGAGCGGAGATCATCCAGGTCCACGTTGCCGTTGTCGTCGCACGCGACCACGACAACGCCCATGCCGCACATCGCCGCGCTTGCGGCGTTCGTGCCGTGTGCCGACGAAGGGATCAGACAAACCGTCCGAGAAGTCTCACCTCGGGAACGGTGGTAGGCCCTGATGGCGAGAAGTCCGGCGTATTCGCCCTGCGACCCGGCGTTGGGCTGAAGCGAGACGGCGTCATAGCCGGTGATCTCCACGAGCATGCGCTCGAGTTCCTCGACCAGCCGGTGATATCCGGCGGACTGCGCGGCGGGCGCGAACGGATGCATGTCCGCGAATTCGGGCCACGTGACGGGGATCATCTCGGTGGTGGCGTTGAGCTTCATGGTGCAGGAGCCGAGCGGGATCATCGTCCGGTCGAGGGCAAGGTCTCGATCCGCGAGGCGGCGCAGGTAGCGAAGCATCTCCGTCTCGGTGCGGTAGCGGCGGAACACGGGATGGGTGAGGATCTCGTCGGTCCGGCGGTGTTCCTCCGGCATGCCGCCGGAAGCTCGGTCATTGCGCAGCTCTACGGGGGATGCTGAGCAATCAAGGGACGATAGGACCGCCACGAGGTGGTCGTCGGTGGTCGTCTCGTCGCAGGTGACGGCGACGTTGTCGGCGTCGACCAACCGGATGTTCACACCGTTCGCCAACGCGCGGGCCACAACGGCGGCGGCACGGGACGCCACGTTGATGGTGACGGTGTCGAACCACGTGGCATTCGCTGTCTCGAGTCCAGCTCGTCGGGCTCCGGCGGCGATAACCGACGCGGCATCGTAGGTGTGCAGAGCAATGCGGCGAAGGCCCTCGGGTCCGTGCCAGCACGCGTACATGCCGGACATCACGGCAAGCAGGACTTGCGCCGTGCAGATGTTGCTCGTGGCCTTGTCGCGCCGGATGTGCTGTTCGCGCGTCTGGAGGGCGAGGCGCATCGCCGTGCGTCCTGCCGCATCGACGGACACCCCAACGAGACGGCCGGGCAAACCCCGCTTGTCGGCATCGCGTACGGCCATGAACCCGGCATGGGGCCCGCCGAAGCCGAGCGGCACCCCGAACCGCTGCGCGGACCCGATGACGACATCCGCCCCCCAGTGCCCCGGCGGGGTCAGGACCGTGCAGGCAAGGAGGTCCGTGGCCACGCACACGAGGCCCTTGGCGGCGTGCACGGCGTCGATCAGCGAGCCGCGGGCGTGACGGTCGCCGAGCGACCCGGTCGTGTCGGGCCACGCGAGAAGGCAGCCGAACGAGCCCGCTGCGACCTGCGCGGTGAGGGCGTCGGCCGGGGCGACGACGAGTTCGACACCGAGCGGTTCGGCCCGCGTCCGGACGACGTCGATGACCTGCGGATGGCATCCGGAATCAAGCAGGAACCGGTCCGATTTCGACTTCGACTGGCGGTGGGCGAGCGCCATCGCCTCTGCGGCGGCGGTTGCCTCGTCGAGCAGGGAAGCGTTTGCCAGGTCCATGCCGGTGAGGTCGGCGACCATCGTCTGGAAGTTCAGGATCGCCTCGAGGCGTCCCTGGCTGATCTCGGGCTGGTACGGCGTGTAGGACGTGTACCACGCCGGGTTCTCCAGCACATTGCGGAGGACGACCGGTGGGACCACGCAGTTTGCGTAGCCCTGTCCGAGCATCGACGTGATCACGGCGTTGCCCGAAGCGATCTGTCGAAGCCGATCGAGCGCCTCGGATTCCGAGAGCGGTGCCGGCAGGCTCAGCGGTTCGCGGATGCGGATCGAGTCCGGGACGATCTCGTCGAGCAATGCTGCGATCGTCGGTACTCCGAGCGCAGCGAGCATCTTGTCCGCCTCGCTCGAGGCCAGCCCGATGTGGCGGTCGGCAAAAGCCGAGAAGTCCGGCGACGGAACGGGTGGGATGCGGTGCGGGACCATGGGCATGGGACTCCTTGAAGAGCACGAGCGTGCGCTGATGGATGCCCCCGCTGTCCGTTGACCTGAGAGATTCGTCCGCCCGAATCGTGCAGCGGACTTTTCACCTTCGGTGCGTCCGCCCTGGCGGGACGGTCGGCTCTCCAGCGTTGCCGGTTCGAAGGTGTCCCTTCTAGCTGACGATGACGGTGCGGGTGCCTGAGAGGTTCCGGGGTGGTTGCTCCTACGGCGCCGGCCTCGGTAAACGCTCAGCCTGCGAGCTCGACCTCGTCCGGACTCTCCCGCCATCGACGTGGACGGCATTCCGAGACTAACGGGTCCGCAGCTGAACAACCGGGAGTGCGAGGGGCGGTTCTGCGGATTGACATCGGGCCTTGAGCGCAGCATCGCCGCGCTGAACAGCCGAGGGCATCACTACGATGCTGGCGTGAGTTCGGGAAGATGGCGTCAATCGCTCAACGAGCGGCTCACCCAACTCGCGATGGGGCCCGAGGTGCTCACCCGCCGGATGCTGCTGCGCCCGCTTCGTCCGAGCGACGCGCCGGCGTGGCAGGAGGTTCGCCGACGCTGCGAGGGGTGGCTCACCAAGTGGGAGCCGGCGCGTCCGGTCGGGAGCGCCGACGCGGTCAGCAGCCGGCGGATCTTCGAGAACCGATGTGAAGTACGCGACCGTGAACGGGCAGCGGGAACTGCCGTCGGGTTTGCGATGTTCTACGACGGCCGCTTCGTCGGCGAGTGCAACCTCAACAACATCGCGCGTGGCGCGATGCAGAGCGCCTCGATCGGATACTGGATCGACGAGATGGTCGCCGGCCTCGGTCTGACCGGCGAGGCCGTTGTGGGAGTGATGAGCCACGCGTTCGAGACGTTGGGGCTGCACCGGGTCGAGATCGCCATTGTTCCCCGCAACGCTGCGTCGATCCGTGTCGTCGAGAAGCTGGGCCTCCGCCAAGAAGGCATCGCCGAGCGGCTGATCGAGATCAACGGCGTGTGGGAGGACCATCTCCGGTTCGCAATGACGGTCGAGGAGTGGCACCGAGGTGCACCGGAGTTCCGGTCGGCGTACCTCGACGAAGGCGTCTGATAACGGCGGTGGAGACGTGGTCAGCGGCGATGCGAACGGATCGCCAGACCGACAGCCACCAACGTCAGCACGCCGAACCCGATGGGCCCCACGACGACGTCGCTCACCAGCTTGATTGTTGAGGCGGAACCCAGACGTCGGCCGGCAACGAATCGCAGCGCGCCGATCGCGATCGCGACCACTCCGGTTGCTGCAGCAAGTCCGACGATCGGTGCCCAACGGCGAAGGTGCGACCGCACGGCAAGGAAGCTCGGCACCGTCAGAAGGACGGTCCCGACGACCAGCGCCACCGGCCACGCCGATCCGGACGAGCCGAACGACTCACCGATGCGAAGAAGGCTCGCCTCTCGGCCCGTGTAGCGGTCGGGGATCACCGGCTGATCGCCGAGCAGGGTGAGGACAACTCGCACGATCGCGAACCCGATCAACGCGGTGCCGATGAATCCGGCGAAGCCGGAGATGTCCGGTGACACCGAACCGTCGGCGTCGAGGGGCTCGACGGCCGTCGACGGCCGGGGCCTGTCCGCTGCTGCTGGCGGGGCTGCGGTCGGCCGCTGGGGCCGTCGTCGCGTCGGCGCATCGGGGGGAGCAACGGCTGTTGGTGCTGCCGATCGGTCGCTGCGATCAGGTGCCGCCGGACGTTCGGTGCGTCGAGGGGGCCGGGTCCAGGGGTCATCGTCGGACGACGTCGGCATGTCGGCGCGGACCGGCCGTGTGCGTGACTCCGGACGGGCGCTCCGCGGCGGGGGTTGTGCCCAGGGGTCGGCCTCCGGCTCGGTCGGCTCGTTCGTGGCCTCGACAACAGCACCCTCGCCGGTCGTGGATCCGGAGTCCGGGGTCGTTCGGGAGTCGGTCGTCGATCCGGAGTCCGGGGTCGATCCGGAGTCGGCGGTCGTCGGAAGTGCGACCTCGAGTCCCCGCTCCATGGGGAGATCATCATCACTTGCGGTTTCGGCTTCGGGGGACGGTGCGACTTCGTCGACGGCCGGTGCGATGCTCTCGACAGGACCGGTGTCGGGGGCCGTTGGGACGTGCTCGACAACTGGCCTCTCGGCGTCATCGTCGTCAGCGGTCAGGACGGGTCCGGCGGGGGCTGGTGGCGCGACGTCGACGCGAGGACGGCCCGGGAAGGAGTCGTCGAGGTCACCGTCGGAGCCGAACTCGGCAGCGAGCGCCGCCCAGCGTCGACTGGTGATCTTCGGTGCACCAGCAGCGACCGAGCCGGTGACATCGGTCGCTGGTGTCCCGACCGAGGCGGGACCATCGAGAGGTGTCGGCGTGGCCTCACTGCTCACCGGAGAAGCTGTGGCTGCTGAGCTCACCGGAGAAGCCGAGGTCACCGTTGCGGCCGGTTCGTCGTTCGTCGCGGCTGCAGCGCTGCTGATGGGTTCGGCCCGTTCCGGTTGGCCGGGTGAGGCTTGCACTTCGGGTTGATCGTCTTCGGAGACCACGGAGACGGTCACGAATCGCGAGACTGGCACCGGCGGTGCAACCGGAGCGGCGAAGCCCGGGAGCCGGACGCGGACCTCCTCGGCGGCAACGAACGGTTCCTCCGCGGCGGTGTCATCGGCGGCGGCGATGTCGTTCGCCGACGGGTCTTTCGGGCTCGCGGAACTGTCGGTCTGATACGGGTCGTTCCCCGAGTCGGTGACGCCCGCGGTCGGACGTGGTGTCTCGGAGCCCGTTCGGGTTTCGTTGGCCGGCGCCCAGTTCGCCAGCGGAGGCGCAAGCACCTCGGGCACCTCGTCGAGAGTGGCCATATCGGCGAAGTCGAGTTGCTCGGGCTCGAGAGCGTCGGCGAGCGTCAGGTCATCGTCGATCGTCGATGCCATCGGGGTCGGGGCCGGGTGGTCACCTGGGCTCGACGGAACAAGGTCGGCCGAAGCCTCGTCGCTTCCGTGGTCGGTGATCTCCGGTTCGCCGCCCATCCACCCGCCGGTGGACTCGACTGTGCTCACGTCGGCGGTCTCGTTCGCGAGTGCGTCGGTGGTCACTTCGGCGCTCACGTCAGGGACGGCATCAACGTGGTCGGGCTGGTCTTGCTCGACAAGCTCCGCGACCGGTTCCCATGTCGGGTTGATGGTGTCGTGGTCGACGTCGACCGGGATGACGTCGACAAGCTCGGAGGTTTCGGCGACCGTGGCATCGTCGTCGACGGCTGCATCATCGTCGACAGCTGCGTCGTGGGCGACCGTGGCAACGTCGACAGCTGCGTCGTCGGCGATCGCCAGGAGGTCGGGATCCGAAGCCCAATCGGTCAGCTGATCCTTCGAAGGCTCGGTCTCGGCTGCGATGGCCGGGGTGTCGGCCACGGTCGTTCGGGTCTCGGCGGCGTCGGGAACGGTGAGCTCCAGCGGTGCGCTCTCCGTCGTTGCGTTGTCCCGCAGGGCACCGAGACCGAGTCCGCCGGGAACGGTGACGGTGGCGGTCGGGTCGGCTGTTGCGAGCGATTCCGTCTCGGCACGAAGCGAGCGCAGTCCGGTAGCGCTGCTGTCTTGGGGTCGGTTGGCATCGCCGCCCCAGCGCTTGGTGTTGCGACGCGCGGCGGTGTCGAAGTCGTCTGCCTCGGATCGCAACCAGGCGTCGACGGCCTCCGGACGCGGTGCTGCTGCGGCGGGCACGGAAGAGCGGGCACCGCCATTGGTGAAGTCGTCATCCCAGTCATCCCATGCGCTGGCCGACCACGGGTCGTCGAAGGTGTCAGTGCCACGCCGCTCGTCGGTTGAGGCCGCGGCGTTCCCCCGATCGCGGCGGAACAGTCCGCGACGGCGCTTCGGCGTGCCCTCATCCGTAGTCATGACACGACCAATCTAGGTTCCGTGGAGCCGGGGTTCGGGGACTTGCTCCGTTTCCCGGTTCTTTGACCGTCTCCCAGGCTTCACTGAAGATCCGTTCATGTTTTCGGGTGGTCGGGAACCTCGCACTGCGGCGGAACGCGAAAATGTCACAGGGGTGCCGTCAGACTCGCTCCATGCCCGCGTTGCACCCACCCATCCGAGCCGACTCACCCTGCGCGCACCGTGGGGTTTCCTTTGCCGAGTTCGCAGGCTTGGTCGCCGATCTTTCGCGTTGGGC
This sequence comes from Acidimicrobiia bacterium, assembly GCA_031368215.1. GTDB lineage: Bacteria > Actinomycetota > Acidimicrobiia > Acidimicrobiales > JANYDT01 > JANLQX01. The sequence continues at coordinate 10,712 of JANLRD010000059.1, read as the reverse complement.
GCGGCGCCGGAACCTCCGCATGCCGGGAGTGCAGTCTCCGCCGCGGGTCCCGGGCGCTGCGCGGGCGGTCCGGCGCTTCGGCGGCGAGGTCCGGACCATCGCCGTGACTGTCCGTGGTCGAGGCCGCAATGAGGTGGTAGCCGACGTGGTCTCGGGCATCCTCCTGGCGAACGGTGTTGCGCGCCGCGAATGGCCGGCGATGATCGACGATGCACGGGCCGCAGTCGACGTGGGTCCGGTCGGCCCTCGTTTCCTGCACGCGGCGTAGGCTTCGCGTCGCTTGCTGCCCGGGTGGCGAAATGGCAGACGCAGGGCGCTTAAACCGCCCGGGTCGAAAGACCGTGCGGGTTCGACCCCCGCCCCGGGCACTGCTGCATGTCTCCCGGAGGTGAACTACGCCGTTCCGGCGAGTTTGCGGGCGTAGGCGAGCGCGTGGGTCAGGGAATCGGTGAACGCCGTTCCCTTCCACGCAATGTCGAAGGCCGTCCCGTGGTCGACGCTCGTGCGGATGATCGGCAGTCCGATCGTCACATTCACGCCGGTATCGAAGGCGAGCAGCTTCATCGGACCGTGCCCCTGATCGTGGTACATGCACACGATGGCGTCGTAGCGATGCTGGTGCACTGCTGCGAAGAACACGGTGTCCGCCGGATGCGGGCCGGAAGCATCGATGCCGGCCGCCTTCGCCGCCTCGATCGCCGGGGTGATGTGCTCGATGTCCTCGTCGCCGAACAGTCCATGTTCTCCGGCGTGGGGGTTGAGCCCACACACGGCGATGCGCGGACGACCGAGGAATCGCCGAAGGGTCGCGTCGGTGAGGCTGATGACATCGAGCACACGAGGTGCGCGCACTCGTTCGATCGCCGTGCGGAGCGAGCAGTGCGTGCTCACGTGTGTCACCGCCAGAGGTCCGTTGGTCAGCATCATGGTGACCTTCTCGGCGCCGCAGAGCGCGGCGATGAACTCGGTGTGCCCGACGAATCCGGGGTCGCTGCGCTGCGTCGCCTCCTTGTTCATCGGCATGGTGACGATCGCGCTGACCCGCCCGTCCAGGGCGTCACGCGTGGCTCGTTCCACGTAGTCGCGGGCGGCGGCGCCGCTTGGCGCGCTCAGAACTCCCGGCGTGAACTCGGCGTCCGTGAGCCGGGCGAGATCGACAACCGCGAGACGTCCGGGCGTTCGAACGCTGGGCTGTTCGACGACTTCGGCAGCATCGGGCAGACCGAGGAGTGCCGCTCCCGCCCGAAGCACACCGGCGTCGCCGTAGATGACCACGTCGTCGGCGAGTTGGCCGTTGGCGAATGAGCGCAGCACGATCTCGGGACCGACCCCCGAGCTGTCGCCCATGGTGATCGCGATGGGTCGTTGATCCCTGGTCATCGGCCTGAGGTGATGGCTCGCACGGTTCCATCATGGGCGACGACGAGGTCGGCGAGCGCCGCGTCGTCGCCGAAACCTCCCGGACGCGTGACCAGCACGGCGCCACGAAGGTGCCCCCACGCAACACCGGCCGCCAGGATGCCGTGGACGGTCATCGGCTCGTCCCCGAGCAAGGCAGCGGCCGTGTCGCCGCCCAGCACGATGACCGTGGCGTAGCGGCGCCGCGCCATTGCCCTGCGGGCCGCCTCGGCCAGCAGGCTGGCGTGGCGACGAGCTGCGTCGCCGGAAACGCTCGTGGTCTTCGGGACCGGCGTTGCGATGCAGTCGACCTGCCCTTCATGGAGTTCGGCGGTGCGCTCCCCGAGGACGTCGAGTTGGCGTCTCGCTGCCGGATGCAGGCTGCCGCACACGACCAGCACGGGTCCCTCGAGCGGGAGCGATGGGGGTGGCACGTCCGTCCGATCGTGGTGTCCGACGAGGCACGATGCGGCTGCGGCAACACTTGCGGCCGTTCCGGCGAACACCGCATTCGGGTGCTCCGCCCATACTGCGCAAAGCGCGGAGATGTCAGCGTCGGTCGCCGCGTCGCACACAGCGATTCCGCCGCTTGCGCCGAGGGCCCAGGAACGCAGTCCATCGGCCGATCGGACGGAGACGACTCGCTCGGCGCCCGCGGCGACGAGGTGCTGGGTCGGTTCGCTGGACCGGACCGGCTGCCGCACGTCGACTCCGGCCGGGCCTTCCGCGATGGGAAACTCGCCGTCGAACACCACGCCGTCGCGACACGTCCGGCCGGCGGCCGGGAACGCCGGAACGACCATGACCGGAGCACCGGTTCGCCCCTGCGCTGCCACGATCTCGACCGCCCAGTTGCCGCGCAGCGTGGAATCGATCTTGTGCGCGAGGCGCATGCCCCCATCGATCGCCCCGACTGCGCGCTGGATGACGTCGTAAACCCGATCCTCGGCCACGGCCGGGTCGAGATGGCGTGACCCGAGGTCCAACACCATCACTGCATCGTGGACGCTCGACAACATCTCGACCCTCGACCAGGTGACAACCGGAACGCTCCCGCACCCAAGCTCCGCGCACGCTCCGGCGGTCTCGTTCGCGCCGGTACGGTCGTCGGCGAGCACGACGAGTCTCGGCCTGGAGGTCACATCCTGCGGTCTAGCGCACTGAGGGTGGCTGAGCGCACCCGGGGGAACGATCAGGCAGCGAGGAAGCGGAGTTCTGGATCGATGAGATGGATGAACTCCTCGATCGTCGAGCCGGCGACGCGCAGTGCTGCTTCGGCATCACGGGCACCGATCAGATTCTTGGCGGCGCGCACGACTCGGCGTTCGAGCATGCGACGCCCGCTCATTCCGAAACCGACCGCCGGAACCGAGGCGGCAACGCCGCCGAGCTCGTAGGCGAGCAGCGCCCCGTGAAGGGTGACGAGGTCGCCGCGGATCGCTATCGGCGACTCATCGGTCAGGAGTTCGAGTTCGGTGACGATTGCCTCGAGGGCTCGGGCGGCCTCGAGTGCTCCGATCGGCGTGTCAACGGTGGAAAGTGTTTTCTGCATGGAGCCATGCTGACGGCGAGTTATGAACGCCAGATGACGAGGAAGCCCGTCGGACCGATGTCACGCGAGCCAAGCGTCACCTGAACCGTCGATGGGCGTGGCATCCGTCACGTGTCGGTCACGGGTTGCGTCGTGAGGACCGGTTTCCTACCCAGAGTGGTCCCGGCCGCAAACGTCCCGTTGTGAAAGGAATGTCAACCCGCCGCGACCCTAGGGTGTCGCGGTGGCGTCTACCGGAGAGCAGTGGAGGCTCGAGATCGACAGCCTCGACTCCGGTGCGCAGGCCCGCCGCCTGGCCGAGCGGGCGCGCATGCTGCTCGGACCGGTAGCGAACGACCTCCGTTCGATTCATGCCACGGCGCTCTACTTCGTGGCCGAACCGCTCGACGAGGCAGAGAGGAAGCTGCTCGCTGACGCCGTCGTCGACGCCGCTACCCAAGAGGGCGTGTGGGCAGTCGCCCACGAAGAGGCGAGTGCGGGACGAGAAGATGGCCGGCCGTTCATGGAGGTCTCCCTCCGTCCGGGTGTCACCGACCCGGTGGGTGACGCGTTCTCGCGTGCGGCTGCGCTGCTCGGCATTCGCGGGCTGTCGGCACGCTCGGGGACCCGCTACCTCTTCGACGCCGAAGTCGATCGTCACGTGAGGGAGCTCGTCGCCGGGGCCCTCCTCCACAACGACATCGTCGACGAGATCTCCTTCGACGCGCCGATCCTCGCCCGGTTCATCGGTCCGTCGACCAATGACGTCGTCGAGGTCGTGTCGGTCCGCGACCTTTCCGACGGCGACTTGGCTGCGCTGTCGCGTGATCGCGGTCTCGCTCTCGATCCGGCGGAGCTCGTGGCGGTACGTGAGTTCTTCGTGTCGATCGACCGGGAGCCCACTGATGCCGAGATCGAGACGATCGCGCAGACCTGGAGCGAGCACTGCTCGCACAAGACCTTTCGCGGACGCATCACGTGGGCCGATGGCACCGAGGTCGAACCGCTGCTCAGGCAACTGCGCCGTTCGACCGACGAGATCGCTGCGCTTTGGGTCCGCTCGGCCTTCGTCGACAATGCCGGGATCATCGCGTTCGACCAGTCCTTCGACCTCGCAGTGAAGGTGGAGACGCACAATCATCCGTCGGCCGTGGAACCGTTCGGCGGTGCAAATACTGGCGTCGGAGGAGTCATCCGTGACGTCCTCGGCGTCGCCGCCGACCCGATCGCGGTGACCGACATCCTCTGCTTCGGGCCGATGGACACACCGATCGACTCGCTGCCGATCGGCGTGCTCCATCCGCAGCGTGTGCGCGATGGCGTGGTCGCCGGAATCGCCGACTACGGCAACAAGATGGGCATCCCCACCGTCGCCGGCGCGGTGGTCCACCAGGAAGGCTTCACGTCCAACCCGCTCGTGTTCGCCGGATGCATCGGTCTTCGGCCGGCCGACCTCGTTCTCACGGGTCAGGAACCGGGCGATCGTATCGTCGTTCTCGGGGGAGCAACCGGACGAGACGGCATTCGCGGCGCGACGTTCTCTTCCGCGACGATGGATGCCACGACGGGCGATGTGGCCGGCGCCAGCGTGCAGATCGGCGATCCGATCACCGAGAAGCTCGTCGCCGACGTGTTGGCCGACGCGCGAGATCTCGGGCTGTTCACGGCGATCACCGATTGCGGTGCGGGTGGGTTCTCCTCGGCGATCGGAGAACTGGCGGCCAGCCTCGGCGCCGACGTGGAGCTGGCATCGGCACCCCGGAAGTATCCGGGTCTCGCCCCGTGGGAAGTGTGGCTTTCCGAAGCGCAGGAGCGCATGGTGCTCGCCGTGCGTCCGGGCAACCTCGATGCTCTTTCGACGATCTGTCGGGAGCACGGCGTATCGATGGCCGATCTCGGTTCGTTCCGTGACGATGGGCAACTCGTTGTCCGTTGTGACGGCCGGGTGATCGTCGATCTGCCCGGGGAGTTCCTTCACGATGGCCGTCCGACCCGTGAGCTCCTGGCCGAGCGTCCTCAGGCGCCCGCCAGCACCGATCGCCGCGATGCCTCGCAGATTCTCACCAACGCCGGGCAACTCATGCTCGCCGTGCTCTCCCACCCGGACGTCCGGTCGAACGAGGACATCGTTCGCGGTTTCGACCACGAGATCCTCGGTGCGACGGTCGGACGGCCCTACCTGGGGGCTGAAGATGACGGACCGGGGAACGCTGCTGTGATCGCGCCGCTCCAGGCCGTCTCCGGACGTGGGCTGGCCATCGGTATCGGGATGAACTGTCGTACCGGGGTGATCGATTCGCGTCGGATGGCCGAGGCAGCGGTCGACGAAGCGGTGCGCAACGTTGTCGCCGTCGGTGCTGATCCGGAGCAGATCTCGCTCCTCGACAACTTCTCGTGGGGCGATCCGCGTCGTCCGGAGATGCTCGGCCGCCTCGTCGAAGCGGTCGCCGGATGCTGCAATTCGGCGAACGCCTTCGGAGCACCGTTCGTCTCCGGAAAGGATTCACTGAACAACGAGTACGTCGCCGTCGACGGGACAAGACGGTCGATTCCGCCGACGCTGGTGATCACGGCGATCGGGATCATCCCCGATGCCGACCGGATCATCACGAGCGACGCGAAGGGCCCCGAGAATGCTTTGGTCCTCGTCGGCACAACGCACTCGGAATTGCGAGGGAGTGTCCTCGACGCCGTGCTCGGCGTAGACGGGGGTGGCGACGTACCGGGCGGTGACGCCGACTCTCCCGCACGGATGAGGATGATTCACCAAGCGATGGCCGACGGTCTCGTGCAGTCGGCCCACGATGTGAGCGACGGTGGTCTCGTCGTTGCGGTGGCTGAGATGGGCATGGGGGGCCGTCTCGGCGTCTCCGTGATACTCGGAACGGATGTGGCGAGTCCGGAGCGCATCGTCGACGCGCTGTTCAGTGAGTCGAGCGGCAGGATGCTCCTCGAAGTCGTTCCCGAGCACGTCGAGGAGTTGTGTGGAAGGACCGGCGGTACGGTCATCGGACACTTCACCGACGAGACGCGAATCGTGTGGCGCGTGGACGATCGAATCATCATCGATGTGGATCTCGACGAGTCGCTACAGGCATGGCGGGGCCATGTCGCCGAACGGGGTGCCCGGTCGTGACCCGACCACGCGCGCTCGTCGTCTCCGCTCCGGGAACGAACCGCGACAACGACGTGGCGTACGCACTTTCGCTCGCCGGTGCCGACCCGGTTCGGATCCCTTTGCACGTGCTCGTCCGCCGTCCGCAACGGCTCCTCGATGCGCAGATGGTCGTGTTTGCCGGTGGGTTCTCCCATGCCGATTCCCTCGGGGCCGGTGCCCTGGCCGGACTCGAAGTCGAGCGGTCGCTTTCCGATGAGCTGCGAGCCTTCGTCGCGTCAGGTCGTCCCGTGCTCGGGATCTGCAACGGATTCCAGATCCTTGTCCGCTCGGGACTGCTCCCGGGTTCGCTGGTGCACAACAGTAATGGTCGGTTCGTGTGCCGTTGGGTCACACTCGAACCGGTTGCCGAAACGAACTGCGTGTGGACGAACGGGACCTTGGATCCGATCGACTGCCCCGTCGCCCATGGCGAGGGTCGCTACATCGCCAGTGCCGATGTCATACGTGCGCATACAGTCCTTCGATATGCCGACGGAACCAATCCGAACGGCTCGATGCTCGACACGGCGGGCGTCACTGACGCAACGGGAATGGTCCTCGGCCTGATGCCCCATCCCGAGAACCATGTGATCGACCGACAGCACCCCCGTTGGCACCGGGGCGAGCACCGAAATCTCGCGCGCCAGCTGTTCGACTCCGGCGTGGCGCACGTGAAGGCCGCCGGATGAACGTGACCGCTCGTTCAGGCGACGTGGAACTCGACCTCGGGCCGATCGACCTGCTCGATGACCTCGATCTTCCGCTCCCCGCTCGACGGGAGGGGAAGGTCCGGATCGGATGGGATCTCCCGGCCGACCGACTCCTCTTCGTGACGACGGACCGTTTGTCCGCCTTCGACCGTGTCCTGGGCTGCGTTCCCGGTAAGGGTCAGGTCCTCAACCGGTTGGCATGGTGGTGGTTCGACGAGCTCGGCGACATCGTCTCGAACCATGCCCTGTCCATTCCCGACCCGAACGTCCTCGTCGCCCGGCGAGCGTCGCCGCTCCCGGTCGAGGTGATCGTGCGCGGGGCGATCACCGGAGTCACCACCACCTCGCTGTGGATGCGATACCGCGACGGTCAGCGGAGCATCGACGGCCATCAGCTTCCGGACGGCCTCAGCAAGAACGATCTGCTCACCGAGCCCATCATCACGCCGACGACGAAAGCCGCAGCGGGGGGCCATGACGAGCCGCTGAGCGTGAGCGCGGTCGTTGAGCGCGGACTGGTCGAAGAGACGCTGTGGTCCGACGTTTGCGATGCGGCCCTAGCGCTTTTCACCCGGGGAACCGAGGTGGCGCGAGCGGCCGGCCTCGTCCTGGCCGACACGAAGTACGAGTTCGGCATCGATGCCGACGGACAGCTACTGCTCATCGACGAGGTCCACACCCCGGACTCGTCGCGGTTCTGGAATGCCTCGACCCATGAGGAGCGGCTGAGTGCCGGCGTCGAGCCGGAGAGCTTCGACAAGGAGATCATCCGCCGCGCGTATGCCGACCGGGGGTACCGGGGCGATGGCACTCCTCCAGCGCTCGCGTCGACCGTGTGGGACGACCTTTCGATGGCCTACCGCACGGTTTTCGAACGGCTCACCGGTGAACCCGTCGTGCTCACGCAGGAACCCATTGCTCAGCGAATAGTTCGTGCGCTTACTTCTACAGGATTGATCGGGACCTAAACTGCGATGTGCGGAATCCTCGGAGTCACCCTCCCGTCGTCGGCCGAAGACCACGAGGCCGCCCGGCTCTCGTTCTTCGGTCTGTTCGCGCTCCAGCACCGTGGGCAGGAGGGCGCCGGTCTTGCGACCGCGGACGGCACTGGTGCGCGCATCCACAAGGACACCGGACTGGTGACCCAACTCCTCACCGAGGAACGGCTACGTCAGCTTCCCGGACATCACGCGATCGCCCACACGAGATATTCGACGACCGGATCGTCCGTCGTGCGCAACGCTCAGCCTTTCCTGGTGGAGACGAGGCACGGTCCCCTTGGCATCGTCCACAACGGCAACCTCGTCAACGCCGCCGAGTTGCGCGATGAGCTCCTGGCGAAGGGCTTCCCGCTCGCCGCGACCTCCGACACCGAGGTGATGGTGCTGATGCTGGCAAGTGCCGGCGGGAGCTCGTGGGAGGAACGGATCGAGCGGACCATGCCGGCGTGGAAAGGCGCATACTCGCTTGTCGTACTCGCCTCCGACCGCATCGTCGCCGTGCGCGACCCGTGGGGGTTCCGTCCCCTCTCGATCGGTCGGCTCCCGAATGGCGGCTGGGCTGCGGCATCCGAGACCAGCGCCCTTGCCACGCTGGGTTGCAGCGAGGTGAGGGAGGTCGAGCCCGGCGAGATCGTCACGCTGTCCGGCGACTCCGCCTCCGGGCGCCGCACCCTCTTCGGTTCGCCGTCGCTCGCCCGCTGCACGTTCGAGCACGTGTACTTCTCCCGGCCGGACAGCGTGTGGGACGGCACCAGCGTGCATCACGTCCGTCAGCGGCTGGGCGAGCTCCTGGCCGAGGAGGCACCGGTCGCTGCCGACGTCGTGGTCCCCGTTCCCGACTCGTCGATCCCGGCGGCGATCGGGTTTTCGCAACGTTCGGGCATCTCCTTCAACGACGGCTTCATCAAGAACCGCTACATCGGCCGCACCTTCATCGAGCCGACACAGGCCATGCGTGAGCACGGCGTGGCGATGAAGTTCAACGTGCTTCGCGAGAACCTCGAGGGTCGCCGTGTCGTGATGATCGACGACTCGATCGTCCGCGGCACCACTGCCGGCCCGCTCGTCCGGATGCTGCGAGAGGCCGGCGCCACGGAGGTGCACGTGCGGGTCACCTGCCCCCCGATCACCCATCCGTGCCACATGGGCCTTGATATGGGTACCTACGATGAGCTGATCTCGCATCGCCTCGACGTCGAGGGACTCCGGTCGCACATCGGCGCCGATTCGCTGGCTTTTCTCTCGCTGTCTTCGCTGATGAAGGCCATCGGTCGAACCGATGGCTACTGCAACGCGTGTTTCACCGGTGAGTATCCGATTCCCGTACCCGTGACGTTCGGCCGCACGAAGAACAACTTCGAGGGAGTTCTCCGATGAGCCCGGAGCCGGTGAACGTCCTGGTGCTCGGATCGGGTGGACGGGAGCACGCGATCGCGTGGGCGGTGGCGAAGTCACCTCGATGCGGGGAACTGGTGGTGGCTCCCGGGAACGCCGGCATCGCTGCTCGTTGCGAGCCGGTGAGGGTCGACGATCCGGAGGAGGTCTGTGCGCTGGCGCGGCATCTGGGTACGGACCTGGTGATCATCGGTCCGGATGCGGCGGTGGCCGCTGGCGTTGCCGACGCGCTCATCGCCGAGGGCATCGCAGTGTTCGGGGCGACGAAAGCGGCGGGAGAACTCGAATGGTCGAAGTCGGCGTCGCGTGCGTTCTGTGAGCGTCACGGCATCGCCGTGCCGAGGAGCCGTTCGTTCGTGGCCGACGACCTCGACGAGGCGATCGCGTTCATCCGGGGCGAGGACGCCGCAATGGTTGTCAAGGCCGACGGCCTCGCCGCCGGCAAGGGAGTCGTGGTCGCCGAGACTGTCGAGGAGGCGGTCGCCGCGGTGCATGCCATGTTGACGGACCGGGCATTCGGCGCCGCCGGCTCGACCGTGCTCATCGAGGAACGACTGGTCGGTGAGGAGATCTCGCTCCTCGCGTTTTGCGACGGCATCCGCGCTGTGCCTATGCCGCCTGCCCAGGACCACAAGCGTCTCCTCGAAGGTGATCGCGGGCCGAACACCGGGGGCATGGGCGCGTACGCACCGGCGCCGGTCTGTCCCCCGTCGCTCGTGTCCGAGCTGACCGAACTGGTCCTGCAGCGTGCCGTCGACGGATGTGCCGAAGAGGGCCGTCCGTATCGCGGGGTGCTTTACGCCGGCCTTATGCTCACCGCGGACGGACCCCGCCTGCTCGAGTTCAACTGTCGCTTCGGTGACCCCGAGGCGCAGGCGATCCTGCCGCTGCTCGATGGCGACCTCATCGAGATCGCGATGGCCTGTGCGTCGGGAACGCTCGACGACACGATGGTGAACTGGCATGACCGAACCGTCTGTGCCGTGGTGGTCGCCGCGCCCGGGTATCCGGTTGCGGTGCAGACGGGTGGGCACGTCGTCGACGCGTCACTTCCGGATGACCTGATCTTCTGGGCGGGCGTTGCCGGTTCGCACGAGCCGGGCGCAGGCCACGCGGACGCGCTCGTCGTCAGTGCCGGACGGGTTGCCGCGGCGGTCGGTGTCGGCGCCGGTATCCGGCAGGCCCGCGAGACGGCGTACGTCGCAGCCGAACGGATCGCTCTCGCCGGCCGTCAGATGCGTCGGGACATCGGCTGGCGGGCCGTCGCCCGAAGCACGGGCGGGTACTCGGCGTCCGGGGTCGACATCGATGAGGGCAACCGTGCCGTCGACCTGCTGAAGGCGTCGGTGTCGGCCACCCACGGGCCGAGCGTGCTGGCTGGCGTGGGTGGGTTCGGTGGGGTGTTCGACGTTTCCGCACTGAAGTCGATGGAGCACCCTGTGCTCGTCGCCTCGACCGACGGCGTGGGCACGAAGGTCGCTCTCGCGGCACAGGCCGGTCGGTTGCGCGGCGTCGGCATC
>JANLRD010000229.1:0-28695 GCA_031368215.1 Acidimicrobiia bacterium | reverse complement strand
GGCCGCCGGCTCGTATGAGATCGAAGTGCGCGAAGCCGGCAAGACCGAGGCCCTGCTGACCAAGCCCGTGACCCTCCAGGCCGGCGGTGTCTACACGATCGCCGCCGTCCCGGCCGCCAACGGTGGCCCGAACCTCCGTGGATTCATCGACGTCGCCCCGTCGGCAGCCGCTGCCGCGACAACGGCCGCACCGGTCACAACGGTTGCACCGGTCACAACGGTCGCCGCTGCTGCGCCGACCACCAAAGCCGCCGCCGCCGAAACCACCGCCGCGCCCACCACCAAAGCCGCGGCGGCAGAAACCACCGCCGCGCCAACCACCAAAGCCGCGCCAACCACCAAAGCGGCCGCCGCCGACACCGGGGCCGCTGCCGACACGCAAGCAGCCTCCGACACGCAAGCAGCTGCCGACACCGAGGCGGCGACGACCGTTGCGGCTCCGGCTGGAGGCGTTGACACCGGCTTCGGCGGATTGACGAACGACAAGGGCTCCCCCACTCCGTTTGCCGTGCTGATGGTGATCATCGTGGCCGCCATCGGTGGCGGACTCGTCCGCCGCCGCCGCTTTCGCGGCTGACCGGAAAGCCGGTCACCGGCGGTGGAACCACCATCGGTGACGCAAATGCCTTGAATCTGTGGAAACGTTCTCTGTTGGCATGAGCATGTGTTCCCGTTGGCGATCGACCGCACCCTGTCGGACAGCGCGCTTGCTCGACGCACCACGCGTTCGGAGCAGCAGATGATGGGGCGCTACGTTCCCAAACACCGCAAGCGTCGTCAGGTCGCCGCTCGCCGGGCGATGGCCCACGCAGGAGCGCTGTTCGTGGGCGGGGCCGTGCTGCTTTCCGGAGCGTACGGCAGTGGGCCCGTTCTGCTGAGTGCCGCCCCTCTCACTGCTTCTCCGGACGCCTCGCTCGTGGCCGACGATCCCGGTTTCCCGTCGGTCCCTGCACCGACGACGCCGGCACCGGTCACACCGGCAACTCCTCCGCGGACGTCGTCGTCTGATCCGGCATTCGTCGACATCGCGGCCATCGGGGCGACCAGCACCGTCGAGCGACTCGGCACGCTGCTCGACGGTCGCCTGGAAACGCCCAACGACTTCATGAAAGTCGGCTGGTGGGCCGGTGGCGTGGTGCCGGGGGCAGTTGGCCCGGCGGTGCTTGCCGGGCACCTCGACAGCGTGCAGGGACCGGCCATCTTCGCCCGACTCCACCTCCTCAAGCCCGACGACCGCATCGCCATCGCCCGTCGTGACGGCGTGGTTCTGCACTTCGCAGTCACCCGGATCGACCGCTACCCCAAAGATCTCTTTCCCGCAGCACAGGTCTACGGCCCGACCTCGGCCCGCGAACTCCGTTTGATCACCTGTGGTGGCCAATTCGATCGCCAGGCACATTCGTACACCGACAACACCGTCGTCTACGCCACGCTCGTCGCCGACGACCTCGCCCTTGTCGAGTCCTGACGTCTCCGGCGGATCACCCCATCTGGGTCAGCTGAGCTCCACTGGGTCAGCTGAGCGACACTGGGTCAGCTTGTGTGCAAGAACACGGGTCCGGCCGACCCGGTGCACGCATCCCGACCCGGTGCACGCATCCCGACCCAGGACAACGGGACGGTCAGTGTTTGTTCTTGGCGTCTCGACGGTGCTTACGGACCTCGTTGAGGACCGGAAGGAGTGAGACGGCCACGATGAGCGGACCGAGCAGTTCGACGCGGTCGACGAGCGACGGGAAACGCCGGCCGAGGGCCCAGCCGGCAACCGTCACTCCCGTACCCCAGAGGAACGCGCCGGCGACGTTGTAGGAGATGAACATCCGGTAGCGCATCCGGCCGATCCCGGCGACCATAGGTGCGAACGTGCGAACGATCGGCACGAAGCGGGCGAGCACGATCGTCTTCGGGCCGTGATCGTCGAAGTACTTGTGGGCACGTACGACGTTGGCCGGATTGAAGAACCGTGACTTGGGGCGGTCGAACAGGGCCGGGCCCACCCGTGCGCCGAGTTGGTAGCCGACCTGGTCGCCGAGCGCCGCCGCGGCGAAGCACGTACCGGCGACCCACACGATGTTGGGCAGCGTGCCACGCGCCGCCAGCAGACCCGCTGTGAAAAGAAGCGAATCACCCGGCAGGAAGAACCCGATGAGCAGACCCGACTCCGCAAACACGATGATGGCGATCCCGATGAGTCCCCACCGGTTGATGAGCTTCTCCGGATCGAGACCGAGGGCGAGGGCGAACACCGATGCGAGAACCGAAGGCACCGACCGAGGTTACTGACCGAAACACCCCGTCCCCGGCGCGCCGGCGGACCCGCGGACGCGACACGACCCCGGCCGGGACCGGGGTCGCGTCGGTATCGGATGACCGGTTGGAGGGCCGGTCGACATTCGGTCGTCTAGCCGCCAATGGTCGTCGGCTTACGGGCGGAATACACGATCGCCCCAGCGAGCACGGCCAGCGCAGCACCGGCGATGGCGAAGCGGGCGCCGTCGTTGTCCGACGTCGAGATGATCGCCGGGAGCACGACGAGGGCAACCAGGTTCATGACCTTGATGAGCGGGTTGAGGGCCGGGCCGGCGGTGTCCTTGAACGGGTCACCGACGGTGTCTCCGATCACCGCGGCCTTGTGGGCCTCGGAGCCCTTGCCGCCCTCGTTGCCGTCCTCGATGTACTTCTTCGCGTTGTCCCATGCGCCACCGGCGTTCGACAGGTAGTTGGCCATGAGCTGACCGACCAGGATCACGGCGACGAGGAAGCCGCCGAGTGCCTGCCAGCTGATGCCGAAGCCGATGATGATGGGCGTGAGCACCGCCAGCAGAGCCGGAGTGGCCAGCTCACGGAGCGACGCCTCGGTGCAGATATCGATGACCGGGCCGTATTCGGGCTTCTTGGTGCCCGCCATGATCTTGCCGTCGGCGAACTGCTTGCGCACTTCCTGCACGACCACACCGGCGGTGCGGCTGACGGCACGGATGGCCATCGACGAGAACAGGAACGGCACCGCGCCGCCGATGAGCACGCCGATGAACACCTTCGGATCGGCCACGTTGATCGGGAGGAGGTCGAAGATGCCGCGGGCGGTCTTCTCGGCCGCCTTCACGGTGTCGAGGGTGAGCAGATCGCCGTTGATGTCACGAACCTTGCCGATACCGCCCTTGGCCACACCCTCGATGAAGGAGGCGAAGAGGGCGACGGCGGCGATCACGGCAGAGCCGATGGCGAAGCCCTTCGTAACGGCCTTGGTCGTGTTGCCGACGGCGTCGAGCGACACCATGATCCGCTCTGCGTCACCGTGGAACTCGCCCGACATCTCCGCGATACCGGCGGCGTTGTCCGATACCGGGCCGAAGGTGTCCTCGGCGACGATGACACCGGTCGTTGCCAGCATGCCCATGCCGGTCAGCGCGACGAGATAGAGGGAGAACTGCAGGTTCCCGCTGCCGAGGGCCAGCGCCACTGCGAGCGAGATCGCGATGGCGATGACGGCGTACACCGAAGACTCCATGCCCGAGGAGGTACCCGACAGCACCACGGTGGCAGGACCGGTCCGGGCGGACTCGGCGATCTCCTTGACCGGCTTGTAGTGGGTTCCCGTGTAGTACTCGGTCAGCCGGCTGACGATCTGGGCGAGCACCAGGCCGACGATGACGGCGAGCGAGCAGCGGAGCCCCTCGTTGAACCCACCGCCGCCCTTGTCGCCGATGTAGCCGAGACCGAGCGCCAAGGTGCCGATGAGCGTGATCACGCCGGCCACGAGGAAACCCCGGTTGATCGGCTTGAGGGCGTCGGTCTCACCGTCGCGTGCCTTCACGGCGAAGATGCCGGCGATCGACGCGACGACGCCCACGGCACGCGCGGCGAGCGGGAACACGAGACCGTAGGCCGGGTTCGCGCCAATGGAGTTGAACGCCGCAACGCCGAGGATGATCGACGCAACGAGCGTGACCTCGTAGGACTCGAAGAGGTCGGCTGCCATGCCGGCGCAGTCACCGACGTTGTCTCCGACGTTGTCGGCGATCGTGGCGGGATTGCGGGGATCGTCCTCGGGGATGCCGGCTTCGACCTTGCCGACGAGGTCCGCGCCGACGTCGGCGGCCTTCGTGAAGATGCCGCCGCCCACCCGGAGGAACAGGGCGAGCAGGGAGCCACCGAACCCGAATCCGACGAGGATCACCGATGACGAGTTCTGGAAGATGGCGATGATGGCCGTTGCTCCGAGCAGGCCGAGACCGACCGTGAACATGCCGGCGATGCCACCCGTCTTGAACGCTGCGTCGAGAGCCTTGGCCATGGCCCGCTCCTTGCTCAGCGCCGCCGCGGCAGTGCGCACGTTGCCACGTGTCGCCAGCGTCATACCGATGTAGCCGGTGAGGCCCGACGCAAGACAGCCCGCCACGAACGCAAGCGTTCGAAACGCTCCGGCGCTGGCGAAGTTCAATGCGGCCTCACCGTCGGGCTTCTTGATCGCCGTCGAGGTCGCGAACACGATCGCGGCCAACGGGATCAAGATCACGGCGATCGTCTTGAACTGGCGCTTCAGATAGGCCCAGGCGCCCTCCTGAATAGCGGCTGCGATCTCCTGCATCTTCGGGCTGCCCTGGTCCATGGCGAGGACCTGCTTCATCAGGTAGAACCCGACGGCGATGGCGAGAAGTGAGGAGAGCCCGGCGATCAGCAGCACCAACTTCTCACCGCCTCGAAGGATGAATTCCTGATAGCCGCCTTCGACGGCGAGGAGTGCAACGTTCATGCGGGAAATCCGATCGTGCGGTCTGACCGGTCGTAGGACGACCTCGATTGGTTGCTCATGCTGACAGTTCCTTTCGTTTCCGATCAGAGGGGGATGGCGTACGGGCGTCGACCGGCTCGGTCTCGGCTCGCGCGGGGTGTTCGGCCGCCACGAGGTGGCGGGCCTTGACGAAGATCTTCTTGGCCAGGCGCTCACCGACGGTGCGGTGGTGTCCGTCGACGTCGACCACGACCGGTCCGTCGAAGGGATGCTTCTCGACAATCGAGACGAACACGCCGGGGCGGATGCCGACCGAGTCCAGGAACTCCAGGATCTCCGGTTCGGTCGACCCGGACAGCGCGATCACACCGCTGTCCCCCTCTCCGAGTTCGTCGAGCGACGGCATCTGGGGGATCCGGTCGGTCTCGGCGTCGGGAATGGGGAAGCCGTGGGGGCAGGTCGCGGGCCGTCCGAGTACCTCGAAGATCCGGTCCTCGACCTCTTCGGGGAGTTCGTGCTCGAAGGAGCCGGCGAGGCGATCGGCTTCCTGCCAGGGGTAGCCCAGGTAATCGGCAAGGAATCGCTCCACGATGCGGTGGCGACGGATCGCCGCGATGGCGGCGATGCGGCCGTCGCTCGTCAGTTCCACACCCTTGTACGGACGGTGGGTGATGAGATCGCGTTCGGCGAGGCGCTTGATCGCTGCAGTGACGGTGCCGGGGACGAGACCGAGGTGCTCCGCCAACGCGCCGGTATGCGCGTCGGAACCACCTTTGGAGAGTCGATAGATCGCCTTCAACATCTCGCGATCAGACTTTGTCAGCACCACGTCCATGGGAATCAGCCCGAAAAACTAGGTTTTGACTTGCCAAAAGTCAAACTTCATCCATGGCTATCTCCGTGGCAGGTTCACCTGGAGTGAGGTAACACCACGAGGAGTGCTCGGCAAGCAGGTCGAACGCAGAATCCAAACCGCGGACGTGCCTTGACTGACGAATACGCGCGTCGCGGCCGGCACATTCGCGCCCGCTCCCGCTTACGAAGAGAGATCCATGCGCCGCTCCCCCCAGGCTCAGAGTGCGCTGCCCCGACGCTGCACTGCAACCCCGTGTTCAGGCCGAGGTCGACGTGCCGAACAGCCGATCGCCGGCGTCTCCGAGACCGGGAATGATGAACGCCCGATCGTTGAGACCGGGATCGAGCGCCGCCGTGACGATCCGCACGGTGGGACACGACTCCTGGACCCGCTTCACACCCTCCGGGGCACTGATCACCGACACGGCCGTCACCGTCTCAGCCCCACGGTCGACGAGCAGCTGACAGGTGAACGCCAGCGAGCCGCCGGTCGCCAGCATCGGGTCGAGGACGAACACATCGCGACCGTGCAGGTTGCGCGGCAGTTTCTCGGCGTACTGCTCCGGCTCGAAGGTCTCCTCGTTGCGGCGCAGACCGATCATGCCGACTTCGGCCTCGGGGAGGACGGAGAGGAAGCCGTCGAGCAGGCCGAGGCCGGCGCGGAGCACGGGTACGAGCAACGGCCCGGGTGCCGCCAGTCGATGGCCCGGTGAGTCGAGACCGGTCGGCGTCCGCACGGTGATCGAGTCGACGTGGAGCGTGCGGGTGGCCTCGTAGGCGAGCAGGGCGGCGATCTCGGCCACGGCCCGACGGAACACCGGTGACGGGGTGTACTCGTCGCGCAGGACCGTGATGCGGTGGGCGACGAGGGGATGGTCGACGACGAGCAGGCTCATGAGGCACCAACGGTAGACGGCTCGCGGGTCGCATACCTCGCTGGACGAACCAGCCCAACGGCCGAGGGCGGCGCCAGCTCAGTGACTCTTCGGGACCGTCGGCTTCGTGTTGGTGCTCACTCCACGCTCACGGACTTCCCGAGCATGCGCCTCAGCCTCGTCGCCGCCCATCAGGTAGGGCACCGACGTGACCACGATGCCCTCACGGAACAGCAGCGCACCTTTGAGCCGTAGCGCTGTCTGGTTGTGCAATGCCTGCTGGTACCACTTCGTGACGACGAACTCCGGGATGACAACCGTGATCGTGTCGTTGCTCCAGCGCTTGTCGAGCTCTTCGATGTACGAGACAACCGGCGCAACCAGCTCGCGGTACGGCGAATGGATCACCTCGAGCGGCATCTGGATACCGAACTCGCGCCACTGCCGCTGCATCTCCAACGTCTGTCCCTCATCGGCTGCCACACATACGGCGACGAGGTGCTGCGGACGCAACGCCTGGGCATACGAGAGCGCCTTGAGCACGCCACGATGCATTCGGCCGACGAGAACCACCACCGTCTGGTCGCCAGCGGCCGGAATCACCATCTCCGGCGTCACCACGAGTGACGCGCTGACCTCGGTGTAGTGCTTCTTGACCCGGATGAACAGCGCCATCACCAACGGGACGATCACGATCGGGATCCACGCCCCCGAGGCGAACTTCGTGATGGCCACAATGAGCAGGATGATGAACGTGACGACCGCACCGACGGAGTTGATGACCACCCCGACCTTCCAGCCCGGTTCTTTCAGCGTGAGGTGGTGGCGGACCATGCCGGTCTGGCTGAGCGTGAAGGCGGTGAAGACCCCCACGGCGTAGAGCGGGATCAGAAGCGTGGTGACACCACCGAACACGACGACCAGAACGCTCGCCGCCAGCGCGAGGACAAGCACTCCGTTGGAGAACACCAGCCGATCTCCGAAGTTGGCGAACTGTTTGGGGATGTAGCCGTCGCGAGCAATGAGTTGGGCGAGACGCGGGAAGTCGGCATAGGCCGTGTTGGCCGCCAAGGTCAGGATGGCAAACGTGGAGATCTGCAATACCGTGAGGAGAAGCCCTTTCCCGAACACGACCTCGCCCATCTGGGCGATCGCCGTCTTCTTCGTGCTCGGAAACGGCTTCGTGGCGTTGGCGAGAAACGCAGTTCCGAGGAACAGGATCCCCAGCACCGAACCCATGTAGATCATCGTTCGCGCGGCATTGCGAGACTCCGGTTTACGAAACGCCGGAACGCCGTTCGAGATGGCCTCGACGCCCGTCAGCGCAACTGCGCCGGACGAGAAGCCCTTGAGCACGATGAACCAGGAGAAGTTACCGCCGACGAGGTTGATGAGACTTTCCTCGGGAAGGCACTGTCCCTTGGCGAGACCTTCTTCGATCCGTTTGCACAGGTCCAGCGCTCCGCGGGTGTCGACGACGCCGAGTTTGCTCGCGTAGTGCTTGTATGCGGCGACGCCCAGGAGGAGCACGACCATCGAGATGTAGAGGTAGACCGGAGGAGCGAATAGGGCGCCCGACTCCTTCAAGCCACGGAGGTTCGCCAACGTCATGAGGCCGATGAGCCCGAGACAGATCAGCACGCGGTACTTCACGAGCCCGGGATCGAGGGAGATCAGCGCTTCGACTCCGGCGGTGATGGACACCGCGACGGTGAGGATGTAGTCGATCAGCAACGACGCCGCAGCAAGAATCGCCGCTCGCTCGCCGAGGTTCTCGCGGCTCACGATGTAGCTACCGCCGCCCGACGGGTAGGCGAAAATCGTCTGTCGGTACGACACGACGACGACCACCAGGATCGCCGCCACCGCAAGAGCGATGGGCACGAGTTTCGAAAGGCCGAGCGCAAGGCTCGCCGACCCACCTACGGCGGTGACCGCGAGGATCTCGCCCGTGGCGTAGGCCGTGGACGAGATCGCGTCGGAACTGAACACCGGAAGGGCGATGCGGTTCGACAGCCGCTGGTGGTCAGCTTGGTCCGAGGAGATCGGTTTGCCGACGAGGATTCGCTTCAACGTGCTTGCCATCGGGGTGAGACGTTATGCCCCGAAACCATTCCCTCGGGCCATGCCACGGAGAAAGCCCCGCACACGGCGTCCGCTGCCGCCGCACTGTGCTGGACTACGAGGATGCATGTGATCCTGGTTGGGTGCGGTCGGGTAGGTTCCGGTCTGGCCCGCTCATTGTCGGCGGAAGGCCATTCGGTTGCGGTGATCGACCGCGAGGAGCGGGCGTTCCGCCGCCTTCCGGCCGAATTCAGCGGCTCCCGCCATATCGGACTCGGCTTCGATCGGGACATCCTCGTGGCGGCCGGCGCCGAGCGCGCGGGATCGCTCGCGGCCGTGACGTCGGGGGACAACTCGAACATCCTCGCCGCCCGGATCGCCCGCGAAACATTCGGAATCGAGCAGGTTGTCGCCCGGATCTACGACCCCCGGCGCGCCGCGATCTTCCAGCGCCTCGGCATCGCCACCGTGGCCACCGTCACGTGGACGACCGATCAGATCGAGCGCCGCATCACCGGGGCCCGAACGTCCGACTGGACCGATGGCACAGGGTCGGTCCGACTCGTGGAGCAGCAACTCCCGGCGGTATGGGCAGGGCACCGACTCGACCAGCTCGCCGATCCCGGCCGGATCCTCATCGCCGCGGTCTCGCGGTCCGGCACGGCCCAGGTCGGCGATGGCGGGCTGATCGGCCAGGAAGGCGACGTGGTACACCTCGTCGTGTCGACCGGCGCCGAAGCCGATCTCGAGCACCGGTTGGTCCACGGGCCATCGAGCCACTGAGCACCGAGCACTGAGCACCGAGCGAAGAAGAGACCAGAAAACATGAAAGTTGCCATTGCCGGAGCAGGAGCCGTCGGGACGTTCATCGCCCGCGATCTCGCAGCAGCCGGTCACGAGGTCCACCTGCTCGAAAAGGAAGCGAGGGTCGTCGACCGACTCCGCTCGACGACCGTCGACGTGCACTGGCACGCCATCGATGCCTGCGAATACGAGTCGCTGGATCTCGCCGGCATCAGTGACGTCGACGTGATGGTTGCGGCGACGGGCGATGACGAGGACAACCTCGTCATCTCGCTGCTGGCCAAGCAGGAGTTCGCGGTCCCTCGGGTGATCGCCCGGGTGAACAACCCCAAGAACCACTGGCTCTTCGACGAGACGTGGGGCGTCGACGTTGCCGTTTCCACGCCGCACCTCCTCACGGCGCTCGTGGAGGAGGCGGTCTCGGTCGGATCACTGGTCCGGTTGCTCAGCCTCGACGGCGGCGCCCGTCTCGTCGAACTGACCCTTGCAAGCGACTCTCCTGCGGTCGGCAAGTCGCTCGCCCAACTTGCCGTTCCGCGCGATGCATCCATCGTCGCAGTCGTTCGTGCCCGGCATGTCATCGTTCCGCACGGTGACACCACGCTCGCCGCCGGCGACGAGGTCATTGCCCTGGTAACCGGCGAGGTCGAAGACCAGCTCGCCGCCCTGTTGGCCGTGTGATGGACGTCCGTCCACTCCGCCTGAGCATCTGATGGGCATCCGTTCACTCCTCGCCCGCCTGTCGACGTCCGTCGAAGAGGACGACGCCCAGCGCTTGCGGGCATTCTGCGTGCAACGTGGGCAGGTGCCGATTTCGGAAATCCCTGCGCGGACGGAGGTCACGGCGGTCGGGCAGATCTCGTCGATCCGGATCGTGCCCCACAAGGACTCCTCGTGGCTCGAGGTCACCATGTCCGACGGCGACGACAGCCTCGTGGTGATGTGGACCGGGCGTCGGGCGATCGCCGGGGTCGCCCCCGGGCGTCGGCTCGCCGTAAAGGGTCGGGCGCTCCCGCTCGCTCCCGGAAGTCGGCGGCTCAAGATGCTCAATCCGTCTTACGAGCTCTTGGGCAAAGACTGAGCCTCGACCTCACGCAGATCCTCTCGGCGTTGCGGGCCGGACACGAGTTCGACCCGCTCGTCCACCTGGAGCGAATCTCGGCGCGAGTTGCCCGCCACGCCGGTCTCCGAGCCACGGTTGACCCTCGACTCGTTCGCTACGTGCCCGAGGTCGACGGCGGGTTGTGGACCCATCAGGGCGAGGCGATCGACCTTGCCCTCGCGGGGCGCAGCGTGGTCATCGCCACCGGCACCGCATCGGGGAAGTCACGCTGCTTCCAGGTGCCGCTCGCCGACGCCGCACTGGCCTCCGGCGGCAAGGCCACGAGCCTGCTGCTCTTCCCGACGAAAGCGCTCGCCCAGGACCAACTTCGCGCGCTAGGGGCCCTTGGCGTTCCCGGGCTGGTTCCCGTCACCTACGACGGCGACACGCCCGACGAGGCGCGGCAATGGGCCCGCAAGAACGCCACCACGGTGCTCACCAACCCCGAGATGCTCCACCTCGGGCTGCTCCCGTTCCACGGTCGCTGGTCGACGTTCCTGCACCGGCTCCGCTACGTCGTGATCGACGAGCTCCACGCCTACCGCGGGGTGTTCGGATCCCATCTCGCCCAGATCCTGCGGCGCCTGCGCCGAGTGTGCGCGCACTACGGCTCGTCACCGACGTTCATCTTCGCGTCGGCGACCATCGGCGAGCCCGCGGCCCTCGCCGCCGAGATCTGCGGACTCGACGTGAGCGTGGTCGACGACGACGGCTCTCCCTCCGGATCGCGTCTGCTCGCCGTGTGGAGGCCGCCGATTGCCGACGACGGGGCACCGGTCTCTCCGAACGCGACAACCGCGAATCTCCTCGCCGGTCTGGTCACGGCGGGACGTCGAACGATCGCCTTCACCGGTGGACGCCGTTCGGCCGAGCTCGTTGCGGCGCGGGCGGCGCGCATCGTCGACGACGAGCTGAGCCCGCGCATCCGCTCCTATCGGGGCGGCCTGCTCGCGTCGGAACGGCGCGAGCTCGAAGCGGGTTTGACGTCAGGTCACCTGCTCGGGGTCGCGGCGACGAGCGCGCTCGAGCTCGGCGTCGACATCGGAGGCCTCGACGCGTGCATCTGCAACGGCTTCCCGGGAACGATCGCGTCGTTCCGACAGCAGGTCGGCCGTGCCGGACGTCGCGCTGAGGAAAGCCTCGCGCTCCTCGTCGTCGGCAATGACGCGCTCGACCAGTGGTACGCCGATCATCCTCGTGAGCTCGTGGCCCGGCCGGCCGAACCGTCGGTGGTCAACCCGGCGAACCCATTCGTCCTCGTGCCTCACCTCGCCTGTGCGGCCCATGAGCTGCCTCTGCAGCTCTCCGAAGCAGAGACCTGGGCCGGCGCCTCGGCGTCGGTCGACCGACTTGGCACGGTTCCCCTCGACGAAGCGTTCGAAGACGGCGTCCGCCGGCTCGTCCTCGCCGATCAACTCCGGGTGGTCAACGGACGCGCCGTGTGGGCCGGACGCGGCTCGCCGGCCGTCGGCATCTCCCTGAGGTCGAGCAGCGGCGGTGAAGTGCGGATCGTGGACGTGCGGAACAACGACCGCATCGTCGGTACCGTCGACGCGGCGCGAGCACCGGCCTCGGTGCATACCGGGGCGCTCTACCTCCATCAGGGCCAGCAGTACCGGATCACGAGTCTGGATCTCGACGAGCTCGTTGCCGAGGCGGAAGCCACCAGCGTCGATGAATACACACGAGTTCGGTCGACGACCGACGTGACCTTCCTCGGCGTGCAGTCGACGAAAAGCGTCGGTGAGCTCACCATGCACGTGGGGCCGGTCGACGTGACCGAGACGATCACCGGCTTCCAGCGCATCCGGATATCCACCGGCGCGACGCTGGCTCTCGAAGCCCTGGACCTCGAGCCGAACTCCCTCGTGACCCGGGGTGTTTGGTACGAGGTGCCCGACTCCGTGCTCGAGCGCGCCGGCCTCATCGATGGCGGCGCGGCTTCGTTGCCCGGCGCGCTGCACGCGGCGGAGCACTGCGGCATCGGGGTGCTCCCGCTGTTCGCCATCTGCGACCGGTGGGATGTCGGTGGGGTCTCGATCGCGGCCCACCCCCAGACCGGCATGCCCACCGTGGTGATCTACGACGGATACCCGGGCGGCTCCGGTGTGGCCGAGCTCGGTTTTGCCGCTGCCGCCGCACACCTCGCGGCGACCCGCGACGTTCTGGCCACGTGCCCGTGCACCAACGGGTGCCCGTCGTGCGTGCAATCACCGAAGTGCGGAAACGGCAACGAACCGCTCGACAAGGAGTTCGCCCTCGCCTTCCTGCGCGCGGCCCTTGGGTGAGCGAGGCGGCGCTCGCATCACTTCCATCCGCATGGTGGCCGACTCGCGGAGCTTGGCGCCCGGTAGCAGACGACCGAGTACCGGGAGCCTCGCGGAGAGGTCGAGTTCCACCGTGGCCGTGCCGGTCGTGGGGTCGGCGCGAACCGAGAGCGCCGAGCCGAGTCCGCTCCGACGACGGGCGGCTGCGACCGGGTCTTCGCCGACGGCGAGCGCACGCGCTGCTTCTCGCGCCGCGTGCACACAGAGGACGTTGTCACGCAGCACCAGGCCGAGGTCGAGCAACGCCATGGCGACAACCGCGACAAACGGTAGAACGAGTGCCAGCTCGACGGTCGCCTGTCCCCGCTCGACCTCGGAGTGCATGTCAGCTGGCCTTGCCCTTGATGAGGGTGAGGACGTGATCAAACAGAGCAACGACCGCCATGTCAGCTGGCCTTGCCCTTGATGAGGGTGAGGACGTGATCAAACAGAGCATCGAGCAGGTTGGTCTTCGTGGCCCAGCTGATGAGCAACGTGGCGACCAACGCGGCGCCGAGAAGGACGAGCGCGTATTCAACCGAGGCTTGGCCACACTCCTCGCGACGAACGGCGGAGCAGGCAATTCGACCGGCAGAGAACAACGTGTACATAACAAACTCCTAGAGGTGCAGGGCGCCGAGCCCGCTGAGGAGAAGCGGCGCAACCGTGAGAAGGACGAACGCGGGGAGTGTGAGGCAGACCACGGGGAAGAGCAGGAGAACCGGAAGTCGGCGAGCACGGGCTTCGGCTTCGCGGCGTCGGCTCGCGCGGGCCTCGACGGCGAGACCCCGAAGCGTTTCGACGACCGGCAATCCGAGTCGGCTGCTCGCCAGCAGCACGTCGGCCATCGCCCGCAGTTCCGGTGCAGACACGATGAGGCGCCGCATGGCGTCGTCGAACGGCGCCCCTTGACGTAGGTCAGCAGCGACGCCTTGCAGCGCGGGACGAAGAGCTGACGCATCGACCTCGGCTACGACGAGGAGTGCCACGGACGGAGTCGTGCCGCATTCGAGTGCCGAGCGAACGAGTTCGATGGTGTGGCCGACTGCGGCGGTCCGTTCCCGATGCTGACGGTGGCGGGCGATGGTGGCGTGAAGCCTCGGCCCGGCGACAACGACGACGACGGCGAGCGCCCCGAGAAACGGGCGGAGGAAGACGAGCGGCGGCAGAACGATGACCGCAAGACCGATGCGACGGTGTTGCTCGGTGGTCCACGCAGTGGAAGCCTCCGAACCCCGAGGGCGGACGCCGACCGCGTCGAGACTCCGCTGGAGAACAACCGAGCTCCGCTCGACAGCCGTGCCGACATGTTCGAGCAGCGGCACCCGTGGCGGTCCGGCCTGTGCAGAACGACGGTCGGCCAGGGCAATGAGTCGGCGTTCGGCCCCGACGCCGACGACGAGTTGCCGGACGAGCACAGAGCGAATGGCCGACAGGACGGGGTGAGTCGGCCGCCGCGCAAGGGCCGACGCGGGAGCGTCGATCCGGCCACCGGCAGTTGCCCGCCGGATCCACAGCCACGCGGCGACGTCGAACGACAGCCCGGTGCAGATGAGCGCCCATCCGACCGGCGTGTGGAGCAGCAGCCTCGAAGCAACCGGGTCGCGCAATACCATCTGCGCGCTGAATACCAACGGGGCGATAGTCATCACCATTGCCGAAGCCTTTGCCTGACTCGCTTGAGCTGCGGTCTCCTGGGCGAGCGCTCGCCGTTCGCTTGCCAGATCGGCCACGGCCTCGACAGCTGACGCGCGCAGTCCCCCGACGCGTTCGGCCACCACGACGACGTGAACGAGATCATCGAGGACGTTCGGGCGGACGACACGGGACACGTCGATGTGCCAACGGGCGGTTGCCGCAGCGAGCGGTTCGCCCCGCATCAGCATGCTGGCGGCATACGACCCGTGAACCGCGCCCTTCGCTGCGCCGAGCGCTTCGGCAAACGCGAGACCGGCCGGATCACCGGCGCGGAGTCTCCGAGCGATGTCGTGGAGAACGACCGGGAGTTCGCGCTCGACGCGGCGAGCGGCGGCTCGGTGGCTCCACCCACGCACCTGGGAGTACAGACCGGCGACGAGAGTGCCGAGCACGAGTGCGCCGATCGGACCGGCAGCCACCCACGCAACGAGCGGGGCGGCGGCGAGGTGCGACGGATGCCAGACGTATCCACGTCGCCTTGGCCCGACGGTGCCATCGCTGGTACTCGCGGGCAGACGTCGAGGACCCTGAGCCCCCACCATCGGCAAGGTGAGCATCGCCGCCGCAGTCGGCACGACAACACTCATTGCCCTCACGTCTCCTCCGCTGGAAGTGCGCAACGATCCGTGCTCTGCGCGTCCACGACAAGCTCATCGCCGACAAGGCGCATTCGATCGATCGACGCGACGCATCGCGCACCGTCGCTCTGACGCGTCACCCCGACGATCAGGTCGAAGGCCGCAGCGATCTGCCGACGAACGGCCACATCGGACAAGCCGGACCCCGCCAGCAGAACGAGCGTCTCCAATCGCCGAAGGGCATCGACGGCCGCGCGCGCGTGGATCGTGGCGAGACCCCCGCGATGTCCCGTGAGCAGCGCCTGCACGAGATCGAACGCCTCGGACCCTCGAACCTCCCCGACGATCAGACGGTCGGGCCGCATGCGCAGCGCGGTGCGGACCAGCGCGCGCAGATCGACCGCTCCGAGACCCTCCGCCGTGGCCGGTCTGCACTCCAGGCGAACGACGTGTGCCCCGGGCAGTCGAAGCTCAGCCGTGTCTTCGATGGTGATGAGCCGTTCGTCGTCGGCGATCGACGCTCCGAGGGCATTCAGCAGGGTGGTCTTGCCGGAGCCCGTCGCGCCGAACACGAGGATCGAGCGGCGATCCTTCATCGCGCCGCGCAAGATCTCGGCGGACGACGCGTCGGCGAGTTCGTCGAGAGTGAGCGGAAGTGACCTGAATCTCCGAATGGTCAAGTACGGTCCGTCGACCGCGAGCGGCGGAAGCACGGCGTGCACGCGCGAGCCGTCGGCCAGACGGGCGTCGACCATCGGGCTCAGTCGATCCAAGCGGAGCCCGAGCGGAAGAATCATCCGATCGATCACTCGGCGAAGCGTGATGGCATCGAGCGTGATCTCCGAGCGGGAGAGCACGCCGCGTCGTTCCGTCCAGACCGAACCCGGACCGTTCACCATGATCTCGGTGATCTCGGGGTCATGGAGGAATGCTTCGAGCGGTCCGAGACCGGCGATGTCAGCCACGACCTCGGCAATACTCCCGTCGATCTCGTCGGGGCTGAGGAGCGGACTGATGCGCCGGAGCACGTGACGGGTGGCGGCGCTCACGTGCGAGCGGAGAGGTGGCGCAGTCGCGTCATCGACATCGGCGAGTTGACCGCGACCGACCAACTCGTCGATGACCGATTGTCGCAACGACGGCATCGTCGGTTTCATCGGACGCGGTCGAACGCGTTCTCGACGACCGGACGAAGGGCCCGCGTGAGCAAGCGTGGCGGACGCGATGCGAGGAGGCCGGCGTCGACGGCGCGGCTGATCGTCGGGTCGAACGGAAGGCGTGCCACGACCGGCACGTCGAGCACGGAGGCGATGTCGGCGCTCGCGAGCGCACGACCCGTCTCCTCGACCACGACAACCCCATCAGCGCGCGGCGCCTCGACCGCGGCTCGGATGCCGAGGTAGCAGAGGCGCAATACCAGCAATGACCGGTCCGCCGCCGCCAGGAGCGGTCCTCGAAGATCACCATTCGTACCGAGGTCGACCACGACGTCTCCCGGCCACTGCCCGAGCCATGCACCGAGCTCGCCGGCCCGCCCGGGTGCTGCACCACCGACGGTCTGGCCCCGGCCAAGCAGCGAGAGACCGGGCGTGACGGGTTCGACCAAGCCCCCCAACGCGGCCGCTGGGAGGTCCGTTGCCAACCACTCGCCCACGCCCGGACGGTCGACGCTGAAATGGTGGCCGAGCACGTGCGCCGAGTCGCCGGCAAGATCGACGAGCACGACGGGATCATCGGCGGTGTCCGCAAGTGACAGCGCCAAAGCGGCACTGACGACGGAGACACCGACGCCTCCTTTGACCGACCAGCAGATGGTGATCATGGGTTCCCTCGCAGAGTGTCCGAGACGTTTCGCCGCGGCCCGAGCGCACGAACGGACGACCGTCGGTACGCGCAGGGAGAGCGATCCAGATGCTCCGGGGAAGAGGTGCGGTGCACTGTACGGGGATCGCGTGACAACGCCCGCGTTGCGCGCGCCGAAGCGCCGTAAGCGAAGACATGCGGCACTCGGATGGGCAAACGGGGAGCGCGACTACGCTCGCTGGCGGAGGTGTCCGGGTACCTGGTGGGCTCCCTCGCCTTCAAAGCGAGTGCAACGAGCGATCCTCGTTGGGCGGGTTCGATTCCCGTCCACCTCCGCCAGATCTTTCCCTCGACGGTGGCGTGCGGCACTCTCGGTCGGCGTCGTTCGCCAAGGTAGAGGGTGCGACGACCGTGCTGTCAGCGCGACGAAAGACTCTCTACGACGAGACGATCCGCGAGATCGATCTCGTCGCGAACACCATCGTCACGGTCTTCGGGAATGGAACCGACCAGGGCGGCGGAGACGGACAGCCGGCGATCGCCACCGGGCTGAAGAAGCCCGTCGACGTCACCGCCCACGACACGTTCTTCGATGTGGTCGACGAGTCAACGGGAAAAATCTGGGAAGTCACCGCGGACGGCATCGCCCACTTCATCGCCGGCGGCGGATCGCAGAGTTCCCCCGGCAGCCTCGCCACCATGTTCACGTTCAAGGACCTCGTGGCGATCTCCGTCATCGGCGATGTCAGCGGCCACGACGATGACCTGCTCGTGCTCGATCGCAACACCTCACGACTGTGGCGGATCGACCGGACGACCATTCGGCCCGGTCAGCGATCGGCCGACGCATGACGCCACCGACGACTCACTACTCCCGCTTCCACGAGCGCGGCTCGACGTTCCGTGCTAGGAAACGACTCCCGCCGGACCTCCAGTGTCCGACGCCAAAGGAGTGAACATGGAAGAGCCCGTCTTGGTCCGTGTCGTCAACGAGCTCAGGAGGGTGGTGGCCGGCATCAAGCCCGAGCAGATGTCAGCTCCTACTCCCTGCACGGCGTGGGACGTTCGCGGTGTGGTGAACCACGTGACCGGCGGATCGATCATGTTCGCCGAGTGCGTGGAGAACGGCGCGATCTCCGACGAGGAGTTCGGACGGCTGATGTCCACCGATCTGGTCGGGGATCAGCCGAGCGCCGTGTTCGGTGCCGCCGCGGACCGCGCCGTGGCGGCGTTCGGGCAGCCGGGCGCGCTCGAGCGGATGGTCACCCTGCCCTTCGGCACCATGCCGGCCGGAGTGGCCGCGAACATCGCGGTCTTCGACCTCACGGTGCACGCCCTCGACCTGGCGCACGCAACGGGGCAGAGCCAGGCGCTCGATCCGGACGTGCTCCACGCAGGTTGGGAGGCCGCGCAGGCCATGTTGTCGCCGGAACTCCGCGCCGCAGGCATGTTCGCAGAGGCCCAACCGTGCGCTGACGACGCACCGCTCGCCCAGCGACTCATGGCGTACGCCGGTCGCTCGATCTGAATCGACGCGGCGCGACGACAGAACCCGCCAGTCCGTGGGCGTATAACCAATATCCCGTGGACCTCGCCGTGGCCCGCCGGACTACCGGCTGGAGTTGCGATACGCCCGGATCGCCATGGTGGCGAAGAAGGCGATGAGCGCGAGCGACCACGCGAGGGTGAAGAGCACGTAGCGGCCGTAGTTGGCCTGGTTCTCCAATGTGGCGAGCACCTTCTTCGCATCGGTGCCGGGCATCACGCGCTGACCACTGGCGACGAAACGGCGGAGGGCCGCGTCGCCCTGGGTCAAGCCGCGGATGGCGTTCACGGCGTTGGTCACCGGGTTGGCTCGGGCAAAGGCCTGCAGCCATCCGGGGAAGCTCTCGATCGGCGTGAACGTCGACGCCGCGAACACGAGCGGGAAGATCGGGAGGAAACCGGCGACCTGGGCCGATTCCGGATCCTTGACCTTCATGCCCATGAAGGCAAAAAACCACGAGAACGCGAAGCCGAACACCAGCGTGAGGCCGATCGCCCCGATCGCCCCGAAGAACCCGTTGTGAAAGCGAAAGCCCACTGCGGTGCCGACGACGAGCAGCAGCAGCACCACGAACAGGCCTCGGGCGACGTCGGCGAAGGTGCGGCCGGCGAGCACCGCTCCCCGGCTCATGGGCAGAGCGCGGAAGCGATCGACCATGCCCTTTTGCATGTCCTCGCTCAGACCGACCGCCGTGGCCGCCCCGCCGAAAAGGGTGAGTTGCACAAGGAGACCCGGGAGGAGGTAGTCGGCGTAGCGTCCTTGAAAGCCGGGGGGCTGAATGGCGCCGCCGAACACGTAGCGGAAGAGCAGCACGAACATCACCGGCTGCACCGAGGAGAAGACCAGGTACTGCGGGGTCCTCAGGATCCGCAGCAGGTTGCGCTTCGCAATGATCAAGGTGTCGGTGACCATGTTGCCGTGGGCGCGCGTCGTCCCCGCGGCGGTCGGCTTGGTCGTGGTGGCGGTTGTGGTGAGTGCAGTCATGTCCGTCATCCCTTGGTATGTGATCGTGCTTTGCGCGAGCGGCGACCGCTTGCGGCCGGCTCCTCGTCATCGGCCTTGTCCTCGGCCATTCGCCCGGTGAGTGCGAGGAACACGTCGTCGAGCGACGGACGGCGCACCCCGAGGTCGTCGAGGCGGATGTCGGCTTCGTCGACACGCTTCGCCGCGGCAAGAAGCACGTCGACCCCGCGCTGCTCCCCCACCGGAATCGTCAGACGGCCATTGCGGAGGTCGAGCTTGGCCGTGTCGGAGCCGAGACCGTGGACAGCTTCGGCCGCACGCGCCAGGTCAGCGGCGTGGTGCACTTTGAGGTCGATCACATCCCCGCCGAGCTGGCGCTTCAGCTGATCGGACGTGCCCTCGGCGATCACCTTGCCATGGTCGATGACGACGATCCGATCGGCCAGCTCATCGGCTTCCTCAAGGTACTGGGTGGTGAGCAGCACCGTGGTCCCTCCGTGGACGAGCTCACGGATGAACTCCCAGAGTTCGATCCTGGTGCGTGGATCGAGGCCTGTCGTGGGCTCGTCGAGGAGCAGCAGGCGGGGACGCCCGAGCAGCGATGCGCCGAGGTCGAGACGACGGCGCATACCGCCCGAATACGTCTTGACCTGACGATTGGCGGCGTCGGTCAGCGAGAGCCGTTCGAGCGCCTCGTTGGCGCCGAACCGGGCCTCGGTCTTCGTGAGCCCGTAGAGGCGGCCGACCATCTCGAGGTTCTCGCGTCCGGTGAGCACCTCGTCGACGGCGGCGAACTGGCCGGCCAGGCCGATGCGGGTACGTACGGATTGCGGATCGGCGACGACGTCGATCCCGTCGATGCGTGCCGTCCCGGCCTCGGGGATGAGCAGCGTGGCCAGAATGCGGACGAGTGTGGTCTTGCCGGCGCCGTTCGGGCCGAGCAGACCGAGGACGGTGCCCGCCGGGACGGTCAGGTCGACCCCGTCGAGCGCTTTGGTCGAACCGAACGACTTGGCGATTCCGGTGACCTCGACCATGGCAGTGGCGGTGGGACTGATGGCCAACGTATGCTCCTTGTAGTTGTCCGACAGTTGGACATTGCCGAAGCTGGACATTAGCAAACCTTCCGCTGTGGATCCCCACGACCCTCTCGATACCGCACTCTGGGCGGTGAGCGACGTCATGCGTGGCGTCTTCGCGCGCCGCGTGGCCGATCTGGGGCTGACCCCACCACAGGCGCTGATCCTGCGTCTGCTCGTGCGCCCGAGGCCGATGAAGGAATTGGCGGCAGCGATGCTGTTCGACCCCAGCTACGTCACCGCGCTGGTCGACGGGCTCGAAGAGCACGGCCTGGCCGAACGGCGCCCCGACCAGGCGGACCGGCGGATCAAGCTGATCGCCACCACCTCAGAGGGGACGGCCGCGCTGCAATCGCTCCAGCAGGCGATCTCCCAGTCGCTTCCCGGCATCGGCGCGCTGACCGACGAAGAACGCTCACAGCTGGCGCAGCTCCTCACCAAGGCGGCGGGACCGGTCGGCGGCCCGTCAGCCGACCCCGGCTCAACGGGTATCTGCGGCTGAGAGCACCGTCACGATGTCGCCGAGCTGATCCGAAAAGGGCATCCACGGCCCCGAGATCATCGACGGGCGCGTGATCGAGCACTTCGTCACGACGCCACGGGCTCGGGATCGTCACCCGAGCGCGGCATCACCGTGCTCGCCTTCGCGGCGAGCTCCAGCACCCGGACGTGCATCTCGCGGCCGCCGACGACGAATCCGTCGATCTGAAGCGCCGTCCGGGTGGCAGGGGCGATCGCCTTCACGGCGGCGGCAACCGCTTCGCGCAGCACCCCCACGAGCTCGGAGTGCGCCGTGATCAGCGGTGTCATCGCGACCTCCGGACCGTAACCGATCACCTGCAGCCCTTCGACGGCAGAAGGTCGATGGGCCGAGAACAGCGCGAAGGAATGGGCGTCGATCGACGCGAGGTCGGCCGAACCGGAGCGCACCGCCGCGACGCTGACGGCGTGGGCGCCGGTGAAGATGATCTGGCCGGGACGGATGCCCGCGTCGGCAAGGGCCGCACCGAGGCTGACCCACCCAGACAAGGAACCGGCGTCGTTGACCGCGACCGGCGCGCCATCGAATCCCACAACGCCGTCCGAGGCCCGGGCGTCGTCGGCTCGACAGACGACGACCGACCGGTACCAGCCGGGCCGATCCAGGCTCCCGCTGGCGACGACGAACGATCCGAGCACGTGCTGCGCGTCGGTCAGGACGCGGACCAGGGGAAAGCCACAAGTGTGGGAGAGCAGCAGCCGGGGGTCCAGCCAGTGATCGTGGAGCGGACCCGACGGGCGTTCCAACGTCGACGGAGCCGACGCCACCCCCCGATGTGTCAGCTGCCGGGCGATCTCCTCCCACAACGCATCGGTGTGCGCGACGATCTCCGGGAGGTCGTACATCGGCAGCGATGCGATCATCGCGGGCCCCGCACGCCCAGCAACCCGGGCGACCCGGTCAACCCGGACTGACCGTGCCCGGCGCGGTGCCGTACCGGGCAACCAACAGCGCAGACCCCGCGGGAGTGGAGGGATGCACGGGAACACAGAACGGCTTCACCCCGTACAGCTTGATCACGTCGCGGTAGCCCTTGTAGTAGCCGGCTCCGGCTTCGGCGGCCGCTCGCGAACCGAGATGGTCGGCCAGCCGCGGTAGTTGATACCAGGGCACCGTCGGCCGGGCGTGGTGGGTGTTGTGCATGTTGTTGAAGAGGAACAGCAGGCCGAAGGGGAAGAATCCGTCGACGAAGGCCGTCCTGGCCGAGCTCTCCGGCTGCCAGAGATGCTCGGCGAAGGACCGGATCTGGATGACGGAGGTGCCGAACCACACGGAGCCGACGACGTACTCCCACACCGGCACGCCGGCGATCCCGAAGGCCCAGACGCAGGTGATCGCAAACCAGACCAGGTGAGCGGACCAGTCCCTCCACGCCGTGCCCTCTCGACGACGCAGTCGACGACCTTCACTACCGAGGAACCGGACGAGGCTGATCGGCGGACCGATGATCATCCGACCGACGAACGTGCGGTTGGCCCACATGACCGAACGCACGATCACGTTGGCCCGATGCCAACGTTCGGCGTCACAGTAGAAGCTCTCCGGATCCTCGAACGGGTCGGTGAGCAGCGTGTCGCGGTGGTGACGGAGGTGCTGGGACTTATAGACCCGGAACGGGATCCACAGGCTCATGGCGAATGAGCCGACAGCCTCGTTGACGCGCTCCGATCGGAACGGATGACCGTGGATGACCTCGTGCTGGAACGAGGACCACCATCCGGAGATCACGGCGAGGGCCACGATCAGGGCGAACGCCGGCAGGTGACGGTGGCCCAGGGTGACAGCACCGTAGAGAGCGAGGATGAGCACTCCGAGGGCGACCGTCGGCCACTCCACGCTGGTGGCGCGGCCCGAGAAGGTGGCGTCGCGGTGGGGAAGTGTTCCGACTTTGTTCGACATGCTGCCTGGCTGAACGGGAGATGGACGGTTGCTTACGCACTACGTTCGACCATCACGCACCGTGAGTCCAGGGGCACTTGCGCACATTCCGCATCAGAAGCGCACAGAATGCCGCAAATGTGGCGAATCCACCTCGTTTGCGGTAGACACAACGCATGCTGGAACGACAATCGACCCTCGAAGTGTTCCGGGAACGGCTCGGCGAGCTCGTCTCCGACGTCCACGGTTCGCGCGTTGCCCTGGCCCGTCAGCTCGAGATCGACCGTACGACCCTGACCCAGCTGCTGTCCCCGACCAACCGACGACTCCCGCGGGTCGAGACCCTCGTGGCCATCGCCCGTCACGCCCACGTGTCCATCGACTGGCTCTTGGGACTGCGCTCGGACAACCCGGGCCAGACGGACGTGCTCGATCGTCAGCCGATGATCGAGCGCGACGCCGGCGCCCCGGACGATGCCCGCTTGGTCGAGTGGCTCGCCGACGCGCGGGGATCGAAGGTCCGCTACATCCCCTCGACGCTTCCCGATCTCCTGAAGACCGAGGCCGTGATCCGCTACGAAGCCGCCGGAACACCGGTCGGTACTCTGCAGCGAGACATCGGGACGGCGACGACCGGTCTTAACTGGCAGCGCCGTCCGGATGCCGACATGGAATGCTGCAGCTCGGTGCAGTCGCTCGAGGGCTTCGCCCGGGGAGAGGGCATCTGGAACCGCCTCCCGGCCGCGTCGAGGCGCGAACAACTCGAGCGCATTGCCGAGCTGACCGACGAGCTCTATCCGACGTTCCGATGGTTCCTCTACGACGGACGATCGCGCTATGCCGCCCCTGTCACGGTGTTCGGCCTGCGCCGTGCCGCGTTGTACGTGGGCGAGACCTACCTGGTGTTCACCTCCGACGAGCACGTGCTGGCCATGGCCCAGCACTTCGATGCGTTGCTACGCACCGCGACCGTGCAGCCACCCGACGTCCCGGCGTTGTGCCGCCGACTGATCCGTTCGTCCGGGATCTGAGGGGCGCCTTCCACGTGCTCCTGTGGCACAACAACGATCGGGGCGCCCGCAGCAGCAGACACCCCGAGAACAACAACGAATCCCGGCGGACCGGGGTGACTCAGACGGCGAGCAGGTCCCGAGCGCCGGTGTCCGACGAGGGATGGCGCAGCTTCGACATGGCGCGGGCCTCGATCTGACGGATCCGCTCCCGCGTGAGGTTGAAGTGCTCGCCGACCTCTTCGAGGGTGCGGGGCTCACCACGATCGAGACCGAACCGAAGACGAAGGATCTCGCGCTCACGCTCGTCGAGCGGACCGAGCAGCTTGATGATCTCTTGCGGCAGCAGCGCGGTGGCGGCCATTTCCAGTGGTGACTCGGCACCACGGTCCTCGACGACATCGCCGAGTTCGGCATCGCCGTCTTCGCGTAGCGGCTCGGAGAGCGACAGCGGCTCGGCGGCGAAGCGAAGTGCCTCGGTCACCTTGTCCTCGGGCATCTCGACTTCCGCGGCGAGCTCGGAGAGCGTGGCCTGGCGACCGAGCTTGAGCTCGAGGCGCGAGCGAGCCTTCTGCAGGCGGGCAAGCGTGTCGCCAGCATGGACTGGAAGACGGATGGTGCGGCCGGTGTTGGCGATGCCACGAGTGATCGCCTGGCGAATCCACCAGGTGGCGTACGTCGAGAACTTGAAGCCCTTGCGCCAGTCGAACTTCTCGACCGCGTGCATGAGTCCGAGGTTGCCTTCCTGGATCAGGTCGAGGAGCGGTAGGCCCGATGCCTGGTACTTCTTGGCGATCGAGACGACGAGACGAAGGTTGGACTGCACGAAGGTGCGCTCGGCATCCTCACCGGCGCGGTGAATCTTCTTGAGTTCGCGCTTCTTCGCGGTCGTCAGATCCTTCCCGCCGGCCTCCAACTGGATGCCGGCCTTCTTGCCCTCCTCGATGGCCTGGGCGAGACGAACTTCATCGTCCTTGGTCAGCAGGGGGTACTGCCCGATATCGGTCAGGTAGAGCCGGACGAGGTCTTCCTCTTCGCGCTCACCACGTTCTTTCGCCACAGCTAATCCTCGGTTCCTCTGAAGCGTTCGTTCGCGGCATGTTCGCTACGATGTCGAACCCAGTACCAACGCTGAACATTCCCACGCTGTCGCGCGGATGCACAGCCATGGAGTTGGGAGCGGGCAGTCTACCCGCTTCCGTACCCGGTTCGGATGCGATACGCACCCACTATCAGCGTTGCTCGGTGTCTGACTTCGACACACCGAGTGGTGAACTGAAGTCCTTTCGTCCGCGGACGAGGATCGTCCGGACCAGTTCCGAGGTTCGGGATTCGTCGTCGTGCGGCGACGGTCGCGGAATTGCGGGCCCTGAGGACGCTGTTGAAGTCGTTCCATGGCGTTCGACCGCCCGCCGCGTGGCGACCAGTTGGAGGTCGATGCCGGCGAGCGCCAGATCGAAGGCGCTGTCCGCGGTCGGCGTCAGCATGCCCCGGACATCGCCAATCGCCGAGCGCAGGGCTGCGACGAGCCCGAACGTCACCCCCCGGAGGGAACCGCTGTCGAAGAGCCGGGTCAGCGCGGTGAACTCGGCCGATCCGACCAGGTCGGCCCGCACCTCGTCGGCCAATGCGCGAAGCCCGACGGCGTCGGGGCACAGCGCAGCCCAGCGCCCGCCGAGCTCACCCAGGTGGCGCGACGCCTCCGTGACGTCTCGGCGATCTGCCGCCATCTCGGCGCGCAGGGCCCGTCGGCCGAGGGCGCCGAACGCGGAGGAGGTGATCTCGCCGGCGACGGTCACAAAGCGGACCTGCTCGGCGAACGCCACGCCGGGGCCGTTCACGCCTGGCCCGGCGGCGGAACGGCCCGCCCGAGCGGCGCGGTCGGACGCGTGGGCAGCGGGCAGCAGTCGAGCGGGCAGACGTCGTGATTCGCGCCCCGCGTGCCGAGGGCGACGCGCTCGGGCCGCTCGCCGCGTTCGGAGGCGGCACGCTCCAGGGCGAGCCCGACGATCATGTCGACGAAACGCGGGTCGGTGCCGACTGTTTCGGCCCGAATCATGGCGAGGCCGATCTCGTCGGCTGTCTCGCGGGCTTGGGTGTCAAGGTCCCACACCACTTCCATATGGTCGCTGACGAAGCCGACCGGGACGAGAACGACGGCCGCCGCTCCCGCGGCGCGTCGCGATCGGAGATGGTCGGAGATGTCCGGTTCGAGCCAGGGCTGGCCGGGCGCCCCCGAGCGGCTCTGGTACACGAGGTCCCATCGTCGGTCGGCGTGCGCCGTTCCGAGTCCGGTCATGATCAGCGAGCACGCCTCGAGGAGTTGCACCACGTAGTCGCTGGTGTCGGCCATGGACTGGGGGATCGAGTGAGCGGTGAACACGATCTCGGCATCATCGGTTGACCGGGCGAGGGCGGCGAGCGTGTTGCTCACCATCGGCCCGACGAAGCCGGGGTGGTTGTAGAAGACGCGCAGCTTGTCGACGCTCGGGCCGTCGCTCGGATCCAGCGCTGCTAGCGCTCGGGCGATGTCCTCGCGATACTGGCGACAGCCGCTCGCCGACGAGAACGCGCTGGTGACGAAGGCGAGAATCCGACGCGGAGCCGTGGGGCGGAGTTCGTCGAGGGCTTCTGCGATGTAGGGATGCCAGTTCCGGTTGCCCCACACGAGCGGCACGTCGACCCCGGTGCGGGCGAAGGCGGCGCGCAACGCCGCGAGGAGTTCCCGGTTCTGACCGTTGATCGGGCTCACGCCGCCGAAGCGGTCGTAGTGGGCGCTGACCTCGACGAGACGTTCGCGGGGGATGCCGCGGCCTCGGGTGACGTTCTCCATGAAGGGCAGCACCTCACCCGGACCCTCGGGCCCGCCAAAGGACACCAACATGACGGCGTCGTACGGATCGAGTGGATTCACGGCCGACACCGCACGTTGTTGGGAAGGGGCGGCGCGGCAAGCAAACGCGAAGACATCACCGTCGAGGGTACGCCCGCGGCGAATGAAACTGCAGCAGAACACCTCTCAGCACCGCACGGAGGTGTTCTACCCCCTCCGCCAGTTGGCGCTGCGCCGCTCGCTTCGCTCGACTGCTCGCAACACAAGTCGCGCGCACACTGGGAGAGAGATTCCATGCCACTGGCGTGGCGCCACGACGTCATGAGAATCTTGCGGCGGGCTGGTTGTGCTCGGTACACCTTGGTGCGTGTGTGCCCGTGAGAGAGATTGAGTGAGGACCTTCCTGGCACCACGACATGTTGCTTCGAGCGCGTCTTACAGGTTCAAGTTCCGATGGTCCTACCAGCCCGTTCCTATCCGTTTCTCCTTTAAGGGGGCAGGTTATGGAGGTCATCAACGAGCGGTGTGCAGGGATCGACATCGGCAAGGATGAGGTTGTTGTCTGTGTCCGGATGCCTGACGGTTCGGGCCGTCAGGTTACGCAGACCCGGACGTTCCAAACGTTTACGTCGGGACTTGAAGCGATGCGTGAGTGGCTCAGTTCGTGTGGCGTGACCACGGTCGTGATGGAAGCCACGGGTCCGTACTGGAAACCGGTTTGGTATGTCCTCGAGGACGATCCGGTGTTTTCGTTGATGCTGGTCAACAGCAAATCGGTGAAGATGCTCCCGGGCCGTAAGACTGATGTGAGTGACGCCGCATGGCTAGCTCAGCTCCTCGAGCACGGGTTGTTGAGGTCATCGTTCGTGGCACCCGCAGCGATCCGTGAACTTCGTGATCTCACTCGGTACCGCAAACGGATGATTCAATCCCACACGTCGGAAACCCAGCGGGTGCAGAAAGTACTTGAAGATGCCGGGATCAAACTCGACTCGGTCGCGTCGGACGTTCTCGGCGTGTCGGGCCGGGCGATGATCGCAGCGTTGATTGCTGGTGAACGTGACCCCGCCGTGTTGGCTGATCTCGCCAAAGGTCGCCTCCGGAACAAAGCCCCGATGCTCCACGAAGCATTACGTGGCCGGTTCCGTGCACATCACGCCGTGATGCTTGGTCACATGATGGATCACGTCGTGCATCTCGAAGGCCAGATCGCTGCGCTCGATACCGAGATCGATCGGGTGATGACCCCTTTCGCGACGGCCCGTGATCGACTCGACACGATCACGGGCATCGGGAAACGCTCCGCCGAGTGCATCATCGCCGAGATCGGGATCGACATGTCCCAGTTCCCGACTGCTGGACACCTGGCCTCGTGGGCCGGGCTATGTCCAGGGAACAACATCAGCGGCGGCAAACGCCGACCGGCATCACCAAACCAAGGGAACCGGTGGCTGTGCGAGACCCTCAACCAGTGCGCCTGGGCTGCCGCGAACACCCGAAAGACCTATCTCGGAACCCAGTTCTGGCGTCTCGCGGGACGCATCGGGAAACGCAAAGCCGCGGTCGCAGTGAGCCACTCCATCATCGTGATCTGCTGGCATCTCCTCACCAACGACTGCGACTACCAAGACCTCGGACCCGACTGGTTCACCAACCGCACCGACCGTGAAAAACGCCGCAACCACCTCATCAGCCAACTCCACAACCTCGGCTACCGAGTCACCCTCACCGAAGCCGCCTAACCACCCCAACCCCTATTCTCCTTACAGGTTGCCCCCATTTATGGGGGCAGAACACCTCCCAACGCGGCTGGGAGGTGTTCTGCCGCACGGGAACCCGCTGCGCGCTCTCGCCACTCGGTCCGATACCGGGCCGCGCTACCCCTCGTTGGCTCCGATGACCCCGGCGCGCAGCAAGAAGCGGTCCATCAGGCGGTTGGCCCGCTCGCGGGCGCCGTCGTACTCCTCGGAGAAACGCGCCAGGATCTCCTCGGCTGACGTGCCGGCCGACGGCGGCCCTCCCGGG
>JANLRD010000040.1:0-16465 GCA_031368215.1 Acidimicrobiia bacterium | reverse complement strand
CAGCACTACTGCTTTGGCATCATCGCCGCGCGCTTACAAGCTCCTCCGATTGCTGATGTCGACACGGTTGGCGTTGAGGATCAAGTTGGCGACGAGGCCGGTCCAACCTGTCTGGTGCGAGGCGCCGAGACCGGCGCCCGTGTCGCCGTGGAAGTACTCGTGGAACGGCACCATCGAGTGCCACGCCGGATCCGTGTGGAACTTGCCGTACGCACCGTGCACCGGTCGGCGTCCGTTGCTGTCTTCGAGGAACAGGCCGACCAGCCGCATGCTCAACTCGTCGGCAACCTCGGCCAGAGTGCACATGACGCCCGAGCCCGCGGGATGCTCGACAGTCAAGTCGTCGCCGAAGTACCGGGCGTAGCGCTGCAGTGATTCGATCAGCAGGTAGTTGACGGGGAACCACACCGGGCCGCGCCAATTGGAGTTCCCGCCGAAGAGGCCCGATGTCGACTCGGCGGGCTCGTAGTCGACCATCGCGGAAAACACACCGGCGCGCAACTCGAAGGGGTGCTCGTGGTGGAAACGGGACAGCGCGCGAATACCGTGCGGTGAGAGGAACTCGGTTTCGTCGAGCATGCGTCGGAGTAGTCGCACCATGCGATCCGGAGAGACCAAGGCGAGCAGCCGACCCTCGCTGCCGCCCAACTCGTGTGTGTGCATAATGTTTCGGGCGAACTGGGGCTTGTGCATCTCGAACCATCGGAGGTTGGCGGCGAAACGCGGCAGCTTGTTCAGCGTGGCGGTGCCCAGTGTGGTCGTTGCGGCGAGCGGCAACAGACCGACCATCGATCGCGCCTTGACGAGCTGGCGTTCACCTGACGCGTGCCGCAGGACGTCGTAGTAGAACCCATCCTCGTCGTCCCAAAGACCACGCTCGTGCAACGCTGACGCGATGTAGGCGAAGTGCTCGTAGAACTTCGACGCGAGATCCTCATAGGTGTCGTCGTGTTCGGACAGCACCATCGACATCTCGAGCAGGTTGAGGCAGTACATCGCCATCCACGCGGTGCCGTCAGCCTGCTCGAGGACCCCGGCAACCGGTAGCTGGGCTGAGCGGTCGATCGGACCGATGTTGTCGAGACCAAGGAAGCCGCCTTGGAACACGTTGTTGCCTTCGGCGTCTTTGCGGTTGACCCACCACGTGAAGTTGAGCAGCAGTTTGTGCATGATTCGTTCGAGAAAGGCGTAGTCGGCTCCGCCGTCGATCTCGAAGACGCGGAGCGCGGCCCAGGCGTGCACGGGAGGGTTCACGTCTCCGAAGGCCCACTCGTATGCCGGGAGCTGACCATTGGGATGCATGAACCATTCGCGACACATCATCAGGAGCTGCCGCTTGGCGAAGTCGGCGTCGACGTGCGCGAGCGCGACGCAGTGGAACGCGAGATCCCACGTGGCGTACCAGGGGTACTCCCACGTGTCAGGCATCGAGATCACATCGGCGTTGTTGAGATGCCGCCACTCCTTGTTCCTGCCGTTCTTCCGCCCTTCCGGCGGGGGCGGGCCGGCCGGGTCGCCGTCGAGCCAGCGCTCCACGTCGTAGTGGAAGAACTGCTTCGACCAGAGCATTCCGGCGAACGCCTGCCGCATCACCATGGCCTGCTCGGCGTCAACCGTGGCCGGCGTCAGCGCGGCGTAGAACTCCTCTGCATCTGCTTCACGATCGCGCATTGTCGTCATCCAGGACTCGTCGATG
Organism: Acidimicrobiia bacterium; assembly: GCA_031368215.1. GTDB lineage: Bacteria > Actinomycetota > Acidimicrobiia > Acidimicrobiales > JANYDT01 > JANLQX01. The sequence continues at coordinate 14,769 of JANLRD010000040.1, read as the reverse complement.
CCTGCGTTCTCGCGGCTCAGACGTAACCGCACCTCAACCGTCTGCCCGGGGGCGACGCTGAGGTGGTGCCAGAACGCCGCCTTCGTTCCGACGCCGTCCGGGTTGATCGAAGCGTTCCCGTGGATGACATGGTCGCCGATGCCGTCCTTGGGAAAGACCGGTGCGTCGCCTTCGCCGGGATGGAGCCCGAACAGCCGGGCGGCGTTTGTGTCGTTGTCGCAGACGATCGGACGGGCCACGGCATCCGCAGTGAGGAACATGCGCCCGAGAATCGGATGGTCGGCGATCACCTGTTGGCCACTGACGTGGAGCTGACCGCGTGCGTAGCCCTCGACGTCGTCGAGTCCCCACGACCACGTGTTGCGGAACCACATCGTGGGCAGCACGTCGAGCTCGGCGGCGTCCGTTCCGCGGTTCGTGACCTGCAGACGGATGCAGTAGTCGTCCTTGGCCGCTTTCGCGTACGTCGCCTCGATGTCCCAGTAGCGGTCGGCGTCGAAGACTCCGGTGTCCAGGAGTTCGTACTCCGGCTCATACTTCGTACGCATACGATTTTGTTCGACGAGGGTCGCATACGGGAACTCGTTCTGCGGATACCAGTAGCGCCACTTCATGAACGAGTGGGTCGGCGTGCTGTCGAGGTACCACCAGTACTCCTTGGCGTCCTCACCGTGGTTGCCCTCATTGCCGGTCAGGCCGAAGATGCGCTCTTTCAGGATCGGGTCCCGCCCGTTCCAGAATGCCCAGGAGAAGCACAGGATCTGACGGTCATCGCTCAGCCCGCCGAGTCCGTCCTCGTTCCAGCGGAAGGCGCGACTGCGGGCATCATCGTGGGAGAAGTACTCCCAGGCCGTCCCGTTTTCGCTGTAGTCCTCGCGCACAGTGCCCCATGCCCGTTCGGCCAGATAGGGCCCCCAGCGTCGCCACCCGTGACCGTCCTCGGCGAGTCGGCGGCCCTCGGTCGTTCCGTCGGACGGCCTCATCTTCAGGTCTCCGGTCGCGTCGTGTGATCGATCCATGCCCAATCGTCGCCTAGAAAGAGCAACCGTTACATCCGCGCTGTGCGGTTTCTGAGGAGCGAGGCACCAGCAGGGTGTCACAAATCGCCGGGAAGCGAGACGACCAACCATGCTCAACCTCGCAGACCCTGACCTGACATTGCCTGCTGCGCTGACCTTCACACCTGCGGATTGCTCGTCGTTGGAGGTGGCGTCCGCTCGGGAGTGGCTGGTCACCGACGGCCTCGGCGGGTTCGCCATGGGAACGGTCGGGGGCCTTCGGACCCGCCGGTATCACGGGCTTCTCGTCACGGCCACGCAACCGCCCGTCGGCCGCATGATGGGTCTGGCCTCGCTCGACGCCTCGCTGATCCTCGACGGTGGTCGGGTGTCGCTGGCGACCCACGAATGGTCCGGCGGCTCGGTCTCGCCGAGGGGACATGAGCACTTGGTTTCGTTCGCCGTGATCGCGGGCGTCCCGCGTTGGCGTTGGCGGGTTCAGGACGTCGTGATCGAACGCGAGGTGGCAATGGCGTACGGCAGCAACGCGGTGGGCATCGTGCACCGCGTGCTTGCAGCGCCAGGACCCGTCACCCTCGAGCTCGAAGCGCTCGCAACGTGGCGCGATGTTCACGGCGAGCGCCACGCATCGGGCGAACCGGATGTGAGGCAGCGCGCCGACGGCTGCACCTTCGAGGACCACGTTCATATGTGCGCAGATGGATGGCAGCCGGCGGGTGAGTGGTATTTCAGCGCGTATCACCGGGAGGAAGCCGCCCGCGGCTTGGCCCCGACCGAGGACCTCTGGCTGTGCGGTCGCGCCCGCGTGACGCTCGATCCAGGCTCGGTACATGAGACCATCGCGTGGACCGGCGCGTACGAGGTTGGTGGTTCCCACAGCGCCCTTGCGCTCGTCGATGCTGCGAGGGCTCGTTACGCATCGCTGACGAACCAGGCCGGTGCTGACGAAGTCGGCGAGGCGTTGGCACACGCTGCCGATCAGTTCATCGTCCGCGGATCGAGTGGCCCGACAGTCGTGGCCGGCTACCCCTGGTTCGGTGATTGGTCGAGGGACACCATGACGTCCTATGAGGGCCTCCTCCTCGACACTGGTCGGGTCGTAGAGGGTCGAGAGCTGCTCCTTGCCGCAGCCGCCTCCGTGTCGGAGGGGATGCTCGCGAACACCGCCGACGTGGGTGGTACGGAGTACAACACCGTTGACGCGGCGTTATGGTTTCTGCACGCGGTTGATCGCCACCGAACCCGTGTCGCTGGCGTCGGAGACGGGCAGTCAAGCGGGAGGGGCGACCTCGGTATCGAACTGCTCGAGTCGCTGCTGAGCGTCATCGGGCATTATCGCGACGGAACGCGATTCGGCATCCGCATGGACGAAACCGACGGGCTCATCAGGCAAGGTGCCGACGGCTGGGCGTTGACATGGATGGACGCCCGCCTCGGCTCCTACGCCGTGACGCCTCGCATCGGCAAGCCGGTCGAGGTCAATGCTCTGTGGATCAACGGGATCGCCGCAGTCGTCGAGATCCTGACCGCCAACACTGCGCAAGGAGTTCATGCCGCTGATCCCCGGGTCGCTGATCTTCGCGCCCTCCATGCCAAGGCAACCGGCTCGTTCATCGCTCGCTTTGGACGACCCGACGGCCTCGGTCTGTTCGACGTCGTGGACGGGCCCGACGGCGACGATGCGTCGATCCGTCCGAATCAACTCCTAGCGGTGTCGTTGCCGCGGGGACCGTTGCGGTCACCCGCCACGCATGATGTCGCGAAATCGGTCGTCCTCGCGTGCGGGCCGTTGCTCACCCCGCTGGGCATGCGATCGCTTCACCCCGACGACTCGCGTTACCAGGGTCGTCACCGTGGCGACACCTGGGCCCGGGACCACGCGTATCACCAGGGCACGGTATGGCCATGGCTGATCGGCCCGTACGTCGATGCGTGTGCCGTCGTCGGTTCTCCCACGTACCACCTGCTCGACCCTCTCGTGGGCCACCTTCGGGATTGGGGCGTCGGGTCGGTGTCGGAAACGGCGGACGGCGACGCACCCCACGCCGGGACCGGCTGTCCGTTCCAGGCCTGGTCGGTAGCCGAGCTCATCCGGAGTCGCTCATCAACGCGATGACGGGGCGCGGTGAGGCCCCTTGCATCACTGGGCGGCGACCCGCGTACCTGGTCGGGGTTTCTTCGCTGGGTCGGGATTTGTGCACTGGGTCGGCATGTGTGCACCGGGAACATTGTTGTCCATGCGTTCCAGCCGACCCGGTGATGCCCAGCCGACTCAGGTGGCTCTGGGAGGCAACGCTGACAGTGATCGGTTAGGTTCGTCCTTCGGCTCAATCGACGGAGGACACATGATGACGGCTCGACGATGGATCGCGTTCACAGCAGCCCTGAGTGCGGTGGCGGCGCTGACGACGGGGGCGCAGGCCATGACGGCCAACGCCACGTCCGACGGTGACGGTCATCCGGCCGTCGTCGCGCTGCTGCAGCTCCGTTCCCCGGGCGTGGCCACGATGTTCTGCAGTGGCGCGCTGCTCAGCCCATCCGTGGTGGTCACCGCGAGCCACTGCGCGTCGTATGCGGCGACGTCGCTTCCGACCGGCACGGTGCTCGTCACCAACGATCCGGTGCTGACGAGCGATCCCGGCGGGCGGATCGCCTTGTCGTCGCTCGCCCACGTGAGCGTGGTGTCGTCGATCGCCGTCAATCCGAAGTACAAGCCCGGAGTCGGTACTGATTCGTACCGAGAAGACGTTTCCGCGATGGTCGTTGCGAATCCGTCGGCTCTCGGACGCCCGGGTGGCATTACCTATCCATCGCTGCCCTCGGCCGGCGTCCTCGACGCGTTGCAGCGCGCCGGTGACCTTCGCACCACGGCGATCCAGGTGATGGGCTACGGAACCGAAGCGGCGGTGAACGGCCCGGGTGGGCACGCGTTCGCCGACAGCAACGAACGACGCTTCGCCGACATGACGATCAGTGCGCTCAACCAGGAGGTGATCCGCGAGTCCCAGAAGGTCAGTCAAGGCTCGGCGGGCGCGTGCTACGGGGACTCCGGTGGTCCCACCTTCGCCACGATCAACGGCGCCTGGACGATCCTCGGTGTCACCAGCACCGGTGACATCCCGTGCTGGTCCACGAACACGGCGGCACGCATCGACCGGTCGTCGGTGCTTGCGTTCCTTGGCGGCGTGACTACCGGAGCCAACGCGTGACCTCCCGGCGAGGGAACGTCAGGCGCACCACGAAGTCGATGACGTAAGGGGGGAGACGCCCCAGCGGCAAGCGACGACGGGTCGTGTCCGAAGGAGGCGGTGAAAAAGGCTCCAGAACGCTCGCCTTCAAGCCCGTCGGGGAAACTCTTCACCGCAGCTGCGTCTCCCCGTTTTGGCAATGCGACCTGACTTTCACGCTGACCCCGCTCAACTGAGCTCGACCGCCGGCGGTCTGCATCTCGGCCCGGTCGGCGGTCGGATCGTCGCGGAAGTATTTCTTGGTGTGCTCCTGGCCGACCCCACTTCGTACCTGTCGACGCAACCCGACTGGCGCCCGACACTGCCGGGGCGCGTGGCCGGAGAGTTCGGCATGGTCGACCTTCTCCGAATCGCCGCCGTTGATCCCGCCGCACGCGGGCAGTGAAGTGACGAGTGCCCGACCGGTCAGGTGGCGGGGGGAGCGTGGAGGCGCTTGGCCCAATCGACTCGGGCGAGGAGCACGACGAGGACGACCATGAATACCTCGAGGCCGATGGCTAACGGTGAGGTCAGGGCCTTGCGGAAGGTGTCGCCAAAAGACTTCTCGGCTGCTGTCGCTCCGCCGAGATACAGCGAATACGTGACTACGCGACCCGCCATGAACGCGCCGGTGAGCGGGACCAGTGGGAGTTCCGCGAGCGCCGCCGCCTCGAACAGCTGTGCCGATGGAAGGGGCGAGACGGCGAACGCCGCCACACCAGCCGCCGAACTAACTCGGTGCTTGCGCAGGTACGTTCCTACGGCTTTGAGGCTTTCGACCCGCTTCTTCGGCAACCACTTCCGAGCGGACTTCGTGGCGAGCGCCAACAGGTAACGGCCGGCACCGGCGCTCAGGACACCGACAACGACAAGAACCCACGGATTGAGGTGCCAATGCAGTTTGAACAGGACAAGGATCGCCCACGTCGGCGGCCCGAAGGCCGGGAGCAGATTTAGTGCGAACACCACTGCAACAACTTCGAGATAGCGGAGGATCATGACGCTCCGTCGGGAAATTGGATCGGGCGAGCGATGCGGCCGTGTGCATACAGTCTTCCTCCACGCTGGCCGAACGAGGCAACGTACCTGGGAGCCGCTCCCTTCTCCTTTTTGTTCGTGCCGAAAACCATGCCGTCCTCGAGTCGCTGTCGATAGGCGAACGGTCACCACCTATCGACCGTGGACTACCCGGCGATCCGCTGCATCAATCATTGTCCGCGTGACTTTCGACGTCGAAAGCGATCCCCGTATGGGGTGGGACGCGGAACTGAGTTGGGCACCTTCTACGATTTCGAAGCTCACCCACTGTAGGAGCGGATGAACTGGAGGATTTCGATGTGGCGGTGAGTGGCTTGGATCATGAGTTCGACCAAGAGTGGGAGGAGCGTGATTGGAGAAGTGCCGTGAAGCTCCCGCTTCATCACGTGAAGATCCTTGGCTTCTTGGTGTTCGAGGGCGATCAGTCGGTGGGTCTCTTCGAGCAAGGCGCGATCAACCCGGGGTGAGAGTTGCGGCGTGCTGGGTTCTATCTCGACTCCCTTCATCCATGACTCGATACGATTCACCATCTCTACGACTTCTCTGTGATGCCGTTCCTCGTCTTCGATGATGAGCTCGCCCAGATAGCGGATGCCTTCGTCGGTCGACTGGTCGACCAGATGCCGATAGGACGCAAGTACCGAATCTTCGCGTTGACCGTGCTCTTTCAGCGTCTGAAGCATCTTGGCGTGCGACTCTTTTAACGTCATGGCAAAATCCTTCTTTACGGAAATCTGAGGCGAAGCCTCATTGCAGGGTGGCCGATCGGGGCTCACCGCAACAGAGCCAAAGGTCACGGAAACACCCGATCAAAGGTCACGGAACACCAGGACGCCGAGCAGATCGTCGCTAGTGCACGAGATCGAGATCGCAGAGCCCGCGAACGTCACGACACTGTCAACCAACGCCTGTTCGCGAGGGCCTCAACCTTCGAGCACTGCTGACAGGCCTGCAGGAGCCGGACCGGGCACATCCTCGCCACCGGCTACGAGGTCGGCGTCCTCAATGGGCAAGTCCGTCCCGGCGACGTCGTCGCCATCGTCGGTGCCAGCCCGATCGGCCTTTCCGCCATGATGGACTCCCGGCTCTACAGCCCCGCCCACATCATCGCCATCGACCTCGCCGACAGTCGCTTCGAGGCCGCCGAGCAGTTCGGCGCCGACATCACGATCAACCACGGTCGCGAGATGCCCTCGTCATTGTCCGCGAGCTCACCGGCGGCCTTGGCGCAGATGTTGCCATCGAAGCCGTCGGCGTCCCTGACACGTTTGAGCTCGCCACCCAACTCGCCCGCTCCGATGGTCACATCGCCAACATCGGAGTCCACTGCAAAGCCGGCCACCCTGCACCTCGAGGAGCTGCGGATCCGCAACGTCACCATCACTACCGGACTCGTCGACACCAGCTCCACCCCCACGCTCCTTTCGCTCGCCCAGGGCCACCAGATCGACGCCGAGCGCTTCGTCACCCACCACTTCACCCTCGACCAATTCGACGAGGCGTACGACGTCTTCGCCCGCGCCGCCGAGACCGGCGCCCTCACGGTCGTCCTCACCCGGACCTGACTGGGCCTCACCAGTCCGGCCGGAACGCCATCGGCGATGAACGAGAAACGATCGCATTCAGCGCCCCGGTTGCACCCACTCGCGAACGCTTTGTTGAGAGATTGCAAGTCGGTCCCGTCCGTCGACGGCCTACCCCGGCCCTACCTCAACGTCGAACGCCGACGGCTCGACCAGCCCGTGCAACAGGTGTTCGACGTGCTCGGGACCACCGGGGTCGGTCTCGCCGCCGAGGAGGGCGTGTTCGCGGCACCGGAGGGCGGGCCGATACGGCGAAACCGGTTCGGGGAGGTATGGCGGGTTGCGAGAACTGCGGCGAAGCTGTCCGAAGGCGGTACATTCCACGACCTGCGGCACTTCTATGCTTCGCTGCTGATCCGCCACGGCGAGTCCGTCAAGGTCGTGCAGCGCCGCGGGGCACGCATCAGCGTCTGTGGAACCCGGTCCTATAGATACGAGCCAGGGGGTGGCTGGCACCACCACGGGGGACCGCGCAGCCATCATTGATCTCCGGTCTGACCGTTGCGATGATGGGCCGATGCGGGGCTCGTCGTCGATCGGTCTGTGGAGTCGGACGGACCTGCGCGCGCGATGGTTGGCGCTGGTCGTGCTCGGGGTTCTTGCCGGTCTCACCGCGGGGTTGGCTGTCGCCGCGTTCGACGGCGCCGAGCGCACGGGCACCGCTCTCCGCCGGCTGGAGACACGTAACAACTCAAGTGATGCGAGTGTGTTCCCTGCACAAACCACAACCGCGCGGCCTGATTTCACTCGCCTGGCTACGCGACCCGAGGTCGAGGCGATCGCCCCATGGCGGCTGATCTTCGGTCTCGTCGGAGGCAGCTACACGGTGATGTTCGGCCCGACCGACGGTGTCTGGCTGCAACAGGTGGATCGCCCGATCGTGGTCGAGGGCCGAATGTTCGATCCGACCAAGCCGAACGAGATGGTCGTGACCGAGGAGCCGGCCTCGAACCCGGCGGCCGCCGACATCTCCAAGCTCGGGGTCGGAGACGTTGTACATCTGGAGGCGTTCGGACCTTTCGATCCGGCTGTCGGCGACATTCCGGGCTCTGGACCGGTCGTCGACCTGACCGTCGTCGGCATCATCCACAGCTCGCTGTCGTACGAGTTCACCGGTGGCGGATTCGTCTCGCCTGCGTTCTTCGAGAAGTACGGCGAGCAGATCGAGTTCGCCGAGAACGCGGAAGTGAAGTTGCGTCATGGCGCGGCCGACGTGCGGGCACTGAGGGGCCACACCAGCACGGACCTGTTCCCCGGAGTACCGGTGCTCGACCTGCGCGTCACGGGCCGGCGCGTGACAGCAACCACCGACGTCGAGAAGGCGATGCTCGAACTGCTCGCCGCGATCATCGCGATCGCCGGCCTCATCTTCGTCGGTCAGGCCATCGCCCGCTCCGCCGCGACGGTCGGCGTCGACGCGTCGACGCTGCAATCCCTCGGCATGAGCCGACGCGACCTGGCCATGGCCGCGCTTCGGCCTCATTTCGTCACCGCAGCGGTCGCGGCAGTCGTCACGGTGACGACCGCAAGCATCGCCTCGCGATGGTTCCCGGTCGGCCTGGCCGCACAGGTGGACCCGGACCGCGGGGTTCGCGTCAACGTGGCACTGGTCGCTGCCGGCGCAGTACTGGTGGTGCTCCTGGTCGTCCTCGAAGTCGCTGTATCCAGTTGGCTCGCTGTCGCCCCGAGGTCGCGCGTATCTGGTTCCAAGGTGTCACGACTCGCGCGACTCGGCTCGATCCGGCCGTTGCCGGTTGGCGTGGGCGTGCGGATGGCACTCGAGAGCAACCGCCGCTCGGGGCGGAGCGCCTCACGATCAGCGTTGATCGGCGCGGTCGCCGCTGTCGCAGGAATCGTCGCCATCGTGACGATCGATCACAGCCTGGACGATTCACTGAGCCACCCGGAGGTCGCCGGTGTCGCATGGGATGCGACTGTCACCCCGAACGCCGACGACGTCACCGCCACAGGACCCTCGACCTCCGTCATCGACTCAGTGCTCGCGCATCCGGGACTAGCGGCCACGAGCACAATCGGTCGCGTTGTGGTGCAGATCGGTGATGTCGGCGTCCCGACGTTCACATTGATCGACCGTGGCGTCGGCGCGCACCTGCAGCTCGTCACCCTTTCCGGGCACGGACCGAACACCGACGGCGAGGTCGAGCTCGGCCCGTCGACAGCTCGCGATCTCGGTGTTGGCATCGGCGGCACCATTCGCTTGGCAGACGGAAATGATGCCAAGGTCGTCGGACTGGGTCTGTTCCCGTCGGACGTGCACGCTCAATTCGACGAGGGAGCCTGGGTGTCGAATGCTCGCTGGTTCAACCTGTTGGGACCCGGCAACCCGTCAGAGCAAGGCGTAGAGTTTGCCGTCGCCGTCCGCTTCGCCGACCGTTCGAGAGTCGACCGACAGATCGCAGTGCTGGGCGACGCGATGGGAGCGTCCGTGTCAAGTGTCAAGGCTGTCGAGCTGCCGGCGGAGTACACCAACCTGCACAACGTGAGGCGTGTACCAACGGTGCTGGCCGCCTTCTTGACGGTGCTGGGTATTTTCGCCGTCGGCTTCGCGCTCTACACGTGCGTGAGCCATCGCCGTAAGAACTTCGCCGTCATGCGCGCGCTGGGCATGACCCGGCTCGGCTCACGGGCGATGCTCGCCGCCCAAGGTTCGACCGTCGCCATCGTCGGCCTGGTTATCGGTGTGCCGATCGGACTGATCGCCGGCAGAGCTGGATGGCGGGCGATAACCGATCGAGTGCCGCTCACGTTCAGGTCACCCGTCGCGGTCGCCGCGATTCTCGTGGTTGTCCCCCTCGCAATCCTCGCTGCCAACGCGCTTGCCGTGCTGCCCGGTCATCGCGCGGCGAAGCTCGACCCAGCCATCGTGTTGCGCTCGGAGTGAACTGCTATCGCGCGTGGATCGCCGCGTTAGGGCTCACCGCGGGGTCGATGGAGCGATTGTGTAGTTCTATTCGCCGTGCGGTGTGAGCGCGTGGGCCGCGAGTTCGGTGTCCGTGATGCGGACGCCGCAGGGGTTCCAGTTCGGGTCGTGGGCGGCTTGGACAGTGGGGCCTGTCTTGATGGATGTCGCCGCGATGAGCTCGACGATGGTGCGGATGTCGGTGAGCGGCTGGCCGCGCCAGTTCATCGAGATGAACGAGAACAGGCGGTGTTCGATCTTCTTCCACTTCGATGTGCCGGGCGGGTAGTGAACACCGCCCGGGATCCGGCACGATGCCGCGGCGGTAGTAAGCGCGCATATCGGCCGTTATCGGGTCGATCCGGTGTCGTGGTGACGGGTCAGCAGCGCCGAGTCCAGCAGGCCGCTGGTCAAGCTCGGATGGACTGGACCGTTGGGTCAGTCCCAGCCGCGGCGGGTGAGTTCGACGCGGAGGGCAAAGACCAAGAAATGTGTTGACGTTTTCCGACCTTAGTTCTACGCTCGGTACGGAATCACCCTTCTTTCGAGTTACGGGGGTTACGTTGAGATACGATCAGATTCACTCGACACCACTTGCGCGAACCAGCCAAGAGCCGCCAGGGATGTCAAGACGAACTTTCATGCATGCCACATCTGCAGTCGTTGCGCTCGGAGCGATTGGCTCTGTTCTCGGGGAAAGTCGTGCTTCCGCAACTGCACAATCGCCCGGAATTGGTCTCGCCATTCCCATCCCGTACGGTAACGACTTCTTCGGTGATGGGCGACTATCTCACGTCGAGGCGCCACTTTTTCCGGGCTTTGGAGAAGACCCATCGACAGTGTTCAACTTCAAAGGCGCGTCGGCAGTCGGATACATCAGCGGCACTGTTCTGCGAAAGAATCGCAAAACCGGAGAGCAAGTCGAGCTCCCTTTTATTGGTAGCGACATGAGATTCATGCAGGGTCAGTTCGAGGGGCGAGACCGACATCTACGAAACGCAACTTTCGGCTTCGTTTGAATTGACGTTTTCGACCCCAGTTCGGGGGCGCAACTGCATGACTTCAACCCTGGAATCCGCAACGACGGGCTGTTCTGGACGACGGTAGTGCCCGAGGAAAGCGTTCAGGTGGATCTGGGCGCAGGTACAGCCAGCTACTCGCTTCGCAATGAGCGGATGCCTGATTTCCATGACTTCGGCAACGCTTTGAACGGCGGAGGGACCACGACTCCGGGTGTCGTCTCGTTCAAGGTGACCTGGGAAGCGCAAAGCGCACCGACCGCTGTTGCCTTCCCAAGCCGTCCGCTATGGCGGAATGCAGCGCCCGCCATCGCTCGAATGGAGTGGAGCGGCCGTTCCGGCGAGTTCGAGTTCCAGTCCCGCCCGATCGGGACTTCGTCGTCGGAAGGACAAGGTGCGCTTCTTGGCGAGGAACGCAACGGCACAATGTACTAGTGGTCCCGGCACGGAGACCGTTCACGTTTGGGGGAGTGTTCATGCTTCTCATTCACGGCTGGCGCTGCGCAGGACACCTGCCCCGGGACCTGAGACGCTGGAGCGGTGGTCGCGCGTTACGGTCACTCAAAGGGGCCGCCCCTACGGGACCCGAGCATCGAGCATGGCAGTGATGCGGTTCGCAGGTGGCCCGGGAGGATCTTGAGTCTCGCGCGACTCGACCGTCGCCCGATCGCGTTTGGGGCAGGGCACGAACGGGTCCATCGGGAGGTCCGATCACGCCGGAGCACCCAACGAAACCGACGGCACTCAATCGCAGGGGAATCACCGACATATCCGGCGAACGGCAGTGGATATTGTAAGCGCACATTGGTGTCGAAGTCGCACTCGGCCCGGGTGAGCCAAGTCGGGAATACGGGTGGGTAGAACTGAGCGGCAGCGGCGGTGGTGTTCCGTGCCCGGCATCGGTGACACTTCCTTCAGGAACCGATAGGCGGGGCGGGCACTGGGAAGTCGTGACGACCGGAACTGCCCGACGACATCTCTTGGTGATCGGGTTGAGCGAAATCACGCCTGGGGATCGGTGATCCGGCGGGCGCGTTCGTGAACTCTTGGTCGGGTCAGCTGATCTGTCGTCCAAGCAGGGCGAGGAACTGAGCTGTCGGTGAGCGGTCGTTCGTGTTGATCGCAGTGCCGAAGAATGGCGGTTGACGCATCGCCTCAATTACGGGAAGTGCCTGCGCCGTTGCGTGGGCGACCAGGTCGTCTTCAAGGTGGTCATCGACACCGCCAGCGCGAGCAAGGTCCCACGTGTGTGCGAGCGTGTCTGCGACGTTCCAGGCGAGGGCATTGTCGAGGGTCTCCTCGCCGCAGAACGTCTTCACGGTGTGGCCGAGCACCCCAGGTGCGTTGACTGCCTCGAGCACCGATTCCCGTGCCACAGACCAGGCCCCCACCGGATCGTCGCCCGTGAGATCGCCAAGCTTGCCGTATGGGTTGAGCGTTGGCTCGATGCCCCTGGCCAGCGATTCGACGTAACTCGGTACCGCGATCACATGACCGACCACGTCCCGTGCGGCCCAGCCGTCACATGGCGATGGATTCGGCCATACCGAATCGGGCGTCAAGCGAACAACACGATCGAACCCATCCAACGCCCTGGTAAAGACTCGAAGATGGTCGCTCATCGGCAGAACGTAGCTGACCGCTGCCGGCGCTCGGCCGGATTGCACTGTCGGAAGATGCCGCACGCTTCGCTCGTACTCCCGCATCATCCCCACCGCACTCCTGGCGCGATCGGGCGGTCTCGGTCGCTGACGGACATGTCCGCCCACTCACGTCGGCAGCAACCGAAGAAGACCAAGAAGCTGCACACACTTGCGCTGCAAGTGCCCGCCGACCATCGGCGACTGAGACACTCCCCTCCCGGTCGGTGGTTGGGCTGACACCCCGCCCCTCCGGGTGCGGGTTGTCCCCGACCGGTCGCGTTGTCGGCCCGCCCGAACGAGTGCTTCTTTTCGCTGTCGAGAAAGGTGATGCGTTCGCTCGCTACGCGATTCGAATGTTCGCGAAAGCGCCGTCGACTGCTTCGCCGGTTTCGTTGTCGCTGTCGGGCCAGAGGTGCGCGTAGGTGTCGAGCGTTTCCATCGCCGAGTTGTGGCCGAGGCGGTGTTGCACTGCTTTCACCGAGCAACCTTGCGCGATGAGCAGCGATGCGTAGAAGTGGCGCAGATCATGGAAGGTCGCAGTTCCCGGAAGCCCGTTGGCGTCGGCGGCGCGATGCCACGCCGTGTTGAACGTGTTTCGTCGAAGTGGGCGCTGCTCGGTGTTGGTGAAGACGAGTCGTTGTGGGCCTTCGCCGTGCTCTGCGAGATGTGCGGCGAGCAGGGCGACGACGGTCGTGGGCAGAGGGACTGTTCGCTGGCTGGCGTCGCTTTTCGGGGGCCCGAATTCGGGAACTCCTCCGACTGCTCCGACCAGCTGACGGTCGACGCGCACGGTTCGACGAAGGAAGTCGATGCGGTCGACGGTAAGACCAAAGCACTCACCGTGCCGCATGCCGGTCCCGGCTGAAAAGAGCACGAGCGCCCGGTAGCAACGAGGCATCGAGTCAGCGAGCAGTGTCACCTGCTCGACGGAGAGCGGAATGATCTCGGCCCGGGTCTTCTTCGGCAGGGTGATTCGGAGACATGGCGAGGCTGGGATGAGTCTGTCGGCAACGGCGGACTTGAAGATCGTGGCCACCCATCGGTAGACGAGTTCTACCGACCCAGGGGCCAGCACTTCGCTTCGTCCCTTGACCCAGGACTGGATGTCGCTGCGTCGCACCGCGCCGAGCGGAAGGTGCCCGAAGATCGGATAGGCGTGCAGCCGGAGGTAGGTCTCCGTTTGCGTCGCGGTCGAGCGTCGGTGGAGCTGTCCGGCCCGCCACTGCTCGGCGTAGTCTTGGAACCGAAGACGCCCCGCTTGCGGGTCGATGTAGACGCCGCGCGCAAGGTCTCCTCGCAGTGCGTCGGTGAAGCGTTCGGCATCACCCTTGCGGTCGAAGTGTTTCGTCTATTGCGGTCCTCCAGGGAACTCGCGCCACCGCGCACGATAGGTGCCGTCGGGTCGTTTCTCGATGCTCGCCACGTAGTCCTCCGTTGTGCTCGCGCGACCGATTTCGAGCACGACAAGGAAGGTTTCGGACTGGTCGATCAGTCCTCAATCGGTCCTCAGGTCCTCAAAAAGTCCTCAGTTCTGAGGACTGAAACGGTCGCCAGCGGTCACGAGCGGTCATCAGCGGCCACTCATATCTGCTGCTCAGAGCCATAATAGTCGGTAAGGGCGAGTCGGGTGACGGTGAGTCGGCCTATAGGCGGGGTTCTGTCCGGGCCATGCTCGCAAGGAGCACGGCCTTGGGTAGCCATCCATCTGCGCGGTCCACCTGGAAGAGCCGACACCGAGGTGCCGGTGGACGGGCCGCCCGTCTCCTCCGTTTCGACCTTGCTCCGGGTGGGGTTTACCGAGCCGCCCAGTCACCTGGACGCTGGTGCGCTCTTACCGCACCGTTTCACCCTTGCCTGATCCTGCCACCGGAGCGGCAGGCCATCGGCGGTCTGCTTTCTGTTGCACTTTCCGTCGGGTTACCCCGCCTGGCCGTTAGCCAGCATCCTGCCCTATGAAGTCCGGACTTTCCTCGAGGCCAAAACGGTGAAGCTTTGGCCTCGCGGCGGCCCGCCGGTCCTTGCACAAGTTCGCACACTACCTTCCTCGGGAGGCGCGACTTTAAGCGCGGCGGGTCCCCAAGTCAAGATTGCGGTCTAAGCTTAAGAATTAATTCGTAATTATCAGGCATCACAGGATCTTCGCGGGCGGCCATGTTGCGTTTTTGAGCACCGCAGAGCCGGCAACGGAAGTGCAAAACGAGGCCCTTCTTGCCGTCTAATTCGTAGGCCACTGCGTCCATCAGGCCTTGGCATTCGCTAGCCCGGTCGCCGGGAAAGACGTCCACATGCTTAGAAACAAGGCAATGGGGGCAATGATTGC
>JANLRD010000031.1:0-2730 GCA_031368215.1 Acidimicrobiia bacterium | reverse complement strand
ACGCCACTCGTGGTCTCACTTGCCTTCGGTGTCGTCGTCGCGTGCTCCACGCCGACCTCGGTGTGCGGCTGTACGTCACCCCCGCCCTCCGCGATTGTCGTTGGGACAATGTGGGCATCGGGCGACCGCCCACTCCGCGGCGGAATTATCCGGGCGCGCCAAACCCTTGGCGCGTGCCCTGGGCGGGGGTCGGCGCTCGACGAAGGCTCTGGCGCGTCGCCATCTGACTCCACCGGGCGGTACCGAGCCTTCATCCGGGGCAGCGACGTTGATACGGTCTGCGTATACGTGGTCGCGTATCGATCTGTCAGCGCGCGGATGGATTCGCTCGTCTCGTCGCCCACGACACTCGCGCTCAAGCTCGGCCGTGATTTAGACAGCACGCGAATCGACTTCCGTTTTCCCTGATTGGTGTCGGCGCGGAGCGACCGGCTAACCCGCGTTGCTGCTGACATTGCGACCGGCGGTCAGTAAGCAGGAGTGCGTTTCGTGTGGTCGCAATGCAGCAGAACCCCGTTTCGTTAGGCGCTTGCCGGCCCAGGCGCAGTGGCGGAATGTGTATACCCGGTATATACTTCGCCGATGACGGATGAGATCCACTACCGGCTCGCTGCGGCGACAGGGTTCGAGTGGGATACCGGCAATCGCCCCAAGGTTCGAGCGCGGCACGATGTCGACCCCGGTGAGTGCGAACAGGCGTTCTTCCACGAGCCCTTTCTGGTGTCGTATGATGTGGCGCATTCCGCTGATGAGCCTCGGTGGCGCGCGCTCGGGCGCACGGCCGCGGCCCGTCCCCTGTTCGTCGTGTTTACCATGCGCGGACCGTTGATTCGTGTTCTCGCAGCGCGTCCGATGACCCGCAAGGAACGAGTGATCTATGCCTACGCCGAAGCGCAGCACGAAGAAGGCGATACCCCGCTTTAAGTCGGTGGCCGCTGAGCGCGCGTTCTGGACCACGACAGACTCCACGGAGTACGTCGATTGGGCGAGCGCCGTGCCGTTGCGGTTCCCGCAGCTTAAGCCGACGTCCACCGCCATCTCCGTGCGTTTGCCGGACGCGCTGCTGATGGACCTGAAGGTGCTCGCCAATGAGCGGGACGTCCCGTATCAGAGCTTACTGAAACTGTTCTTGGCAGAGCGCGTTGCGGTCGAGCGGCGACGCAAACGTCCGCGTGCGAGCGCCTAACCCGCGTTGCTGCTGCCACGGCGGCCGCTGGTCAGTGATCGGGATGCAGATCGTGAAGCCGCAGTGCAGCAGAACGCCGTTACGTTAGCAGCTGTCTTGAAAATCAAGCGGTCGCTGCGTGCTCCGCCGCAAATTCTGGATTCCATCGTGTCGCGGTGCGCACCATGACGTTGAGGACGGTGAGCAACGTCCGCATGCACGCGACGAGCGCGAGTTTCTTCGGCTTTCCCGCCGCGACGAGTCGCTGATAGAACGCCTTGATCACGGGATTGCGCCTCGTGGCCACCAGCGCCGCCATGTAAAGCACGGCACGCACGGGCGCGCGACCGCCTTGCACGAAGCGTCGACCACGGAGCGTGCCTGAATTCCGACTCAGTGGCGCGATGCCGGCGAGCTTCGCAATCTCGCGGCGCGACAGGCGACCGAGTTCGGGGAGATCGGCGATCAGCGTGCGTGAAAGCACCGGGCCCGCGCCTGGCACACTGCGCACGAGATCATCCTGCGCGCGCCACAGTGGTGACCGACGAATGGCAGCGTCGAGTTCCGTATCCGCGCGTGCGAGTTCGCGCTCGAGATACGCGATATGCGCGGTCAAGCTTTTCTTCACCGGCTTCTTCCCGCTGCCGAAGACTTGGCCCAGGCGATTGGGCTCCGCGCCCAGCATATCCAGCAACTGGCGCCGCCGCGTGAGCAGCGCGTCGAGTTCCTGCGCGTCGGCCGTCGGCAACACGCGGACGGCGGGGCGCACCGTGTCGGCGAAGCGCGCGAGGATGTCGGCATCAATGCGATCCGTCTTCGCGAGCTGTCCCGTCGCGCGCGCAAAATCACGCACCTGCCGCGGACTCACCACGACCACGGGCAAGTCCGCTGCTGCGAGTGCCGCGACGCACAGCAGTTCATAACCGCCGGTCGCTTCCAGCACGATCAACGTCGGGCCGAGCGCGCGCAGACGGGCGGCCAGGTCGTGCACGCCCGGCGCATCATTGCGCGCGGTCCACCCCGCATCGGTCGGCCGCACGCCGACCACCAACTCCGCCTTCGCCACATCAATGCCGACAAACATGACGCCTCCGCTGCAACGTTGTCGCCCCCCCCCATCCTTGTGATAGTTCGGGCTCGACGCCACCGCCGGCCCCCGCAACTGTTCGGGCTCGCCCGACAACTGATCAGGACGCCGCTCCGGCTAACGAACGGTGTTTGCCACCCAGACGACATCGAGCTGGCGCCCTGATCAGATTTACCGCACTTTCATCCGTTCTGTAGATACAAGGCGGGCCCGCGCCCTCGCTTCTGTGAGCAAATGAAATCCAACTCGGTTGGACACCAGCTACCGGTACGTGCGTCCGGCGAGTTCCTGGGCCACCGGTGGACGTACCACGCAGAGATTCTCGGTGATTCGGTCAGTGAGTGGGTCACGATCGCTGGACCCAACGGCGAGAGCGGTGGTGGCGGCGGTGGTGGCGCCTTGCCCTTCGCAGACCTTGGATGGAAGGTGCTCGGAGCAATCGGAAGTACGGGATGGTCGCCAGGAGGTTGGTCTCGAC
>JANLRD010000030.1:0-12926 GCA_031368215.1 Acidimicrobiia bacterium | reverse complement strand
GCAATCTCTCTCCCAACGTGGTCGGGTCATGGGTGTTGCGAGCAGTCGAGCGAAGCGAGCGGCGCAGCACCGAACGAGCGCAGGGGCAACCTCTCTCCCAATGTGGTCGGGTCATGGGTGTTGCGAGCAGTCGAGCGAAGCGAGCGGCGCAGCACCGAACGAGCGCAGGGGCAATCTCTCTCCGAACGTGTGCGGGTCAGAGCTGGGGGGTGGCGCCGGACATCTCGGCGGAGAAGGATGCGGCGAGGCCGTTGTCATCGTTCCAGTCGCCGCCGGAACCGACGGTGAAGTAGAGCTCGGCTGCCTGCCAGAGCCGGGATCGGTCGATCTCATAGGGGACGCGCTCGTAGTCGCAGATCGATCGCACGATGCGGAACAGGTCGTGCGGATAGGTCGGAAAGAGCCGCGTGCGGCCGAACTCGCGGCACACGGTCCGGACCAGCCATCCGGAGTCACTCTCGATACGCAAACCGAATCGTTTCGCCGCCATCTCGACGATGCGGTCGAACTCCTCCGTCGTGGTGGCGCCAACGAAGATCTTGTTCTGGATCCGCCGAAAGAAGGCGTCGTCGCCGAGCTTGGCCGGATCGAGGTTGGTGGAGAACACCACGAGCACCTCGAAGGGGATGGCGAACTTCAGGCCGCTGTCGAGCGAGAGGTAGTCGATCCGGCGCTCCAGCGGCACGATCCAGCGGTTGAGCAGAGCCCCCGGTTGGACGAGCTGGCGGCCGAAGTCGTCGATGAGCAGCACACCGTTGTTGGCCTTCATCTGAAGTGGGGCCGAGTACACCTTGGAGATCGGGTCGCGTTTCAGCTGGAGCATCGACAGCTCGAGCTCGCCGCCGGCGATCACCATCGGACGTTCGCATACGACCCAACGCGGGTCGAAGCCCTCGGGTTGACTCTGCACGGGTTTGTGGATCGTCGGATCGAAGACCGTGATGATGGCGCCGTCGATCTCGACCGCGTGGGGCACGACGATCCAGTCGTTGTAGAGACGGATCAACCGTTCGGACAGTGACGTCTTCCCGGTGCCCGAAGGTCCGTAGAAGAAGATGGATTGTTGCGCAGCGAACGCCGGACCGATCCGGTCGATCGTCCGTTGGGCGAGAACGAGATCGGAGAACGCCTTGTTCACGATGGCCGAGTTGACGTCGACATCTGCCCGCAGCTCCGTGCAGATCTCCTGGTAAAGCGCCATACCGACCGGTGCGATTCCGCTGTAGGCGCAGCGCCTGAACGACGCTTCGGCCCGATCGCGGCCCCGTTCGGTCAGCGAGAAGTGGTAATCGTTCCCTTCGAGCTTGAGGATGTCGAGGTACTGCCGGGAACGCAGATCCTCGAACACCGAGGTCACGATGATCGGCGAGATGCCGATCTCTCGGGCCAGCCGAGTGATGCTCGAACGCTCGGACCGTAGCCCGCGACGGAGAAAGAGGTCCTCGATCATCTGAATGTCGATGTCGAGCTCTCGAACCGTCGATGGCGGACGGAGATTCGCAGGGATCAGGCGCTGGACGTCCACTCTCGTTCATGTCGGCCGATGACGTCGCGGACTTGAGCCTTGGCGCAGCCGGCTCCCCGGTCGGTCCGGACCCACGTCGACCCGCAAGGGCGTCGGATGAATCGAACGCGAGCGTCAGGCGGAAGGGCCGAGCACCCGTTCCACGGTGATGCACAGACGAGCCGCCGCGGTTGCCGCGGCGTCGACCGTCGGCGCTTCGACCATCACCCGCACCAGCGCTTCGGTGCCGCTCGGTCGCAGGAGCACCCGGCCGCGGCCGGACAACTCCGACTCGACGGCCCGGACCTCTGCCCACAGCTCTTCGGCGTCGGGAAGCCGGCTCCGGTCGACACCCTTCACATTGCGCAGGACCTGAGGAAGTCGTTCCATCACCAAGGCGTGCTCGGTGAGCGACCGGCCGGAACGAACCACCAGGTCGGCAACGAGCGCGGCGCTCAGGGTTCCGTCGCCGGTCGTGGCCATGTCGACGTTGATGACGTGGCCGGATTGCTCGCCGCCCAGCACGAAGCCGCCCGCCAGCATCGCCTCGAGGACGTACCGATCACCGACAGCCGTGTCGATGACCGAGACGCCGTGCTCGGCCATCGCCAGACGGAACCCGAGGTTGGTCATCACGGTGACGACGACAGTGTTGCCGGCGAGGCGACCTCGCTCCCGTCGGTCGACCGCGAGCATGGCCAGGATCTGGTCTCCGTCGACCAGCGCACCCGAAGCGTCGACGGCGAGCATGCGATCGGCGTCACCGTCGAAGGCGAATCCCATCTGTGCGCCGTGGGCGACCACAGCAGCTCGCAGCGATTCCGGATGGGTCGACCCGCAATCGGCGTTGATGTTCGTGCCGTCGGGCGAATCGTTGAGCACGATCACTTCGGCGCCGAGTGCCCGGAACACCTGCGGCGCGGCCACGGCCGTGGCGCCGTTCGCGGTGTCGAGGACGACACGCGCGCCCTTCAGGGTGCGCCCCTCCAGCGCCTCGACGACATGGGCGACGTAGGCGTCGACGAACCCTGCGTCGTCGTCCACGCGACCGACGTCGGCTCCGACCCTGGCATGAGGATCGGCGAGGCCACCGATCAGCGCATCGAGCTCGAGCTCGATCAACGCTTCCACCGAATCGGGGAGTTTGAGTCCTCCGGGCGCGAAGAACTTGATGCCGTTGTCCTCGAAGGGGTTGTGCGAGGCCGAGATCATCGCCCCGACGATGTTGTCGCGCTGGGCCCGGAGAGCAACCGCAGGAGTCGGCACGACCCCGAGATCAACGACATCGAGTCCTTCGGCGGCGATCCCGGAGCTGAGCGCGCCGAACAGCAGAGGCCCGGAACGCCGGGTGTCGCGGCCGACCGCAACGCGAGCGTGCGAGGCTTCGGCTCCGAGCACCCGAGACGCCGCGCGTCCAAGGGCCATCGCCAGCTCCGGGGTGAGCACGGCATTTGCCAGCCCGCGTACGCCATCAGTTCCGAATCGAAGACCCATGCCGTCCGATGCCTCCTGGGTTGTTGACGCTCACGCCCAACCGGGCGCCACGCGAAAGGACCGGCACCGCAGCGCCGGTCCTGGTCGGCCGATGCGTCAGCGCTTCGAGTACTGCGGGGCCTTGCGGGCCTTCTTGAGGCCGTACTTCTTCGATTCCTTCTTGCGATCGTCTCGCGTGAGGAAACCGGCCTTCTTGAGCGCCGGGCGACGTTCCGGATCGATCTCGATCAGGGCACGGGCGATGCCGAGGCGAAGGGCGCCGGCCTGGCCGGAGACCCCGCCGCCGTCCATCGTGACGTTGATGTCGAACGCCTCGAGGGTTTCCGTGAGACGGAGGGGCTCGGTGGCGATCATGCGGAGCAGCTCCGAGGGGAGGTACTCGACGATCGGCCGATCGTTGATGACGATCACACCGGTGCCGGGGCGAACGCTGACACGGGCGACGGCGCGCTTGCGACGGCCTGTTGCCTGGACGAGAGGAAGGGACACGTGCTGCTCCTACTCAGGAGGCCCGACGGGCCTGGGGGAAGTCGACCTTGACCGGCGCCTGGGCGCCGTGGGGATGCGTCGGGCCGCTGTAGACCTTCAGCTTCTTGATCATCTGACGGCCGAGGGAGTTCTTCGGCAGCATCCCCTTGACGGTGATGCGGATGAGCTCTTCTGGCTTGGTGGCCAGCATCTCGGTGTACGAGCGGCTGCGAAGACCACCCGGGTACCCCGAGTAGCGGTGGTAGAAGGTCGCGTCGGCCTTCTTGGTGTCGAACGCGACCTTGTCGGCGTTGACGATGATCACGTGGTCACCGGTGTCGACATGGGGCGTGAAGATCGCCTTGTGCTTCCCACGAAGACGCGAGGCGACCTCGGTGGCCAGACGGCCGAGGGTCAACCCGGTGGCGTCGACTTCGAGCCAGGCACGCTGAATATCTGCTGTTTTCGGGGTAAACGTCGACACCGTTTCGATCCTCGTTACTCGTCACAACCGGCGCTCCCACCGGCGACAACCGCTTCGCCAGGGAACCCCCGGACAATCGATCGTCGTGGCCAGCAGCACACGAACACTCCGCGTATGCGGGGCCGGTAGACAATAGCCGCGTTCGCGCACGTCCGATCCCGGACCCCGCCGGGCCGGCAGACGGAGCTCGCCGCACACCGGCCCTCCTGCCGCACATCGGCAGCTTTGCGCCGCACATCGGCCTCTTTACGCCGCACATCGGCAGTTTTTTGGCGCAAACGGCGCTGTCTTGCCCGATGTGCGGCGGCAGAACGGCGATGTGCGGCGGCGGGTGTCTGGCACGAACGGTGCTACCGGGGGCCGCGGCCGAGAACGCGCTCGACGGTGACTTCGATGACGACGCGGCGATCGTTCGGGCGCGGCGCCTGGTAGCGCTCGGTGTAGCGGCGCTCGCCTTCAGCGACCGACGCCGCGTCGCGGGCGACATGGGCCCGGCCCTCGAGGCTGAGCCAGGCCGCACCGGCGATCTGGCAGAGCACGACGGTGCCGGTGCGCTCGACGTTGCGGATCTTCTGGGTACCGTCGGAGCAGATGACCCGGGCGACGCCCGTTCCGGGGTCGAACGTGAAGCCGACGGGAACGACGTGTGGTGAACCGTCGGCCCGCAGCGTCGTGAGCGCCGCCAGGTGCCGTTCAGCGAGGAACTCGAGCTCGCGTCCGGTGAGGTCCTGCGGCGGGCGGGACACGGCCGGCCTACTGGCCGAAGATCGCGTCGACCGGCCTGTCGGCCACCGCCGAGGCAAGGACGTCGGGCAATGGTTTGCTGGCCACGATGGCGAGCAGACGCGTAGTTCGGGTGATCGCTACGTAGAGCGAGCGCAGGCCCTGCGCGGCCTCCTCGACGATGACCGACGGCTCGACGACGACAACTCCGTCGAACTCCAGCCCCTTCGCCGACGAGACGGCGAGCACCGACATGCCGTCGCCCATGCTGCCGTTGGGGTCGAGCTCGATGCCGCGGGAGAGCAGGTCCTGGGAGATCGTCGACACCAGCGTCGTCGGGCACAGGATGCCGACGGTCCCGTCGCCGAGATCGGCCTTGAGACTCTGCAGGGCGCGGGCCACCGCACCGGCGAGCGGCTCGTCGTCCTCCGCGAAGACGAACGCCGGCGAAACCCCCTGGGTGCGCACTGACCGCGGAACGGCAAGATCCGGCGCCGCCTCGGCGAGCACCCGAGCCGCCAACTCCATGACTTCGGACGGGGCCCGGTAGCCGACGGTCAACTCGACGATCCGGCTCCGCTTCACCGGGAGATGGGCGAGGACCTCGTCCCACGACTTCGGCGCCCACATGCCGGTGGCCTGGCCGATGTCGCCGACGATGGTCATCGAACCGTTCAGCGAACGTCGGCCGAGCATCCGCAACTGCATCGGGGAGAGATCCTGCGCCTCATCGACGACAAGGTGCCCATAGGTACGGATGCCCTCTTCGTGGGGATCATTGGCTTTCAGGCCGCGGTGCTGGCCCGGTATCTCCTGGGAGGGCGCCGCGCCACCGGCGACGTGGGCCCGCGCCGGCAGAGGGCCGAGGTAGATGGCCGCCTCGTCGAGGAGAGCGATGTCGGCTGAGGTCCACTGCACGTCGTCGAAGGACTCCCCCCTCGGTCGGACGAGCGCCCGCTGCTCGGTCTCGGTGAGGATGTCTCGTGCGGCGGCCTTGATGAGTGCCGGCGCACCGAAGAGATCCCGGAGCAGGACCGTCGGCGACAGGAGCGGCCACATGCGATCGAGCGCGGTGCGGACTTCGTCGTTGCGCTTCAGCTGGCTGACGATCGACGCCCGGTCGAAGGTGATGCCATCGCGGTCGAACCGGGCGAGAGCCTCGCGGTACCGCTCGGCGAGGCGATCGCACACGATCGACTGCAGCTGCTTGCGAGCCGCGTTGTGTACGCGATGGGCCCGCTTGACCGTGTGGATGATCTCGCGGAGCTCCTCGGTCGAGAGGACGAGTTCGGTGACACCGAAGCGCACCCGGACGGCTTCGCGGGGTACGCGCTGTCGGGTGAGCACCGCCCGCCTGATCACCTTGGCCATGCGGGCATCACCTTTGACCCGCGCCGTCGCGTGCGAATCGATCGCCCGAACGGCGACATCAGCGACGAGATCGTCGATCGAGGCCAGTTCCACGGCGTGTTCACCGAGCGCGGGCAACACCCGGCCGATGTAGCGGATGAACAGGCGGCTCGGACCGACGACGAGCACACCCTGGCGCTCCAGTGGGAACCGATGGCTGTAGAGGAGATAGGCGGTCCGGTGAAGGGCGACGGCGGTCTTCCCGGTACCCGGGCCTCCCTGGACGACCACGGCGCCCGGGAGCCCGGACCGGATGATCTCGTCCTGCTCCCGCTGGATGGTCGCCACGATGTCGCGCATCTGGCCGCGGCGGGCGCGTCCCAGTGCCGAAAGAAGAGCTCCGGTACCAACGAGGTCGATCCCGCTCTCGTGCTCGAGCCGTTCGAGGGAGAACACCTCATCATCGATCCCGACGAGATGTTCGGCCTCGGTCGCGAAATGGCGACGGCGCTCGAGGCCGAGCGTCGCTGCGCCCGTGGCCCGGTAGAACGACTCGGCCATCGGGGCGCGCCAGTCGACGATGACCGCGTTCTGCTCCTTGTCCGAGACAGGGAGACGGCCGATGTAGAACCGCTCGCCGGTCCCGGGGCCGTCCGGAGAGGCCCGATCGATCCTGCCGAAGAGCAGCGACTCCCCGCCGATCTGGAGCCGCGCCAGCCGCTCCATGGCCCGGTCTTCGACGACGTCGCGCTCGAAACGCGCCTGGTGGGTGCCACCGGCGCCGGTTTCGATCGAATACTGCAGTTGGCGGGCAGCGACACGCATGCCCTCGAGGCACTCGTAGGCCCAGAGCAGGTAGGCCTGCTCCGCTGCGAACTCGGGGTGTTGAGACACGAACCATCCTTCGGCCGGACTGCTCGAAGACTGGAGACAGTCGAAAACCGGCGCAACGACGCTAGTCCAGCCGCGATGGGCACCTTGACGACGCCGGCGACGGCGCTCCGGACCCCGGGTCGGCGCGTTTCGTGCCCTTCTGAGCGGAACTGTTCGCTCTTCGGCATCGCCGGGAAACATCCCAGAAACGCGCAGCACCGAAGATCATCTGAGATGGCTCAGGTCAACGAAGAGAACACTGCCGGCGCCAAGCACGCCGTCCGAGACGAGGTCATCGCGCGCGTGGTAGCGAAGGGCCTGGCGCGGGCGACGGCCGAAGAGTTACTCGACGATGCCCCGGAGCCGTGGTGGGAGTCGACGTCCGTGGCCGGCCTGGCCACCGATCTGGTGCTGCTCGCTCCCGGGCTCGGTCCGGACGAGGTGCGGATCCGGATCCTGCAGGGCGGGTCGAACTGGGAGCTCAGTATCGTGGCCGCCGACCGTCCCGGTCTCCTGGCGACGACTGCCGGAGTGCTGGCGGACAACGAACTGTCGATCGACGACGCCCGGATCGCAACCTGGAAGAACCACGGCCTCGCGCTGCAGCGTCTGCGGGTGAGTTCCCGTGACCTCACGTCGAGCAGCGAACCCGACTTCCCGTTCATCGGCCAGGATCTTCGTTCGGCGCTCGCAACACCCCGTTCACGTCCGGACGGCGCCGGCTTCCCCGACGGATGTGCCATCCGCAGTGTCGTGAACGTCGGGCAGCGCCGCTGGCGCGTCGAGGTCGAGGCGCGTGACGAAATCGGCCTCCTCTCCCGCGTGGCCAGCGCTCTGCACGCGCTCGGAGCCAATGTCCTTGCCGCCGATGTCCACTCCGAAGGACAGCGCGCCCTCGACACATTCCTGGTCGAACTCGACGACGAGGCGAGCCTTCGACTTCTGCGAGCCCTCGCCAGCTCGAACTGCTGACGAGGCCGCCCGCCCGGGGTTGCCCGGAACGGAACGGTCGGGGCCGCTTCCCGCAAGCGGCCTGTCATGCTGGAGCGCAATGCGAGCAATGCACATGGGCGTCTTCTCCGACGACCTGAAGAGCAAGAAGATCGACCGGAAGACACTCCGACGGGCCTGGGCGTTCAGTGCTCCCTACCGCCCCCAGCTGAGCGTCTACATCGTCGCCATCATCGTCGTCTCGATCTTCGGTGTCGTCCCGCCGCTGGTCACGAGGCAGATCATCGACAAGGCCATCCCGTCAAACGACCGGGGGGCGATCACTTCGTGGGTGATTCTCCTCGTCGTCGTGGCAATCCTGGCCAGCGGCCTGTCCGCACTTATCCGTTGGCTCGGCGCGGTCATCGGCGAGGGAGTCATCGCCACGACCCGCAAGGCGCTCTACGACCACGTCCAGCGGATGCCGATCGCGTTCTTCACCCGAACGCAGACCGGGTCGCTCATGAGCCGGCTCAACAACGATGTCGTCGGCGCGCAATCGGCGTTTACGTTCGTCCTGCGCAGCGCCGTCAGCAATGTGCTCTCCGTCGTCGTGACCGTCGCCGCGATGCTCACGCTGTCGTGGAGGTTCACCCTTGCCTCGTTGATCGTCGTGCCGTTTCTGATCGTGCTGTCGAAGCGGGTGGGCAAGGTTCAGGAGAAGGCAGCCCGAGAGGCGATGGGGCGCAATGCCGCGATGAACACGGTGATGACCGAGCGCTTCAACGTCGCCGGCGCGCTTCTCGTCAAGCTGTTCGGACGACCCCGCGAGGAGCGCGAGGCGTTCGCGAAGTCCGCCGATCGCGTTGCCGCAATCGGCGTGCGACGTGCCGTCACCGGGATCATCTTCGATATCGCCCTGTCGCTCGTCGGCGCGATGCTCACCGCATCGCTGTACTGGTGGGGAGCGAATCAGGTGCTCGACGGCAGGATCAGCGTCGGAACCCTCGTGGCCATGTCGATCCTGGCTCAGCGGATCTACGGGCCGCTCACCGATTTGGCAAGCGCACGTATCGATTTCGTCACGGCGTTCGTATCGTTCGAGCGCATCTTCGAAGTGCTCGACGCTCCCGTCTCGATCGCCGATCGGCCCGGAGCCGTCACCCTCCCCCCTGCCGCGGCCGCGTCGGGCGCGCGCGTCGAGTTCGACGACGTGTGGTTCCGCTACCCGGCCGCCTCCGAAGTCTCCGTAGCATCGCTCGAAAGCGGCGGGCCGACGCTGTCGAGTGACGAGTCCGCGTGGGTGATCCAGGGCATCACGGCCGTCTGCGAGCCGGGAACGCTCACGGCCATCGTCGGTCCCTCTGGCGCAGGCAAGACGACGATCTCCGCGCTCGTGCCGCGTCTCTACGACGTCACGCGTGGTGCGGTGCGTATCGAAGGCCACGATGTGCGCGACGTCACCGGCGATTCACTTCGGGGCGCTATCGGCGTCGTCAGCCAGGATGCACATCTCTTCCATGACACGATCGCCGCGAACCTCCGTTACGCCCGACCGGAAGCCACCGACGCCGACCTCGTTGCGGTCTGTCAGGCGGCTCGCATCCACGAGATGATCTCGTCACTGCCGGACGGCTACGCCACGATGGTGGGCGAGCGCGGGTATCGGCTGTCAGGCGGTGAGAAGGCACGTCTGGCGCTGGCGCGGGTGCTGCTGCGCGACCCTCGATTGGTGATCCTCGACGAGGCCACCGCCCATCTCGACTCCGAGACGGAAGTCCACATCCAAGATGCCCTGGCCGACGCGCTGGTGGGGCGCACATCGATCGTCATCGCCCATCGCCTTTCCACCATTCGCGAGGCCGACCAGATCCTGGTGCTCGACGACGGCCGGATCGTCGAACGTGGCACCCACGACGAGCTGGTCGAAAATGGCGGGCTCTACGCCCACCTCACGGAGACCCAGTTCCTCGGTGCACTCCCGACGAGTTGACGTGGCTTCGTCCCGGCCACGTGTCGATAGCCTCAGAGTTGATGCCCGTTCGTCCCGCCCTCGGTGACTCACCCTTCCTTGCCGCCTGTCACGGTGTGCGGACCGGGCACATCCCGGTGTGGTTCATGCGTCAGGCCGGGCGGAGCCTGCCCGAATACCGAGCACTGCGGACTGGGAAGACGTTCCACGAGATGCTCGTCGATCCTCGGCTCGCTGCGGAGGTCACGATGCAACCCGTACGCCGCCACGGGGTCGACGCGGCGATCTTCTTCTCCGACATCATCACTCCGGTCCAGTCGTTCGTCCCAGGAGTGTCCATCGAACAGGGCCGCGGCCCCGTCATCAACGAGCCCTTCCGCACCCTGCAAGACGTCGATCGTCTGCGCGCGTATGATCCTATTGTCCACACCCCGTTCGTGGCCGATGCAATCCGGCTGTGCGTCGACGAGCTGGACCCGATGGGCATTCCGCTGATCGGCTTCGCGGGCGCTCCGTTCACTGTCGCCACCTACATCGTCGAGGGAGGCAAGTCGAAGGAGTTCGAGCACACGAAGTCGATGATGCACGGCGAACCCGAGGTCTGGCATGCCCTGATGACCGCGCTCTCCGACATCGCGCTGTTGTCGCTGCGGGCCCAAGTGTCCGCGGGTGCATCGGCAGTGCAGCTCTTCGACTCATGGGCCGGGATCCTGTCGAAGCGGGAGTACGCGCATTTCGTGCAGCCGTATTCGGCTCGGATCTTCGCCGGACTCGCCGACACCGGTGTGCCGCGCATCCATTTCGGGGTCGGAACCGGCGAGCTCCTGGGAGCGATGGGTGAGGCGGGCGCCGACGTCGTGGGCGTCGACTGGCGGGTCAGTCTTTCCGATGCGCGCGCTCGGGTCGGACCGGGCAAGGCTCTGCAGGGAAACCTCGATCCCGTCGTGCTGCTCAGTTCGTGGGACGTTGTTCAGACCGAGATCGATCGCGTCCTGGGCGAGGCGGCGGCGGCCGGTGGCGGCCACATCTTCAACCTCGGCCACGGTGTGCTGCCGCAGATCGCGCCGGAGATGCTCACCCGCGTCGTCGACTACGTGCACTGGGTCTCGAGCGCGACCAGATGACGGACATCCGCCGAGCCGCTCGGTGACGAACGCTCTGCCCGCCGACGGCCGGCCGGACCAGGCGCCGCGGCCCTACGACGTCGACGTGCTCATCGTCGGCGGGGGCATCGCCGGCCTGGCCACGGCACACTTCCTCGCACGTGACCGACCTGACCTACGGGTCGAAGTGATCGAGTCGTCGACGTCAGTCGGCGGAAAGATCTCGGGGGCGACCGTGGCCGGGATCGGCGTCGACACCGGACCCGACGCGTTCCTCGCTCGTGTCCCCGGCGCAGTGGAGCTGGCCGAGTCGCTCGGATTCGCTGACGATCTCGTGGCTCCGGCCACCGGCTCGGCCTACGTGTATTCGCGCGGCAAGCTGCGGGCATTGCCGAAGGGTCTCGTCCTGGGTGTACCAAGCGATCTTGACGAGATGCGCAGATCGGGAATCATCAGCGCGTGTGGAATCGCTCGCGCCGCGCTCGGCAGCGTATTGCCGCGTCGAGCGAGCAACGGATCCGATCCATCCGTGAGTGAGGCGATCGGTCGACACCTCGGCCGCGAAGTGGTCGAGCGCCTCGTCGATCCGCTCCTCGGCGGCATCAACGCCAGCGACTGCGACCGCCTCAGCCTCTCCAGTGCTTCGCCGATGTTGGCCGCGGCCGCCCGCGAACCACGACTCGTCAGGGCGTTGCGGCGGGCAAACGCAGCGGCCGACCGAGGGCAGATCGGCGTCACCGAGACCCGTCCGGTCTTCCTGGCGCCAAGGGCCGGGATCCGTGCGCTGATCGCCCGCCTCGGCGACCACGCGAACGTCACGGTCGAGGAGATGGCCAAATCGATCTCGAAGACCGGAGCGCGATGGTCGGTCAACACGTCGAAGCGTCACCTCACGGCCCGCCATGTCGTGATCGCTACCCCAGCGGCGGCGGCGGCCGGGTTGCTCCGCGCGGTCGCACCGCAGACGGCGAGTGATCTCGGCACCATTCGCACCGCTTCGGTCGCCCTGACACTTCTGGCGTACCCCGCCGGATCGGTCTCGCTCCCGCCGGGGAGCGGGATGCTCGTCCCTCGTCCGGAACACCGTCTGGTCACGGCATCGAGTTGGTGGAACCAGAAGTGGCCGCACCTCGACACCAACGGCCACGTCCTTCTCCGGGCCTCGGCCGGACGCGACGGCGACACGAAGTTCACCGAGCTCGACGATGACGAACTCGTGGCGTCGCTGCACCGTGAACTGACCGAGATGCTCGGCATCACCGCGCCACCCGTCGATGCTGTGGTCACCCGATGGATGGGCGGGTTTCCCCAATACGACACCGGTCACGCTGCGCTCGTCGATCGGATCGACCAGCGCATCGCGACGGAGGCCCCCGGCGTCACCCTGGTCGGCGCCAGCTACCGCGGCATCGGGATCCCGGCCTGCATCCGAGACGCCGAACGCGCCGCGGGTCAGGTGAACGAGGCCGTCGGCGGTGGCTGACCATCGCCCGATGCTGGCCACTCCCGGACCGCTGCCGGAGGGCGACGGGTGGTCGTTCGAGCTCAAGTACGACGGTATCCGGGCCCTCGTGACCATCGCAGGCGCCACGGGACGGCGGGTCACCAGCCGAGCGGGAAACGACATCACCGCAACCTTCCCCGAGCTCGACGCGATGGTCGAGGCGCTCGACGGGAACGACGCCGTGCTCGACGGCGAGATCATCGCCATCGGCGAGGACGGTCTTCCGTCGTTCCATCGTCTCCAGGAGCGGCTGGGCGTTTCCGGCAACGAGGCCCGTCTGCGCGCCTCGGGCAATCCGGTGGTCTTCGTTGTCTTCGACCTGCTCGAGCTGAACGGGTTGTCGACCGTCGATCTCCCGCTCACTGGCCGCCGTGCCTTGCTGGGTCGCCTCGACGGCCTGCAGGAGGGGCCGAGCTGGCGCCGAGCCCCGGTCTACGACGACGGCCACGCGTTGCAGGCGCTCACGCGCAGGACCGGCCTCGAGGGTGTCGTGGCGAAGCGGAACGACGCGAAGTACACCG
>JANLRD010000022.1:0-4598 GCA_031368215.1 Acidimicrobiia bacterium | reverse complement strand
GAGTGTCGGAAGGTACGCCGAGACCCAGGCGTGCGAAACGTCTGCGCCGATGAGGCGTTCCTTGCCGGGAGGAGGAAGCGTCTCCAGATAGCCGCTCACGTAGCGAGCGGGTATCCCGAACGAACGGAGGCAGGCGATCTGGAAATGGGCGAAGTCCTGGCACACGCCTTTTCGCAGCCCGAGGAGCTCGTCGGGGGTTGTGTCCAGGTCCGTCACCCCCGACTTGTACACGAAGCCTCGGAAGATCCGAGCCGTGAGGTCTCCGAGCACGTCGATGAGATGACGATCGGCGACGAACGACTCCGCCGCAAACGCATGTACCGCCGGTGACGTCGGGGCTGAAGCTGACTCGAGGAGGAACTGACGCGCGTCGATGACGTCGGGATCGTCGGAGTCGCGCACGAGCGCAACGGCTGACTCCCACGACGGCCCCGTTCCGAACGCCGGGAGAAGCCGCACGGCCACATCCACCACGCTGGTCGCGGTCACGGTCAGCTCGGTGTGGGCGTCGAGAACCGAGAAGTTCGCGACACGATTGCCGAAGAAGTCGGTTCGCTCGCCGTACGAGTCTGGTTCCGGGGTAATGGAGACGCTGACATCGAGCACCCGTTGCGCAGACGTATCGCGCGGGAGGAGATAGACCACCCCGTACGACGCTGAGACAACTGATTCGTACACATACGATGTGCGGTGCGTGACTTCGTAAGTCATCGTGAGCTCACCGCAGGGGGAGTATCCATCGACAGGCTGCGCTGGGGCATCTGATGGGTGAAGTGCGACGTCTCGATCGCACTCGCGCAGCGACGCAGCAGCGCGTCGACGCGGCCGAGGAACTCGTCGAGATCGTTCCGACGACCCTGCTCGTCCGTTACCGCCAGGCTGGCGGTGTCGGCCAGGTGCAACATCGTGGTCGTCTCGAGCACCAGCTTCGCCGTCGGGGACAGGCGATCGACAGCGGAACGTCCGGCAGCATCGGCCTCCGGCACGGGGAGAAGGGCAACATCCGCGGCGAGGCGATCGAGTTGGAACACCACCGACCGCGGATTGCCGGCATCGAGCAGAAGCAGATCGAGGACCGTCTCGACCTGCGCCTGCGAGCGGTATCGGCGGCGGTAGGTGATGATGCTCTCGGCCGTGGTGAGGACCGACTCGAGCAGCAGACTGTCGGTGGCGGTGCCGTTGGCCGTGCGCAGGGTGGACCGCAGCAGCGCAACGAGCTGCTGAGCTCGTTCGATCCTGCGTCCGGCATCCATGAAATGCCAACCCGGATCCCGGACCATCGATTCACTGGCCAGTCCGCCGAGGGCGAGCAGGCTCTGCATCGACGCACCGAGGGCCCGCTGCAGGGTGACCGGACGTTCGCCCGAGGGAAGCGTTGCTTCGTCGCGCAGCGCGAGGATCTCGCGGTCGAGGTTGCCGATCACGAGCCACGTGTCGTTGGAGAGTTGGTCACGCACGGCGTAGGCGGCGTCGAGCAGACGAAGGATCGCATGGCTCAGCGTGCCCGGACGGTTGCCGTCGACGATCATCGCGAACAACTCGTTGCCTGGTGCGGTGCGAACCAGATCGTCGACGAACCCGGGATAGGCGGTGGTGACTTCCGTGAGGGAGCGCAGCAGGATGTCGAGGCAGCTCGCACCGCCGGGGTTCGTCCCGCTCGCGAACTCGGTGCGCCGGTCGTAGATGACCCGGAGCAGACGAACGGCGTCCTCGGCGCGTTCGGCGTAGCGGCCGAGCCAGAACAGGTTCTCGGCGGCGCGCGACGGCATGGACCCGACCGGGTCCATCGCCTCGACCGCGGGGCCCGATTGCAGCCAGTAGCTCGTGGGCTTCTCCGGCTCCGACGCGAGCACCCACGCGTCTTTGGTCAGGGCGCCCGACTGGTTCGAGATCAATGCGCCCGAGTTGTCCGGCGCGACCCGCAAAAGTCCGCCGGGCATGACCACATAGGAGTCGGCCCGGGCAACCGCGAACGTGCGTAGAACGGAATGACGGGCGTCGAAGCCCTGCGACGTCAGGGTCGGGGTCGTCGACATCGACACGTGCACCTGCGCACACCACATGTACGGCGAAGCATCGATACGTGCACGTAGTTCATCGAGTTCGGCGGCCGACTTCTCCCAGCCAAGGATCGTGGTGTGGCCCACTCCTCGGGCGATCGGCTTCACCACGAGCGACGCCAGGTTGGCGAGGACATGCTGTCGGCTCGTGTCATCGCCGCACCACCAGGTCTCGACCGAGGGCAACCGCGGCTCGCGTCCGGTGAGAAGCGCGGCGATCGCCGGAAGGAACGCGAGGAGCGCCGGGCTCTCGACGATCCCGCTACCGAGGGGATTCACGATGGTGACGGTCTGACGACGCGCGGCGTCGAGCAGGCCGGGAACACCGAGCTGCGAGTCGGGCCGCAGTTCCAGCGGATCGCAGAACCAGTCGTCGACGCGCCGGAGGATCACATCGACCGGTTCGAGACGTCCGAGTGAGCGCATCCAGACGCGACCGTCCCGGGCGATGAGATCGCCACCCTCGACGAGTGAGTAGCCGAGATACGACGCAAGGTACGCGTGCTCGAACGCGGTCTCGCTCCACGGACCCGGCGTGAGCACGACGACGCGCGGATCGTGGCGATTCGGCGACGACGCAGGGGCGGCATCACGAAGCGCCGACCTCAGCGATCGGAAGAACGGGGCGAGCCGATGCACCTGGGCGTCGCGGTACAGGCTCGGGAACACCCGGGAGATGACGACGCGGTTCTCCAACGCGTAGCCCGCACCGGATGGAGCCTGCGCCCGGTCGCTCAATGCGACGTAGCGACCGGAAACATCACGAGCGATGTCTGCGGCGTACGTGACGAGCCGCGAGGTCGGCCGAGCACCCGCACCGATCTGATCGCACTCCCGGAGGAAGCCCGGATGACTGAAGACGAACTCGACGGGGAGCAGACCACGACGCACGAGGTCACGCGGTCCGTAGACATCGGCGAGGATCAGATCGAGCAGTTCGGCACGATCGATGACGCCGGCCTCGATGGCCGCCCACTCTGGGCTGGAGAGCACAACCGGCACCGGATCCAGCGCCCACCGTCGGCCTCTCGGATCGGTTGATCCGAGCGCGTTGTACGACACGCCGTCGGCATCGAGAAGCCGGTTGACGTCACCTTGGCGGCGGAGGAGCTCATCGTGGCCGAGCTCTCCGAGTGCAGTACCGACGTGGGACCAGGCCGGCCGCATCGTTCCGTCGGCTTCGAGGAGCTCGTCATAGGAGCGGGAGTCGGGGCGATAGTTGGTCAGCACGGCGGGAATCGTTCAGAACAGGGAACGTCGGAGATCCAACGTGAGACGGTACTCGTGACCCTGCACCCCGCCGTGAATACCGGCCACGAGCACATCGAGAGCCTGATCATCAACAGTCCCCGGTGTATGGCCGTGGGTGTCGAAGCGGATCCGCCGCCGCGCCTCGGCCTCGTTGGCGTTCACCGGGAAGGTCTCGTAGTTCCGCCCGCCCGGGTGGGCCACGCGGTACGTGCAGCCGCCGATCGATCGTCGACTCCAGCGATCGATCACGTCGAACACGAGCGGAACGTCGACGCCCATGGTCGGGTGCAGGGCCGAGGGCGGCTGCCACGCCTTGTACCGGATCCCGGCGACGCCTTCACCGGCCGACGTTGTGTGCAATCGCACCGGCACGCCGTTGCAGGTCACGAGGTGACGGCCCTCGACGAGGCCTGTGACCCGCACCTGCAGTCGCTCGACCGACGAATCGACGTAGCGCGCCGTTCCGGTCCCGGAAACTTCCTCGCCCAAGACGTGCCACGGCTCGATCGCCGACCGCAACTCCATCTCGAGATCGCCGAGGCGCACGGAACCGATCCGAGGGAACCGGAACTCGAGGAACGGGTCGAGCCAGTGGGTATCGAAGTCGATTCCGTGGGCCCGGAGGTCGTCGACCACGTCGGTGATGTCGGCGGCGACGAAGTGGGGCAGCAGGAACCGGTCGTGCAGCTCGGTTCCCCAGCGGACGAGCGCACCTCGGCACGGGTCATCCCAGCATCGGGCGACGAGACTCCGGACGAGCAGTGCCTGGACGAGCGCCATCTGCGGGTGAGGCGGCATCTCGAACCCGCGGAGCTCCAGCAGACCGAGCCGACCGCGTTCGGTATCGGGGCTGAAGAGCTTGTCGATGCAGAACTCGGCGCGATGCGTGTTGCCGGTGACGTCGGTGAGCAGATGACGGAGCAGACGATCGATCTGCCATGGCCGGACGCCAGCGGCCGCTTCGGGATCCACATCGTCCTCCGGCTCGACGGACGCGTCTTCGGTGCGGCGCTCGGCCTCGGCCCGCAGACGAGCCAGCTCGGCGAACGCGATCTCCAGCTCGTAGAGGTTCTCGACCCTCCCCTCATCGACGCGAGGCGACTGGCTGGTGGGACCGATGAACCGTCCGCTGAAGAGATACGAGAGCGAGGGATGGCGCTGCCAGAAGGTCAGGAGGCTCGGGAGGAGGTCGCTGCGGCGGAGGAGCGGGCTGTCCGCGGCGTTCGCCGCCCCGAGTGTGATGTGGTTTCCGCCCCCCGTGCCGGAGTGAGTTCCGTCGAGCTGGAA
>JANLRD010000293.1:0-13690 GCA_031368215.1 Acidimicrobiia bacterium | reverse complement strand
CCGACGGACGATGGTCCACCCTCGACGCCCGCCACCTCTACGCCCACGCCAAGACCGCCGGCTACGTCTACCAAGCTGTCCTCCGGGATCAGCTCACCCGCACGCTCGGCGTCGAGTTCGGACCAGTGAACAACGGCGTGGCCCCGATCGAAGGCATCCCACGCCGCGCCATCGACGCCTTCTCGACGAGACGGGCGGAGATCCTCGAACACCTCGACGCCGTCGGCGCATCATCGGCCAAGGCCGCCCAGATCGCTACCCTCCAGACCCGCCGCGCCAAGGAACACCAGCCCGACCTCGACGCAATCCAAACCGAATGGCGGACCCGAGCGATCGCCAACGGACTCGACCCCGAACGGCTCGGTGACGTGCTCGGCCGCGTTCGCTCCGAGGGGCTCAGTGAACCGGAACGAATCGCCGCTGCTGCGCAGATGCTCGGTCCCGACGGTCTCACGGCCCATGCGTCGACGTTCGATCGACGGGACCTGATTAGAGCCTGGTGCGAGGCTCATCGGCAAGGAGCGCCGCTCTCCGAAGTCCAGTTCTTCAGCGCGCAGCTGATCGCTAACGAGCCGTCGCTTGTCGCTCTTGCGGGGGAGCGGTCGACGACACAAGAGCTGTTGGCGTGCGAACGATCCGTGCTCGACACGGCCCAGCATGGACTCGGTCTCGGCGTCGCAGTCATACCGCGCAGTGCGATCGATACGGCGATCACGTCGCGGCCGACGATCACCGCCGAGCAGGAACACGTGGCCCGTGTGCTCGTCGAAGGTGGCGATGGCGTTTCGGTATTGATCGCCCCGGCCGGGACGGGGAAAGGCTTCACCCTCGGTGTCGCTCAGGCTGCGTGGTCGGCCGCCGACGTGAAGGTTCTCGGCGCCACCGTCGCCGCTCGTGCGGCCGCGGAGATGCGGACCGGCGCGGGCATTCCCTCGATGACGATTGCGAGCCTGATCGGTCAACTCGACGATGGGAAGGCACTCGCCCGTGGCAGCGTGCTGGTGATCGACGAAGCCGGAATGGTCGGCACCCGCGAACTCGCCCGACTCGTCGAACACGCGTCGACTCGTGGAGCGAAGGTCGTGCTCGTCGGCGACCCTCGACAGCTCCCGGAGATCGACGCCGGGGGAGTGCTCGCCGGACTCGCCCAACATGTGCCCGTGCTGACGCTCAGCGAGAACCGACGCCAGCGCGAGCCGTGGGAACGGGCGGCGCTGAACCAGTTCCGCAGCGGGTCCGTGCAGAAGGCACTCGACGCGTTCGAGAGCCACGGCCGGATCGAACGGGTAGCAAGCCTCGCCGAGGTGCGGGAACGAATGGTCGACGCGTGGTCGTCGGCCCGCATCGACGGGGAGGAGCCGATCATGCTCGCCGGGCGACGAGAAGACGTCCGTGCCCTCAACAAACTCGCCCGGGCCACGATGGCCGAGCGCCTCGTCGGCCCGGTGCTCGTCGTCGACGGCGAACCGTTCCAAGCCGGCGACCACGTGATGACGTTGCGCAACAACCGTCGCCTCGACGTTCGCAATGGCGAGCGCGGCGTCGTGCAGACGATTAACGCCGACGGTCGCTCGATGACGGTGCGGATGACTGACCGTGTGGTCGAGCTCCCGTCGACCTACCTCGAAGCAGGCCACGTGACCCATGGATACGCCATGACCGTCCACAAGGCTCAAGGGGTCACCGCCGACCGGGCGTTCGTGCTCGGCACCGACGATCTGTACCGAGAGATGGGCTACGTCGCCATGAGTCGCGGGCGGCTCGGCAACCACCTCTACGTCGTCGGCGAACCAACCCGAGAGATCGAACCGCTCCATGGGCCCAACCTCGAACGATCCAACGAAGAACTACTCGTATCTGCGCTGTCGACGAGTCGGGCGCAGGAGATGGCAAGCGCACAGATCAACCCGCTCGTCGACATCCCGAATGCAGCCCTGGTGATCGAAAGGGACGATCTCCACCGCTGGCTCCGCAGCATGCCGAACGACTTGGCACCCCGGATCGCCAGGCTGACCGAGCAGATCGAGGCCCACGAGGAGCGAATCGCCACGCTCAAAGAACAACAATCCGCCGAACGAGGAACGAGCCGAAGCGTTCGACACGTGCTGGCGCGTCACGACGAACGCGGACGATCCACCGGATACAAGATCGACGGCGAACGCCACTTCCTCGCCCAGGCCATCGAACGACGCGACGACCTCACCGACAAGCAGGTGCAGCGCGAAGCGATGATCGCTGAGCGAGGAGACGTCGGCGATCGGCTCGTCCTCGTCGAGGCCGAGATCGAACGACGGGTCGGCACCCGGATCGACCTTGCCCTCGCCAAACCGGGCGAGTACCTGACACGCGAACTTGGGGAGCGGCCCGATGATCCCGAACTCGGCGATGTCTGGCTGGAAGGCGTCGGAGTGATCGAGCGGTTCCGGTTCGAGCACGACATCACCAACGAGCGAATCGCATTCTTCGGGCACAACCCACGTGAGATCCGAGCAGAGCTTGCGCCCATTAAGGACGACCTGGACCTGGACTCACCGTCGCTCGGAATGGGGATACGCATGTAGTGGTCCGACCCGTCGACCGGCCTCAAGGGACCGCTCCGCTCGCCTCCGGCGCCCTTGACCCCGCCCGCCGTGCCGAACAGCGAAGCGACCAAGCCCTCCGGGCGACACTTCGAGTCACTTCATGGACCGTCAACCCACTTTGCGCACCTACACCCGCGCTGGTCCCGGCGGCGGAGCCGCAGCTCGCCTCTGGAAGTGCCCTGACGCAAGTCGCCCTCGACTGGAGTGTGACGCCTCGGCGTTGATAAATCGAGTGGCACGCTCATGATCGCAGGAGCGCTCCGGCGAGAGGAGGGCGAACCCGTCTCAGCGGCGCCCAACCACTCGCCCACCAGATCGACTCGGAGCACCACCAAAGTGGAGTGAGACCGCAGCTCCAGGCGACGAGGCAGCCATGGTGCCTCCTGGGGTCCATGAGATCCGACCGAATTCCTGTCACAGCCCCTAGGTAGGTTGCGCACATGGAACGTATGTTTGAGCCGTCCGCCCTTGATCGACTCGCCAGCGACAGCGAGTTCCACCCGTGTAACTTGTCGAGGATGCGGAACTCGGACAGCTGGAGCGTGGCCGGCCTGTTCGCAGGCATCGGCGGGATCGAGCTAGGGATGCAGCGCGCCGGCATGCACGCCGAGTTGCTCTGCGAGTGGTGGGAGCCAGCGAAGGCGGTCCTGGAGCACCAGTTCCCAGGTGTCCCGGTCGTCGGGGATGTCCGAGACCTCACGAAGCTGCCCAACGTGGATCTGGTGACGGCGGGATTCCCCTGCACTGACCTGTCCCAAGCCGGTCGCACGAAGGGCATCAGCGGGTCAGCATCGGGGCTCGTCGGTGAGGTGTTCCGGCTTCTCGAGGCGCAGCGAGCACCTTGGGTCGTGCTCGAGAACGTTCGCAACATGCTTGTGCTCGATGGTGGAAAGGCGATGCGGTTCTTGGTGGACGAACTCGAGTCGCTCGGGTACAGGTGGGCCTATCGGCTGGTCGACTCACGATTCACCGGCGTCCCACAACGACGCCAAAGGGTCATCGTCGTGGCCACAACAGCAGGAGACCCGCGGAACGTCCTCTTCGCAGATGAAGCCGGTGAACCTGCGGACGATCACTATCGCCCCGACGTGTCCGGTTTCTACTGGACCGAGGGTCTCCGCGGGCTCGGATGGGCCAGGGACGCCGTGCCGACCTTGAAGGGCGGGTCGACCATCGGCATTCCGTCGCCACCAGCCATCTGGCACCCGGCGGGCGAACCCGGGCGACGCGTGGTCACTCCTCGTATCTCCGAGGCCGAGCAGATGCAAGGGTTCGAACCCGGATGGACATCGCCATCAGAAGCGGTCTCGAAGGCGAAGGGGACCAGGTGGAAGCTCGTCGGCAATGCCGTCACCGTGGGCGTCGCCGAGTGGGTGGCCGGCCGGCTCTTGGAGCCCGGCATGTGCAGCGCCGAATTCCGCCAGCTCAGCTCTTCGGAACCCTGGCCAACAGCAGCGTGTGGGGCAAATGGCAAACGTTGGTCAGTCGACGTGTCCATGTGGCCGGTCCACAAGCCGTACCGGCACCTGACGGACATCGTTGATCTCGACAAGGCGACGGCACTTTCGGCTCGTGGCGCTGCTGGGTTCTTGGAACGGGCGAGGCGAGGCTCCCTCCGCTTCCAAGAGGGCTTTCTGGACGACGTCGCGGATCACATCGAAGGAATTGCCGCTGCTTGATCAGCCCGGAATCGCAGTATCGCTTCGACCCGATCTGCCGCCGTGCCGACCCTCTCGTGCTCCCAGACACGAACGACGGCCCAGCCAAGTTCACGGAGTTCCTGGTCGGTCTCTCGGTCCCGGGTCTGATTCCCTTCCAGCTTCGCGATCCACCACTCTCGATTGGCCTTCGGAATGGTGAAGTGCTCCGGGCATCGATGCCAGAAGCAACCGTCGACGAAGACGGCGACCATCGACCTCGTGAAGGCGATGTCGACGCGGCGGCGCTTGCCGCTGACGTGGAAATCAACCCGATAGCGCCGTCCGCGGCGGAACAGTTCTCGGCGAAGCGCAAGCTCGGCGCTCGTGTCACGTCGGCGCTGTTGCTTCATCCGTCTCGCGACCTGCGGGCTGGAAGCGGATGGGTTGGAAGGCATGAGGTCCCTTCGAACAGTGCGACTGGCCGATCGGTCCCGACATGACAGGGCGCCGAGACGAGCTCCGAGTAGCTTAGGTACGTG
This sequence comes from Acidimicrobiia bacterium, assembly GCA_031368215.1. GTDB lineage: Bacteria > Actinomycetota > Acidimicrobiia > Acidimicrobiales > JANYDT01 > JANLQX01. The sequence continues at coordinate 8,929 of JANLRD010000293.1, read as the reverse complement.
GAAGGCGCTCAGATCCTGGCTCAGACACTGAGCGTGCCAGCGATGACGAGAACCAAGAATCCGAAAGCATGGCAGTACCACTCACGTGGAGCCCGTCATTCGCTGGCGTCCTGTTGGGGAGTGCTGTTCGACCTCCTCGCCAACTCGGCGCTGCTCCGGGAACATGTATCAACGGACCGCGTCGTGTTCGGCCTCGACCACCCGATCCACGACTACGCGGCCAATCGCTCCAAGAACCTGGACTTGGTGATCGCCCGGCCTGCCGACTCTGGTTGGTCCAGGAAGAGGCCGCGGCGGCGATTCTCGGAGTTGCCGACCCTCTTCGACATGGAGCTCACTTCGGCGCAGCGGCGACTCCTCGCCGAACTCCCCGATCCGCTCGAGGGCGACGTTGGCGCAATCCATCTTGCGCTCGAGTCGAAGGCCTGTATGACGGCCTTCACGAAGTCGTATCCCCGCTTCTACGACGAACTCAACTCGTCGCATGCAGTGATCCACGGAGCCTCGAACCGGTCGCTCGCTGTTGGACTGGCCATCATCAATGTGGCGAATGAGTTCTTGTCACCCGTCGGCAAGTTGAATCATCACGTCCAACCGCAGGATGTACTTGGAGCCATCAGCAAGGTGGAGCAACTACCACGACGTTCCGGAGACGAAGGTGTTGGCTACGACGGGCTTGGCATCATCTTGTTGGATCTGAAGAACGACGGCTCGCCTGTTGAGCTCGCCACTTCGCCTGAAGTACCGCAGAATTACGAGTACGGGCGGATGATTGTGCGAATCGCAAATGAGTACGACGTTCGGTTCAGGAACGCCTGACCTTCGGCTTTGTCCCCGGCCATCGCTTCTTCATCGTCGTGGTACGACCAGGTGCGATGCCATTGACCGCCATCAGGATGTCGGCCTAGGCAGCCTTGCCGGTCGGAACGACTCACAACGTGACGGCGTCGCGGCGGAAGTCGCAATCACGGTCGAGAAGGGCGCCGGCAGACACCAGATCGACCGAGCAACCGAGCAGAGCGCTGAGCGCCTCCTCCAGGTGGATAAGGTCGAGCAGCGAACTGTTCGGCCCGAAGTCGACCAGGAGGTCGATGTCGCTGCTCGAGGTGGCATCCCCACGGGCTACGGAACCGAACACCGCGACGGAACGGCCTGGCGCTGATGCGCGAGCGCGACAATCTCCGCCCGGTGCCGCTCGATCAGCGAGCCAAGGTGGGTCGAGGTCGCCGATCCTGCCTTCGCAACCAGCCTCGTTCAGTTCTTCACGGTCGCCACGCCTTCGCCAAAACGGAAACGCCGATAACAACCTGCTCCAGGGGCGGAGCGGTCGACGCCGTGCCGAGACGGGGCCGCTCAATCCACCGTTCCCACTCCTTGGCCGAAGCGACCTCCAAGACGGGCTTCACACTCGTGGCCAAAGTCCGTAACTAGCAAACCCCATCCTGCACGCGCCGCCGGGTTTCTCTGTCGCCAACACTGTCTGGTGGTAGATCGCGACGCGCGCTATCTTCGGCCCTCTTGCCACCGAAGGGAACACCATGGCCGTCACACCCCGAGTAATCGTCGTTGACCCCGATCCGCTCGCTCCGTACGCGATCGCGCCGGGCTGGCGCGTCGGTGATCTGCTCTTTCTTTCTGGGCAGGCCTCCATCGACGAGGCAGGTGCAATCGTCGGTGTCGGCGATTTCGACGCCCAACTGGTCCAGACCTTCGCAAACATCGACCGGGTGCTCGCGGCCGGCGGAAGCGACAATTCGCGCATCGTGAAGGTAACGATCTACCTGACGAACATGGCGAATTTCCCGAAGATCGTGGAGGCACGCCTGCGGTACTTCACGGCGCCGTACCCCGCCGACACGATCGTCGAGGTGCGCTCTTTGGCGTTGCCGGAGTTGCTACTGGAGATCGACGTGATCGCGGCCGCGCTCTGAGATCTCCGCGAGGCTGACGCGCAGCACCGAATCGGAAGAACACCCGGTTCCGGATGCTCCCGGACTGAGCACAGCTCGAAGAAGAATCATCTGATCGCCGACGCCGCCCCTGATTGCCCCACAACGCCGGGTCGGAGTCACACAGAACGCAAAGAGTTGAACAGCACACTCCAGCTAGAGAACGAGCGTCGAGACCCTCGGCCTTGGGCACGTTCCCTTCGGTCCGCAGCACGTAGCGATCGGCCGTGAACTACGGCATTTCGGCCAGTGCTCTTGATCTCATCGGTGAAGAGTCTAGCCCTGGTGACGGTCGCGCCTTCGTGCTATCATGACGTCATGACGAAGAACCTCACCGTGCGACTGCCCGACGACATCGCCGCCGATGCGGAGGCGGTTGCACGGGTGGAGGGCACCAGCGTCAACGAGACCGTCAAGCAGGCACTCATCGAGGCGATCGATCGGCGGCGCAAGGACCCGGCGTTTCGGACGAGCCTTCGTCGGATCGTGAAAGAAGACCAGGAGCTGCTCGAACGCCTCGCCAAGTGACGGTGCGATACCTCGATCTCGCCGACTTCGTCGAGATCGCCGCCGAGGTCACTGGCCTCGACCTGGCCACTGTCATCGCCATGGCCAATCTAGACCTGGCCGACTCTGCGCTTCGCGCGCCGAGCGCCGGCTTCGGTGACGATGACCTGTATCCGGACTTCGCCGACAAGTGTGGCGTGCTCATCGTTCGGCTTGCTCGAAACCATCCGCTTCCGGACGGCAACAAGAGGGCCAGCTGGGTTGCCCTACGCCTCTTCATCGAGCTGAACGAGTGGCGGTGGAAGACGACGCCGTCGGTTGACGACGCAGAGCAATTCGTCCTCGGAGTTGCGGCCGGCGAGACCAGCGAAGCTGCAGCTGCAGGGTGGCTCCGGGGCCGGATCGAACCAAGCATTGAAGACCCCGCGGACTCCTAAGCGCGCCTACGAACTGCTTGAGTCGCTTGTCAGCAATTTGTCATCACTTTGTCCGCGAACGACTCGAAACGAGCGGGTATCAGACGTCAGAACATAAGCGTACGTAGTGGCAAAAATACACTCTCACCAGTACCAACACACTATCCTCAGCACTAGTAAGTACACGTATTTCTGGAGTTCAAGTCCCCCCTTCGACACGACAAATCTTCGAGTCTCGCAGTCCGACCTCGGAGAATCCCACGTTGTGCGATGCGCTCCGTCGATCGTCATCTCACTCTGGCGGCGGGGAGCGATCAAAGACTGCAGATCACGTGCCGGACGACAAACCGCGTTCACCTTCGCAAATGCGACACCTCGGCAAGCTTCCGAGTGTCCAAGCAACGGGGCTGGCTCAGAACTCCAGCCACACCCTGGGGCTTGGACCGGACTCGCGGCGCGACGTGGCGTGGAGTTGTACGATGCGTGAATTCTTGAGGAGAGAGAGTCAGCATGCAGAGGAAGCTTGTCCTATCGGTGTTGGCGGGAGTCTTAGCGATCTCGGGGTTCTCATATTCGGCCAACGCAGCCCCGAAAACGAAGAAGAAGCCAGCCAAGAAGGTTGCGAACACCGCAGTGAAGCCGTCAGCAACCCCGACCACGGCTGCTGCGTCGGTTACGACCGCTGCGGCGCCGGCCACGACGGCAGCACCGGGTACGCCTAAGAAGGGAGGCACGTTCACCGCATTGAATCTCGCGACCGGCGATCCCGACCATATCGACCCGAGCCTCGCGCACACTGTGGAGGCGAGCCAGGTCACGACGCAGCTCTACGACGGTCTGGTGGACATCGACTACAACACCGGCGACCTCAAGGCGGACGTCGCGGACAAGTGGACGCTCAGCCCCGACGGCAAGACGGTGGTGTTCAGTTTGAAGAAGACCACCTTCTCGAATGGTGAACCCGTGCTTCCGTCAAGTTTCAAGTGCTCCTGGGAGCGTTCGTTGCGTCCCGAGCTGGCTTCCGAGGTCGCCTATCACCTGTATTCGATCAAGGGCGCGCAGGACATCAACGAAGGAAAGGGCAAGGCGCTCGATGCCGTTGTGGCCGATGACGGCGCAATGACCCTTACCGTCAACCTCGCCCTCGCCTACTCCTCGTTCGTCGCGGAGGCTCAGCACACGGTGTTCTCGCCTTTGCCAAAGGCCGGCTGTGCTGCAGGCAAGGAGTACGAGCAGGGCGTGATGGTCGGCAATGGCCCGTTCAAGATGGCGGAGCCCTGGAAGCACGACCAGTCGATCCGACTGGTGCGCAACGACTCATACTTCGGCGGCATCAACAATCACCCGGCGTACCTTGACGGGGTCGATTTCCGTATAACCAAGGATGTGCTCGCGGCCTACAACCTCTTCGAGTCGGGCACGGGAGACAATGCACCGATTCCGGCCGGGCGCTACAAGGAGGCGGCGGCCAAGTACGGTTCCAAGGGGAACGAGCGTCCGACGCTTAGCGTTGCGTACTACGGATTCAACTGGACAGACCCGGTCGTGGGCGGATTCGGAAACGCAAAACTGCGCCAGGCGATCTCGGCTGCGATCAATCGTGACCAAATCAACCAGCTGATCTTTGACGGTACCCGCGCACCTGCCACATCGTTCACGCCTCCCGGCGTTCCGGGATACAACAAGAGTCTCGCCGTGATCAAGACGTCTGCTGACGTAGAGACCGCCAAGCGGTTGCTCTCGGAGTGGGGCAGGCCGCTGCCTACGCTCAAGCTGCGCGTCAACAACACCTCGGCGAACATCCAGCTGGCGAACATCATCGTTGCCAATCTCAAGGACATCGGGATCAACGTTGAGCTCGATCCGAAGCCATCGACCGGGTATTTCACGGAGTTGGCGAACGGCAACAGCCACCAGTTCTACCGCTCGGGATGGGTGTACGACTACGCCGGAATGGATAACGGTCTGTACCCGTTGTTTTCGACTGCGGCCGTCGGCCAGGACAACTCGTCGAAGTTCTCCAACGCTCAGTTCGACAAGTTGGTCAACGACGCCCGGGCGACGGCAGACCCCGCGAAGCAGGCGGCTCTCTACCAATCCGCCGAGAAGATTGTCCTGGATCAGGCCGTGGCCGTCCCGCTCATCTGGGGACGTTGGGGCCAGGTCACCTCGAAACGGGTTGACGGGTACCCGCAGGGCTCGACCGGCTTCGTTGATTACAACGAGGTCAGCTTCAAGTGATCGAGGGGCCGGCCGGTAAGGCCGGCCTCACGGATCGTTATGGGAACATACGTCCTTCGCCGGCTGCTGCTCACGATCGTGATCGTGTGGGGCGCGCTTTCAATGCTGTTTCTTCTTTTCCAGGGAATCCCCGGGAACTCCATCGAGACGCGCTACAGCGACCGCTACCTCCAGCCGGCGATCAAGAAGAATTTCGAGCGGCAGTTCGGCCTCGACAAGCCGGTCATCATTCAATACGGCCAGTACTGGCTGCACTTCGTCCAAGGTGACCTGGGTCGCTCGCAAGTCGATGACCAGCCTGTTTTACGCTCGCTTACGAAAGCAGCGAAGACCAGTTCACGGCTCGCATTTTGGGGTCTTACCGTGCAGATCGTCGTCGGATTGAGCTCTGGGGTGCTGGCAGCCGTCCGGCGTTACTCGTGGTTCGACGCGCTGAGCGGCTTCTTCTCCGTTGCGATCATCGGCGTGCCGGTCTTCGTGTCGGGGATCTTGTTCCAATGGGTGTTCGGTGTGCTTCCCGGTCCGAACCACTGGAACTGGCCGCAATGGGCCCGCTTCCCCACCCAGGCCTTCGATCGTGACAACGGAGACGGTACGTGGTTCCTGCACTTCATCCCCACCGGACACACGTGGAAGTACCTGATCGGGCCGGCAGTCGTGATTGCCGCCGTGCAGACGGGTTCGTTCTCCCGACTCACCCGCACATCGATGCTGGAGGTCCTCCAAGCCGACTACCTACGCACAGCAGCAGCGAAGGGCCTCTCTCGGCGGCGCATCATCGTGAAGCACGCATTCCGAAATGCACTGATCCCTGTTATCACGTCCCTCGGCGGCGACGTTATCTCGATGTTCGGGGTTGCGGTCCTCACCGAGACGGTCTTCAACTTGAACGGAATCGGTTCCAAGGTCGCGAAGGCGGCACAAGCGCAGGACACCCCTGTGGTCATGGGGTTCATCGGCCCTGTGGTGGTCGTCACCGCGCTGGTGTTCCTCCTCATCGATGTCGGCTACGCATGGCTCGATCCCAGGGTCAGACTCTCATGACGGCATACTCCTCATGAGCATCGCTTCGCCGACGTTCCCCCTCGGAGCCGACCCGCTCATCGGTCGTGCGATCGAATCACCGTGGCGCGACACGGCGCGACGTTTCTTCCGCAACAAGCTTGCCGTCGCAGGTCTTGTGTTCCTCGTCATCGTTACGTTCAGCGCGGTGTTCGCGCCACTACTCACGAGGTGGGACCCGAAGGAGTCCGACTTTCTGGGCATCATGAATGCGAAGACCGGTGTCCAGGATTACGGACCAAGCGCGCGGCACTGGCTGGGCACCGACCGCATCGGCCGGGACATCTACACGCGGTTGCTTTATGGGGCCCGGGTGTCGCTCTCCGTCGGATGGTCTGTGGCCACCGTGTCCACCCTGATGTCCGTCATCATCGGCGGTCTTTCCGGGTGGTACCTCAGGGCCGGGGGAGTGATCATGCGGTTCGCCGACATGATCTCATCACTGCCTTACATCGTGTTCATCGTGTTCATGACCGAGCGGCTCGGGCGAACGATGCTTGCAGTGATCCTCGCGTTGCTTGCGTACGGATGGACAAGCGGAGCCCGGCTGTTTCGTGCCGGCGTCCTGCAGGCAAAGGGACAGGATTACGTCGAGGCGGCACGCGCATCAGGCTGCTCTTCGATGAGGATCGTGTTCCGGCACATCCTGCCCAACGCCATCCAACCGATGATCGTCGGGATCTCGTTCTCTATCGGAGGGCTCATCCTCACGGAATCGGTCTTCGGTTTCCTCGGGCTCGGCATCGTCGACAAGCCCGCCTGGGGGCAGATGGTGGCTGAGGGCCGCGACGAGATCTTCGAGAACGGGCACATGTTCCTCTTCCCAGCCATGGCCCTCGTGTTCACCGTCTTGTCGTTCGCCTTCATCGGTGAAGGACTGCGCGACGCACTCGATCCCAAGCTCCGCGGCGTCAGGTAGGCGGGAGGCCGCGCGCGCCGCGGAAGCGACCACTACACCAAAGTCAACCCACCTCTCGGCTGGGAAGGGACTGACGGCGTTGGCTCGATCACGGTTTTGCGCAGGCGATGGCAAACCGCGGGTTGCATTCGGTGACCGGCACCTGCGGCGTAACGGGGGTTCCTGCCGGCGTCATCGTCGATGAAGGGACTGTTGCCGTTGGCGTCCCCGCCCCGCTCGCGCCGGAGATCGGTGGTACGAGTGGGACCGTGAGAGCCGGAACGCTTGTCTTGGCAGTTGTTGTTCGGGTCTGCGGCACGGCGATGACCGCTGTTGGTTCGGGGACCGAGGGGTTGGACGCGCTTGCGCTGTGCTCGCAGGCGATCCCGTCGTGGTCTCGGTCGAGGGATCTGCCGGTCGCTGCGTAGAGGGCATCGTTCCTCGTGAAAGAGGTCGAGCGGCGTTGACCGGGTCCGACCCTGTCGACGGCGTGTCGTGTGCCGACGCCATGCGGATAGAGAGCATTCATTTCTGCGCAAGATCGGAAGCGGTGCAATTGCGTCGCTTGGGCGGACGTCGACCCACCAAGTGCACACAGAAGTGCGCACACCGCGAGCGCTGGACTGCAGTTTGTCCGCTTACTCATCGTGTCTGTCCTATTCCGGGAGGTAGGAAAGGGTGGCCGTGCGTCCTGGCGAACAGTATGTCATTCTTCACTCATCGCGGTTCCCGCCGCGAGCGGTCACCACACATCAATGAGGGGGATACGTAATGAGACGCTCGATCAGTATCGTGGCTGTAGCGGCGCTTTGCGGGGCGGGGCTGTTCACCGCTCTCCAGGCTCCGGCTGACGCCAGTCCTGGGGTGACGGTGCAACTCGCCGGCACCTCGTTCCCGACCGCCGGCGAATTCACACCTTCCGGTTTCGGTGATGTGACACAGGCAGAGTTTCCGGGCCAGCTCGACGAGCCAGAAGGTCCGGGTCCGTACCCGGGGGTGATCGTCAATCGCAGCCTCTCGCGTGGGAACGGCAACGGTGTCTCGATGAAGGGCGGCAGGAAGGCGAAGTCCGATCCGGCTTTTTCCGCAGGCTTTGAAGGCCTGAACCTGTATCAGCAGCGTTACGCCCGGGGCGGGAACCAGTTCACGGTTGAACCACCTGACCAGGCGCTGTGCGTCGGCAACGGATACGTCGTGGAAGCAGTGAACGACGTGCTCAACGTCTACAACGAGTCGGGCCAGTCTATTCTGCCGGATAACACGGCCACGAATATCGTGAGCGGGTTCCCGCGTGATGTGCATCACGCCGTCGATCTGAACTCCTTCTACGGGTACGCACCGGCGATCAACCGTTCGACGGGCGTTCGAGCCCAGTTCGTCACGGACCCGACGTGTTTGTTCGACGCCGCCACGCAGCGATTCTTCGTCGTCGTGCTCACCCTGGAGACGCGTCCCAATGGCTCGTTCACTCTTGTGAACCACCTCGATGTCGCTGTAAGTCAAACACCAAATCCGGGCGGGCTTTGGAACATCTACCGGATCGATGCGACCAACGACGGGACGAACACCGGCGGGAGCAATCCCGGGCCGTACCTCGGTGACTACCCGCACATCGGCGCCGACGCGAACGGCTTTTACATCACAACCAACGCCTACCCGTGGAACTCGAACGGCTTCGCTGGCGCCCAGATCTACGCACTGTCCAAGGCGCAACTCGCGGCCGGCGCAGCGAACGTCACTATGCAGCACATCGACACGTCCGGCATGGTCAACGCGCCGAGCGATGCCGGTGCCACACAGCCGGGCTTCACCGTCTGGCCGGCGCAGTCGCCAGGCACACAGTTCAACACCGACAA
>JANLRD010000227.1:0-29933 GCA_031368215.1 Acidimicrobiia bacterium | reverse complement strand
GCCAAATTTGAGCGGAACAAGCCGCATTTGAATATTGGTACGATGGGTCATATTGACCATGGGAAGACGACGTTGACGGCGGCGATTACGAAGACGTTGCATGATCATAATCCGTCGACGGCGTTTACGCCGTTTGATCAGATTGATAAGGCGCCGGAGGAGAAGGCGCGTGGTATTACGATTTCGATTGCGCATGTGGAGTATGAGACGGATAATCGTCATTATGCGCATGTGGATATGCCGGGGCATGCGGATTATGTGAAGAACATGATTACGGGTGCTGCTCAGGTTGATGGTGCGATTTTGGTGGTGGCGGCGACTGATGGTCCGATGCCGCAGACGCGTGAGCATGTGTTGTTGGCTCGCCAGGTTGGTGTGCCGGGCATTGTGGTGGCGTTGAACAAGGCTGATGCGGTTGATGATGAGGAACTTCTTGAGCTGGTGGAGCTCGAGGTTCGTGAGCTTCTGACGAGCTATGAGTTTCCGGGTGATGACACTCCGGTTGTTCGTGTTTCGGCGTTGAAGGCCCTTGAGGGTGATCCGGTGTGGGCGGCGAAGATCATGGAGTTGATGGCGGCGTGTGATGAGTTCATCAAGTTGCCGGAGCGGGCGTTGGATAAGCCGTTCTTGATGCCGGTGGAGGATGTGTTCACGATTACTGGTCGTGGGACGGTGGTGACGGGTAAGGTGGAGCAGGGCATCGTGAAGGTGGGCGATGAGATTGAGATTGTTGGTTTGCGGACGACGCAGAAGACGACGTGTACGGGTGTGGAGATGTTCCGGAAGTTGTTGGATCAGGGTCAGGCGGGGGATAATATTGGTGCGCTTCTTCGTGGTACGAAGAAGGAGGATGTGGAGCGTGGTCAGGTGTTGTGTAAGCCTGGTTCGATTACGCCGCATACTGATTTTGAGGCGAATATGTATGTGTTGACGAAGGATGAGGGTGGTCGGCATTCGCCGTTCTTCAATAATTATCGTCCGCAGTTTTATTTTCGGACGACGGATGTGACGGGGACGATCAAGTTGCCGGAGGGTACGGAGATGGTGATGCCGGGCGACAATTTGGAGGTCACGGTGGAGTTGGGGAAGACGATCGCGATGGAAGAAGGCTTGAAGTTTGCTATCCGTGAGGGTGGCCGTACCGTGGGCGCCGGCCGCGTCATCAAGATCCTCAAGTGAATTGGTGAACTGTCATGGCTGAGTCAAAGCAGAAGATTCGTATCCGCCTCAAGGCGTACGACCACGAGATCATCGACCAGTCGACGAAGAAGATCGTCGAGACGGTCATTCGCACCCAGGCGAAGATCCGGGGTCCCGTGCCCCTGCCGACGGAGCGCCACGTTTACACCGTCATCCGTGGCCCCCACAAGCACAAGGACAGCCGGGAGCACTTCCAGATGAAGATCCACAAGCGGTTGATCGACATCTTGGAGCCGTCGGCGAAAACCGTCGACTCGTTGCAGCGACTCGACCTTCCGGCCGGCGTCGACATCGAAATCAAGATCCAGACGGCGTAACGCTGCTGACCCGAGCGTTTCGCGCCTCGTGAAACGCTGCTATCTTCTTCAGGCCCCGGAAACGGGAACTGATCGACGGGTGTCGTACGACGAACCACCGGCCGCTGCAAGGCGTTCGGAGCAGTTGTGGGTCGCCCAACCCAAGTGACGTCTGCCAAGGCCTTTCGAGGAACCAGGCAGCACAACCCAAGTGCGCGCTCCGCACGGTCTCTTACCGTGTGGAGCGTTTGCGTGTCCGGCCTCCGGCCGTGCGGGGTTTGGCGACGTCACGCAGATATCCGCAGTACCCAGTATTCGAACACGCTCGAGGATCCGAGACTCCAATGGCAAGAACCACCATCGTCGGCGAGAAGGTCGGCATGACACAGCTCTGGGATGACCAGAACAACGTCGTGTCCGTCACCGTCGTCAAGGTGCAGCCCGCTCGTGTTGTCCAGGTAAAGACCCCGGACCGCGACGGCTACGCCGCAATTCAGGTCACCTACGGCACGGTGAAGCCGAGTCGTCTCAGCAAGCCCGAGGCCAGCCACTTCGCGTCGGCCGGCGTGGCGCCCGGTAGCGAACTTCTCGAGTTCCGGGTCGACGACGCAGGAGCGTGGGCGATCGGCCAAGAGATCGCCGCCGATGCGTTCTCCGCCGGAGACTTCGTCGACGTCACGGCGATCAGCCGAGGCAAGGGCTTCGCCGGTGTGGTCAAGCGCCACAACTTCAGCGGCATGTCGGCTTCGCACGGCGTGCACCGCACGCACCGTGCCCCGGGCTCGATCGGCGGCTGCTCCACGCCTGCTCGTGTCTTCAAGGGCCTCAAGATGGCCGGCCGCATGGGTGGCGACAAGGTGACGACGCAGAACCTGCGGGTCATCAAGGCCGACAGCGAGCAGGCGATCGTGCTCGTCCGGGGCGCCATTCCGGGCCCCAAGGGCGGCACCGTGATCATCAAGGCTGCGGCCAAGAAGGGATCGAAGTAATCATGGCTGACGTCTCCGTACGTACTCCCGCCGGCTCCGCCTCGGGCTCCGTGGTCCTCGATGACCACTGGTTCGCGATCACCCCGAACGGTCCGGTCATGCACCAGGTCGTCGTCGCTCAGCTCGCACACCGCCGTGCCGGCACGCAGAGCACGCTGACGCGCTCCGAAGTGTCTCGCACCTCGAAGAAGAGCCGCAACCAGAAGGGCGGCGGTACCTCACGCCAAGGTTCGCTCCGTGCGCCGCAGTTCATCGGCGGTGGAGTGGCCCTCGGTCCGAAGCCCCGCAAGTACAGCCAGCGCACCCCGAAGAAGATGATCAACCTGGCCCTGCGCTCGGCGCTCTCGGACCGGGCAAGCGAGGGCCGCGTGATCGTCGTCGATGCCTGGACGTTCAGCGCTCCGAAGACGAAAGAAGGCGTGAAGGCCCTCGACGCTCTCGGCGTGAGTGGCCGCACCCTCGTCGTCATCGACGCAACGGTCGAAGCCGACATCACCGCGGCGAAGAGCTTTGCGAACATCGCCTCGGTGCAGATCATCGAAGCCGGTGAGCTCAACGCCTACGACGTGTTGTGCAACGACTACGTGGTGTTCACCAAAGCCACGCTTCCCGGCGTGAGTGCCTGAGAACAGGAGCACAACGTGAAAGATCCCCGCGACATCATCATCAAGCCGGTCGTCAGCGAGAAGTCCTACGGGCTCGTCGACAACGGCGTCTACACCTTCGTGGTGGCCAAGGACGCCAACAAGATCGAAATCCGTCAGGCCGTCGAATCCATCTTCAACGTCAAGGTCACCAAGGTGAACACGTTGAACCGGCCCGGCAAGGCAGCTCGCAACCGCCGCACCGGCATCACCTCTACCCGCCCCGACTCGAAGCGGGCGATCGTCACACTTTCCGGTGACGACCGCATCGCTCTGTTCGACAACTGAACGAATTAGCGCCATGGGTATTCGCAAACGCAAGCCAACCAGCGCCGGTCGCCGTTTTCAGACGGTTTCGGACTTCGCTGAACTGACCACCGACCGTCCCGAGAAGAGCCTGCTGGCTCCGCTCACCAAGTCGGGTGGACGCAACGTCTACGGTCGCAAGACCTCCCGCCATCGCGGCGGCGGGCACAAGCGTCAGTACCGCATCATCGACTTCAAGCGGAACAAAGATGGCGTTCCCGCACGAGTCGCCACGATCGAGTACGACCCGAACCGGACCTGTCGCATCGCGCTGCTTCACTATGCAGACGGCGAGAAGCGCTACATCCTCGCTCCGGCCAAGCTCAGCGTCGGCGACACCGTGCTCTCCGGACAGGGTTCCGACATCAAGGCCGGCAACGCTCTCGCGCTGCGATACATCCCCGTCGGCACCACGGTGCACAACGTGGAACTCAAGCCCGGTGGCGGCGGAAAGATGGCCCGCAGCGCTGGCATGAGCGTGCAGCTCGTCGCCAAAGAGGGCGATTATGCGACGCTACGTCTGCCGTCCACGGAAATGCGCCGTGTTCCGATCGACTGCCGGGCGACGATCGGTGAAGTCGGTAACTCCGAACACGAACTGCTCACCATTGGCAAGGCCGGCCGTTCGCGCTGGATGGGCAAGCGCCCCCAGACCCGAGGCGTTGCCATGAACCCGGTCGACCATCCTCACGGCGGTGGCGAAGGCCGCACCTCCGGTGGTCGCCATCCCGTTTCTCCCTGGGGCAAGCCCGAAGGTCGTACCCGTGACAAAAACAAGGAATCCGCAAAGCTCATCGTCCGTCGTCGCCGCACCCGCGGCAGCCGTCGATGAGCCCGGATCGGAACTGAGGACCACGACATGCCTCGTAGCCTGAAAAAAGGGCCGTTCGTCGACGACCATCTTCTGAAGAAGGTCGACGATCTCAACGCCAAGACCGAGAAGCGAGTGATCAAGACCTGGTCGCGGCGCTCCACGATCATCCCGGACATGGTCGGTCACACGATCGCCGTCCACGACGGGCGCAAGCACGTGCCGGTGTACATCAGCGAATCGATGGTCGGGCACAAGCTCGGCGAGTTCGCGATGACCCGCACGTTCAAGTTCCACGCCGGCCAAGAACGGTCGGGGAGGCGCTGACATGCCCGGAGTGAAGACAAACGAGTCGCCGGCGAAGGCCCGCAAGACCGGCCAGCGTGGGCCCGCCGATCAGACGACGCACGCCTACGCCCACTACGTTCGCACGTCGGCGTGGAAGGTCCGTGTGGTGCTCGACCTGATCCGCGGTCACGATGTCGCCGAGGCGGCGAACATCTTGCGGTTGTGCGAGCGCGACGCCGCGCACGACATCGCCAAGGTGCTGCACTCAGCGGTGGCGAACGCGTCCCACAACGATGGCGTTCCTGCCGAGGAGCTCTATGTCTCGGCATGTTTCGCCGACGAGGGCCCCACGATCAAGCGCTTCCGCCCGCGCGCACGTGGACGCACCGGCCAGATCCTTAAGCGCACGTGCCACATCACCATCGTGGTCGGCCGTCTGCCCGATTCCCTGCTCACCGCCGCTCGCAACCAGAGCGCTGAGGCTGCGGCCAACCGCGCTCGTCGCACCGCCGGTGCCCGGGCCACCGCTGAAGCGGCGAGCGCCGACGCCCGTCGGAGCGCTGCCGGAGCCGAAGAAGTCATCGCCGGCGCCACGCTGGTGGCCCCGGTCGAAGCGGCTGTCGATGATGCCGTCGAGAGTTCCGAGGTGCAGGGTTTCGCCGCCGCTGCCTCCGCGGACAAGCCCGACTTCGCCGCCGATCCCACGGCGCTCAACATGATCATCGGAATCGGTCCGAAGCTCCACGAGGAGCTCAACGCCGCTGGAATCACCACCTTCCAGCAGCTGGCGGACCTCTCCGACGACGACATCACCGCCCTGGATGAGAAGGTCAGCCGGTCGGCCGACCAGATCATCGACTGGCGTCAGCAAGCCCAGGAAATCCTCGCCGGAACCTGGGACCGCGATAGCAAGAACAACACCTGAGACGAGAGACGAACCCATGGGTCAAAAAGTCAACCCCTACGGTTTCCGCCTCGGCATCACGACCGACTGGAAGTCCCGCTGGTTCAGCGAGAAGGACTACAAGTCGAACCTGATCGAGGACTACCGCATTCGTCATTTCCTGACGACGGAACTCGAGCGGGCCGCCGTGAGCCGCGTGGAAGTCGAGCGCACCCGTGATCGGCTGCGCGTCGACGTGCACACTGCACGTCCGGGAATCGTGATCGGTCGCAAAGGTGCCGAGTCGCAGCGCCTCACCGCTGGTCTGCAGAAGATCACGTCGAATCCGAAGGTGCAGCTCAACATCGTTGAGATCAAGCAGCCCGAGCTCGACGCGGCCCTCATTGCTCAAGGCGTCGGCGATCAGCTCGCCGGCCGCGTGAGCTTCCGTCGTGCCATGAAGCGCGCTGTGCAGACCGCCCAGAAGGCTGGCGCGATCGGCATCAAGGTGCAGTGCTCGGGCCGCCTCGGGGGCGCCGAAATGAGCCGCAGTGAGTGGTACCGCGAGGGTCGCGTGCCGTTGCACACCCTTCGCGCCGACATCGACTACGGCTTCCGTGAGGCGAAGACCACCTATGGCCGTATCGGCGTGAAGGTGTGGATCTACAAGGGCGACATCCTCCCGTACAAGACTTCGGTCCAGGACGACAAGGCAGCCCGCGAGGCCGCTTTGGCCGCCGGTGAAACTGTCGGGGTTCCCCGTCCGAAGCGGGTCATCTCCGCCGGTGGCGGATTGCGCCGGGCCGAAACGGTTGACGAAGCCGCCCCGGTCGCTGATGAGATGGCTCCGGTTGCCGCCGCTCCGCTTCTGCGTGAGGCCGATCCGGAGCTCGAGCGTCGGTTGAACGAAGAAGAAGAAATGGAGCGTCGCGCCCGTCAAGGCAGCGAGACGCCGCATTTCCGTAGCGGTGACGAGTGAGAGGGGTCTGAACCATGTTGATGCTCTGTGCGATCGTCGCCCCCGTGACCCGTGTGAGGGGGACTGAATCATGTTGATGCCTCGCCGAATGAAGCACCGCAAGCAGCAGCGCGGCCGCATGGCCGGTCAGGCCAAGGGCGGCAGCGAACTGAACTTCGGTGACTACGGAATCCAGGCCCTCGAACCGGCATGGATCACCGCTCGTCAGATCGAAGCAGCACGTATCGCCATGACCCGTCGCGTGAAGCGTGGCGGCAAGATCTGGATCTGCGTGTTCCCCGACAAGCCCGTCACCGAGAAGCCGGCCGAAACCCGCATGGGTTCCGGTAAGGGCAACCCGGAGCGTTGGGTCGCCGTCGTCAAGCCCGGTCGAGTGATGTTCGAGATGAGCGGCGTGAGCGAAGAGCTCGCCCGTGAAGCATTGAACCTCGCCATCCAGAAGTTGCCGATCAAGGCCCGCGTCGTTTCCCGGGAGGAAGCACTGTGAGCAAGCGGATCACCCCGTTCCTCGAACTGGCCGACACCGAACTCGTCGCCAAGCTCGGAGAACTCAAAGAAGAACTGTTCAACCTGCGTTTCCAGGCAGCGACCGGTGTGTTGGAGAACAACGCCCGCCTCGGTGTGCTGAAGCGTGACGTGGCCCGGGTCAACACCGTGCTGCGGGCCCGAGAGATCGCCGCCGCCGAGGCTCTTGCGGCAGGGAAGAAGTGAGTTCCATGAGTGAGACCACCGAAGTGACATCAACTGAGGTTCGTGAGAACCGGCGCAAGGTCCGCGAGGGCATTGTGGTGAGCACGAAGATGGACAAGACGATCATCGTCACCGTCGTCGAACGCGTTCGCCACGAGACCTACTCGAAGACGATTCAGCGCACTCAGCGGCTCCATGCCCATGACGAGACCGGCGACGCCAAGTTGGGCGACCGGGTCCGTGTGCAGGAGACCCGCCCGTTGTCGAAGACGAAGCGCTGGCGCCTCGTCGAAGTCGTGGAGCGTGCCCGATGATTCAGACCGAATCCCGCCTTCGCGTTGCCGACAACACCGGTGCGAAGGAAGTGCTGTGCATCAAGGTGCTCGGCGGCACCCGTCGTCGCTACGCATCGATTGGCGACGTGTTCATCGCTGCGGTGAAAGACGCCATTCCCGGCGGCACCGTCAAGAAGGGCGAAGTCGTTCGCTGCGTCGTGGTGCGGGTGAAGAAGGAGCGTCGTCGCAAGGACGGCTCCTACATCCGCTTCGACGAGAACGCCGCCGTCATCATCAACGAGAAGCTCGAACCCCGTGGCACGCGCATCTTCGGTCCAGTGGGCCGCGAGCTCCGTGACAAGAAGTTCATGCGCATCGTTTCGCTTGCACCTGAGGTGATCTGAGATGGCTGGTTTGAAGATCAAGAAGGGCGACCAGGTCGTCGTTCTCGTCGGTAAGGACAAGGGCAAGACCGGCTCCGTACTCGAAGTCCGCCCCTCGACCAACTCGGTTGTCGTCGACGGCGTGAACATCGCGAAACGCCACACCAAGCCGACGAAAGCCGGCGAGAAGGGTGGCATCGTCGACAAGGTGATGCCGCTCAACGTGTCGAACGTTGCGCTGGTCACCCCCGACGGGAAGCCGTCACGGGTCGGCTACAAGATCAAAGCGGACGGGACCAAGGTCCGAGTCCTGAAGCGCACCGGAGCCGAACTTCCATGAGCACCACGACCTCGTCGATGCCCCGCCTGAAGGCGAAATACAACAACGAACTGCGCGCCCAGCTGAAGGACACCCTCGGGTTGTCCAACATCATGGAAGTGCCGCGGTTCGAAAAGATCGTGCTGAACGCAGGAGTCGGTCGCGCCACGGTGCAGCCATCGCTGCTCGAGGGCGCGATCAGCGACCTCATGAAGATCACCGGCCAGAAGCCCACCGTGGCCAAGGCGACGAAGTCGATCGCCGGATTCAAACTCCGCGAAGGCAACGCGATCGGTGCCAAGGTGACGCTTCGCGGTGATCGGATGTGGGAGTTCTTCGACCGCCTCGTGTCGTTGGCCATCCCCCGTATCCGAGACTTCCGAGGGCTCAACCCGAAGAGCTTCGATGGACGTGGCAACTACACATTCGGTATTACGGAGCAGCTGATCTTCCCGGAGATCGACTACGACAAGATCGACACGACCCGTGGATTCGACGTCACCATCGTCACCACGGCCCGCACCAACGCTGAAGGACGCGCCCTGCTTGACGCCTTCGGTTTCCCGTTCAAGCGCGAAGGACAGAGCTGAAATCAAATGGCTAAGAAAGCGTTGATCGAAAAGGCGAACCGCACGCCGAAGTACAAAGTGCGTGCCTACACGCGCTGCCAGAAGTGCGGCCGTCCTCGTGCCGTATTCCGGCAGTTCGGGCTCTGTCGAATCTGTCTCCGCGATTTGGCACACGCTGGGGAAATCCCGGGCGTGACCAAGGCGAGCTGGTGAGGAGTCCACTATGACTATGACCGACCCCATCGCCGACATGCTCACCCGTATTCGCAACGCGAACACGGCCAAGCACGACACGGTGCAGATCCCGTCCTCCAAGCTCAAAGAGGCACTCGCCAAGATCCTGGCCCGAGAGGGCTACATCGGTGAGTACTCGGTAAAGCCGAACGAGGGCAAGCCCGGCTCGACCCTGCTGATCAACCTGAAGTATTCCGACTCTCGTGTCCGCACGATCTCGGGTATCCAGCGAGTGAGCAAGCCGGGTCTGCGCGTCTACAAGCCTGCCGACAACCTTCCGCGGGTTCTCGGTGGCATGGGCGTCGCCGTTCTTTCGACCAGCCAGGGGCTGTTGACCGACCGTGAGGCGCACAAGCGTCGCATCGGCGGCGAAGTCCTCTGTTACGTGTGGTGAGGTAGCCATGTCACGAATCGGCAAAGCACCAATCGCAGTTCCCGGTGGCGTCACCGTCACCATCGCCGGCGATCAGGTGTCGGTCAAGGGCGCCAAGGGCGTTCTCGCCCGCACCATTCCGGCGCAGATCTCTGTTCGCGAAGAAGGCTCCACCCTTGTGGTCGAGCGCGCGAACGACGAGCGCATGGCAAAGGCCCTTCACGGTCTGACCCGCACGCTCGTGTCGAACATGGTCACGGGTGTCTCGACCGGGTTCACCAAGGAACTCGAGATTCTCGGCGTCGGCTATCGCGCCTCGGCGCAGGGTCCGAAGAAGCTCGAGCTTGCGCTCGGCTTCAGCCACCCCGTCTACGTCGAGGCCCCGGAAGGCATCGAGTTCGAAGTTCCTGTGGCCACGCGTGTCGTGATCAAGGGAACCGACAAAGAACTCGTCGGCCAGGTTGCCGCCAACATCCGAAAGATCCGTAAGCCTGAGCCCTACAAGGGTAAGGGTGTCCGGTACGCAGGTGAGATTGTCCGCCGCAAGGCTGGCAAGGCCGCCAAGAAGTAACGAAGCGAGCTCGATATGCCCACAGCAACGCAGAAGAAGCAACAAGCACGCATCCGGCGTCATGCCCGTGCCCGCAAGAAGGTGCACGGCTCGCCCGATCGTCCTCGCCTCGCGGTGTTCCGGTCCAACAAGCACATCGTCGCCCAGATCATCGACGACTCCACCGGCGTCACGCTGGCTGCCGCGTCGTCGCACGAGGCTGCGATCAAGACCGACGGTGCCACCGGCAACAAGTCAGCGTCGGCCAAGGTCGGTTCGCTGATCGCAGGTCGCGCCAAGTCCGCCGGTGTGTCGAAGGTTGTTTTCGACCGCGGCGGCTTCATCTACCACGGCCGCATTGCTGCGGTCGCCGAAGCTGCTCGCGCAGCAGGACTGGAGTTCTGAGATGGCCGGGGAACGCGAACGCGACCGCGAACCGCAGAGTCGCACCGGAGACCCGAACCTCGAAGAGCGGGTCATCCATATCAACCGAGTGGCCAAGGTCGTCAAGGGTGGCCGTCGGTTCTCCTTCACCGCTCTTGTGGTCGTCGGCGACGGCAAGGGCCGCGTCGGTCTCGGCTACGGCAAGGCGAAGGAAGTTCCTGCAGCCATCGCCAAGGGCGTCGAGGAGGCCAAGCGCAATCTGTTCAACGTGCCGCTCGCCGGCTCGACCATCACTCACCTCATCATCGGAGAGAAGGGCGCCGGCCGCGTGTTGCTGAAGCCGGCTGCACCGGGTACCGGCGTTGTTGCCGGTGGTGCCGCCCGCATCGTCCTCGAAGCTGCCGGTGTGCACGATGTGTTGGCCAAGTCGCTCGGCTCGTCGAACCGGATCAACGTTGCCCAGGCCACGATTCAGGGCCTCCAGGCACTGTTCAGCCCCGACCAGGTCGCCGAGCGGCGTGGTCTGTCGGCCGAGGAAGTCACGCCGGGCGGCGTTCTCCGCGCCTATCGCGAGACCCAGCGGCTGGCCAAGCTCGGGGCGGAAGCGAGTCACTGATGTCCGAGATCAAAGTCACCCAGGTACGTTCGACGATCGGCGTCATCCCGAAGCACCGCGGCACCATGCGGGCCCTCGGTCTGCGCAAGATCGGCTCCACCAACACGCTGCCCGACCGTCCGGAAATCCGGGGCATGATCGCCCGGGTCCCGTACCTCATCAAGGTCGAATACGTGTCGGACACTGCGAAGGACGCGTGAAGCAATGACCATCAAGATCCATGACCTCCAGCCGGCTCCCGGCTCGTCGCACCGGCGCAAGCGTGTCGGCCGCGGCATCGGCGGCAAGGGCGGCAAGACCGCCGGCCGTGGTACGAAGGGTCAGAAGGCCCGTCGCAACGTCAAGCCGGGGATGGAAGGCGGCCAGACACCGCTCCACCGTCGTATCCCCAAGCTTCGCGGCTTCAACAACCCGTTCCGGGTGGAGTACTACGCGGTGAACATCGACGCCATTCAGGCGCTGATCGACGGTGGCCACACGGAGATCAACGTCGACGTGCTCCGTGAGGCCGGCCTGATCCACAAGAACGTCCTCGTCAAGGTCCTCGGCCGTGGCGAACTCACCGGCAAGGCCAATGTGAAGGCCCACGCGTTCTCCGCGTCGGCGAGCGCGGCGATCACCAACGCAGGCGGTACCGTGGAGCTTCTCTCGAAGCCGTTCGGTGTCCGTCCGGCCGCACAGGGCAACCAGTTCGCCAACCGCTAGTCGTCGCACGACGACGCACGCGACGCCACGATCTGATCGTGGTGTCGTCGCAGGAATTCGCCGTCTCACTCGTGCCAACCGCCGGCCGCCTTCGGGTACCGGCGGTTGTCCCGTCGTGAACTCGTCAAAGGAAGCAACTACCTCGTGTCGACGCTGAAGAACATGTTCCGGGTGCCCGAGCTGCGGGGGAAAATCCTCTTCACCATCGCGGTCATCGCGCTGTTCCGCCTCGGAACCCACATCCCGGTTCCGGGGATCGACATCGAACAACTTCGGCTGTTGCGTCAGCAGTCGGCCCAGAACGGCGTACTCGGGTTCTTGAACCTGTTCTCCGGCGGGGCGCTCACTCAGTTCTCGATCTTCGTGCTCGGCATCATGCCGTACATCACCTCGTCGATCATCATCCAGCTCCTCACTGTGGTCATCCCGCGTCTGGAGCAGTGGTCGAAAGACGGTGCGACCGGTCAGAAGAAGATCACGCAGTGGACGCGCTATCTCACCATGTTCCTGGCCACGATCCAGGCCGTGGGCTACGTCTTCATCTTCCACAACGGCGGGCGGGGCATCTTCCAGGCCACAGCCGGCGGGTCGACGTTCGATCTGTACTCGGGAGGACGGTGGAACTTCCCCCGTGTTGCGCTGGGCGTTCTCGCCATCATCGTCGGCACGGCTCTGGTGATGTGGCTGGGCGAAATGATCAGCCAACGCGGCATCGGCAATGGCATGTCGCTCCTGATCTTCACCAACGTGGTGAGTCGGCTCCCGGCCGAAGGTGGCCGTATTCGAGCCGAGAAGGGTTGGGCGATCTTCTTCGTGATCCTGCTCGTCGTGCTGGCGATGATCGTGGCGATCATCTTCATCGACAACGGCCAGCGGCGCATCCCCGTCCAGTTCGCCAAGCGAGTCGTCGGGCGGCGCATGTTCGGCGGCCAGTCGAGCTTCATTCCCCTGAAGGTCAACCAGGCTGGCGTCGTCCCGATCATCTTCGCCAGTTCGGTGCTCTACCTGCCGGTGCTCCTGCAGGGTGTGCTGCCGTCGGGCTGGCAGGCATGGATCTCGGACAACTTGGTACGAAGCGACACGATCCCGCACGTTGCGCTCTACACCGTGCTCATCGTCTTCTTCGCCTACTTCTACACGGCGATCACCTTCGACCCGGTGCAGCAGGCTGACCAATTGCGCAAGCAGGGTGGCTTCATCCCCGGTATCCGTCCGGGTCCCCCGACAGAGCGCTTCTTCAAGTTCATCCTTGACCGCATCACCCTGCCCGGCGCGTCGTTCATCGCGGTGATCGCCCTTGTGCCGTCGCTGTTCATCGTGTTGTTCAATGTCAGCAACTTCGGCTTTGCCGGCACCTCCATCCTCATCGCCGTCGGCGTGGCTCTGGAGACGATGAAGCAGATCGACAGTCAGCTGATGACCAAGAACTACGAAGGGTTCCTCAAACCGCAGAAGACCGGCCTGACCGGTCGCTGAAGAACGCACGTCGCGTCGATGAGTGGGGGCAGTAGCCTCGGCATCTTGGGCAAGCCGGGTGGGGCTAGCCGATGAGTAGGGGCAGTCGCCTCGTCATCTTGGGAAAGCAGGGCGCCGGGAAAGGCACGCAATGCGTGCAGCTGTCCCGGCACTACGTGGTTCCGCATATCTCGACGGGGGACATGTTTCGCGCCGCCATGAAGGCGGGCACCGAGATGGGCAAGCTCGCGAAGACCTACGTCGATGACGGCAAGCTCGTGCCCGATCAGGTCGTCATCGGCATCGTGGCCGAGCGACTGGCTGAGCGTGACGCCCGCAGCCGCGGGTTCATTCTCGACGGCTTCCCGCGCACGACCTATCAGGCCACGGCGCTCGAGAAGATCCTGCTGCCGATGGTCATCGACGCGGTGATCGACCTCGAAGTGACGACGGAACTGGTCTTGCAGCGCCTGGCCAGCCGTCGGGTGTGCAGCGCGTGCGGCCACAACTACTCGGTGCAGAATCCGCCAGCGTCGAAGTGGCGCTGCGATCACTGTGGCGGTGAAGTTATCCAGCGCGACGATGACCGGGAAGAGGCGATCCAGGTGCGTCTCGACGCCTACGAACACCAGACGAAGCCGCTCATCGAGTTCTACTCGGATCGGAATCTGCTCGAGACCATCGACGGCTCACTACCGATGGACGTCGTCTTCGATCAGAGCGTCGCACTCATCGACCGCCGCGCCGCAGCAAACGACGCCCGCCCCGCGCAGTAGGCACGCGTTGGGAGAGAGGTTGCCCCCATGTATGGGGGCAGAACACCTCCCAACGCCGCTCGGAGGTGTTCTGCAGCACGCGTCGAATCAGAGTCCGGCACAGCAACCGCAAGAGCGGGGGTGACGCGGGGAGAATCGAGTGAACGGCCCCGGTCATGGACCGCCATGGCAGACCCCGAGAGCGGGAGGGGTGGCACCGGGAAGGGGCCCGCCGAGGAACGCAGACCCGGTGCGACGGAGGAGCACAATGGGCGAGTACCGCAAGGTGGGAAGCATCCCGGTGACAGGACCCCGGGAGCGGTCACCGGGAACGAGACTGACCCGGTGACAGGACCCCGGGAGCGAAGCTGAAAGGCCGGCGGCGGAAATTCGCACTTCCAACCTGCGCTAGTCTTGCCGGTCGGCTTTACGCCCCTGGGGTGTGTTTCCCGCTCGTGTGGTTTCGGGCGTGTGCACAGCAGTTCCAACGCCCCACGCTGCCAGCCGACCAACCATTTCGCCCTGAACATGGGGCGGTCTGACCTGAGGAGCCGTTCTGCCTAAGCCAAAGGAAGATGCGATTGTGCTGGAGGGTGTGGTCACCGAGCCACTCCCCAATGCGATGTTTCGCGTCGAACTGGAAAACGGCCACAAGGTGCTCGCCCACATCTCCGGGAAAATGCGGATGCACTACATCCGCATCCTCCCCGGCGACAAGGTGCAAGTTGAGCTCACCCCGTACGACCTCACCCGAGGTCGGATCACCTATCGCTACAAGTAAAGAGTCACTGTGAACCTTCTCAATGGAGGCCGCGCATGAAGGTGCGGCCGAGCGTGAAAGCCATTTGTGAGAAGTGCAAGGTCATTCGTCGCCATGGGCGCGTGATGGTCATCTGCACCAATCCCCGACACAAGCAGCGGCAGGGCTAGTTCATGGCCCGTCTGTCTGGCATTGACATCCCTCGCGAGAAGCGAGTGGAGATTTCGTTGACCTACATCTTCGGCATCGGTCGTCCGACCTCGCAGAAGATCCTCGCCGATACCGGTATCGACCCGAACACCCGGGTTCGCAACCTGACCGAAGACGAGGTCACTCGTCTGCGCGCCTACATCGACCAACACCTGAAGGTTGAAGGCGACCTTCGACGCGACGTGTCCCAGGACATCAAGCGGAAGATGGAGATCGGTTGCTACCAGGGCATCCGTCACCGTCGCGGCCTTCCGGTCCGCGGTCAGCGCACGCACACGAATGCGCGTACACGTAAGGGTCCGAAGAAGACCGTGGCTGGCAAGAAGAAGATCCCGAGGAAATAGGTCATGGCTAAACCGAAGCCGGGTGGCCGTCGCCCCCGCAAGAGAGAGCGCAAGAACGTCGTCGCCGGCGTTGCGCATATCAAGAGTTCGTTCAACAACACGATCGTTTCGATCACCGACGCCGAGGGCAACGTGCTTGCCTGGGCCTCGTCGGGCAACGTCGGGTTCAAGGGCAGCCGCAAGTCGACGCCCTTCGCCGCCCAGTTGGCTGCCGAAGCGTGCGCCCGTCGTGCCATGGAGCACGGCATCCGTCGCATCGAAGTGTTGGTCAAGGGTCCCGGCTCCGGCCGCGACTCGGCGTTCCGAGCCCTCCAGAACGTTGGTCTCGAAGTGACCTCGATCAAAGACGTTTCCCCCATCCCCCACAACGGTTGCCGTCCGTCCAAGCGGCGGAGGGTCTGACATGGCTCGCGCTCTGTTTTTTGGCGCTGCGCCGCTCCGCTTCGCTTCGCTGCTCGCAACACCCGTTGCCCGTCTAGGAAAGGCGGCCTGACATGGCTCGTTATACCGGTCCCGTCTGCCGTTTGTGCCGACGGGAGAAGACGAAGTTGTTCTTGAAGGGTCCGAAGTGCGACTCGATGAAGTGTCCAATCGAGAAGCGGCCCTATCCGCCAGGCGAACACGGCCGCGGACGTATCCGCGAGTCGGAGTACATGCTCCAGCTCCGGGAGAAGCAGAAGGCCAAGCGCATCTATGGCGTTCTGGAGAAGCAGTTCCGGAACATGTTCGAAGAAGCCGATCGCCAGGCCGGTGTGACCGGTCACAACCTGTTGCGCATGCTCGAGGTCCGGCTTGACAACGTGGCATTCCGCGCCGGTTGGGGAGCGTCTCGTGCACAGTCCCGTCAGCTGGTGCGTCACGGTCACGTGAACGTCAACGGCCGTCGCGTCAACATTCCGAGCTACCAGGTTCGCAAGGGCGACATCGTCGAACTTCGTCCGAGCGCTCGCGAGTTCATCGTCATTCAGCACAACCTCGACACGATCGACCGGGCTGTCCCGGCGTGGTTGGAGAAGGCCGCTGAGGGCAAGTCCATTACCGTCCGTGACCTCCCGCTGCGCGAACACATCGATCTGCCGGTGCGCGAATCGCTCATCGTCGAGCTCTACAACAAGTAGGTCTACGCATGCTCATCATTCAACGACCAACAGTTGAGGCCATCGGCGACGAGGAGGGGAGCCGTCAGCGGTTCTCGGTTTCTCCTCTGGAGCCAGGATTCGGGAACACGCTCGGTGCGGTGCTTCGGCGCACGCTGCTGTCGTCGATCCCGGGTGCTGCGATCACGCAGGTCCGCTTCGACGACTCCCTCCACGAGTTCGCCACCATCCCGGGCGTCAAGGAAGATGTCACCGACATCATCTTGAACCTGAAGGACATCGTCATCTCGGTTGAGGGCGACGACGTGGTCCAGCTGCGTCTCGACGTTCGTGGTCCGGCCACGGCCACGGCGGGCGACATTCCGCTGCCGACCGGTGTCGAAATCATGAATCCCGATCTGGTCATCGCCACGATCAACGGCAAGGGACGGCTCGCCGTCGACCTCACCGTCGAGCGCGGCCGTGGCTACGTGTCGGCCGAGCGCAACAAGAAGTCGTCGGTCATCGGCGTTGTGCCGATCGACTCGATCTTCTCTCCCGTGCGCCGTGTCGCGTTCAACGTCGAGGCAACTCGCGTCGAGCACTCCACCAACTTCGACAAGCTGACCCTCGACATCGAGACCGATGGTTCGATCAGCCCGAAGGATGCGCTGGCCTCGGCCGGTGACACCCTTCGGTCGCTGTTCGGCCTCGTGGCCGACATGAGCGAAGAGCCCCAGGGCCTTTCGCTCGGCGAGACCTCGGCGCTCGGCTCGGGCTCGCCCGACCTTGACCTCGCGATCGAAGATCTCGAGCTTTCGGAGCGTCCGCGCAACTGTCTCAAGCGCGCCCAGGTCAACACCATTGGCGAGCTGTGCATGCAGACCGAAGACGATCTGCTGGCCATCACCAACTTCGGTCAGAAGTCGTTGGACGAAGTCATCCAGAAACTCGACGAGCGCGGTCTGTCGCTGCGCACGAAGAACTAGTCGAAGGGAGTCACAGCTATGCCTATGACACCAAAGCGCGGCCACCGGCTCGGTTCCGACGCGTCGCACCAGAAGGCGCTTCTTGCCAACTTGGTGTCGTCGCTCGTCGCGGCCGAGTACCTCGTGACGACCGAGGCCAAGGCGAAGGCTCTTCGTCCGATCGCCGAGCGGATGATCACCAAGGCCAAGAAGGGTGATCTGCACAATCAGCGCCAGGTCGTTGCGTTCATCCGCGACAAGGACATGGCGTCGAAGCTCTTCACCGAGATCGGTCCCCGGTACGCCTCGCGCAACGGCGGGTACACCCGGATCCTCAAGCTCGGCCCGCGCCACGGGGACAACGCCCCCATGGCGCGTATTGAGCTCGTCTGAGCCTGAGCAACTTGGTCTGTCGTCTGACGGCCAGGAGTAGTCCATGAGTGAACTTCGCGAGGCGCCTTCGGGCGCCTCGCGGCGCGTTCGGGTTCCGGTGACCGCGGCGCCCCGTGTCGGCTGGGTCACCACCCAGGAGGAGCGGATCCGCCCGCCCGCCCCGGGTCGGGTTCGCCTCCGTCTGGTGGTGGCGTACCGGGGCGATGCGTTCCACGGCATCTCTCCCCAACCCGGCCTGCAGACGGTCGGCGGCGTGCTGCTCGACGCGTTGGCGAAAGTGCTGCGCGAGCCCGGTGGGGTCGATGCCCTCGCGTTGGTCGTAAGTGGACGTACTGATGCCGGGGTGCATGCATGGGGGCAGGTCGTTCATATCGACGTGACGCCCCCGGCCGGCGGACTCGGTCGTGAGCCTTTCGACTCGGCCCGGTTGGTCCAGGGGATCGACTGTGCCCGGGTGGAGCGGTCGTTGAACGGGATGTTGGCACCGCACATCGCTGTTCGTGGCGTCGACGTCGCGCCGCCGGAGTTCGACGCCCGCTTCTCGGCGTCGTGGCGTCGATACCGGTATTCAGTGCTCAACACGCCGACGCCGGATCCGTTCCTGGCCGGGCTGGCATGGCACGTGCTCGAACCGCTCGACCTCTCCGTGATGCGCCTGGCATCGGACGCGTTCATCGGCGATCACGACTTCGCCGCGTTCTGTCGAGCGCCCCATGGTGTCGAGGGAGCCACGACACAACGTGTGGTGACCGACACGAAGTGGGTCGATACCGGTTCGGGCGTGCTGCAGTTCGAGATCCAGGCGCTGGCCTTCTGCCAGCAGATGGTCCGCTCGATCGTCGGCTTCCTCGTCGACGTGGGGCGGGGCCGTCGGTCGGCCGGATCGGTTGTGGAGACCATGGCCCGAAGGGATCGAACGCTGGCGGGGCCGCCGGCGCCGGCGGAGGGGTTGTGCCTATCGGAAGTTCGCTATCCCCCATGGTGTGCACTGCCCGCTATGTCGCCCGGGTGGCGTCCCGGCTTGTAGCGAGTTGATCGGAGAGGGCCTCGGCGAGAAGCACGGTGGCTTGCCACGGATTGGCTCCGGGCGATGTCGGGAAGACCGAGGCGTCGATCACATGAAGGCCCGGCGCGCCGTGCATTGCGCCGGCGCGACCGACAACGGCGTCGGGATCATCGGCCTTTCCGAAGCGGCACGTTCCGCTGGCGTGAACATAGTCAGCGAGGTTCGCTTCGGCCCACACGAGCAGGTCGTGATCGGTAGCATCGGCCAGAGCCGAAACCGGCGTCCCGCGGTCGTCGATCCACGCTGCCGTCGATTCAGCCATTGCTTCCGCGCTTGATGTCAGCCGGAGTAACAGACGCGTTGCGCGGACCACGGCACGGCGATCGTGGGCGTTGCCCAGCAGATCGAAGACTATCTCCGGCGTGCCGTTCCCGCCGAGCGTAACGCGGCCGGTTGACCTGGGCACCAGGACGGCGGCCAAGAGCGCGCCTTGGTTGCGGAGTTCCTTCGTCGTTCCGAGGCGGTTCAGCGGGAGCAGTTGGATGTGGTCGGCTGTGTGTGCAACGACGCACGTGGCCGGCACCGATTCGTCGGCCGGACCGCGTAGCGCCAAGGTAATGCCGACGGCTGGATGGTCGCTCAGATTTCGGCCGATTCCGGAGCGGACGAGTCCGGATCGCAGGAGCAGCGTGGGTGAGTGGATTGCTCCAGCGCAAAGCACGACGATCGGGGCGTCGTACGACATGGAAGGTCGATCGGCTGTCTGACTGGTGCGAACGCCGACGGCCCGACCGTGCTCCAGGGTGACGGTGTCGACCTCTACGGAGGTGAGGACATCGACATTTGGTCGTTGTCGGGCGACTGCCAGGTGGGTGGTGTCGGTGGAGGCCCGTCGCCCTTGGACATCGAGGTGAAGTGGCGTAGGCCCAACTCCGGTGAGGTCAACGCGGGCCCGGCGCAGCAACGGAAATCCGGCCGCTCGAGCCGTGACGGCGAGCAAACGATCGACCGGACCCCAGCGCTCGATCGGAACGCATTGCTTGCCTCCGCTCGCGCTCTGCGATGATCCGAGGTCGAGCCCGAGGTCGCGCCATCGGATCAGGTCGTCGAGCGGCGGGTCGAGCGCAATGAGTCCATTCACGCTGCCGGATCCGCCGACGCCTCGACCTCGTGGGTACGAACGGGGCTGCGCCATGGGCGTTCGATGCGCGGTGAGCCCGGGCCAAAGGCGCCCCGGGACGTCGAGCGCGCCAAAGAGGTCCGGCGGTGTCGGGCCGTCGGCGGAACCGGCTTCAACGAGCAGGACTCGGTGAGCGGGATCACGGCTGAGCCGTTCGGCAACGACACACCCAGCGGTACCGGCCCCCACGATGATGGTGTCCCAGAAGCCGATGGAGCCTGTTGCCACCGGCCCAGTGTCGCACGGGTACCGGCCTCTCTCGGGTTGCTATGTGTGCCTAATGAAGTCCCCCGCAGCACTGGTGCGGGTCGGCGGTCTCGTAGGTCTGGAACAGACCGTCGCCCCGCGCCGTGACGTAGAGGACGATTCGTCCTGCTTCATACTGCGGCCTCACGAAACCGTCGAGTACAACTTCGGTCTCGTCGGACACGTCGGCACCGAGCGCTCGGATTTCGTGAATTGCGCTCGACATCGTGATTGCGGCGACGGTGGACTGCATCGGGAGCTTGTCGTAACCGTCAAAGGTGACCAACCGACCCGAGCGTTGGGTGTCGTGTTCGACCATGGAATCTCGAAGGTCGTGGTGTGCGGTGCGGTCGTTCGTTCCGTCCGTCGATGGCGGAGCGGCATCGACGCAGCATCTCGAGGCCACGTCGCCATGGGTTTCACCGATTGCGACGTGGAACCCGCAGGCCTCGGCGTCGCCGGCGAACCGATCTATTAGGGTCGCTGCGTTTTCCGTTCCGACTGAACCCGGCAGCGTGACGTGCAATGTCGCGACGTAACGACCGCGCATGTGGGTCGCGATCTCGCGAACGATCGGTCGATGCTCGCCCCGATCGTCGAAGCGACGAAGCCAGGTGAACACGTGATGTTCGAGCTCGGGAAGGTCGACGGTCGGGGTGTGGAGCGCAATGGTCAGGTCCATGGAACTGTTGTGTCGCCCTAAGCGAGATCGATGAAGATCGGGTTGGCGTAAAACCAGAGGTCCGACCAGGGATCGATTGGATTTGGATCGAGCCGGGGCTCGATCGAACCCGGGGCCGTTGCCTTTCCGTCGGTTCCGCGAAGGCGCACATAGAACGATTGGCGAACGTCTTTGAACGTGTAGGTGAACGTGATGTCCTTCGCCCCCTTTTGCACGTCGAACGACTTCGTGACAACGGTGCCCGCCGCCTTGAACGTGTCCTTGTCGACGGTGCGTCCGGTCTGAGGACCGCTGATCAGGTCGACTCGAGCCAACTGCGGGATCTGTCCGTTGTTGTTCGGCTTCGTCGCAGCAGTGATCTTGATCGTCACCACGACATCACCGCCGCGCTTGACGCTGTACGAGCCGCCGAGGGTAATGCCGTCGTTGGCCATCGAGGTACCGTTCACTCGAACATCAAGCGCGCTTATGAGATCGCCATGCATGACCCACATGCGGCCTTGTCCCATCGCTTGCATAACCGATACGTAACTCCGGGCCTTCGCCCCGACCACGGTCCGGCTGTAGAAGCCCGGCCAGAAGTCGCCGTTGCCCGCAATTGCTGCCCCAGTGTCGACCGGGTTGCCGTACGCTCCGAAGAAGGGGCTGGTCGGATCGGCGTACTTTCCGTCACCGGCACCGCGACGGAAGGTGTCCTGGTAGACCGAATGGCTGTCGGAGTTGGCGGTGATCCACCAGCGTCGCCCCTCCGTCAAGAGCGAGTCCCAGAGGCCACCGACGGTTGCCGTCATCCAATCGAATCCGCCGAAGGTCCGGTAGGCCTCGAGGGGATAACCGGGGAACGAGTCGATCGTCGGGGTGTTGTCGTAGAAGCCTCGCGCTGATTCGGGTCCGCCGAGCGTCTTCGCAATGCCGGCGGCCTGATGACCGGGCGCGCCTTCCATCCCCACGGCAACGCCCGGGCCGGCGTCGTTCCAGTTGCGGATCTCGTGGGGCGAGTCGACGCCGCGTCGCGAGGGGTGATTGGCAAAGAACAGGGCGGCAGGGACCCGGCCGGCGCGCACCTGTTCGGCCAACCAGTAGATGGCATCGGTGGCTTTGCCCTCCATAAATGGGCTGTTCTCTTTGGGGTTGGCCGGCCGGAGAATGGCGCCGTCGAAGGTGCCCTCGAAGAGCTGAAGCATCAGCACCTCGATTTCCGTCGGTGGGAAAAAGACGGTGCCGTGCTCGGCTCCGGGAATGTTCCATTCGAGACCTTGGAAGACGAGCATGTCGGGGAAGGCGTTGCGTGCCGACGTGACGTCGACATTCGTGCGAGCGACCGAGACCTTTTCGTGGGCAACCGACCCATGATCGGTGATCACCATCCAGTCGATGGCGTTGCGCTTCGCTTGGACCACGTGCTGCGCGACGGTGTACTGCGCGTCGGGGCTGTACTGGGTATGAATGTGGTGGTCGCCGGACAACCAGAGGAGCTCACCGGAAGCGGCCGCGACAGGCGTCGTGGCGGCTGCCGCGGCGTTGGTGCCCACGGCAAACGTGCCGACCGTCCCGGCGGCCGTGAGCAGACCGATCCCTTGGAGAAAGTGTCGGCGACTGAGATCACTGGGGCTGAGATCGCTGTTGGAGACGCTCAGGTCGTTCACCGGGTCATGCCGGTGGTCGTGGTCGTGGTCGCCGGATTCGGGCTGGTGGTCACTGCACATGTTGCCTCGTTCGCGTTCGCTGGGTCGCCAAGCAAGCTATGAACCCAACATGAACAGTGGATGGCCTCGAGCCGTCCGGTGCGAAGCTAGAAGTCAACAACTTGGATTCACGTTGCAGGTGCCACTCGACGACTGCCACCGGGATGACCTGGACTCCTTCGAGTGGCCTGGGTCATCGCCCCCGGCGAGCGTTTCGACTGACCGAGGGGTGTTTGCCCAGGCCCGAGCGCATGACCGCTAGCGTCGGCCGCGGTGTTCATCACGTCGCGGCGAATCGATCTCACGAAGCGGCACCCGTTGACGATCAGTCGTGGAACAATCCGCGGTTCCACCAACGTCGTGGTCACGGTCTCGCACGAAGGCGTGTCGGGCATGGGAGAGATGGCGCCGTCCGACGTGACGGGCGATTCAGCGGAGTCGGCGGAACTGGATCTCACGGAGTGGGCAAGCGTCCTCCACGACCATGCGCCGGACGAGTTCGATCGCATCGATCACGCGCTTCGAGGGATCGGCGCGCCGGACCGCGGTGCCGTCCGGGCTGCTCTCGACATGGCGTGCCACGACTGGTGGGGACGGTTACTTGGCCGCCCGGTGTGGAGGCTGTTCGGTCTCGATGCGACCCGTGCGCCGGCCACATCGCTCACTATCGGAATCAATCCGCCGGACGTGGTCCGTGAAGTCGTGCCGGAGATCCTGAACCGTACGCGCGCTGAGTACCTAAAGGTGAAGCTCGGACAGACGGCGGGCATTGATGCCGACCAAGAGATGTTCGTCGCGGTGCAGGAGGCGGCGGAGCATGCGGGATTCGAACCGAAGTGGCGCGTCGACGCGAACGGCGGCTGGGATCTCGTCAGCGCGCAGAGAATGATCCACTGGCTGGCCGAACGCGGGGTGATCGAGGTGGAGCAGCCGCTCGCGCAGGGTCTCGAGGATGAGCTGCCGCTGTTGTTCCGAACGACGACGATTCCGATCTTCGCCGACGAGTCCGTACGCGTCGCGGCCGATGTTGCAGACATCGCCGATCGGGTCCACGGGGTGAACTTCAAGCTGATGAAGTGCGGCGGACTCCGTGAGGGCCTCCGCATCATTCACACCGCCCGAGCCCATGGGCTCCGGGTGATGATCGGGTGCATGGGCGAGTCATCGCTGGCCATTTCGGCGGGCGCGCAGTTGGCGCCACTGGTCGACGCGGTCGACCTCGACAGCCACCTCAACCTGCTCGACGATCCTTTCGTGGGCGCGTCGTATGTGGACGGACGAATCGTCCCGAGCGACCTTCCCGGACTCGGTGTCGTCGATCGTCCGCTCACTTAGCTTTCTGGGGACTCGCCGTGATTCAGCCGTCTAATCGACTCGCCCTGCTCATGCACGGTCATCTGCGCGACCGCCACGGCAAGATGGGCTTCGGGCTGCTCCGCTACAGCGACGCGGAGATCGCCTGCGTGATCGACGCCGAGCACACGGGAGCGTCGTTACAGGAGATCACGGGGATCGCGACTTCCGTTCCGATCGTCCGCAACGCGTCCGACGCGTTGGCGCTCGGTGCCGATGTGCTCGTCGTCGCCGTGGCGACCAGTGGCGGCATCCTCCCTCCTGGATACCGCGATGAGATCCTGACGGCGTTGCGGGGCGGAATGTCGCTCGTCAACGGGCTGCACGGTCGGTACGCCGACGACCCCGAATACGCCGCCAGCCGTGCCGAAGGCGCGTGGATCTGGGACGTCCGTCAGGAGCCGTCAGGACTCACCAGCGGCCGCGGTCTCGCCGCCACCCTGGCGGGTCGCCGGGTGCTCACCGTCGGGACCGACATGGCGATCGGCAAGATGACGGCGTCGCTCGAGATGGACCGGGAGTGTCGGCGACGCGGCATGCGTTCAAGGATGATCGCGACAGGTCAGATCGGCATCTGCATCTCCGGCGACGGTGTGCCGCTCGACGCCGTGCGCGTTGATTTCGCCTCGGGCTCCGTCGAGGCGCAGGTGATGAGGCACGGGCCTGAACACGACATCTTGCACATCGAGGGCCAGGGCTCGGCGCTGCATCCGGGCTCCACGGCCTGGGCGGCGTTGCTTCGCGGCTCCATGCCGACGGACTTGATCCTGGTGCACCGAGCCGGGCAGCGCGAACTGCTCAACGGACTGGACAGCTTCGTCATCCCGCCGCTGTGCGACGTGGTGGCGCTCTACGAGTCGGTGGCCGGCGCGGGGGTCGGGTTCCCACCGGCGAAGGTGCGGGGCATCGCCTTGAATTGCGGCCATCTCACGTCAGACGAAGCAGCAGTGTCGGCGTGCGAGGCGGTCGCAGCGGAGACAGGGCTGGTGTGCGTCGACGTGGTCCGTCAGGGCGCGTCGAGGCTGATGGATGCAGTGCTCGACGCGGCGGCGTGAACGGTTACGCCGCCGGAGCGGGGATGACCATTGCGAGCTGACGGGATTGGGCCACGAGCTGTCCGGTCGAATCCCAGAGCTCGCCGTCTTCTTCGAAGAACCCGCCGACGAGGAAGCGGGTGACGAATCGCCCGCGCAGCCACCCCGGCGCCGGCAATGCGCGGAAGTGGACGGTGAGCTCGACGGTCGGAACCCATTGCGAGTTGGGGAGCACCTCGAACACTGCGGGCGGCATGGCGTCGGCGAAGAGGGCGAGTGACAGCACGTCGGGCTGGCGGCCGTCGGTGAAGCGCAGCCATCCGGAGATGTCGGCGACGCCGCTCGGTGCCCCCTTCGTCCATCCGGTGGCGGGGTTCAGGCGAACTTCCATGTGTTGGGCGATGCGTGACGGCTTGTAGTGGACCCCGCTCGTGTTCCGGCTCACGCACTCTTCGGGCGGCGGGATGTCCGGAGGTGAACCGGCCACGACGCTCGGCCCGCCGTTGCGGGTCAGATCGCCGAACGAGCCGAGAAGCCGGAGCCGTTCCTTCCCGGCCTGCACCAGCGATCCGGTGACCGTCGAGAGCGTGCGACCCTGGCGGACGATGTCGACATCCACGCCGACGGGACCGACTTCACCGGGGCGGAGGTAGTGCGCGTTGACCGAGAACGGATGGGGATGTTCGGGGCCGAGCGCCCCGGCCATGGCGCGGATCGCGGCGGCGAGGAGGTAGCCGCCGTTGGGCTTGTCGCCGATGTCCCACCGGTCCGACAACATGCCGGTCCACCGTCCCGCGCCGGGCCCGGTCGAGGGCGGAGCCAGCGCAGTGTCTTCGTCGAAGTGTGATGCGGTCATCGTTGGTACCTGGTTGTTGCGCGTGACGCTGTTGCGGGCACTGAAGCGAATCCGGGTCGGCGCCTCGCCGAGCACCCACTTCATTCGAAGCCATGAACGATAGAGCGAAAGGAGTCGGGTCGACCATTTCGTACAGTGGTCGGTCCGATGGGTGATTTGGTTTCGTTCCGAGACGTTGCGGTGTCCTATGACGCCCGTACCTACGCACTGGATCGTGTGGACCTGTCGATCTCGACCGGGGAGCGATGGGTGGTGATCGGACCGAATGGTTGTGGCAAGTCGACCCTGGTGCAGTTGCTCTCGGGTTTCCTCCATCCGTCACGGGGGACGTACTCGTTGCTCGGTGCATCGCTTGGTGCCGGTGTGGATTGGCGGGTGCATCGGACGCAGATCGGCTTCGTGAGTGCGGCGCTGGCGAAGCAGATGCGTCCGCAGGTGCGTGCCGTCGATGTGGTGATGACCGCGCTCCACGGAGCTCTCGAGCCGTGGTGGCACGAGTACAGCGACGCCGATCGTGCTCGTGCCCTCGGGCTGCTCGACGCGTCGGGGTACGGCTATGTCGCCGATCGTGAGTTCGGTGTGCTGTCGGAGGGGGAGCGCCAGCAGGTGCTGCTGGCCCGGTCGCTGATGCGCCCACCGAAGCTGTTGGTGCTCGATGAACCGGCGGCCGGACTCGACCTCGGGAACCGCGAGCGCCTGATCGCCCGCCTCGCGGTGGTGGCGTCTACCCCGGCGGACGGCCCCGACGGGGTTGCCGGGTTGGTGCTCGTCACCCATCATGTGGAGGAGATCGCCCCCGGATTCACCCATGCACTCTTGTTGCGAGCAGGGCGGGCCGTGGCGTCGGGGCCGATCAACGAGGTGCTGACCGATGCGAACGTCAGCGCTGCGTTCGACCTCGACGTGCGTCTCTCGCACGGGGACGGGCGATGGGCGGCGATGGTTCGTCTGCCCTGAGCCCGCGGTTGGCCCGGTCGGGTGCCTGGTCGGTTGTGAATGGGGCCGTTCGGCGTCCTAACGTTGATGCCTCATGGAACTCAACGGATTTTCTGCCATTGTCACCGGAGGGGCGTCGGGTATCGGCGAAGCCTCCGCTCGGATTCTCGCCGCGAAGGGGATGAAAGTTGTCGTCGCCGACCTCGATCGTCAGTCGGAGAAGGGCGAGGCCCTCGCCAAGGAGATCGGCGGCGCCTTCGTGCCGTGCGACGTGGCAGACACGGCTCAGGTGAGCGCGGCAGTGGCGACTGCGGTGGAGATGGGATCGCTCCGGGCACTCGTGAACGCCGCCGGTATCGGCTGGGCGTCGCGCACCATCGGCCGCGATGGCTCGCCGCATGACCTCGACGTGTACCGCAAGGTCATCGAGATCAACCTCATCGGCACGTTCAACTGCATCCGTCTCGCCGCGTCGGCGATGAACTCGAACGAGCCCGACGCCGATGGTGCCCGTGGTGCGATCGTCAACATCGCTTCGGTCGCGGCGTTCGACGGTCAGATCGGCCAGGCGGCGTATGCATCGTCGAAGGGCGGCGTTGTTGCCCTCACGCTGGTGGTCGCCCGCGACCTTTCGGCGTCGGGCATCCGGTGCAACTGCATCGCCCCGGGGCTCATCGACACGCCGATCTACGGCACCGGTGAGGCGAGCGAGGCGTTCAAGGCGGCGCTCGGAAAGGACGTGCTGTTCCCGCAGCGCCTCGGCCACGCGAGCGAGTTGGGCTCGATGGTGGGTGAGCTCATCAGCAACTCCTACATGAACGCGGAAACGATCCGCGTCGACGGTGGCATTCGTATGCCACCGAAGTCGAAGTAAGCGCGCGTAACGGGTCGCGGGGCATTCTCTTGCAGGGCATCAATGCCGCGTCGGTCACGGCGTGGCTGGAATCCAACGTGGACGGGGCGCGTGGTCCCTTCACGTTCGATCTGATCGCCGGGGGCCGCTCCAACCTGACGTTCAAGGTGACCGGTGCCGATGGCACGCTCTACGTGCTGCGGCGTCCGCCGCTCGGCAACGTGCTCGCGACCGCGCACGACATGGGTCGTGAGTTCAAGCTCATCAGCGCGGTGGCCAAGGCTGGCGTGCCGGTCGCCCCCGCCCTTGGTATGTGCACGGACGTTTCCGTCAATGACGCCCCGTTCTACGTGATGGGGTTCGTCGACGGTGTGGTGCTCGACTCGCCGGCCAAAGGTGCAGAGCTGTCGGTCGCGGTTCGGCGGGCCGCTTCCATCTCGTTGGCCGACACGCTCGCCCAGCTGCATGCCGTCGACATCGATGCTGTTGGCCTCGGAGACCTTGCCAAGCGCACCGGCTACGTGGAGCGGCAGCTCAAGCGTTGGTCAGCCCAGTGGGACGCGTCGAAGACGCGTGAGCTCCCGTCGATGGAGGTTGTGCGGGCGCGGCTTATGGAGCGTCAGCCCGAGCAGATCTACACCGGCATCGTGCACGGCGACTACCGCTTCGGAAATGTGCTCGTGGACCCCTCGTCCGGAAGGCTCACCGGCGTACTCGACTGGGAGCTCTGCACGCTCGGCGACGTGCTCGCCGACGTGGGCTACGTGGTGTCGTATTGGACCGACCCCGGCGAGCCGTTCCGCCGGGAGAACGACCCGAGCGGACACGAAGGGTTCTTCAGCCGGGCCGAGTTCGTGGCCCGCTACTGCGCGGTCAGCGGGCGGACTGTTGCCGACATCGGCTGGTACGAGGCGTTCGCGTGCTGGCGCCTGGCGTGCATCGCCGAAGGCGTGCTGTCCCGCTACCTCGCCGGCGTCATGGGCGACAACACCGGTGTGGAGACCGACGGCATGGCCGGCCGGGTCGACGCCCTCGCCGAGCACGCCCTGGGGTTGCTCGACGGGTAGTCGGTCCTTCGTCTAGGTCGCCTGCTGTGCACCGGGTCGCCTGCTGTGCACCGGGTCGGCTGCTGTGCACCGGGTCGGCTGCTGTGCACTGGTGTACTGATCCCGACCCAGACGCGCTCAGCCGACCCAGCTCGCTGCGCACTCGGTCTCATTGGGTGCAACATTGGTCGCGTGGACAACCAAGCGCCCGGGCTACAGGGGGATCAGGAGCCGTCCGAACACGAGGGTCTGGCGCGACGTTTGGACCACGTCGAGCATCTCCTCATTCGGCATGACGAGCTCACGGGTCACCCTCCGAAAGTGGCCCTGCCGGCCTGGCGCTCGGTAACCGAAGGCGAGTCGCGGTGGCCGGCGAGCGTGGCGGTCGCCGCCGCCGTCGCGCTGCAGTTCACCATTCCGCATCGCCTGATGTTCCGTCCGCATTGGCTCCTGCCCGTTGCTGCGCTGCTGTTGTTGGTGGCGCTGCTCGTGGCGAACCCGATGCGGATCAACCGGCAGTCGACGTCGATCCGGCGGTTGAGCCTGCTCATGATCGCGGTGCTCAGCGTGGCGAACGCGTGGTCGGCCGTTGAGCTCATACGGGGCCTCGTCGAGGGTCGCGAAGGCCATGTCGCCGGCCCGCTGCTGAACAACGGAGGGGCGATCTGGCTCACTAACGTCATCATCTTCTCTCTCTGGTACTGGGAGTTCGATCGAGGCGGGCCGGCGGCGCGTGCCAATGCCGTGGTTGAGCACCAGGACTTCCTGTTCCCGCAGATGGCCTCGCCGGAACTGGCTCCGGCCGACTGGGAACCGGCCTTCACCGACTACTTCTACCTGTCGTTCACGAACGCCACGGCGTTCAGCCCGACCGATGTGATGCCGCTGTCACGGTGGGCGAAGATGGCGATGCTGGTGCAGTCCGCCGTCTCGTTGTCGATCGGCGCCCTCGTCATTGCCCGAGCCGTCAACATCCTCAAGCAGTAGGCCCGGGGACTCGCGGCTCGGCTGGGTCGAGCCTGCCGTTCTAGGGTCGCTCCGATCGTTGGGTCGGCTCCGACACATGGAGACAACACATAAGGCGTTTCCCTCACCCACGCACTGAGCAGACCCGGTTCACGGAGTTCAGCTGCTGGATTCGTCTCCTCCGGCTGCTGGCGGGGTGTGTCAAACTGGGCTGGTCGGCTTCGGTCGGCACGGAGAAGTGCGAGAGCGGCCGAATCGGACTCACTGCTAATGAGTTGACTTGGGAAACTGGGTCCGAGGGTTCAAATCCCTCCTTCTCCGCCAGACGGAACGTTGCGGGAGGGCCCCAAGCACTCCAGTAAGGTTGTCGTCGCAGTTCACGCGTTCGTAGCTCAACGGATAGAGCATCTGACTACGGATCAGAAGGTTGGGGGTTCGAATCCCTCCGAACGCGCCAAGCGAACATGCCCGCTGAGCAGCGGTGATACGATCCGGAGGCCCTCGCACAAGCGGGGGCTTCTGCCGTTTCCAAGGCCAATGTATCGGGAATGTATCGGAACCCGTGCACCGGTATCGGATGCGTATCGGCGGAATCCAGCGGTAGTCAGCGGAGGTGTCTGATGGGGTGGAAGCCG
>JANLRD010000220.1:0-1145 GCA_031368215.1 Acidimicrobiia bacterium | reverse complement strand
CATCGTGCTGCTCGTGCGGTTGTCAGCCGACGTCACGCTCGACGACGCCCTGCGCACCGAGATCCGCGCCAGGATCCGTTCCGCGGCAACTCCCCGGCACGTTCCCGCGGTCATTGTTGCGGTGGAGGACCTTCCCCGGACGAGGTCGAACAAGCTTGTCGAACTCGCCGTCGCCGACGTCGTCCACGGACGTCCGGTGCGCAACACCGAGGCGCTGGCCAACCCGGAGGCCCTCGATGCAATCGCCGCACTCCCGGAACTCATGGGCTCATGACCTATCCCTCGAGCCGCTGACCGCACTGGGCCGCCCTCTGCGCTGGGGACCCAATGGCGCTGGTTGAACGCGGGGCGTGGCCGGCGAGCCGGCACACCCATCTTGGCGAACGGTGATACATCACCGCGGCGGAGAAATCGGGTATTGTCACGTTCGATTGATGGGAACCCGAAAGAGCTGCGACGCACAGCGTCACTTCGCTGGACCCCGCCAAGAGGAACTGATGTCTGCTCCGAAACCCGTGGACGAGGCGAGTCGGCTCGAAGCACTGCGCTACTACGACATTCTCGATTCGGCCCCTGACGCCGCGTTCGACGACATCACCCGCCTTGCTGCTTTCATCTGCGACACGCCGATCGCGCTCGTGTCGTTCGTCGACGAGGACCGGCAGTGGTTCAAGGCGCGGGTCGGTCTCGACATGTCCGAAACCGACCGGTGCCTCTCGATGTGCGCCTGGGCGATTCTCGACGAAGAGCTCTTCGAGGTGGCCGATACCTGGGTCGACGATCGTTTCGCCGACAACGGTCTTGTTGTCGGAGAGCCGTTCATCCGCTTCTATGCCGGAGTGCCGTTGCGTTCGGCCGAAGGAATGAACCTCGGCACGCTTTGCGTCATCGACCGGGTGCCGCGGAACCTGTCGGAACCGCAGCGCAGCGCAATGCGGGCGTTGGCGAACCAGGTCAGCCGACTTCTCGAAGGAACGGTGGTGCGCCGATTGCTCGCCGAGTCATTGGCCACCTTCGACGTGTTCGACCGCTCGTTCCCGTCGTGCGTCATGTGCGGCGACATCGTCTTCCGGGATTCCCAGAAGCCTCTGCGTGACTTCGTGAGCGAGCACACGCCGGCGCGGTTCCACGACACGGTCTGCCGA
>JANLRD010000197.1:0-8267 GCA_031368215.1 Acidimicrobiia bacterium | reverse complement strand
TTCGAGCACTGCGCTACACCCCGTTGCATCTTCCAAAGTGTCCCGTAGCGCCCGATTCGAGCACTGCGCTACACCCCGTTGCATCTTCCAAAGTGTCCCGTAGCGCCCGATTCGAGCACTGCGCTACACCCCGTGGAACGTGAGGAAGCCAGGCTAGGCGCTGCCAGCCCGCGGACGTGGCGTCCTTCTCCACGCGATCGGTCCCCGGCATCCCGGACCCCGTCGATACGCATCCCACACCGGCGAAAACTGGGCCGAAATGACCGGTTTCGGGCGGATCTGGGATGCCAGCACGGGCGGTCTGGGATGCCTTCACGGCGGAGTCCGGCCAAACGCCCCGCACGGAGGGAGAAACCCACCGGAAACGGTCAGCACAGAAGCGCCTGGCCGGTAGGATCTCTGCCCCGTATGAAGACCAGCGTCGAACCCCAAGAAGGCAACCACGTCAAGCTCTCGGTGGAAATCGAGGAAGCTGAGTTCGAGAAGTCGATCGACGCTGCGTTCCGCAAGATCGCCCGTGAGGTTCGCCTCCCGGGATTCCGTCCAGGCAAGGCGCCCCGCCGGGTGCTGGAGCGCCACGTCGGCAAGGAGTCGGCCCGTCAGCAGGCCATCCAGGACAGCCTGCCCGACTACTACCTCCAGGCCGTCACCGACAACGACGTCGACGTGATCGCCCCGCCGGAGCTCAACATCACCGGAGGCGCCACCGAAGGCCCCATCACCTTCGAGGCTACCGTCGAGGTGCGCCCCACCGTGCGGGTTCCGGGCTACGACGGTCTCCAGGTGACCATCCCGTCGCCGGTCGCCTCCGAGGCCGAGATCGACTCGCAGATCAACCGCATGCGTGACGCCTTCGCTGCCTCGACCGTCGTCGACCGCCAGGCCCACCCCGGCGACAGCGTCCGCATCAACGTGCGCAGCATGCTCGACGGCGAAGAGGTCGACGGCCTCCACGCCGACAGCTACGTCTACGAAGTCGGCTCCGGCACCGTGATCCCCGAGCTCGACACCAACCTGATCGCCGCGTCGGCGGGCGACGTGCTGGAGTTTACCGCTCCACTGCCCGACCACGACCACGACGAGACCCACGACCACGGCGACCTCGAGATGCGCGTCGAAGTGCTCGAAGTCATCGAGAAGGTTCGCCCCGAGCCGACCGACGAATGGGCCGCCTCGGCGAGCGAGTTCACCACCATCGGCGACCTCCGGGCCGACATCGCCAAGCGGATGAGCCTGGTCAAGCGCGTACAGGCGTCGATGGCGCTGCGCGACGAGTGCGTCAAGGCCCTCGTCGAGCTGAGCGACGGCGGCGACCCGCCTGAGCCGCTGGTCAACCAGGAGATCGACCGCCGCCTGCAAGACCTGGCTCAGCGTCTTGCCCAGCAGAAGGCCACGATCGACGACTACCTCATGGCCACCGGCCGCAGCCCCGAGTCGCTCATCGACGAGGCTCGCGAGTCGGGCATCGAAGCGGTCAAGGCCGACCTGGCGCTGCGCTCCGTCGCCGCCGCCGAGTCAATCGAGGTGACCGACGAGGAGATCGAGCAAGAGATCGCCAACCTCGCCAGCCGCTTCAAGATGAAGCCCAACAAGGTCCGCAAGAACCTGGAGAAGAGTTTCCAGATGTCGGTGCTGCGCTCCGACATCCGCAAGGCCAAGGCCGTCACCTGGGTGAGCGAGCGGGCCGCGATCGTCGACGCCGACGGCAAGGCCATCGACCGGGCCCTCCTCGAGGTGACCCCGAACGAGTTCGCCGAAGTCGACGCCGACGAAGAGATCCTGGGTCTCGAGTCCAACGTCGACGTTGCCGATGACGGATCGGAAGACTGATCGACAGATGCCGCACCGATCCGCCGATAGGTGAGAATGTGCCGCGAGTAGAGGGGCCGGCCGTGGCAACGTGGTCGTCCCGGTTCGCAGTGAAGTCGGACAGAAAGAACACGTGATGTCTCGTCAGCCAATCCTCAACTACCTCGTCCCCACGGTCGTCGAACAGACGAACCGCGGCGAGCGTGCCTACGACCTCTACAGCCGGTTGCTGCGCGAACACATCATCTTCCTCGGCACGCCGATCGATGACACCATCGCCAACCTGATCTGCGGACAGATGCTGTTCCTCGAGTCGGAGAACCCCGACAAGGACATCAGCCTCTACATCAACTCGCCCGGCGGCGAGATCACCGGACTCATGGCCATCTACGACACCATGACCTTCATCAAGAACGACATCACCACGTTCTGCTACGGCCAGGCAGCTTCTGCCGCCGCCGTTCTGCTTGCCGCCGGCACCCCCGGCAAGCGCTTCGCCCTGCCCCACAGCCGGATCCTCATCCACCAGCCCTACTCCGGCGCCGGTGGCCAGGCCTCCGACATCGAGATCCAGGCTCGCGAGATCCTGCGCATGCGCGAGATCTTGGACGGCCTCCTGGCCCACCACACCGGCCAGACCATCGAGAAGATCTCGAAAGACACGGATCGCGACTACATCATGGAGGCTGAGGAAGCTCGCGCCTACGGCATCATCGACGAAGTGCTCACCAGCCGCCTCGCCGCCGATGCGGCAGCAATCGCCCGCTAAGTCCGCGTACAATAAGCCCCCGCAGCGACCCCCCGTCCCTAACGCCTTCCCAACGCACCGAACCAGAACGAGCTCGAGGAGTACCCGGTGGCCAAATTCGGTGACGGAACAGACCTGCTGAAATGCAGCTTCTGTGGCAAGTCGCAAAAGCAGGTCAAGAAGCTGATCGCCGGCCCCGGCGTCTACATCTGCGACGAATGCATCGATCTCTGCAACGAGATCATCGACGAGGAGCTCGCCGGCGACGGTGAAGTCCGCTTCGACGAGCTCCCCCGGCCCCGCCAGATTCACGCCTTCCTCGACGAATACGTCATCGGCCAGGACTCCGCCAAGAAGCAGCTCGCGGTGGCCGTCTACAACCACTACAAGCGTGTGCAGGCCCAGGGCACTACCGGCGCCTCGAACCCGGAAGTGGAGCTCGCCAAGAGCAATGTGCTGCTCCTCGGCCCCACCGGCTGCGGCAAGACGCTCCTTGCGTCGACCCTCGCCCGCATGCTCAACGTCCCCTTCGCCATCGCCGATGCCACCGCGCTGACCGAGGCCGGCTACGTCGGCGAAGACGTCGAGAACATCCTCCTCAAGCTCATCCAGGCCGCCGACTTCGACGTGAAGAAGGCCGAGACCGGCATCATCTACATCGACGAGATCGACAAGATCGCCCGCAAGAGCGAGAACCCGTCGATCACCCGCGACGTCTCCGGCGAAGGCGTCCAGCAGGCCCTGCTCAAGATCCTCGAGGGCACCGTCGCCTCCGTTCCGCCCCAGGGTGGACGCAAGCACCCCCACCAGGAATTCATCCAGATCGATACCGCCAACGTGCTGTTCATCTGCGGCGGCGCGTTCTCCGGCCTCGAGAAGATCATCGAGGACCGCATGGGGCAAAAGGGCATGGGCTTCACCGCCCGCGTCCGTTCCCGCACGGAGACTCCGACCGGTTCGTTCTTCCAGTACTGCCAGCCCGAAGACCTCACCAAGTTCGGCCTCATCCCCGAGTTCGTCGGCCGGCTCCCCGTGATCGGGGCCGTCGGCAACCTGGACCGCGACACGATGATCCGCATCCTCGCCGAACCGAAGAACTCCCTGGTGAAGCAGTACAAGAAGTTCTTCGAATACGACGGCGTCGACCTCCAGTTCTCCGACGATGCCCTCGAGGCCATCGCCGACCAGGCCCTCATGCGCCAGACCGGTGCCCGCGGACTGCGCGCCATCCTCGAAGAAGTGCTCCTCG
The DNA here is from genome assembly GCA_031368215.1 of Acidimicrobiia bacterium. Taxonomy (GTDB): domain Bacteria; phylum Actinomycetota; class Acidimicrobiia; order Acidimicrobiales; family JANYDT01; genus JANLQX01. The sequence goes on along the minus strand of JANLRD010000197.1, from coordinate 4,461 downwards.
ACGTGATGTACGACCTGCCCAGCCGCACCGACATCGGCCGCTGCGTCATCACCCGCGAAACCGTGCTCGAGAAGGTCAATCCGACCCTCGTGCCCCGCTCGGAGATCGTTCCCGAGCGCACCGACCGGCCCCGCCGCGCCGCCAGCTGATTCGGGCCGAGCAGCGACGCGCTCCTGCGTTGCCACGGCCGTGTGAACCCTCCCGCCACCCTCATGACCCACGCCTCATGACCCACGCCTCATGAACTACGACGACGCGCTCGCCTGGCTTGACAGCCACATCAACTCCGAGACCGGTGTCGTCGTCGACCGTGCCGGCATCCCCGTGTGGTCGGCTCCCTCGGCGTCACCGACCGTGGCCGGACGTCGCCTCGACCCGCCCAATCTCGGCCGCATGCGCGACCTGCTGGCCTACCTCGGCGACCCGCAGGTCGACCTCGACATCGTGCACATCACCGGAACCAACGGCAAGGGCTCTGTCGCCCGCATGGTGGCGTCGCTGCTGACCGCGGCGGGCCAATCCGTGGGTGTGACCACAAGCCCTCACCTCGCGTCGTTCCACGAACGCATCGTCGCCCTCGGCGAGCCGATCGGCAACGCCGCGCTCGCCGACCAACTCACCGCGGTGGCCCTCGCCGAGCAGGCTGCCGTCGAGCGCAGGGGCGAGCGGGCGAGTTGGTTCGAGATCATGATCGCCGTGGCGTTCCGTTGGTTCAACGACATCGCCGTTGACGCCTCCGTCGTCGAGGTCGGCGCCGGCGGACGCTTCGACGCCACCAACATCGCCGACGGTGCCGTCGCCGTCGTCACCAACGTCGCCCTCGATCACGTCGAATGGTTCGGGCCGACCACCGCTGACATCGCGCGTGAGAAATCCGGCATCATCAAGCCCGGCGCCGCGGTCGTCATCGGCGAGACCAACCCCGACCTCGTCGCCATCTTCGAGGCCCGAGCAGCGGAGGTCGGCGTATCCTCGATCGCCCTCGCCGGCTTCGACTTCGCGTGCGACTCGAACCGTCTCGCCATCGGCGGCCGGTTGTTGACGCTGCGCACCCCGCGGGCGTCGTACCCGCAGGTGTTCCTGCCTCTCCACGGCTCGCACCAAGGCGACAACGCGGCGATCGCGTTGGCGGCAGCGGAGGCGTTCCTCGGCGACGAGCTCAGCCCCGACACCGTTGCCGAAGGCTTCGCCAACGTCACCAACCCGGGGCGGATGGAAGTGCTCAGGCGCGACCCGCTCATCGTGCTCGACGGTGCCCACAACGAAGCCGGTGCCCGCGTCCTGGGCGCCGCCTTGGCCGAGACGTTCGCCGCCAACAAACGCCACGTCATCGTCCTCGGACTCCTCAAGGGACGCGAGCCGTCCGAGATCATCAGCGCGCTTATGGCCTCTGGTGAGATCGCCCTGATCGTCGCTGTCGCCCCGCCCACGCTGCGCGCACTCGACCCGGAGCTCATCACTGCAGCGGCGCGCGACCTCGGCATCGACGCCGTCACCGCTCCCTCGGTTGCCCGCGCCATCGAGCTCGCCGAAGACGCCGCCGACGACCACTCCCTCATCGCCATCACCGGCTCGCTCTACCTCGTCGCCGACGCCCGCGCCCAACTCCAGCGCTGACCGGCGAGGCCCGCAGGCTTGCTCCCGCTGAGCCGTCTGAGACGCGCCGCGCGTCGATCGATCCATGCTGCGCGTCACTCGATCCATGCTTCGCGTCGCTCGATCCATGCCGCACATCCGACCTCCGGTGCCGCACATCGGCAGGTTTGCTCCGTTTTTTCAGAGAAAGCGGTCGATGTGCGGCACAGCAAGGCTGATGTGCGGCGTGGGAGGGGGCACAGGAGGGGGCACAGGAGGGGTGATGTGCGGCGTGGGAGGGGTGATGTGCGGCGAAGGTGGCCTGTAGGAACTTCGAACACCCCATTCACCGGCCCTTCATGTCGATCGGGAAGACTGAGGGGCATGGTCCACCAGCGCTCGCGGCGAAGCGTCGTGGCACTTCTCACCACCCTCGCCGTCGCCGCAGCCGTCGCCACGGCTGCGCTACCTGCGCCAGGCGCAACCGCGGCGACCTCGCGCACGAAGGCCAAGATCAACGCCTTGACGCGCACCCCGTTCGTCGCCCCACCGGGCGAGTATGGGCCCACGCTCACCAAGTTCGCCGCCGACCTCGACTCGTTCTGGGCCGTCGAGCTCCCCAAGTACTACAAGATCCCGTACCGTCCGATGCGGGGCTACTACGCCTACGACAGCGTCACCAGTCCGCCCAACTGCGGCTCGCCGATGCCCTATCCCGACATCGCCGGCAACGCGTTCTACTGCCGGGCCGCCGACTACATCGCGTTCGACAACGAGCGACTCTTTCCCGACCTGTACTCCGGCTTCGGAGACATCTCCCTCGGCATGGTCCTCGCCCATGAGCTCGGCCACGCCGTCCAGACCCGCACGAAGACCCGTCTCCCGTCGGTCTACGCCGAGCTCCAGGCCGACTGCTTCGCCGGCTCGTGGCTCCGGCACGTGGCCGACGGCAAGTCGAAGTTCGTCAAGCTCGACAGCGGCGTCATCGAGGACGCCCTCAGCGCCACCCTGGCCTTCCGAGACCGGCCCGGCATCGGCGCCCAGGAGATAGGTGCGCACGGCAACGGCTTCGACCGCACCGGCGCGGTCCAGATCGGCTATGACGAGGGCACCGGCCGCTGTGCGACCTTCCGTACCAACCCGCCGCCGGTCACCGCGACCTCGTTCCAGGCTGCGTCCGACGCGGCCAGCGGGGGAGATGTCACCCTCGACGAAGCGGTCCGTCTGACTATTGCCTCGGCCAACCGCCACTTCGCGTCCATTCCCGGATTCGTGCCCATCACCGCGGTGCAGCGCACCGACCGAGCCACCGTCGCGGCGCTGAGCCGGGAGTGCCCGAACTCCTCGGCCGTCCTCGAGCAGCGCGTCGCCGTCTGCCCCGACAGCGGGTCCGGACAGCCCCTCATTCGGGTCAGCGAGAACGCGCTGAACGATGCATTGACCAAGGTCGGTGACGTCGGCGCGTCGATGATCCTCGTGCTCGGCTGGGCGACCCGCGTGCAGCAGCTCCTCGGTGAGCCGACGCGGGACAGTTCGGTCAAAGCCGAGCTCCGGGCGACTTGCCTTGCCGGCACCTGGCTCGGCGCCGCCCAGCGGGGCGAGAGCGGCACCGCCGAGGACCCGATCGGCCTGTCCCCGGGCGACGTCGACGAGGCCCTCATCACCGTTATCCGCACCGGTGGGTCGGCCACGATCTTCGACCGGGTCCGTGCCCTGCGCGTCGGCTTCCAGGCCACCTCACCAATCGCCGGCTGCGCCCGCTACTGACGAACGCTCGTGGGCCAGCTCGCTCAGACGTGCCGGCTGGCTTCGAGAACGTGGAGGTTTGCCGACCCGAGACAGCCAGGTGGCCCGGGTGGTTTGGAGAGGTCTGGGGTGCCCGTAGAATTTTCGGCTCCATGGATAGAACGTTCATCATCTGCAAGCCCGACACCGTCGAACGAGGTCTCGTCGGTGAGATCCTCGCCCGCTTCGAGCGGCGAAACCTCAAACTCGTCGCAGTCGAAATGCGCACCATAGACGACGCCACCGCTCGCAAGCACTACTCCGAACACGACGGCAAGCCGTTCTTCGCCGACCTCGTGTCGTTCATCACCCGCGGCCCAGCCGTGCTCGCTGTCGTTGAAGGCCCCGGCGACACCTGGAAGGTCGTGCGCACGATGATGGGCGCCACGAACCCCAAGGAGTCTGCCCCCGGCACCATCCGCGGCGACCTCGGCATCTTGTTCACCGAGAACCTCATCCACGGCTCCGACTCTGCGGAGTCTGCTTCCCGCGAGATCGGGCTGTTCTTCCCGAACGCGTGAGCCCCGACTGCCGACGGCGAGCACCTCGGCGTTCGCGCCGTGGCCCATCTCGGTCCACGCCGCAACCGTCGGGCGACAACCCCGGTCAAAGGGGCGTAACCTTGGGCAGTTCATCTGGGCACTCGACCCGTTGCAGGTGGGAGAGGCCGGAGTGGACAGACGAAAAGGAGCGAGCATGTCTTCTCTGATGGGGCGAGACCTCGCCGTCGACCTCGGAACTGCTAACACCCTCGTCTACGAACGCGGCCGTGGCATCGTCCTCAACGAGCCTTCGGTGGTGGCCATCAACGTTCGCACCGGCCGCCCCGTCGCCGTCGGCCTCGAAGCCAAGCGCATGCTCGGGCGCACACCCGCCCACATTCAGGCGATCCGTCCGCTCAAAGATGGCGTTATCGCCGATTTCGAAGTGTGCGAGCAGATGCTGCGCTATTTCATTCACCGCGTCCACCAGCGCCGCTTCGCCAAGCCGCGCATGATCATCTGCATTCCATCGGGCATCACCGGGGTCGAGAAGCGTGCGGTGGAAGACGCCGCCAGCTTTGCCGGTGCCGGCCACGTCCACACCATCGAAGAGCCGATG
>JANLRD010000190.1:0-2685 GCA_031368215.1 Acidimicrobiia bacterium | reverse complement strand
CACCCCGGTGCTCGACCTGCGGGGGGCCGAACGTCGCGTGGACACGACACTGTCCGTCGAGCGATCCGCGCTGCTCCTCGTCGCGCTCGCCATCGCCGTTGCCGGCGGATTGCTCGTCGGCCAGGCCCTCATCCGCTCGGCTGCGGTCATCGGTGGGGATGCGCTCGTGCTCCGGAGCATGGGCTTCTCCCGAGTCGACATAGCCATCGCCGCCGGCCTCGGCCATGCGCTCAGTGCGCTGGTCGCAGGGGCAGCTGCGGCGACGACCGCCGTCGCCGCATCACGGTGGTTCCCCGTCGGGTTGGCACGCCGCATCGATCCCGCCGTTGGCGTGCATGCCGACTGGGTCGTTATCGGCCCCGGGGTGCTGCTCACGTTCACGCTCGTGCTCGGCAGTGCCCTCGCCGTCGCCTCTCCGGCCGGCTCGCTTCGGAGCGCCCGACGTCCACGACAAGCGTCGGCGTTCGCCACTCGGTTGCGACGCCGTGCGCCGCTGACGATCGGCCTCGGCACGACGCTTGCCTTCGACCGCGGTCGCCGTCCGACGAGCATCCCCGTGCGGCCCGCGATCGTCGGCGCGGTGGTCGGTGTCCTCGGTGTCATAGGCGCGCTTACCATTGACCGCGGCCTGAACGACGCGCTCACCCACCCGGAGCGGGCCGGTGTCACGTGGGACCTCACCGCGCTGCCGCCACCCGACGCGTTCACCCGCGGCCGTGTGAGGCCCGACGTCGCCCGCGCGGCAATTGACGCGAGTCGCGGGACACTGGCCGTCATCAGCCGCCAGCTCGTTCCGGTCAACGGGGTGGGTTCGCCGGCTCTCTCGTTGCGGGCGGCGGACGACGGCAAGCCCTTTCCGATCTCGCTTGCGCTGGTCACCGGTCGGGCACCTCGCACGGCCGGCGAGATCGCCGTCGGACCGGCAACCGCTCGGGAGATCCACGCCAAGGTCGGTGACACCGTGCGGATCGGCGAGCCGTCCGTGGAGGCGACGATCGTCGGGGAAGCGCTGTTCCCATCGGACGTCCACGACCAGTTCGACGAGGGGGTCTGGCTGCTCCCGGATCGACTCGAGCAACTCGTCCCGCCAGATGAGTCATCCCATGGCCTCTATCTCGCGATCCGCCTCCCCCCAGGGTCCGACGCCCGCACCGCGATGGCCGGGCTGCAACGTGACCTGCCCGAGGGAACCGAGGTGAGCGCGGCCGAGGTGCCGGTCGAGCTCATGAACCTTCGCAACGTGCGCACGCTGCCCGTGCTGCTCGCCTACCTCCTCGCGCTGCTAGCCGTCGGCGCGCTGGGCCACGTGCTCGTGGCCTCGTCCCGACGACGACGCCACGACTTCGCCATTCTGCGCGCGCTGGGTCTCGACAGCCGCCGCATTCATCTGATCCTCAACACCCAGGGCACGGCCATCGGCCTGGCGGGCCTTGTCGTCGGTGTTCCCCTTGGCGTGGGGGTCGGGCGAACGCTGTGGCGGCTCGTCACCGACCGTGTTCCGTTGACCGCCGTCGCCCCCTTCGCCGTTGGCGCGGTGGTCCTGATCGTGCCGATCACCGTGTTCGTGGCCAACGTGCTCGCGGCCTGGCCCGGGCACCGGCTGGCGCGCCTGCGACCGGCGGAGGAACTCCGCACGGACTAGTCAACGTTAGATGGCCGGGCCCGCATAACCGTGTTCGGCACCGGCCCGCTTCGGTACGTTGGGTCGATGTGTCGAAACATCACGCCCTTGCGGGGTCTGGCACCCCCGGCCACCGCTGACGAAGTGACGGCTGCGGCGCTGCAGTTCGTCCGCAAGGTCGGGGCGTTCTCGACCGTCCCGGTGGGCTCGGAGGCGGTCGTTGCGCGGGCCGTCCGAGAGATCGCCGGCGTCGTGGGGACGCTGCTCGCCGAGCTGCCCGATCGTCGGGTCCCGCCGGCGGTGGAGCCGCCGTTGCGCCGCCGTAGGGCGTGAACCGCCGGTATCGTCGTGGCCATGGCTGAGCAGACCGCACCGGAGATCACGATGTACTGGCGTCCCGGGTGCGGCTTCTGTTCCGCGCTTGAACGGCAGATGGTGAAGGCCGACCTTGCGTTCGAGAAGCACAACATCTGGGACGACCCGACGGCGGCGGCGTTCGTCCGCTCGGTGGCCCGCGGCAACGAGACCGTGCCGACCCTCGTGGTCAAGGGGCAGCCGATGGTGAACCCGTCGCTGTCGCAGGTGGTCGCCGCCCTAGGGAACTGACCAGGGCATCCCAGATAGGCCGATTTCGCCTGGTTTTCGGCGCGAAATCGGGGATCCGGGATGATGTTGTCACCGATCTGGGATGTCGCTGGCGCGTCAGGAGTAGAGGGCAACGCTTCTCTCCAAACGAGCGCGGGGCTGACCTGCGCGTCCGAAAGGCGGGGGGCACGGGGCCGAGCCCGGTGGGATCAGACCTTCGCCAGGACGTCGTCGAAGTCGATCTCGCCGTTGTAGCGGGCGAGGATCTTGCCGTTCGCGGCCACCAACACGCCCGACGGTTGCGAGAGCACCTTGAAGGCTCGGCGCGACGTGGCGTCGGCGTCGTAGATCGCCCGGACCTTGGTGAGACCGTGTCGCTTGCGGAAATCGAACGCCTGGGCGGCCGTGTCGTAGGAGCCGATGCCCACGACGGAGACGACATCTGCGTGATCGCGAGCAAACTGCTCGACGCCGGGGGC
>JANLRD010000186.1:0-7633 GCA_031368215.1 Acidimicrobiia bacterium | reverse complement strand
GCCAGCACAACCAGTGCACCAACGATGAGCGTGACGAAAGGCAGCCGCTGTTGGAAGCTCGCCGAGACCCGGTCAAGAATCACGCCAGCGACAGAGAAGACGGTCACAAATCCTGCGGTGACCGCCAACGCCGACATTCCTGCACGCCCGAGCCGTTGCGGAATCGTGGCGTTTCCATCGGCCGAACCGACAAACATGCCGAGATAGGCCGGGAGCAGCGAGAACCCGCACGGGTTCACGGCCGCCACCATGCCCGCAGTGACGGCCAGCGCGATCGGTGCATTCATGAAACGGTCACGTCCCCGCTGTTGTTGTCGAAGTCATTCTGGTCGGCACCCGAATCCGATTCGAACGCCGCCCGGCGAGAGGTGCGACGTCGCACCGCGCTCAAGACCAATGCAATCGTGGACACCACGAATACCAACGCGGATTCCCGCTCCACCCGCGACGGTCCGAAGGCCGGAAGAAACCAGCTCGCCACCAGCCGGACACCACCCAAGATCGCCAACGCACCCAACACGGTCGGCGTGGCCTCAGGCGTCGATGCCCGGCGCAGCACAAGGGCAGCAACACCCAAAGCCCCGGCAGCGAGCACGCCCACCGGCACCATCGTCGAACCGAGACCGTTCGGTTTCAGGCCCACGCTGGCGACCGGCCCGAAGCAGCCATCACGAACCAGACAGCTGGCTTCGTACAGTGCGACACCGATCACGAGGTACGGCATCGCCGCCGCCAACGTCATCATGGCACCAACACGGTCACCGGCTCGGCGAACCCGGACGAGCACCCACGCCAACGCCACGAGAACGCCCGCCCAGAACTCCACTCCGGCTCGGACCACCATCAGGTCACGCAACCGGAACACCGACGCCGGATGATCGAGAAGCACGAAGACCACGCGGGCGGCGATCAATCCAACAATGAGCGGCGTGGAGACCAGCTCGACCACCTGCGCGCGATCCACCCCGGTCGGCGGCATGGCGCGCAACATCACCTGAACACCCCCCAGCACGATCAACACCGTGAAGAGCAAACCGGTGTCCACTACCGCATACCTCCGACACGCCCACGCCACCTGTGCATCACGGAACACGCAGCGATTCGTCGATCGACGCGGCAAGCCGCTGTTCCGAGATGCCGCCGAACACCTGGCTGACGAGAGCTCCATGGCGGTCGAAGACCAGCGTGGTCGGCAAACCCTTCACCCGAAGGAACGCGCTGATCTCTGATGTCACGTCTACAACACTCGGATACGCCATCGCGAACGAACGCATGAACTTCATGCCAGCAGCAGGGCTGTCGCGTGACAACACACCCAGGAACGCCACCTTGCCCCGATACCGTTTCTCGGCGCGGGCCAGCAGTGGAGCTTCAGCCCGACACGGGGCACACCACGAGGCCCACACGTTCACTACTACCGGGCTGGCGGCCCCACTGACCATGCCCTCGAACGTCTTCAGGCCAGCCGGCTGAATCGTTCGCTCCTTCGGCAACGCAACGGCCGGCGCCGAGATGACCAGATCGCGGCGGTCAGTCATCCCAGTCGCACAACCAGCGATGAAGAAAGCCGCGAGCGCCGCTGATCCGGCTTTCGCAACACCGCGAGTCAACAAGGAACGGCCGCAGGCAGGCATCAACGGACCGAACCTCCCTGAACGGTTCCGATCAGCGTTCTCCCGCTCTTCTCCCACGCCAGCATCCCGCCGTCGAGATCGGCGACGTCCCGGTATCCAAGTCGGACCAACTCCGCCGCCGCAATCTTCGACATCCGACCCGACCGGCAGTACACCAGCAGCGGTGTGTCACGATCGGCCGGCAACAGGCTCACCTGACCAGCGACCTTGTCGAACGGAATCGACACATCCGTGCCCGCGATATCGCCTTCGAACGGCACATGGACATTCACCACCACCGCTCCCTTCTCCGTCGTCCGGGCGGCAAAGATGGCCGGATCAAGAACCTGAACCTTGTTCCCAGCTAAAGCCCGTCGGATTGGCGCCGACGTGGACGTGGTGTGATCGATGGACGACATCGAGTCGCCATGATCCATTCCCGGCATGCCGAGGCCGAAGTACAGCGCGACCGCGGCAACGATCACCACTCCGAGGATCACCAGGACCTTCGACTGTGCTCGGGCTGGCGCCTGGTTATCCACGAGAACATCGTACTACGACATCACGTCGTAGTGCGATGGTTAGCGCTGTCTGTCGAGTCGTACATGGCGCGAAGGCATCTGCCGTGACTACGGAACCGGCCGTACGGACCGCCACGGAGCCGGTGGGGACCACGACGTCAGACGCTGTCGTTTGGCGTAGGCGCAGCCTGTTTGGCCAGCACCCGGCGCATCGCTGGAGCGAGATCGTCGGCCAGTTCGTCGCGGGCGACCCAGGCGCCCGCCCCTCGGCCCGCCGCTACGTTGCGGTACTCGACGTCAGCCTCTGGGCCCACGACCACGATGCGACTCTTCGGAAAGCCGCTCAGTCCGTCGCTGCCGAAGCGGAAAAGATCCACGCTATCGAGGACGAGAAGGTCCGGACGGAACGCGAGAAGCGCAGTAGCGAGATCAGTGTCGAGGAGAATCACGGCCCACCCGTCGTTTTCGCGGTTGAGAAGCTCACCTATGAGGCGGCGCATCACCGGATGGGCGATGGCGATCAACACGCAAGGGTGCAATCCACATCCCCTGGACCGGTCCATTCTCCGATGTTCGTCCCGCCGGACGTCACGGACATCCGCTGAGACTACGGGTCGGCGGTGCGGCCCGTCACGGACCCTGCTCCTCGGGGTCGAGCAGGCCGGCGTCCCGGGCGAAGCGGACCAGTTGAGCCCGGGACCGGATATTGAGCTTCTGCTGGACATGCGCCCGGTGGGTCTCAACGGTCCGAACCGATACGTAGAGACGTTCGGCTATCTCACTGTTGGTCGACCCCAGAGCGATGCCGCGCAGCACTTCGACTTCTCGCTCCGATAGGTCCCCACCGGGGCCGCCGAGGCGAGCCGTGGGTGCGTCAGGGGCGAGCAGTGCGGCGCCGAGTGTCGGATGCACGTACTGGTGTCCCGATGCGACCTGGCGAACCGCGTGCACGAGTTCGACGTCAGCGGCCTCCTTCAACACGTAACCGTCGGCGCCCGCCTCGAACGCCCGCCGTAAATAGGCCACGTCATCATGGACCGTCAGAACCAGGACACGAGTAGCCGGGCTCACCTTGCGCACCGTGGCCGTGGCGGTGATACCGCTGCCATCGGGCAGGTTGAGGTCCATCACGAATACATCGGGACGTTCAGCTGCCGCCAGGCCCACCGCTTCGCTGATCGTCCCCGCCTCACCGACGACCTCGAGATCCGGTTCAGCGGCGAGGATTCGACGCAGTCCGCTGCGAACGACACCGTGGTCGTCGCACAGCGCGACCCGCACCACATCACCATCAGCCAAGGGGCACGTCCTAGTCAACAGTGGTCCGTGAGCCCCGCGAGGTGAAGTCGCTTACCGTTCCCCCGATGAGTTCGGCGCGTTCCTTCATACCTTGGAGGCCGAGGTGTCCATCGACCGGGCGGTCCGGGTCGAAGCCCGCCCCGTCGTCCTCCACCACCGCTCGCAATCGACCCGACGCGACCGTAACGGCCACGCTCGCGGTTGACGCCTCGGCGTGGCGGGCAACGTTGGTGAGTGCTTCCTGTACGACCCTGTACACAACGGTGGCCACTTCCGAAGGCACGTCGTGCTCCGGTAGCCCATCGACTACGGCGTCGACCGCCATCCCCGAACGTTCAGCCACATCATCGACGAGTCGCTGCAGCGCTGCCGCCAAACCAATATCGTCCAGGACGCTCGGTCGCAGCTCGAACGCCAACCGACGGGTACTGCGAAGCGCTTCGGCGATCAGCTCGCCCAGCTCATCGATACGCACTCGCGCGTCCTCGTCCGCGCCGGCGTTGGCGGGAACTCCGATCAATCGCAAACCGAGCATCACGGAGGTCAACGCCTGCCCGATGTCGTCGTGCAGATCACGCGATACCCGCGCCCGCTCCTCCTCCTGGGCAGCGATCACCGCCCGAAGTACATCGCGCCGGGACCGTTCGCGTTCCTCGGCCGCTATTCGGCACGCCACCGCATCGAGACGGGCCTGCTCAGTCGCCACGAGCTCTGCGCTCTCGATCGCGCACGCTGCAAACGCAGCCAGCGCCATCACCAACGCCTCGTCCTCGAGGTCGAACGGTGCACCGCCTAGCTTCTCCGTCAGATACAGGCTTCCGAAGCGGCGACCACCGCGGGCTATCGGGGCACCCAGGAATGTTCGCATCGGTGGATGACCTGTCGGGAAGCCGCACGACCGCGCGTCCGCCCCAAGGTCGTCCGAACGGATCGGTGCGTCGGCAACTGCCACCTGACCCAACATTCCCAACCCGCGCGGTGGTTCTCCTAGACGCTCAACAGTGGCGGCATCCATGCCGTGGTGGATGAACGTTGTCCTCGCGCCGACTCCCCCGTTTAAGCCCAGCGCTGCATATTTCGCACCCGCCACCACTGCCGCGCTCTCCACGATCCTCCGCAAGACGACATCGAGATCGTGTTCGCCCGCCAACTCGACGGCACGGTCAAGGAGCAATTGGACGCGCGAAGGAGAGATGTCCAAGGACTTCGCTTCGTCTGAACTACGCGATGCACGGATCTCCGACATACTGTCGTAGAAACTAACACCAGGCCGAATGGACCGACGCGGACGGTTCTCCGCTCGCGTTGTCGGAATGACGCGGTGGCGGAGTGCTCGTCCGGCCGTCTCGCCTGTTCGACACCTGTCTTTGATCCTGCGATCAGCGATCGACAGCGTTGATGGCATTGGCCGCAATGGCCAGGTCCTCACGGCTCGTCACCACGAGTACCCGTGCCGAGGCCTGCGCCGCGGACACATCCACATCGCCGGTGGCCGTTGCGTTGGCTCGTTCGTCGAGGGTCACACCGGCGAACGCGAATCGGGCGCTGACCCGCGTCCGCACCTCGGACGAGTGCTCCCCGACGCCGCCGGTGAAGACGAGGGCGTCGAACCCACCGAGAGAGGCCGCCATTGCACCGGCGCCCGCCGTCACGCGGTGGACAAACACGTCGATGGCGAGCCGCGCCCTTTCATCACCATCGTCACGTGCGGCCGTCACCGAACGGAGGTCGCCACTGACGCCGGAGAGTCCGAACAGCCCGGCGTGGCGCTCCAGGAGATCCTCAAGCGCGTCGACAGTGGTTCCGGTGCGTAAAAGGTGCAGGATCAGCCCGGGATCGACGGAGCCCGACCGCGTGGCCATCACCAGCCCGTCCAATGGCGTGAATCCCATCGTGGTGTCGATGCTGCGACCGCGGTCGATGGCCGCGACCGAGCATCCGCCACCCAAGTGACAGGTCACCAGCCGCAGCTCGGTCAGCGGCCGACCGAGTAGCACGGCGGCACGATGAGCAGCCCATTCGTGGCTGATGCCGTGGAAGCCATAGCGGCGCAGACCTCGCCCGATCCACTCATACGGTCCGCCGTATGCGGCCGCCGCCATTGGCATCGTGCGATGGAACGTGGTGTCGAACACGGCGACCTGGGGCACCGAAGCCTCGACGACTCGCCGCGCTGCGGTGATGCCGTCGAGCCCGGCGAGGTTGTGCAGGGGCGCCATGTCGGCGACTGAACGGATGGCCGCCTCGACCGCGGCATCGACGATCACGGGGCCGTCGAAGTGGTCCCCACCATGCACGATGCGATGGGCGACGGCAACGAGTGTGGCGGAATCGATGGGTGCCGCCCGCAGTTGGCGTTCGATCCCGGAGACCCGGTCCGGGCCCAGCTCATCCGTGGTTGCGTCTGCGGTCCAGCGTTCGACCAACGAGGATGCCATCGAAGTCGCCGTGGAAACCGCCGAGCCGTACAACCCGATCTTGACCGACGTCGAACCCGTATTGACGACGACGACGGTCCGGTCAGGCATCCCACTTCCAGTTACGGATGTCTGGCAGATCCTGGCCGACCGAGCGGATGTAGCTGCGATGGCGGACGAGCTCGTTGGTCATCAGTTCTCGCAGGTACGCGCCCGCCGGGCCGACTTCTGGGACCCGGTCGATCACGTCCATCACGAGATGGAAGCGGTCGATGCGGTTCAGCACGCACATGTCGAACGGCGTCGTGGTGGTGCCCTCTTCGATATAGCCGCGCACGTGCAGCTGGTGGTGGTTGTGGCGGCGGTACGTGAGACGGTGGATGAGCCACGGGTAGCCGTGGAAGTTGAACAGCACCGGCCGGTCGACACCGAACAGCGCGTCGAAATGGTCGTCGCTGAGCCCATGGGGGTGCTCGCTCTCCGGTTGCAATGCCATCAGGTCCACTACGTTCACGACGCGCACGCGCAGATGCGGCACGTGGCGCCGGAGGATGTCGACCGCGGCCAAGGTCTCGAGGGTGGGCACGTCGCCGCAGCAGGCCATCACCACATCGGGCGAGACACCGGCATCGTTGCTGGCCCACTCCCAGATACCGACGCCCTTGGCACAGTGGGCTATGGCCTGGTCGATGTCGAGGAACTGCAACGCGGGCTGCTTGCCGGCCACGATCACGTTCACCTGCTGACGACTGCGCAGGCAGTGGTCCGCGACCGACAACAGGGTGTTGGCATCGGGGGGCAGGTAGACCCGCACGTGCTCGGCCTTCTTGTTGACCACATGGTCGATGAAACCCGGGTCCTGATGGCTGAACCCGTTGTGGTCCTGGCGCCACACGTGCGAAGTGAGTAGGTAGTTGAGCGACGCGATCTTCGGCCGCCATTCCAGTTCGCTGGAGACCTTGAGCCACTTGGCGTGCTGGTTGAACATCGAGTCAATGATGTGGATGAACGCCTCGTAGCAGGAGAACAGGCCGTGCCGCCCGGTGAGCAGGTAACCCTCGAGCCAGCCCTGGCACGTGTGCTCCGACAAGATCTCCATCACCCGCCCGCTGGGCGAGAGATGCAGCTCGAGGTCCTGGTCCGAACGTTCGCCCATCCATGTCCGGCCGGTAGCCTCGAACACGTCACCGAGCCGGTTCGACGCCGTCTCGTCGGGCCCGAAGATGCGGAAGTTCCGCTGGTCAGCGTTGGCCGACAACACATCGCGCAGCAACGTCCCGAGCGGCTTGGTCGACTCGGCCACCACAACACCCGGATGATCCAGCACCACGGCGTACTCGCGGAAGTCCGGTAGCCGCAGCGGGCGCAGCAGACGGCCCCCGTTGGCATGCGGGTTGGCGCCCATGCGCCGATCGCCCACGGGGGCCAGGGCGGCGACCGTGTCGACGACCCGGCCGTCGGCGTCGAACAACTCCTCGGGCCGATAGCTGCGCATCCAGGACTCGAGCATCGCCAAGTGCTCGGGGTGTTGTGCGTCGACGCTCAGTGGGAGCTGATGCGCCCGCCAGGTGCCCTCGACCGCAACCCCGTCAACGACTTCTGGCCCGGTCCACCCCTTCGGGGTGCGCAGCACGATGCAGGGCCACAACGGCCGGCTACCGGACGTGCCCGCGAACGAGGTGCGGGCGGCGGCATGGATGGCGGCAATCGAGTCGCATACCGTGTCCAAGGTGCCGGCCAGCTGCTGATGCACCTCATCGTGGTCGTCGCCCGAAACCTCGTA
>JANLRD010000176.1:0-23821 GCA_031368215.1 Acidimicrobiia bacterium | reverse complement strand
GGCAACTCGTTGCCGCGGTCGGTCGGCCGAGCGTCGAGAAGTTCGAGTTGTTCCTCCGTTGCCGGGCGGCCGTGCGTTTCGATCGGCCCGACCACGACCGTTGCCCCTCGCCCCTTCCGGCGTCGTGCCTCGTCGAGCATGGCGTAGGTCTTGCCGACCCCGGGCGCCGCGCCGAGATACACCCGAAGAACTCCACGACGAGAGGCGCCTGGTGCGGTTGGAGGCGGGGGTGACGTCACTCTGCCAGTCTCGCCGACCTCTGCGGACGCTCGTTTCGGAGGGCCGGCAGCGAGTTTGCAGTCTTCGTTGCTCTGAGAGCCACAAATGCTGCGAACTTCTGATCGGCTCAGCCTCGGCGCCGGCGGATCTCTTCGCTGATGGCGGGGATGACCTTGTGGAGGTCGCCGATCACCGCGTAGTCGGCCCGGGTGACCATGTTGGCGTCCTTGTCGGTGTTGATGGCGAGGATGTTCTTCGACGCCATCGCCCCGACCCAGTGTTGAATCGCGCCGGAGATGCCACAGGCGAAATAGATGTCCGGGGCGATCCTGGTGCCGGTCTGGCCGACCTGATCGGTGTGGTTCCGCCAGCCGTTGTTGGTGACAGCGCGGGAGCAACCGACAACGCCGCCGAGCAGACCGGCGAGTTCTTCGAGTGGCGCAAAACCTTCGGGCGATCCCACACCACGGCCGCCGCCGACCACGACCCGCGCCGTGGTGAGCGTCACTCCGGCTTCGCGCACGACGCGGTCTCGCACCATGGTGGACCCGAGCGCGTCGTCAAGGATCGGCTCGAACGTCGTCGGGTGCTCGGGCACCGCCGACGGCATGATGTCGTTCGCGTGATGGGCAACGGTCATGAGCTTGGTTGCCGCGTCGAGGGTGACGTCTTCGAGGAGCGATCCACCCCACTGCACGCGCGTGAGGGACCACAAGGTCGTCGACACGTCGATGCGCAGTACGTTGGCCACCATCGGGAGCTCGAGACTGACGCTGGCGTGGGCGAGGACCTCGTTGCCCCGATCGGTGCCACAGGCGATGACGGCGTCGGGCTGACGGGCCGCTACGAGCTGCGCAATGGCCTCGCCCCATGCCTGCGGGGCATAGTCGTCCAAGAACGGATGGAGGAGATTCACGACTTCCGTGGCGCCGTATTCAGCACAGGTTGCGGCGAGGGCATCGGTGCCGCCACACACGGCGGCCGTGACATCCGCCGAAAGAGCCCGGGCGGCGGTCAGGGCTTCAAGCGAACCGGACGCCATGACGCCGCGGTCGTGTTCGATCACGACGAGAACGCTCATCGGACCGGCCCGAGTGCTGATGGGATGGCGGTGTTGCGAGCAGTGAAGCGCAGCGGAGCGGCGCAGCGCCAATAGGCAGAGCTCATGCCAGGACTCCGAGTTCGGCGAGGAGGTCGACGACGGCACCTGCGGCTTCGGGACCGTTGCCCAGGATGATGGTGGAGCTGGCCTTCTCCTCCGGACGGTGCAGACGCACCCGCGCCTGCCCCCCCGACCGGTCGAGGCCTTCGACGACTTCGACCGCCACCTTCTTCGACGCGAGCCGTCCCTTCATCGTGGGATAGCGGGGAAGGTTGATCCCCTCCTTCACCCCGATGACGCAGGGGCGGGGGAGGTCGTAAACCTCGAACCCAGCATCGATCGGACGACGAACCGTGACGGCGTTCTCGCCGACCTCGATGCCCTTCGCTCCGTTCACGACGGGGCGGCCGAGCGCACGGGCAACTCGTATGCCCACTTGGAATCCACCCGAGTCGGCCGACTCGTTCCCGAACAGGATGAGGTCGAACGCCCCGTCGCGGGCTTCGACGGCGTGAAGGGCCGCGGCGATGGCGGCCGCGGTGTTTTGCGGATCCCAGTTCAGTCCGTCGGCGGCCGAGACGAGCAGCGCCCGTTCGACACCGACCGACGCGGCGTAGCGGAGCTGCTCCTCTGCCTCGACCGGCCCCAGTGTCACCACCGTGGCCGAGCCGCCATGCAGTTCGACGAGCTGGACCGCGGCCTCCACCGCGCACTCCTCGTGCGGCGAAGTGGTGAAGCCGAGGTTGGTCGCGTCGACGGCGTGTCCGTCGGCCGTCACGTTGATCCGGGAACCAGGAGCGGGGACACGTTTCACGCAGACGGCGATGCGAAGAGACCTCATGAGAGGACGGTCGCGGTTGTCGGGTGGCTGGTGTTGCGAGCAGTGAAGCGAAGCGGAGCGGCGCAGCGCGGAAGGGTGGAGCCCATCTTCGGCGTCCTCAGCCCTTCATGCGACTGTCGGTCGGATCGAACAGCGGAGTGCTGCCGACCCGAGCGACTGTGACCGGGTAGAGCTCGTTCATGTACATGACACGGAGGTTCTGGTTGCCTTCGACGGCATGCTCGGGCGGGAGGTACGCCAGCAGAAGGAACTTGCCGACCGACGGGCCCATGCCCGCTGTCGTCACCCTCGACACCCGACCGTGTGCGTCGAGGATGCGCTCACCGTCGGCGGTGACGATCGGCTCGTTGCCACCAACGGGGAACCGCTTGATCCCGGCCTTCGACATGTGGTCATCGATCGTAAGTGTGCACATGACCGTGCTCGCTCCGGCGGCGCGGGCGGCCACGTAGGCCTCCTTGCCGATGAAGTCGGCCGCCTTGACCTTCGGGCGGTCGAGGCCGGCCTCGTGGGGCATGTACTCGCTCTCGAGCTCGGCGCCCATGAGGCGGTAGCCCTTCTCGATGCGCCCGGTCACCGCATAGACACCGATGCCGACGGGGATGACTCCGAGGTCTTCGCCCGCCGCATACAGCGCGTCCCAGAGCTTGAGGCCGTGCTCCATCTTCGTGGTGATCTCCCAGCCGAACTCGCCGACGTAGGAGATGCGGAACATCGTGCACGGGATGCCGGCGAGCAGGCGATCGAGCACAGCGCCGTATGGGAAGCTCTCGTTGTCGAGTCCGCCTTCACCCCGCTGCGGGGTGTGGATCTTCTCGACGAGCGCCTTGGCGTTCGGACCCCACACACCGATGGTGCACAGGCTGCTCGACTTGTTCTCGAAGGTGACGGAACCGTCGAGGGGCATGTGGCGCTTGATCCAGTACTCGTCGCGGCCGCCGTCGAACGCGCCAGTGACGACCCGGAAATGCTGATCGCCAAGACGCTGGACGGTGAGGTCACCGCGGAAGCCGCCGTGCGGCGTGAGCCATGGTGTGTAGACGCCTCGGCCGACGGCGACGTCGACCTGGTTCACGCTGAGCTTCTGCATGAGGTCGAGGGCACCGGGTCCGGTGATGTCGAGCTGATTGAACGCCGTCAGGTCGACCATGCCGACGGTCTCACGCATCTGCAGATGTTCGGCGTTGATGATCGGCGACCACCAGCGGCCGTCCCACTCGTGGTCGCGGGGCTCGCACACTTCGGGGAACTTGGCGAGAAGCGCGCTGTTGGATCCATACCACTGCGGGCGCTCCCACCCGCGGGCGTCGTAGAACACCGCGCCGAGCGCGTCTTCCCGACACCAGAACGGCGAACGGCGCATGTCGCGCCGCGACGCCCACTGCTCACGGGGGTGCACGATGCCGTACGTCTTGTTGAAGTGCTCGGCACATCGGGCTTCGACGTGCATCTCGGTCTTCTCGTGCGGGTAGAACCGGCTGATGTCCGACGAGTGCGGATCGCACATCTTCGGGTAGCCGAAGGTCATCCACTCGGCGACGAGCTGGGCGATGCCCGGACCTTCCTTGATCCACACAGCAGCGGCCGACCAGAGGTTGCGCACTTCGACGCACTCACCGAGGACCGGCATGGCATCGGGCGTGAGCGAGAGCAGGCCGTTGATCGCGTACTTGATCTCGGCGTCGCCGAGCATGTCCATCAGCTCGATGGCCTGCTCCATCTGCGGATCGAAGTCGTCCAGGGTGAGCGGCAGCTCGGTCGGGGAGAGTGCCGACTCCTCGTTCGAGGGGATGTCGTTGGGGTGATGAAAGATCGGTCGGTGCGCATACGATCCGACTTCCATCGAGCCAGCGGACTGACGCTCGTAACAGAACGTGTCCATGTCACGGACGATCGGATACGCCAGCTCCTTGTTCGATTCGACCAGGATCTGGATGGGCCCGACGTCGGCCATCTGGTGGACGGCCGGGATGAGCGGGATGTTGGCGCCGGCCATCTTGGCGATGCGGGGGCTCCACACGCCGCAGGCGATCGCGACGTATTCGCACTCGATACGGCCCTTCGTGGTCACGACAGCCTTCACGTAGACCCCGTCGGTCTCCACGTCGAGCACCTCGGTGTTGGCGAACACCTGCAGGGCCCCCTTGGCGACCGCTTCCTCGCGCATCAGTGTTCCGGCGCGCAGTGAGTCAACCGCGGAGACGCTGGGCGTGTAGTACCCGCCCAGGATCACGTCTTCGTTGATGAACGGCACCAGTTCCTTCACTTCGGCCGTGGTGATGAGCTTCGAATCGATGCCCCACGCCTTGGCCGACGTCATCCGACGATTGAACTCCTCGAGACGCTGGGGCTCACGGGCGACCTCGATGCCTCCGCACGTGTTGTTCACACCCATGTCGACGTACTGCTGCTGGCTGTCGAGGGTGAGGAACGCCATCTCCTTGTTGTGATCCGTGGGGAAGATGAAGTTCGACGCGTGGCCGGTCGAGCCGCCGGGGTTCGGGAGCGGCCCCTTGTCGATCTGCACGATGTCGGTCCATCCGAGTCGGGCGAGGTGCCCGACGAGGCAGTTTCCGACGATGCCCGCTCCGATCACGACACACTTGGCCTTGGTGGGGAACTCGCTCATGATGTCCTTGCCCCGACTCGGTTGAGCCGGCTCGTTCGTTCCGACGCCGGACGACAACGTCCGGTCTGATATATCACGATGCTAGCATTCTGACCATGGCGATGTCCCGGCCTCTGAGGACCCCCGTCCCCCATCTCGTGGGCCAGCTGGCTCGCTTGGGCCGGCATGCTTCGATTTCTGCCGTCTCTGCTGGCCCAAGCTCGTGAGCCGGCCCAAGTCGCTGAGTGATCAGGCGTACGCCGCGATCAAGCGGCTCATCGTCACTCTCGAATTGGCCCCCGAGGCCGTGGTCGACGAGGTCGCTCTCCAGGTGCGTCTCGGCGTCAGTCGTACTCCTATTCGCGAGGCCATTCAGCGGCTCGAGCGCGATCAGTTCGTGCGCGTAGTGCCGCGACGCGGGGTGTTCGTCACGTCCATCGAGGTGAGTGAGTTGGCGACGCTGTTCGAGACCCGTCGCGTGGTCGAGCCCTACGCCGCCCGGCTTGCCGCGGAACGCGGAACTCCGGGCGGGTGGGACGAGCTCGGCCAAGTGCTCGCCGAAGTGAGACCGACGGCGGGACCGGTCGAGACCCTTGCGGTGGACCGGCGCTGTCACGAGCTCATGTGGGCCGCCGCACACAACCGTTTCCTCACCGACACGCTCGACATGCTCTATGCCCAGAGCGAACGGGTCTGGTACCTCTACCTGCGCGGGACGTTTCAGATGCACGATGTGCTCGCTGAGCACGCCGACATGCTCGACGCGCTACGCGAGGGCGACGGTGATCGATGCGAGAAGCTCATGGTCGATCACGTCAAGACCTTCCACGACGAGATCCGCAGCGTGTCCGGCTGAGGGGATTCTCGGCAGCAGGTCAGGCGACCGCCCGGCCGATGTTCCCTTGCAGAACCGTACGCGCGCTGAGGATCGCGGCGAGCACGATCGCGGCCACAACGGCGAACGACCACCGCAGTGATCGCCAGTCGGAGATGGTGCCGACAAGCAGGGGTGCGGCGAGAAAGCCGACGCGCTGACCCATGCCCATCGCTCCGAGGCCAGAACCTGTTGCCGCTCCCGGCAATGTGGCGGCCATGGCGTAGAGCTGCGGGAACATCACCGATACGCCCAAGCCACACACACTGAACCCGATCAGGGCAACGGGCGCGACCGGGGCCACGACGATCAACGCGAAACCCGCGATGGCGACGGCGAGCGCCGCGTCGAGCATTCGCTGAGGTCCGAGGCGGTCCACGAGGTGGTCGCCGAAAAGCCGTGCCCCGAGCATCGATCCTGCGAACACGACGGTCGCCACGCCAGCGGCGTTGAAGGAGAACACGTCGCGCATCGTGACCGCGCTCCAGTCCGACGGCGTGGCTTCGGCGAAGGCGACGCCGACCGCCATCACGACCATTGCGGCGACGACCGGCGAGAACCGTCTCGGTCGCTTCGTATGCGTGACGGGAGCCGTGGTGCTCCCCGTCGGATCGCTTGGGACGAGATGTGGTCGGACGATCGCGATGACGCCGAGGAGCAGCGCGGCGACGAGGCCGAGATGGACGCCGACGCCGACGTCGTAGGCCGAAGCGAGTGCGCCCATCGCGGCGCCACACGCGGCTCCGCAGCTCCACG
The DNA here is from genome assembly GCA_031368215.1 of Acidimicrobiia bacterium. Taxonomy (GTDB): domain Bacteria; phylum Actinomycetota; class Acidimicrobiia; order Acidimicrobiales; family JANYDT01; genus JANLQX01. The sequence goes on along the minus strand of JANLRD010000176.1, from coordinate 17,421 downwards.
CCGCGTGGAGCCGCTGCATGATCGATCGGCTGAGACGGCCTTGCACGATGGTGCCCTGGGTGTTCATGGCCATGTCGTTGAACACGTCACAGAAGCCGAGCGAGGTGAGCACCGCGACCAGCACGATCGGTGACGGCGCCAGCGCGACGAGCGGAAGCAGGAGCGCAAGAGCGGTCGCCGCCATGAGCACGAGCCGACGGCTGCCGAATCGGCGCAGCAACCGGGCGACCAGAAGCGAGCCGAGAATGCCGCCGAGTCCGCCGCCGATGAGCGTGGCCCCGAGTCCGCCGTTGTCCATCCCTAACCGATCCCGCACGTCGGGAATCCGGGGGATCCAATTGGAGAAGACCAGCCCGTTGACGAAGAACAGCCCGGCCACGGCGAGCCCCGACGCCTTGGTGGTGGGATCAGCGGTTGCGGTGTCGGCGTTCACGAGCCGGACAGTCTTGCCGGTTGCGCCGGTACGGTTTGGCCGACCCTCTTTCAGTGCACACTCGGCGAATGGGCGTCTACCGATCCAGGATCCTTCCGCACATCATGAACGCGGCCATGAACTCCGTGGAGAACCGCAGGATACGTACGCGAGTCTGCGCCGACCTCGTTGGCTCGGTCGTGGAGATCGGGTTCGGTTCGGGCCTGAACGTCCCGCACAATCCGGCTGCGCCTGATGTCGCTCGGCCTGCAGCTGAAGGGGTTGGGCGAAAATGCTGCGGCCGTCCAACCACGGCGATTCATGGGATCGGACCGTGAGCCTGATTCGCCATCCAACGGTCGATCGCGTCGTTGCCGAACATGGCAATGACCGCTTGAACACAAGGCGCCCAGGCCCCGAAACCCATCAGTTTTCCGTCCGGCGCACGCTGGCCTAGGTCAATGTGGGGTCGATCAACAGGACCTCGACACCGACGGCCCGGTATGTCGGAAGTGCCCGTAGGTCTCGCGTGAGGAGTGGCAACTCGGCGCACTTGGCTGCCCACGCAACGAGGGCGTCGTAGACCGCTCCGCCGACCACATCACTTCCAGCGAGCCATGCCTTGAATCCCCGCTGCTCGACGGAGGAAAGCGCTCGGGTGTGGGGCACCACGGAATCGAGCACCATGGCGGCGTCGGAGCTCGTTAGCCGAAAGTCGCGCGGAAGCCGGGTCAGCACCGAGAAGCTTTCGACCCACGCGTGCCCGGCCGCGGCTGCGTCGGACGCGCGAAGTGCGGCAATGGCTTGCGCGTGCGCTGCTCCCGACTGGATCGCTGCGGCGACGATGATGCTTGTGTCAGCGACGGCCCGCATCGATTGCCTCTCGGACCTCCCAATCGGTGACTGCTCGCCCGGTCGTCGAAACGACTGCCAACTCGCCGTCGATCTCGACGACCCGACCGCCCTGCGTTTCTGGTTCGATACGCACGCCGACGCCATCACTCGTGATGACCAACGCGACGCCAGCGGAAAGCCCCAGCGCGTCCCGAATGGATTTGGGAATCACGACCCGCCCGGCGGCGTCGATGGTAATCGTCATGGTAGGAAATCTACCATCAAGACTCGGTTGCTCTGGCTCTACCCGTTCAGTGACGAGACTCCGGAGTCCCGGTCGCTCCCGGAGCGGGCGACCCAGGCTCCGAAACCCACGCCCCGGCCCCGTCCGGCACCACTCAGCTGTTCTGGACGAACTCGAAGCCGAAGCGGCCTTTGATGCAGAGGTTGCCATGGGTCACCGAGTGCTCAGCTGGCGAGGTGACCTTGACGATGCGCTCGTCCTGTACGTGGAGCGTCAGCTGGCAGCCGACGCCGCAGTAGGCACAGATGGTGTCCGTCTGCGTCTGCGCCGGTTCGTCCCACGTGCCGGCGGCCCGCATCTCGTGTTCGCTGCGGAACATCAGTGCGCCGGTCGGGCAGACCTGCACGCAGTTGCCGCAGTACACGCACGCGGAATCGGTCAGTGCTGTGTCGAACTCGGTGGAGATGCGGATGTCGAAGCCGCGACCGGCGACGCCGATAGCGAAGGTGTTCTGCCACTGCTCACCGCATGCGTCGACGCACTGGTAGCAGAGGATGCACTTCGAGTAGTCGCGGACGTAGAGGTCGTTGTCATCCTTCACGGCCTGGCGGACCGTCTCGGCCATCGAACCGTCGGTGGCGTGGTGATGCCCGGTGATGCGGGCGTCACGGTCGGGAGCGAACGAGACGTCGCCGTGTCGAGCGGTGTCGACGCCGTACTCGTTGTTCCAGCGATCCACGTTCGGGGTGATCGAGAGGTCGACCGAGCTCCCGAGGAGTTCCAGCACCATGCGGCGCGAGGTGTCGACCCGCTCGTTGCGGGTGTGAACGACCATGCCGGCTTCGACCGGCCGCGAGCATGACGGCACCAAGGTTCGGGAGCCCTCCACTTCGACCATGCAGACCCGGCATGCGTTCTTCGGGGTGATCGTCTCGCCCCGGCAGAGCACCGGGATCTCGGTGCCGGCACTGCGGCATGCGTCAAAGATCGTCGTGCCCTCAGGAACCCTCACGGAGGCACCGTCGATGGTGGCCTCGACCATTCGTCGCGGCATGCCCAGCGAGACGGCGGTCATGCGAACACTCCGAGCTTGATGGCGGAATCGATCGCGTTGTGGGCGGTCTGCCCGAGACCGCAGATGCTCGCGTCTCGCATCACCTGGCCGAGATCCTTCAGCAACGCCAACTCCTCAGCGCGCGTACGGTCAGGTCGGGAGCCGATGGTGAGACGGGTCAGCGATTCCTGCTGACGGACGGTGCCGACACGACAGGGAACGCACTGACCGCACGATTCATTGCGGAAGAAGGTAGCGATCCTGCGTACCTGATCGATGAGATCGACGGTGTCGTCGAACACGCACACCACGCCGGAGCCGAGCGACGCACCGATGGCCCGGGTTGCCTCCAGCGTCAGCGGAATATCGAGGTTGTCAGGGCCGATGAATGAACCGGCCGCACCACCGAGCAGCACGGCCTGCACGGTTCGGCCGGCCGGTACGCCACCGGCCAACTCAATGAGTTGGCGGAGCGTGATGCCGAAGATGACCTCATAGACACCGGGCTTGTTGACGGCACCACTGAGACAGAACAGCTTGTGGCCGATGGAGCCCTCTGTCCCACGCGAGACGTAGGTGAGCGCACCCTCGATCAGGATCGGGAGCACGTTGATCAGTGTCTCCACGTTGTTGACCACGGTGGGCTTGTCGAAGAGGCCCTTCTCGACGGGGAACGGCGGCTTGTTCCGGGGTTCGCCCCGGTAGCCCTCGATCGAGTTGAAGATCGCCGTCTCCTCACCGCAGATGTAGGCACCGGCTCCACGGGTGATCTCGATGTCGAAATCGAACCCCGATCCGAGGATGTTGGCGCCGAGGTAGCCCCGGGAGCGGGCGATGTCGAGTGCTGCCGTGAGGGTGGCCATTGCCCGCGGGTACTCGCCGCGGAGATAGATCCAACCGTGCTCGCAACCGGTGGCGAACGCCGCTACGGTCATCGACTCGATCAGTGCGAACGGGTCGCCTTCCATGACCACACGGTCCTTGAAGGTGCCCGGCTCGGACTCGTCGGCGTTGCAGACGAGGTGATGGGGGCGTGCCGGCTGACGGGCGACAGCATCCCACTTGCGTCCGGTCGGGAACGCGGCGCCGCCGCGGCCGAGGAGCTTGGCATCGGTGACTTCACGAATGACGGCCACCGGACCCATCGCGAAGGCGGCGCGCAACGCTTCGTAGCCGCCGTTGGCACGGTAGGCGTCGAGGCTGAGCGGGTCGACGACACCGATTCGGCGTAGCAACACCCGATCGGCCACTGGCTGGGGGAGCGCCGCTGCGACCGGTGCTTCCGGGGCGGGCCAGGCGCCGTCGATGACCGTCTGCGCGACATCGGGCGTGCAGTTCTCGATCACGGCATGACGCGCCGGCGCGCCGGCCAGGGTGACGAGTCCGACCGGTGCGCGCTCGCATGCTCCCAGGCACGGAGAGGCGTGCGCGCCACGGGGCACCGCGGATTCGGTCGATCCAGCGGCGCGACAGGCTGCGTCGACGCACACGTGGACCTGGCGTGGGTCGGACTCTTTCAACGGGAAGAGCGCGTAGAAGCTGGCGACGGCGAAGACCTCGGCTGGGGCGACATCGGTCCGGTTGCTGATCTCGTTCACCGCGCCGGGAGAGATCCACCCGACCCGATCGTTGACCGCGTGCAGAACCGCGAGGAGTTCGTGGCGGCGGTCGCGGAGTTGCTGCCCGCCGCTGCCCACGTGGAAATCCGCGGCTGTCCGCTCGGAGGTGCGCCATCCGTCGATCGCCGGGCCGAGGACCGACTCGATGGCGGCCGCTTCGACCGCCGTCGCCTCGTGGGTGGAGGTCTTCAGATCCATTCAGCTGCCAGCTACGAGGGCGCGGTCGGAGACCTTGTCGATCCGGACCGCGCTGGCCTTGAACTCGGCGGTGCCCGACTTCGGATCGTTGGCTTCGATGGTCAGTATGTTCACGTCGACCTGCTCGGGAAAGTGGAAGGTCATGAACACCAGACCGGGGCGAAGGGACGAATCGATCTGCACGGGCGCTTCGACTGCTCCGCGGCGAGACGCCACGCGGACGATCTCGCCGTCGACGATGCCGAGGTCTCGTGCGTCCTCGGGGGACACATCGATGGTCTCGCCGAACCGCAGCGGCGATGCGAAGCCGCCGGACTGGACGCCGGTGTTGTAGGAGTCGAGTCGTCGGCCGGTGGTCAGCCGCAGCGGGAACTCGTCGGAGAGTGTGTCTACCGGCGGGTCGTCGATCACGACCGAGAATGGGGCGAGTCGGCCCCGTTCGGCCGGGTCGGCGGCCCACAGGCGTCCGTGGAGGAAGGACGGCTCGATGCGGTCGTGGCTCGGGCATGGCCACTGGATGCCATCGTGCTCTTCTAAGCGCGCATAGGACATGCCATGGTGCATCGGTGACAGCGCACGCATCTCGTCCCACACGTTCTCGGCGACTTCACGAGCTGTCGAACCGTAGGACCAGTGGTGGCCCATCTTGGCGGCGAGCGCAACGATGATCTCGATGTCGTCCTTCGCATCGCCGGGCGGGTTGAGGGCCTTACGGCATCGCTGCACGCGCCGCTCGGAGTTCGTCACGGTTCCTTCGCTCTCGCACCAGCTCGCCGAACCGGGAAGCACGACATCGGCCAGTTCGGCCGTGCGGGTCAGGAAGATGTCCTGTACGACGAGGTGGTCGAGGCCGTTGAGCAACTTGACGGCATGACCCTTGTCGGCTTCTGACTGCGCCGGGTTCTCACCGATGACATAGAGCGAACGCAGCTCTCCTCGGCCCATTGCCTCAAACATGGCCGTGAGGTGCCAGCCATAGTGGTCCTGGATCTCGTTGCCCGTGCCCCCGAGTGACCATGCGTGGTCGTACTTCGCCCGCACCGTGGCGTCGAGGATGTCCTGGAAGCCGGGCATGCGGTTCGGGATGGCGCCCATGTCGCCGCCGCCCTGCACGTTGTTCTGACCGCGCAGCGGGTTGAGGCCCGCACCGAAGCGCCCGACGTGGCCGCAGAGCAACGCCAGGTTGATAAGCGCGAGAACGTTGTCGACGCCGTTGTGGTGCTCGGTGATCCCGAGCGTCCAGCAGAGCTGCGCACGGTCCGCCCGAGCATAAGTGTGGGCGAGCTCGCGGATCGCCTCGGCGGGAACACCGGTTACGGCAGAGCCGCGCGCGAGGGTCCATGGCTCGACCGAGGCGGCGTAGGCCTCGTAGTCGCTCGTGGAGCCTTCGATGAAGGCGCGGTTGGCGAGCCCGGCGTGGATGATCTCGCGGGCGATGGTGTTCGACAGCGCGATGTCGGTGCCGACATTGAGTCCGCACCACAGGTCGGCCCACTGCGCGGTCTCGGTGCGGCGGGGATCGACGACGATCAGCTTGGCGCCGTTGCGGATCCCCTTCAGGACGTGCTGGAAGAAGATCGGATGGGCGGCACGCGCGTTCGACCCCCAGAGGACGATGACGTCAGTTGCTTCGATCTCGGCGTAACTCGAGGTTCCGCCGCCTGCTCCGAACACGGTGGCCAGACCGACCACAGACGGAGCGTGTCAAGTGCGGTTGCACGAGTCGATGTTGTTGGTGCCGATCACCGCCCGGGTGAACTTCTGGGCGATGTAGTTCATCTCGTTCGTCGACTTCGAGCAGGAGAACAGTCCGAAGGCGTTGCGTCCGTGGAGGCTCCGGGTCTCGGCGAACCCACGGGCAGCCCGCTCCAGTGCCGCGTCCCACGTGGCCGGGCGGAGCACCCCGTTGTCGCGGACGAGCGGGGTGGTGATGCGGGGGAGCGGGGACGACTTCATGCCCCGGTGGGCCGGGCGTTTCGCGGTCGTGCTCATGGCTTCTCCCGGGGTTGCGGTGCGATGATCGCCAGTGTACTGATCGCTCCTCCATAGTCCACCATGCGGGACGGGCCCGCAATGTGGAACGATGATGTTGTTGCCGACATTCACGCTGCCCCGCCGGCGATCCGCCCAATAGTTCGACCCCGCCGAAAACATTCCACGACGTCCCACCCGTTCGATATCCGTCTAAACACCGAGGAGCTTCCATGCCGTTCCCGTCTGATCTCGAGATCGCCCGTGCCGGAAAGCCACTGCCCCTGCCGGACATCGCCGCCCAGATGGGCATCGGCGAGCACCTCCTCGAGCCGTACGGCCGCGAGCTCGCGAAGATCTCGCTCGAAGCGATCGACGAGCTGAAAGATCGGCCGAAGGCCAAATACGTCGTGGTCACGGCCATCACCCCGACCCCGCTCGGCGAAGGCAAGACCACCACGACCGTTGGACTTGGGCAGGCGATGAAGCACATCGGCAAGAAGGCCGTCATCAGCCTCCGTCAGCCGTCGATGGGTCCAACGTTCGGGATCAAAGGTGGCGCCGCTGGCGGCGGGTACAGCCAGGTCATCCCCATGGAGCTCCTCAACCTGCACCTGACCGGCGACTTCCATGCGGTGACGGCGGCCCACAATCTTCTGTCGGCGATGGTCGACAACCATCTCCACCAGGGAAACGAGCTGGGGCTCGACCTCAACAACATCACGTGGCGGCGAGTGCTCGATGTGAACGACCGCTCGTTGCGCAACCTCGTCATCGGCATGGGCACCGCCGAGGACGGCGTGGTCCGCCAGAGCGGCTTCGACATCACTGCGGCATCGGAGGTCATGGCCATCTTCGCCCTCGCCACCTCGCAGAAGGACATGCGCGAGCGACTCGGCCGCATCGTCGTCGGCTACACCAAGGCCGGCGAGCCGGTCACGGCCGAGCAGCTCCACGGCGCCGGTTCGATGGCCGTGATCATGCGTGACGCGCTCAAACCGAACCTTCTCCAGACACTCGAGAACACCCCGGTGATCGTTCACGCGGGACCGTTCGGCAACATCGCCCACGGGAACTCGTCGATCGTCGGCGACATGATCGGCATCCACGCCGGTGAGTACCTGATCACCGAAGCCGGCTTTGGCGCCGACATGGGCGCCGAGCGCTTCTTCAACATCAAGTGCCGTACCTCCGGCCTCGTCCCCGACGCCGCGGTGCTCGTGGCGACGGTGCGTGCCCTGAAGGCCCACAGCGGCAAGTTCAAGATCGTCGCCGGCAAGGCGCTACCGGCCGAGCTGCTCGCCGAGAACCCGGCCGATGTCGAGGCGGGTGCCGCCAACCTGATCAAGCAGATCGAGAACGTGAAGGCCCACGGCGTGTCGCCAGTGGTGGCCATCAACGCCTTCCCGACCGACTTCGCCAGTGAGCACGAAGCCATCAAGCGCATCGCCGAGGCTGCGGGCGCGCGCGTCGCGGTGTGCACACACTTCTCCGACGGGGGAGCGGGCGCAACCGACCTTGCCCGCGCTGTCGTCGAGGCCTGCGACGAGCCGTCGACGTTCGCATTCCTCTATCCCGACGAGGCTTCGCTCAAGACCAAGATCGAAACCGTCGCCACGAAGATCTACGGCGCGGCCAACGTGACCTACAGCGCGGCAGCCAACAAGCAGCTGGCCAACTATGAGCGCAACGGTTTTGGCCATCTCCCCGTGTGCATCGCCAAGACCCACCTGTCGATCTCTGCCGATGCCTCGCTCAAGGGTGCCCCGACCGGTCACACGCTCAATGTGCGTGAGGTCCGCGCGTCGGTGGGCGCCGGGTTCATCTACCCGATCTGTGGCGACATGCGCACGATGCCTGGTCTCGGAACACATCCGGCGGCGTCGATCATCGACTTCGACGAGAACGGCGAGATCGTCGGGCTCAGCTGATGATGCCTCCGATCCTGTCGCGCCGACCTGCCTCGCCGACTCCTAGGGTTGCCTTCTGTGTCTGATGATCTGGTCCGTACTCCCGGTGGCGCCGTGTTGATGGACGGCATCCGCCTCCGCGACGAAACGATTGCGCGCTTACGACGAGAGATCGAGGCGGCTGGCTCACCCCATGTGTGTCTGGCGACGGTGCTCGTCGGCGATGACAAGCCGAGCCGGGCCTACATCAACTCGAAGCAGAAGAAGGCGGGAGAAGCCGGGATCGTCTCCAAGCACACCGACCTGCCCGCCAGCGCCACCCAAGCGGAGGTCAACGCCGTCATCGCGGCCCTCGCCGCAGATCCGACGGTGCACGGCATCCTGTGCCAGTTCCCGCTGCCGGCAGGTCTCGATGCCGACGGGGTGCTGTCGCTCATCCCGCCGGACAAAGACGTCGACGGACTCACCGAGCGCTCGCTCGGGCGCCTTGTTCGGGGACAGGCCGGCCACGTCGGCTGCACGCCGCTCGGGGTCATGCGGCTGCTCGAGCGCTACGGGGTGGCCACCTCGGGCAAGCGTGCCGTCGTGATCGGCCGGTCCACGCTCACCGGCCTTCCGCAGGTGCTGTTGCTCGGTCGCAAGGGCATCGACACCACCGTCACGCTGGCCCACTCGCGAACTCCTGCCGGTGATCTCATCGACGTCTGCCGGGCGGCCGACATCATCGTCGCCTGCGCCGGGCAGGCCCGCATGATCACAGCGGCCCACGTGAAGCCGGGAGCCGCCGTCGTCGACGTGGGGATCTCGCGAACCGAGGCCGGCCTCGTCGGCGACGTGGACTTCGACGCCGTGCAGGCCGTGGCCGGTGCCATCACGCCGATGCCGGGTGGTACCGGGCCGATGACGATCGCGTGTCTGCTCGAGAACACACTCTCGGCGGCCAAGATGCAGGGCGCATTCCCCGTCTGATTGTGGCTGGCCGTGCAGTGCGCCTTCAACGGCCTAAGGCTCAGCCTCGCACGTGCCGCCAATTTCGCCCGCCATCCCAGATACCCCGGACGGGCATCCCGGATCGCTCAGTTTTCCCTGATCTCGGCACGAAATCGGGGGGTCTGGGATGCAATTGTCACCGATCTGGGATGTCGCTCGTGAGGTCGCCCGCATGAACGCGGCAACCTCTCTCCCAGCGGCGCGCCGGTCACTCGTGTTGCGAGCAGTCGCGCAGTCGAGCGGAGCGAGCGGCGCAGCGCCGGAGAAGCGGAGTGGCGCCGGAGAAGCGGAGTGGCAACCTCTCTCCCAGCGGCGCGTCAGGGCTGGGCCAGGCCTCGGCGGCGGCGAAGCGTCAGGTCGGCTCTACTGAAGACGGCGTCGACGGCGATGCCGATGACCAGGATCACGATCATCAGGGCGAGAAGGCCGGGGGCATCGGAGAGCTCACGGGCGAACTGCAGTCGGGCGCCGAGCGACGGCCGGTTGGCGATGATGACGAGGAGCTCGCCGGCCATGAGACTGCGCCACGCGAAGGCCCAACCCTGCTTGAGGCCGCCGACGTAGCCAGGCAGCGCCGCGGGGAGCACCACGTGGCGGTAGGCCGCCACGCCGCGGGCACCGAGCACGTGACCGGCGCGTCGGAGCAACGGGGGAACGTGGTCGATCCCGGCGAGCAGACCATTGGCCACCGACGGCGCCGCGCCGAGCACGACGACGAACAAGATGGCCGATTCGCTCAGCTGGAACAGGAGCACGGCCAGCGGGAACCACGCGATCGACGGCATTGTCTGCAGTCCAGTGATGAACGAACCGACCGCCGCTCGAAGCGTACGGAATCGCGAGGCGAGGACACCAATGGCGGATCCGATCAGCACGGCGAGCGCAAAACCCGTAAGCGCGCGTCGCATCGTGACGCCGATAGCGGTCCAGAAGCGTCCCTCCAACGCGAGCTCGCCCAGTCTGCGGGCAACCGCGACCGGCCCGGGAAGAACGTAGTCCGGGCGCCACTTGAGGGCGACGACCAACTGCCAGAGGGCAATGGCGAGGACGACGGCGAGAAGACGCGGCCACGCTGCGGCGCACAGCGTCCGGGCGACATCTCGTCGTCCCCGATTCGTCGGGGCACCCGTCCGTTCGAGCGCGTCGAGGCCGGATAGCTCCTGGGCCAGTCGATCGCCCAGTGCGTGGGGTTGCACCGTACCCGCCGAACCGGTGCCGATCGCCCCTTGGGTTCCTGATGCACGCAGTGGTCCGGTTGCCACGACGGCGTCGACGGTCAGTTCAGCTCGCATGACGGCGGACCTCGGCTCGCAGCGTGTCGGTGATTTCGGCAGCCTGGTGGGACACCTCGGCGGAATCGATGCGTCTCGGCCGTTCGAGGTCGACGTCGAACGTTGATGCCACCCGGCCCGGACGGCTGGAGAGCAGCACGACAAGATCACCGAGGCGGACCGCCTCGCGAACGTTGTGGGTCACGAAGACCACGGTCATCCTGCGGTCGAGCCAGATCGACTCGAGCTCGTCGTGGAGCAGGTCGCGGGTCATGGCGTCGAGGGCGCCGAACGGTTCGTCCATCAGCAGCACATCGGCCTCCTGGGCGAGGGCCCGGGCAAGGGCGACCCGCTGACGCATCCCGCCGGAGAGCTCGTGGGGACGCCGATTGCCTTGCCCGGCCAGATGGACCGACGCCAGCAGTTCATCGGCCCGGGCGCGTCGAGCCCGGCGGTCGAGCCCGGCGAGACGGAGGGGCAGTGCGACGTTCTCCGCCGCCGTGAGCCACGGGAACAGCGCCGCCTCCTGGAACATCAGCCCGACGCGGCCCGTGGTTTGCACGCTTCCTGTTGTGGGCTGCTCCAGCCCGGCGAGGAGCGAGAGCAGGGTCGACTTCCCGCACCCTGATGCTCCGACAACGCACACGAATGATCCGGCGGCAACGGTGAGGTCGAGTCCGTCGAGCGCACGAACGGACGACGAGCCACGGCCGAAGTCCTTCACCACGGCGCGAAGCACGGCTGCTGACTCATCGGACTCTGTGCCCTTGGTGCCCTCAGCGAAAGGCCTCGGCGTGTCGTGGTCGACAGCAATTCCCGTTACTCGGACAAACCCGGATCCCGGGAGTCCCGGCGATCCGCGGAGCAACGCCGTGTCGTCGACGGTGTGCGGTGTGGCCAGGGGGCTCATTCGGACACCGCGCTGCGGCCGGCGCCGGCGAGGACCTTGTTGAGAAGCGTGAGGTCCTCGATCCCTTTGAGGCTGACCTTCGTGAGCAAACCCACGTCGACGGCGTGGTCGGCCGCAGTCGCCATCGACGCCAGCTCGGGGTCGTTGGTGAATGCGAGGTTGACCCAGGAGTTGGAGATCGTCGCTGCGGTGAGCTTGCGTCCGGTCAGCTTCTCGATCCCGACGTTGACGAGATCCTGTCCCTTTACCGGGTTTTGCTGGAGGTAGTCGATCGCCGCGACCTGTCCGGCGAGGAGTGCCTCGACCAGGTCGGGACGCTCGACGAGGAACGCCGTCCGCACGATGAGGATCGTGGTGGTGAACGACTGTTTCGGCCAGAGGTCCCGTTCGTCGACAAGCACTTTCGCGCCGCCTTCGAGGATCAGCCGTGTTGCCCATGGTTCAGGTACCCATGCCCCGTCGATCGCACTCGAGCGAAAGGTCTCCAGGGTCTGGGCGTTCTCCTGGGGTAGGACGGACACGTCCCCGCCCCCTTCGAGGGTCGACGAGAGTCCCTTGGACTTCAACCAGTAACGAAGCGCCACGTCCTGGGTGCCGCCGAGCTGCGGCGTGGCGATTTTCTTTCCTTTGAGATCGTTGGCATTGCGGATCTGCGGCTTCACCACGAAGAACGCACCACCCGATGTCGACCCGGCGACGATTCGCAGCGCCTTGCCGTTTGATCGGACGAAGCCATTGATCGCCGGGTTCGGGCCGATGTACGTGGCGTCGATGGCGCCCGAGAGCAGGGCTTCGATGGCCGCCGGCCCGGCACTGAACGCAGAGGTCTGCAGCTTCACGTCGGGCCCGAGTGCCGTGGTGAAGAATCCTCCTTCCACCCCGGCAATTGCCGGCGCGTGGGTGACGTTCGGGAAGTAGCCCAGGCGGAGGTTGCCACCCTTCTTCGGAATCGGGGACGCCGCAGGGGCGACAGCCGCGGGCGTGACCGGGGCGGTCGGTTTCGTCGTTGGCGACGTTGGCTTCGACGTGGCCTTCGTGGTCGCCGCGGCGGCCTTGGCCCTCCCTTTCGTTGGCGCATTGGTTGTCTTGGATGCCGCCCCGGCGCCGATCGCCGAGCTCGCCAGGCATGCGACACCCAGGACACAGGTGACCATTCGCCGGTGCCGTGTGCTCCGCCCGACGGCGTTGCCACGGGGGAACGAGATCGATTGGAATGCGTGCGGGGCTTTCATGGGAACTCCTGGGCGGGGTCGTTGCGCTTCGCTGGACACCGTAGCGCAAATCCCGACCATTCCTATCGGGTTATAGGAGATACGAGGGGTGAACTCGTTTCGACAGATGCCTCACCACCGAGGCCGGCCTCGTCGGCGACGTGGACTTCGACGCCGTGTAAGCGGTGGCCGGTGCCATCACTGCCGATGCCGGCGGGACGGGGCCGATGACGATCGTCTGTCTGTTGGAGAACACGCTGTCGGCGGCCAAGATTCGGGGCGCTTTCCCGGCCCGACGTGCGGCCAAACACCTCCCAGCGCCGTTGGGAGGTGTTTAGCCCCCATATATGGGGGCAACCTCTCTCCCAACGCGCGCGCCGCCAATCGTGTTGCGAGCAGTCGAGTGAAGCGAGCGGCGCAGCACCGGGCAAGTAGAGGGGCAACCCCTCTTCCGACGGGTCAGCGGCGACGCTCGGCGGCTGCCTGGGTGAGGCGGTCGAGGATCGTGGCCATCACGACGATGGCGAGGCCGACTTCGAACCCGAGACCCGTGTTCGATCTCGTAAGTGCACGTACGGCTTCGAAGCCGAGGGCGCCGGAGCCGGTCATGCCGGCGATGACCACCATCGAGAGCACCATCATGATCACCTGGTTCAGGGCCAGGACGATCGACGGCAGCGCCAGCGGTAGCTGCACGCCCCAGAGGACCTGCCGCTTCGACGCGCCGAAGCTCTCCGCCGCCTCGATCGGTGCGGCCGGGACGTGCTTGATGCCGAGGGCACACAACCTGATGCCGGCGGGAATCGCGTAGAGCGACGACGCGATGATGCCGCCGGGCACCACCGAGATGGTGAAGATCATGACGAACGGGATCGTGTAGATCAGCGACGGGATCGTCTGGAGTGCGTCGAGCACCGGAGCGACGAAGGCCTCCGCCCGGGGCCGTCGACCGAGCGCGATGCCGATGGGCAGAGCGATTGCGGCGCTGACGGTGGTCGCTACGACCACCTGGACAAGTGTCTCGATCGACAGCGTCCACATGCCGGTGAGCCCGACGGCGAACAACCCGAGAGCGATGCCGAGGGCAAGCTTCCAGCCGCGGGCGACGAATCCGAGCAGGGCCGACGCCCCGATGAGCACCGGCCACGCGAGCGTGTTGGTGAGAAAGTCGCGGGCGCGGATGAGCACGTCGCGGACGATGAAGTCGTTGACCGGTCGAGTGATCCATCGCCCGTGGTCCCGCACCCATCGGATACCGGTGTCGAGCGAGTCGGCGAACGAGGCCCTCCACGAGACCGGGAACGTGTTCCAGCCGACGACCCGACCGACGACGATGGCGGCGAGGATGGCGCCAGCCGCGCCCGCAACGATCCGCTGGTTGATCCGTTCCTGGCGGCGACGCTGGGTGACGAACGCACCGGAGACGCGGTCGAGAACGATGGCGACACACACGATCGCGAAACCCACGACCATGCCGCGGCCCGCCGCCCGGATCTGGAGCGTCTCGAGCACCTCCTGGCCGAGCCCGCCGGAGCCCACGAGCGCAGCGATGACCACGATGCCGAGCGCCATCATGATCGTCTGGTTCACGCCGGCGGCGATCGACGGGAGCGCCTGGGGGAGCTGGACCTTGGCAAGCAGCTGTCGGCGGGTCGAGCCGAACATCTCCCCGGCTTCGACGGTGGAGGTCGGGACCTGGGAGATGCCGAGCGCAGTGAGCCGCACGGCCGGAGGGAGTGCGAACACCACGGTGGCGACAGCGGCCGGGACCGGTCCGATACCGAAGAACAGTGTGGCCGGGATGAGGTACACGGTCGACGGAACCGTCTGCATGGCGTCGAGGAGCGGCCGCAGGATCCGGTTGGCAAGCGGTGAGAGTGCCGACAGCACGCCGAGGGGAATCCCAATGGTGAGTGAGATCACGACCGATACGACGACCAGTGAGATCGTCTGCATCGTCTGGGGCCATAGTCCGACGACACCGGGATAGCACGACGCGATCCCGACGACGATCCCGGTCTTCCACCGGCCGCGCCACACCAGCAGCGCCGTGGCGACGAGTGGGATCGTGAACCATGGCAGACCGATCAGGTTGTTCGCCAACCCGTTCAGCGCCCACTTCAGCGCGTCGGAGATCGGGGTGAAGAACCAGGTGAACAGGGGATGGCTCAGCTGGTTGTTCCGAACCCATCGCTGCACCTGATCGACAGGTTCGTGCAACCGCCAGTTCAGCCGTTCGGGGAACTGCCTCCGGACGGTCGAGGACGCAAGGGCGACCTGGACAACGACCAGCAGAGCGAGTGCGGACAGCGCGACGGACTTCTTCGTGACGGTCACGCGCCGGGTGTCGCGGGCGGCCGTGGTGATCGAGGTCACGGGTGCCCCGGACGGCAGTGCGGCGTTCCCGCGAGTGTCTTCATGCGGGGATCGGAGCGTCGTCGCCGACCAGTTGGCGGAAGTCGTCGATCGTCACCATTCCGAGAAGCGATCCGGAGGCGTCCACCACGCCGATCGGGCCTGCGTCTTCGAGGAACAGCGGGATGAGGTTCTCGGCCAGCGTGTCCGGGGAGACGGAGCGTGTAGGCGAAGAACCCTCGGCTGCGCGGATGATCGTAGAAGCACGTATGACCTTGAGCTTCGGGACATCGCGGGTGAACGCGTGCACATACGGCGTGGCCGGGTGGGTCACGACCACCTCCGGTGTGCCGATCTGCTCCAGCACTCCGTCCTTCATCACGGCGATCCGGTCGCCGAGCCGGATGGCCTCGGCGAAGTCGTGGGTGATGAAGACGATCGTGCGCCGGAGCTCACGTTGCAGGCGGAGGAGTTCGTCCTGCATGTCACGACGTATGAGCGGGTCGAGCGCCGAGAACGGCTCGTCGAAGAACAGGATCTCCGGATCGAGGGTGAGGGCACGCGCCAGACCGACTCGTTGCTGCATCCCACCCGAGAGCTGGTCGGGGAAGTGCGACGCCCATCCGGACAGCCCGACCAGCTCAACGACTTCGCCAGCCCGCCGCCGTCGCTCTGCCTTGCCGACGCCCTGCACCTCGAGGCCGTAGGCGACGTTGTCGATCACCCGCCGATGCGGGAACAGGCCGAAGTTCTGGAAGACCATCGCCATCTTCGACCGGCGCAGGGAGCGGAGCGATTCGGCTGAGATGCCGACAAGACTCTGACCGTCGATCGTGACATCACCGCTGGTGATGTCGTGGAGGCCAGAGAGGCACCGGATGAGCGTCGATTTGCCGCTCCCGGAAAGCCCCATCACCACGAACGTCTCGCCCTTTGCCACGGCGAAGCTCACGTCGCGCACACCGACGGTGCATCCCGTGGCGGTCTGAATGGCCGAGCGCTCGGCACCCTCCGCAGCAAGACGGAGGGCCGAGGCCGGGTCGGCCCCGAAAACCTTCCACAGCGCGCGAACGTCGATCACCGCGTCATCACCGGCGTGATCCTACGCACAGGTCGGCGGGTCGCGCCGGTGCCCGCCGCGCACGTTGGGCAGCGGGTACTCGTCGTCTGGGCCATCGTGTGGAACACTCGTTGCCACGTTGGCCTGCTCAGGTCACCTAGGAGGTTCACCCATGCGCCGTTCCCGCTCCCGTGCCACGCTTCTTGGGCTCGCGCTCGCCGCCACCGTCGCTTTCGCCGGCTGTTCGTCCGATTCGAAGGACACCGCGACCAAGGACACCGCGGCGCCGACGGGGGAGACCGCAGCGGCCGCGCCGAGCGGCGACAAGCCGACGATCAAGCTTGTCGAGAACGCCTGGACGGCGTCGGCCATCGACGTCGAGATCGCTAAGCAGCTCATCGAGAAGAACCTCGGGAACAAGGTCGAGGTGGTCAAGATCGACGAGAACCTGCAGGTCGCCGGACTCGCGGCTGGCGACCTCGACGCGACGCTGGAGATCTGGCCGTCGGGCGTGGTTCCCGAGGAGCAGAAGTACATCGATGACGGCCAGATCGTCAACGCCGGGCCGCTCGGTGCGGTCGGCAAGATCGGCTGGTTCGTACCCGATTACGTGGAGGAGAAGTTTCCTCAGCTGAAGACCTGGGAAGGCTTCAAGGATCCGGCTGTTGCGAAAGCGTTTGCCACCGCCGAGACCGGCGACAAGGGACGCTTCCTCGGGACCGACCCGTCGTACTCGCAATACGACGAGACCATCGTCAAGAACCTCGGCCTTCCGCTGCAGGTCCAGTTCTCCGGCTCGGAGGCGGCGACGGTCGCCGAGCTCGACAGTCGGGTGGCGGCGAAGGAGCCGGTCGTCATGTACTGGTGGACGCCGACCGCTGCCGTTGCCAAGTACAAGCTGAAGAACATCGCCCTGCCGGCCTATTCCAAGGAGTGCTACGCCGACCCGGCGAAGATCGCCTGTGACTATCCCGAGGACGTCCTCTTCAAAGCCATCTCGGCGAAGCTCGAGACGAAGGACGCCGCAGTCGTAGCGTTCCTGAAGAAGTTCTCCCTCTCGACCGAGGATCAGCTCAGCATGCTCCCCACGGTCGAGATCGACAAGAAGCCTGTTGCTGACGTCGCCGCCGAGTGGATCACCGCAAACGAGGCGAAGTGGAAGGCGTGGCTTGCTTGATGCTCCGGGTGCGGTAGTTGTATGACTGCCGTCCAGTCGGTTGAGCGGGCTCTGTTCTTGTCCGCGGTGGTTGTATGAGTGCCGTCCAGTCGGTTGAGCGGGCATTCGCCATCATCTCCTGTCTCGCCGCCGGTCCCGCCGGCGTCTCTGACATCGCCGAGCGGGTCGGGCTTCCGAAGAGCACGGTCTCGCGGTTGCTGGTGAC
>JANLRD010000168.1:0-4277 GCA_031368215.1 Acidimicrobiia bacterium | reverse complement strand
CAGAACCTCTGGGACACCACTGCGGTCATGGTCACCACCGACCACGGGCACTACCTCGGCGAGGACGACGTCTGGGGCAAGCCGGGCACGTGGATCCGCGAAACGCTGAGCCACACCCCGCTGCTGATGTGGTGGCCGGGGGCGCCATCACTCGCGGGCGGCTCCATCGACGCGTTGACCACCAACGTCGACATCCACGCCACGATCGCCGACGCGTTCGGGGTCACCGACCGGATCTCTCACCGCACCCACGGGCGCTCCCTCGCACCATTGCTGAACGGCACTGCGACGACGGTGCGCGATCACCTTCTGACAGGGGTGTGGGGACGCGAGGTCCAGGTGGTCGCCGCCGACGGGACCAAGTACGCCCGTGCTCCGCAGGGGGCCAATGCTCCCCTCTCGATGTGGTCGAACCGCTGGTCAACGATGCCTGTGCACTCGCTGCCGGACATGAGGATGCCGCCACCCGACCATCGCGCCGTGCTCGACCGCATGCCCGGGTCCGACGTGCCGGTGATCCGTCAGCCCTTCGCTGCCGGTGACCCGCTGCCCTTCTGGGCCTATGCGAAGTTCGACGGGGACCATCTGACCAATGTGGTCAACGACCCCGCCGAGCGCGAGGACCGGGTTGGCACCGCCAGCGAGGAGCGAGCCGCCGCGGAACTGCTGGTGCACGCGCTCGACCTGGTCGAAGCACCATCGGATCAGTTCGAGCGCCTCGGCCTTCGCTGACCGCCTCATCGGCGCGACCGTCTCCTACTTCATCAGGATCGCGTCGCACTCGCCATCGCGACGTTCGTGGTGCTTCGCATCCGCAGTCGACGCCTGAGCTTGTGCTGCTCCTCGGCACGCTTGCCAGCGGCCAGGTAGTAGCCATGCAGGTAGCGCCGGCGCGGCCGCCTGAGCAACGAGGAACTCAGCCCGCACCGGCGAGCAGCTCGCCCAGGCGGGCGACGTCGTCGGGGTTGTGCGGGGATGGCACAGAGACCAGGAGCAGATTCACACCGAGGTCATCGAATCGGTCGATCTGCTCGAGCACCGCATCGGTTCCGTCGTAGCGCACCAGATTCGACACCGTGATCGTCGACGGGTCACGTCCGATGTCCGCGCAATGACGGTGCAGCACCTCGAGCTTTCGGGCAAACGTCTCCGCATCAAGCGCAGGAGCATTCCAGTGGTCGGCCCAGCGGGCGACGGCCCGAAGCGTCCGCTGTTCGCCCTGACCGCCGATGCAGATGGGCGGTCGCGGCTGTTGCACCGGCTTCGGGACGAGGAGCGCATCGACGAGTTGGTAGTACGAACCGGTGAAGGTGGTGCGCTCCTTCGTGAGCAGCGAATCGATCACCTCGAGCCCTTCGTCAAACCGATCGAATCGCTGACGCAACGTGCCGAGCTCAATCCCGTAGGCCTTGCACTCATCCTCGAACCAGCCCGCTCCGAGCCCGATCTCCAAACGACCGGCGGAGGCGATGTCGATGGTCGCGATCATGTTCGCAAGAACGGCTGGATGGCGATACGGCATCGCCGAAACGAGTAGGGCGCCGCGTATGCGTGAGGTACGGGCGAGCAGCATCGCCAACGCCGTCCATCCCTCGAGGCACGGCTCCGTGGGGGCGGTGAACAGCGGATAGAAGTGGTCGAACAACCAGACCGATTCGAAAACTTCGAGTTCATCGGCGACCTGCCAGCTGGCGTCGAGTCGGTCCCAGGTTGTCTTGTGCTGGGCAGTGGAGAGAGCGAATCGCATCGCCGCAATGTAGCCACCAACGCGGCCCAGAACGCAAGGGCTGCTCACGACGCCGAGAACCCCCAGCGCGCCCCTGAGGTCCGGCTGAGAGCGCCGACACCTCGAAGCGATGTCCGGCTGCGAGAATGAACGGGTGACGTTTGATGATGCAACTCGTTCCGACCCCGAGCGGAAACGAGCAAAGACGCCAGTGAGCCGTCGCCTCCCGCTGCGCCGTTCTTGTCGAACCGCGGCAGGCTTCGCCGCACTCGCCATGTTGGTCCTCCCGGTACTGCACATGGACTCCGCCGCGGCAGCGTCCGCCACCAGCAAGCAGGCCGCGGCAGCCAAGAAGGTCACGAGCCCACTTCCGGTCATGAACGTCACCGACGTGACGACGGGCAAGCCGGTCCCGCTAGCCGCCACATTTGACGGGACCAAACCGATGTTGGTGTGGTTCTGGTCGCCGCATTGAGCCGCCTGCAACGGGGAAGCCCCCGGCGTCGAGCAGTTTGCCCGACAGAATCTCTCGAAGATCACGGTGGTCGGACTCGGGACCCAGGATGACCTGAATCAGGCCAAGTCCTTCCAGAAGCGACACAAGATGACCACCGCGAAGCTGCTCTGGGACAGCACCGCGAAGTCGTGGCGGACACTCGGTGTCCCTGCCCAGCCAGCCTGGATGCTCATTGCGAAAGACGGCACCGTCGTCGGGACTGACCTCGGTGCGATTCCGTACAAAGAAGTCCTCGCCGAGCTCTGACGCTCGGATCTCGCCACGAACCGTGCAGTGGCTACGCCCCGAGCACCCAGTTCCTCCGCCCCTCCCCGGGGAGCAGACGAGCAGCAACCATGCCGGGAAAGTGCATCGGGAGCAGAGACGTATTCGGGTCGTCCGCCTCACGGACGAGGGCCTCACGAGTCCTCTGGGCGAGAGCGCGATCGGCGTCGAAGAGAAACTGCCACTCGACTTCCGTGAGCTGGGCCGGGCAGTGCAGCGCATCCCCCAGCACGATGAGTCGCTGCGTGCCGCTTGAAATGACGACGCTGGTGTGGCCGGGTGTATGGCCGGGAGTGGCACGAGTGGTGATGCCGGGGGCAATCGATTCACCGTCGTTGTCGATGAGCTGCACCCGGCTCTCCACAACTCGTAAGCGTGCAGCACGCCTGCCGCCGGAACCTTCGTTCGTCACGTAGTGATACCAGTCCGCCGCCCCGATGTGGACGGTCGCGTTGGGGAACGTGACCACACCGTCGCGCTCCAGCCAACCCATGTGATCGCTGTGCAGGTGGCTGACGAACACCTTCGTCACGTCGTGCGGCATCAGACCGATCGAGCGAAGCGATTCGAGGAGCCGACCACCGTCGAACATCTCGTCGTGTACGTCACCGACACCGGCATCGAGCAGAACGATGTCGTCGCCAGTACGGACAACGAACGCGCCGACCGGAACCGTCAGTCGGCCATCGTTGTCGAGAAGGTGCTCGTGGCCGATCCAATCGACGGGCTCATCGCCCTTTGTGAACATCGACGTGTCAAGCACGGCCACGCCGTCCAGCACCGGTTGCACCATGAGCTCACCGACGCGGATCACCTCGGGCTGCGTCGATGAAGCGCTCATGCTCGCCACTCCGTCATATGCACGCAGGTGAGAGCGCGCCGTGGGCGCTCAGTTGACGGCACGGTGCGCACGTCGATCCAGAGCGAGCTGATCCATTGGAGAATCGTACGACGTGCTCTGGTGATCCAGGTCACGGAGCGGAAACTCTGACCCCGGCGATGCTCATCGAGAAACGACGTTGTTGGCGTCTCGAGAACGCCGACTCCTCTCGTCGTGACGATTCACCACGCGCGTCAGCGGCACGACGACCACAACGGGAAGGACCACAATGAGAGCATGGACGGGCCGATCAAGGACAATGGGGAGAGACTCGACGCCGGCTCGCTCGCTGAGTGGGTCCCCGCGATGCGGCTCGCGATCAGCGGCGCACACGACGCCGACGTTCCCTGCGGGAGTTGTACCGCCTGTTGCACGTCCTCACAGTTCATCCACATTGCGCCCGACGAAACAGCAACGCTTCGCCGAATCCCGAAAGCGCTCCTCTTCCCCGCACCACGGCTCCCGGCCGGACACGTAGTCATGGGGTTCACCGAACGGGGCCACTGTCCGATGTTCGTCGACAACGAATGCTCGATCTACGACGATCGGCCGCAAACATGCCGAACCTACGACTGTCGCATCTTCACCGCAACAGGTGTCGATGCAGCCGACGACGGCCGACACGACATCGCCCGTCGGGCTCGTGCATGGGAGTTCACCCTGGACGCGCCGGCCTCGTTCATCGTGTCGGGCGCCATGAGGGCGGCCGCCGATTTCATACGTACACATCGGACCTCCATTCCGTCTCGGCTCGCTCCGACAACTGCCACCCAACTCGCCGTGATGGCGTTCGAACTCCACGATCTGTTCATCACCGAGAACGAACGTGGGGTCAGGACGATCGCCGCACCGACTGTTTCAGCGTTCAACGCTGCCCTGGCCGCCCTGGC
>JANLRD010000145.1:0-17912 GCA_031368215.1 Acidimicrobiia bacterium | reverse complement strand
GGCCGTCCGCTGAGTCGAGCGCCATCCGTACGCCGGACACGAGGATCTCCCGCAGCTGATCGCGGTTGTCGAGCCGCCCGTCGTTGTCATGGACCCGTCCGCCGACGAGTGCGAGCACACGGTCGATCGTGGCATCGAGATCGGGGTCGCCGACCCGTCGCCGATTGCTGGTCGCGCTCCCGGGAGTCGGGCTCCGACGGCTCGCGGCATCATCCGTCGGGTCGGCGGTCGGTCCGGATCCAGTCATGCCACTGACGGTACCGCCCGCCGCGCGACCGTCGACCACAGCGCATTCCTCGGAGAGTGCCCGCCGAGTCAGGGTCGCGGTAGTCCTACGCGACGGGCGTAGTCGTCGACCCGATGCCACTGGGTCGCCGCCCGTGCCGCAATGTCGGCCATGAAGACCTCCGGGAAACCGATCAGGTTCGGTCGAATGGTGTCGTTGAGCCGTCCGGCAAGGTCACCGCGGAGCGCCGAGCGTCCGGATGCGGCACCGACGATCGACCCGACCGTCGCGCCGTTGCAGTCCGTGTCGAGGCCGCCCATGACGGCGGTGGTGACGGCATCAACGCTGTCCATGCGTCCGAACACCAGAGCCATCACACAGAGGGCGGCATTGTTGATGGTGTGGATGGCGTTCATGACGGGCGGTGACATCGCGTTGGTCACAGATTCGATCTCGCCCATCGCCGACTCCCAGTCGTGCGCCCGAGCGCATATCTCGAGCGTTGACCTCACGGCGCGAGCGAGCCGGCAGTCGGCGGGGATCTCCGAGAGACCGATGTCGACAAGCGTCCGGGCATTGTGCTCGACAAAGGCCGCCGCCTGGATCGCGGCGAAGAACATCTCGCCGTAGATGCCGTTGCGGGTATGCGTCCAGCAGGCGTCGCGGTAGGCGAACTCGGCTGCCAGCTCCGGCTTCCCGGCGCAGACCCAGGCCCAACCGTCGGCCCGGATCTGGGCGCCGATCCATTCGCGGTACGGGTTGCGATGCGTGCGGCAGAACTCGGGAGTCGCCACGGAACGCGCTCCGGGAGCAAACCAGGCACGGGCCGTGCGCGACGTCCAGTTGTTGAATGCCTGGAGCTCCGCCGTGCAGATGTCGGACACCGGGATGTGTTCCGCCCACCACTGGGCCACGTGCTCCCAGGTGAACTCCGGGCCGTGCTGTTCGACGATGGCCAGCCCCGCCAGGGTGTAGTGGATGTCGTCATCGGCCTCCATGAACGCGATGTCCTCCCGCATGGAGTGCGGACAGCGGAGGGTGATCCCGTCGTTGACGTCGGCCGACGAGAAGTAATCGCGCAGCGGCCAATCACCTCGGGCCTGGAGGTATCGCTTGATGTCGCCTCGCCCGGTCAGCTGCCCATCGGCAACGCCGAAGCCGAGGAACTCGACGGGCTTGCCCAGCGCGCAGCCGGTGGCGCGAGCGGTGAGGGCACCGTGGAGCCGGTCGACGAGCTCGGCTTCGTCCGGCGTCCAGTGGAGGTCGCGAGGTCCCTGTGGGCGCAGTCGGCGGATCGCGTCGAGGTCGTCCGGCTCCTGAGCGGCCAAGGCGGCATCGGCCGGAAGCCCGGCGAGTTCGTCGTAGAGCCCCCAGACGGCGGCTTCGTTCCATGCGTCGGCCACCGGATCGAGTGCATCGATGCGCGAGCGCAGGGACCGGGGGACCTCGGCGCCTTCGTCTCGTCGCTGGATCATCTCCTCGCGCAGGAGTGCATGCGGGGTCGTCCAGAGCGTCATGACGGCATCCTCCGGTCAGGCGGGCGGGGACCGCCAGGGTACGACCGTTCCGTGCGCACAGGAAGCAAATCCCCGGCTGTCCAGAGCGCAAACAGGAGATGTCTGCAATACTCTGGCCCCGCTCGAACGCATTTGGACCAGGGCCAGCATCCACACAGGGGGAAACACCATGAAGCGCATTTTGACCGCTCTTGCGGCCGGCACCGTGCTGAGCGCATCGCTCGCCGTGCCGTTCGCCAACGCCGCATCGGCACCGAAGGTGGGCAGCGCGTGCGCCCGCAAGCAGGTCAACAAGACGGTCGGCACCCTTGTCTGCAAGAAGGAGGGTGGTAAGTACGTCTATCGGGCCGTCGAAGTCACCGCCGTGACCGTCGCCCCGGTCGCCGCCTCCGGCGCCTCGAACGAGGGTGCCGGGGCCGACGATCTCAAGGGCACCAAGATCACCTTCTTCCACTGGCGGGCCGAGGACAAAGACGTGATCGCCGGGATCATCAAGGACTTCACCGCGAAGACCGGCATCGAGGTCGAGCAGTCGATCAAACCCTCGAACGACTACCAGTCCCAGGCGTTGCAGGACATCCTCGACGGTAAGCCGGCCGACGTGTTCACCGCCTTCCGTGGCGCCCAGTTCTTCAACATGGCGAAGGCCAACGGCGGGAGCGTCTGGCTCGACCTGAGCAACCAGCCGTTCGTGAAGAACTACAACAAGAACCTGATCCTCCCCGGACAGTTCGAAGGCAAGCAGCTCGGACTTCCGTATCAGCTCGTGTTCAACATGCCGCTCGTCAACATGGACCTGCTGAAGTCGCTGAACCTCACCCTTCCCGGCAACATCAACGACCTCCAGCGTTTCTGCCAGACGGTCAAGGCCAAGGGCGTCACCCCGATCGCCTGGCCGGGAGCGTCGCGCGGCAACGCCGGGCAGCTGTCGATGAACGGCCTCGTGATGAACGCCTTCCCGACCGACGACGCGTTCGCCAAGATCGACACGGGTGCCGCCAAGGTGACCGACTTCTGGATGGTCAAAGCCCTTCAGGACTTCAAAGACCTTTCCGCTGACTGCTTCGGGGACAACCCGCTTGCCGTGAATGACAATGGTGCGCTGGCCGACTTCGCCACCGGCAAGGCACTGATGCTCGCCACCGGCACCTTCTCGATGGGCCCGGCGCTCAAGCTCAACCCGGCGCTGAAGTTCGGCCTCTACGTGCCGATCACCACGCCGGTCGGCCAGACCCCGAAGTGGGAAGGCATCTACAACGCCACGTTCATTGTCGGAGTGAATGCCCGCCAGAAGGACGCCAAGAAGCAGGCGGCCGCCATCAAGTTCGTCGACTGGCTGAGCCAGAAGGAGAACGCCGCGAAGTACGCCAACGGCACCTCCCAGCACTCGACCGTCCTCGGCGTTCCATACACGACGAACGAGTTGAAGGACACCGGCGTGTGGGCCGACAAGCGAGTCTTCCTCGCACCGCGGTTCCAGTACCTGAACCTTGATGTTCGCAATGCCGTTGAGGACGCCTTCTTCGCCGTCGTCGGGGGTAAGGACGCCAAGGCTGCCGCTGAAGCCGCCCAGGCAGTCATCGACCAGAAGCTCGGTAAGTAACCACGCCTCGACGGTCCGAAAGGACATCGTAGGAATGGAGGCGATCACTCGGGCGCGGCGGCGCCCATTGATCGCGCGCAAGCCGCTCTATTTGTTTGCGGTTCCCTCCGTGGGGATGTACGGGCTGTTCTTCGCGTGGCCGACGGTGCAGGCGTTGTACTACTCGTTCTTCAACTGGGAAGGACCCGGCACCTCTCCGGCTTACGTCGGCCTCGAGAACTACAAGACGAAGTTCTTCGACGACACCACGTTCCACAACAGCGTGTGGGTCAGTCTCAAGTTCATGATGATCGTCGTCATCTTCCAGACGCTCATCGGCCTTGGATACTCCGTGATGCTCGTGCGCAACAACCGCACGACGGTGTTCCTCCGAGCGCTCTACTTCCTGCCGACGATCATCGCGTCGGCGGCCGTGGGGTTCATCTGGAACTTCGTCTACGACCCGTCCGGTGGTCTCGTCACCACGGTGCTCAAGGCCCTCGGCACCGACTACCGGCCGGCGCTCCTGGGGAGCCCGAAAACGGCGATCTTCTTTCTCGCTCTCGTGCAGATCTGGTTCCACGCCGGCCAGATGATGGTCGTCTTCGTCGCCGGCCTTCAGCAGATTCCCCGCGATTACATGGAAGCTGCGTCCATCGACGGAGCTACCCGTGGACAAACCTTTCGCAAGGTGACCTGGCCTCTCCTGGCGCCCGCCACCGGGATCGTGGTCGCCTACACGACGCTCCAGTCGTTCCGGGTGTTCGACCTGGTCTACGTGATGACCGAAGGTGGCCCGTTGAACTCCACGCGCGTGCTCGGCTTCCACATCTACCGCACCGCGTTCGAGGCGTTCAGCTTCGGCGAGGCGGCGACCGAGTCGGTGCTCTTCATGGCGCTGATCCTGAGCGTGACGTTCTTCCTGCGCCGCGCGTTGCGACTCACCAACGCCGACGTGCGGGCGGATCACTCATGAACCCGATCACCGGTCGTCGTATCGGCAGCCGCATGCTGCTCGTCTTCTATGCGCTGCTCGTGTCCATACCCATCGCCGTGGTGGTGTTCGGGTCGTTCAAGACGCAGCGTCAGATCATCACCAACCCGATCGGGCCCCCGGGCCGACCGAACGTGAACGGGTACCGCGAGGTTCTCGACATCAACATCCTGCGCTCGATGCGCAACAGCGCGGTGGTCGTCGGCTCCTCCGTTTCGCTGACGCTTCTCTTCGCTTCGTGGACGGCGTTTGCGATCACCCGTCTCGGTGGTTGGCGGGCCAAGGTGCTCTTCGGGTTCTTCACCGTCGGCATGGCCGTTCCGGCCCAGGTGAACGGCATCCAGCAATATGCGCTCTTCAAGCAACTCGGTCTCACCAATTCACTCCACGGACTGGTCATGGTGAACATTGCGGTCACGATGCCGGTGGCCGTGTTCATCCTCACCGGCTTCATGCGCACACTTCCGCGGGAGCTCTTCGAAGCGGCGGTGGTCGATGGTGCTGGCCCATGGAAGCTCTATCGACGAGTGGTCATTCCGCTGTCCACCCCGTCGTTGGCCGCCGTGGCAATCTTCCTTCTCGTCGCGCACTGGAACGACCTGTACTACCCGCTGCTCTTCATCACCGACGAGAGCAAGTGGACGATTCCCCGCACCTTGGCTTCGCTGCGCGGTGAGTTCAGCACCGACTACTCGGCGCTCTTCGCCGGCGTGGTCATCGCCAGCGCACCGATGGTCGCGGCCTATGTGTTCCTGCAGCGTTGGTTCGTGGCCGGGCTGACCAGCGGCGCCGTCAAGGGCTGAACGCCCACCGGTGTCGGCGGATGCGAAATCGGCGCGGTGACACTGCCACGGCGGCCCTACGCTCGGTGCCGTGACGAACGCTTCCGGACGACTCGGTCCCGACCAACGGGAGGCCGGGCTGCGCCGGGCCCAGGAGGAGACCTTCGACATCGTCGTGATCGGCGGTGGCGTGACGGGCGCCGGGGTTGCCCTCGATGCGGCGTCTCGGGGACTGAGCGTCTGCCTTGTCGAGAAGCGCGACTTCGCCTCGGGAACTTCGAGCCGCTCCTCGAAGCTGGTCCACGGGGGACTCCGGTATCTCGAGCAGTTCAACTTCGCCCTCGTCCGCGAGGCGCTGCGCGAACGCCGGGTGCTCATCGAGACGGTCGCGCCGCATCTCGTCCGGCCGGCACCGTTCCTCCTTCCGCTGCGCAAGCACTACGAACGTCCTTACATCGGTGCCGGCGTGCTGATGTACGACATCTTGGCCGGACGCAAGGCCGCCGTGCCGCACCACCGACACCTGTCGCATCGCGCCTGTCTCGAACTGGTGCCCTCACTCGACCCGACAGCGCTTGTCGGGGGAATCAGCTACTACGACGCTCAGATCGACGATGCCCGCCATACCGTCGTCGTTGCCCGTACCGCCGCCTCATGCGGGGCAGTGTGCCTGGCAGGCCTCGCCGTCGAGAAGATCGTCGTCGAGAACGGCCGTGCCGTGGGTGTGCTCGTGACCGACAGGGAGACGGAAGCCGACGACTCGTTCGTTGTGCGTGGCCGTTGCATCGTGAACGCGACAGGGGTGTGGACGTCGGACCTCGAGCGTTCCGCCGGCGTGACCAAGCCGCTCAACGTCCGCGCCTCCAAAGGCATCCACGTTCTTGTGCCACGAGACCGGGTGCGGTCCGGAACGGCGATGATCCTGCGCACCGAGAAGTCGGTGCTCTTCCTCATTCCCTGGGGGGACCGGTGGATCATCGGCACGACTGACACCGACTGGAACTACGACCTCGACCATCCGTCAGCCAGCGCCAGCGACGTCCGCTACGTCCTCAAATGGGCGAACTCCGTTCTGAAGGAACCGCTCACCGAAGACGACGTGGTCGGGGTCTACGCCGGCCTGCGTCCGCTGATCTCCGGCGGTGAATCAGCCACGACGCAACTGAGCCGTGAGCACGCAATCAACCACGCCATGCCCGGCCTCGTCAGCATCGCCGGCGGAAAGTACACGACCTATCGCCTCATGGGTCGCGACGCGGTCGACGCCGCAGCCGTCGAGCTCGGTCGGACCCTGCCGCCGAGTCGGACCCACGAGATCGGCCTCCTCGGCGCCGCCGGCCACGACACGGCCCTCGTCACCCTGGCCAAACACGCGGGCGCTGCATTCATCGCGCCTGACGTGCTCGCCCATCTCGTCGCCCGCTACGGGTCGACCGCGTCAGAAGTGCTCGACGTGATCGCCGACGATCCATCCCTCGCCGCGCCGCTTCCCGGAGCTGATCGCGGCGCTGAACCGCAACAGAAACCCGACGCCGACGAGTTCGACACCGGACACCGGGCGCTCACCACCGGCGGTCGATACCTCGTCGCCGAGGCGGTCCATGCGACCACCCACGAAGGTGCCCGCCACGTCGACGATGTCCTGACCCGGCGGACGCGTCTGTCGATCGAAGTCGATGACCGCGGTGTCGCCGCCGCCCCCGTGGTCGCGCAGGCGATGGGAAAGGTCCTCGGGTGGGACGAGGCGGCCTGTCAACGCCAGACCGAGCATTACCTCGCCCGCATTGACGCGGAACGGCTCGCTCAGAGCAAAGAGGACGACGCCGGCGCCGATTCCGCTCGTCGGCCGATACGCGACCTGCGGTTGCTGTCCGGTCACGCGTAATGACCGACTGACCGCGGCGCGCGGTCGCTGGAGCGAGTGGTTGTCGGAGCGCCGCAACGTGCTCTAGCTTTGAAAGTGCAAGGGGGTGCGGGTATTCCGTCGGCTCACACCCCCTTGCACTTTCGCGTCCGGGGCCAATGTTGTGAAGGTGCCGGGTCGTGAAGCCGTCGTCTACGGCGCGTCGCCCACACGGACCGGTCGGCCCGGGTCGGCGGCCCAATCCGACCACGATCCTGGATAGAGACGTCCGGCCGGGAGATGCGCGAGTTGGAGCGCGAGGAGGTTGTGACACGCCGTGATGCCCGAGCCGCAGTGGCAAACCGCGGGTCGGTCCTGGCGCACACCCAGGGAGGTGAAGCGCTCGCGTAGTTCGTTCACCGGACGGAAGCGTCCGGTGTCCTCGTCGAGGTTGTCCGTCCAGGGCGCAGAAACCGCCCCCGGTATGTGGCCCAACCGCCTGTCGATCGGATTCGGTTCGCCGCTGTAGCGATCGGCACTCCGCGCGTCGAGGATGACGGCGTCGTCGCCGCGGCGCAACGTGTCGACGGCGACGACATCGACGGTGGAGCCGAGCGGCCACGGCTTCTCCGTGAACAGAGAATCGGGACGCTCCGACGGCAGGTCGTTGCTCAGCTCACCGGTCCAGGCGGAGATGCCTCCGTCGAGCACCGCAGCATCGCGGCCGAGTGCCGTGAGCATCCACCACAGACGCGCGGCGATCGATCCGCCGGCATCGTCGTAGGCGACCACGACGTCCCCGTCACCGATCGCCAACCGGTTCATCGCCGCGGCGAAGTGCTCGGGCGAGGGGAGCGGATGCCGACCCGGGCCGGTGCCGGAGGGGCTGGCGAGATCGCGGTCGAGGTCGACCCATACGGCGCCGGGCAGGTGGCCGGCGTCGTAGGCCGCCTCGCCAGACTTACCGTCGATATACCAGCGCACGTCGGCGATGACGAGCGTGGGGTCGTCGAGATGGTCGGCGAGCCATTCGGCGGAGACGACGGGTCCGGGAAGCGAGAGCACGGGCGGTCCAAACGTTGAGAGAAAGGAGGTGGGCGGATCGTAAATCGTCCTGCTACCCGATCGGCGGACCCGCCATTGCACTGAAGCGATGATGCCGGCCGACCGAGCGCTCGTTCTGCCCGGAGCGCACTCGCTAGGGCGTGCGCCAGCTATGCCCCTCGAGGTCCATCAACACGTCGGCCTCGGGCGGACCCCAGGAACCGGCCGGATACATCGAGACAGGCACGTCTTCGGCGGCGAAGCCCTGCAGGATCGGATCGACGATCTCCCACGCAGTGCGGACCTCATCGCTCCGGATGAACAGGGTGGCATCACCGAGCATGGCGTCGAGGAGCAGGCGCTCATAGCCGTCGAGGTCTTCTTCGGGGAACTGGTCGTCGTAATCGAAGTCCATGTGCGCCGTGCGGACACGGAAGGACTGCCCCGGGACCTTCGCCCCGAATCGCAGCGAGATGCCCGGCATCGGCTGAATTCGCACCGTCAGCGAATTCGGTTCGTGACGTGAGCCCATCGCCTCGGCGAACGGCTGCAGCGGAGCCTCTCGGAAATGCGCCGTGACCTCCGTGATGCGCTTGGGCATGCACTTGCCGGTGCGGACGAAGATCGGCACTCCGGCCCACCGCCAGTTCTCGCAGGCGAGGCGCATGGCGATGAACGTTTCGGTGGTGCTGGTCGGACTCACGCCCTCCTCACCGCGGTAGCCGACCACAGGGGCGCCGTCGACGACCCCGGCGGTGTACTGACCGCGGACGACCTGACGGACGACCTGGGACACGTTGAAGGTCTTGATGGCCTGCAGTGCTTTGACCTTCTCATCGCGAATCGAGGTGGCGTCGATACGGACGGGCGGTTCCATCAAGATCAGCGAGAGCACCTGCATCACGTGGTTCTGGACGATGTCGCGCATCGCCCCTGCTTCCTCGTAGAACCCGCCTCGATGCCCGACGCCGATCGACTCGGCGACGGTCACCTCGAGGTAGTCGACGTAGGTGCGGTTCCAGAGCGGCTCGAAGATCGTGTTCGAGAACCGGAGGGCGAGGAGATTCTGCACGGTCTCCTTGCCCAGGTAGTGGTCGATACGGAACACCTGCGATTCGTCGAAGCCGGCGTGGATGGTCTCGTCGAGGGTCTTCGCAGAGGCTCCGTCCCGCCCGAATGGCTTCTCAACAATAATGCGCGCATAAGATGTAGGGGATCCCGGTTGATTCAACCCGGATGCGGTGAGACCCTGAACCAGATGCGTGAAGGTGCTCGGCGGCGCAGAGAAGTAGAAGAGTCGGTTGCCGGTGCCGGGAGCAATGCCGAAGCCCTCGTCGACCTCGGCCAGCACAGTCCGCAGACGGGCGAAAAGAGCAGGGTCCCCGTACTCACCCTGCACGTAGCGGAAGTGCGAAGTTCGGTCACGCCACGGCCCTGCGACGTCGGACACCGCCGTGGACATCCGCGTGCGGAAGTCGTCATCGCTCATCTCCGTGCGAGCGACGCCGACCACCGTGAAGCGGGTGTCGAGAAAGCCCTGCTTCTCGAGATCGGCGAGCGCCGGCATCAGCTTGCGTGAAGTGAGATCCCCCGACGCGCCGAAGATGACGAGAACGGTTGGTTCGACGATGACGGCTGCCGGAGCGCTCATCCGTTGGCGAAATCCCCGACCCGCGACGCCAGGGTGGCGAGGAGGTCGTCGAAGCTCTTCGCGAATGACGCAACGCCCTCACGTTCGAGGACGTCGGCAACGTCGTCCATGTCGACGCCGACCGCTGCCAGTGCAGTCCACACGTGATGCGCGTTGGCGATCGCCTCCACCGTGTCGACCGTACGGGCGAGCGTGCCGTGATCGGCAAACGCCTCGAGCGTGGGCTCGGGGAGTGTGTTGACCGTGTCGGGCCCGATCAGCGTGTCGACGTAGAGCGTGTCGGGATAGGCGGGGTTCTTCGTCGAGGTGCTGGCCCACAGCGGGCGCTGCACACGGGCGCCAAGCGCAGCGAGGCGATTCCAGCGTGGCCCGCTGAAGCGTCGTCGGGCCAACTGGTAGGCAAGCACGCCCTGAGCAATGGCAGCGCGGCCACGGAGGGCGAGCGCGTCGTCGGTGCCGATGGCGTCGAGCCGCTTGTCGACCTCGGAGTCGACCCGCGAGATGAAGAACGAGGCGACCGATGCCACGCCGGACAGATCCTCGGAGCCCGCGTCGGTGAGGGCTTCGAGCCCGCTGATGTAGGCCTCGATGACGGCGTCGTATCGGGCGAGGCTGAAGATGAGCGTGACGTTGATGTTGCGCGCTTCGGAGATCATTGCCTGGATCGACGAGACACACTCTGCCGTGGCCGGGATCTTGACCATCAGGTTCGCCTTGGCAACCCGCTCATGGATGTCTCGCGCGGCCGCCGTGGTGCCCGGCCCATCGTGGGCGAGTTCCGGAGAGACCTCGAGTGAAACGTAGCCATCGACGCCGCGGCTCGAACCGTGCACCCCGGCCAACACGTCGCACGCGTCGCTCACGTCGTCGTCGGCCATCGCCCAGAAAGCTGCGCCAGGAGACATGCCCTTACCGAAAAGCACGGCGAGTTGCTCGTCGTAGTCGGCCGAACCGGCGATGGCCTTCTGGAAGATCGTCGGATTGCTCGTGACTCCCCGGACCCCACGTTCGACGAGGCGGATGAGCGTTCCATCGCGAAGATACGCGCGCTTCAGGTTGTCGACCCAGGGGCTCTGGCCGAACTCACTCGACAACGAAACAAGACGATCACTCATGGCACGCTCCTGGACACAACGGATTTGACTTGGACAACACTTCGCAACGGCGGATCATTCGCCGACCCCCTCGATCAGCAGCAGGGCGGCCTCGGTCACGGCATCGGCAGTGAAGCCGTACTCCTCCATCAACTTCGTGGCGGCACCCGAGGCCCCCCAGGTGTCGACGGTGATCGACAGATCGGCCCACCGTTCCCAGCCAAGCGACGATCCGGCTTCGCACGCGACGACCGGGACCCCGTCGGGGAACACCTCGTCGAGATAGTCCTCGTCCTGTTCGTCGAAGAGATCCCACGACGGCATCGACACGACCTGCGCGGTGTAGCCCTCGGCCTGAAGGGCGACTGCCGCCGCGACACAGTGCTGAACCTCCGAGCCGGTACCGACGAGCACGACATCGGGCAACTCGTCAGCATTTGCAGTCGAGCTCAGCACGTACGCGCCACGCGCGACTCCTCGCGGCGCGAGCGCAGCCGAGCCGGCGAGCACCGGCAGGTCTTGGCGGGAGAGGACCAGCGCGGTGGGGCCGGAGGCCGTGCCGGCAATGCGCCATGCCGCAGCCGCCTCGTTCCCGTCGGCGGGGCGGATGAGCCGCAGACCCGGCATGGCCCGCAGCGACGCCAACTGCTCGATCGGCTGATGTGTCGGGCCGTCTTCTCCGACACCCAACGAGTCGTGTGTCCATGAGTAGATCACGTTGAGACCGCTGACCGCGGCGACGCGCACGGCGCCCCGCATGTAGTCGCTGAAGACGAAGAACGTGCCGCCGACCGGCAACGCCCCGCCATGTGCCGCCATCCCGTTCATGACCGTGCCCATGCCGTGTTCGCGTACGCCGAAATGGACCAGTCGACCCTCGGGAGTCGCAGCCGAGAACACTCCTACGTTCTTCAGCATTGTGCCGGTGTTCCCGGTGAGGTCGGCGCCTCCTCCGATCAACGACGGCACGCTGGAGAGCAGCGCGTTGACGCATTCACCGCTCGCCACCCGTGTGGCGACCTTGCTGCCTTCGGCATACGTCGGAAGCGAGTCCGCCCACGTCGGCGAACGGCGTCCCTCGACGAGGGCGAGGTACTCCTCTCCCCGTGCACTGGCGCCGACGCGTGCGTCCCACGCCTCCGCCGCCGAGCGTCCGGCCGACCCGGCCGACCGGTACATGGCCAACACGTCGTCGGGAACGTAGAAGTCGGTGGACGGCAGTCCGAGGATCTCTTTGGTCCTGGCAACCTCGTCGGCGCCGAGCGGTGATCCGTGGGCTCCCGACGTGTCCGTCTTCGTCGGCGCGGGGTACGCGATGTGGCTGCGCAGGCGGATGAACGAGGGGCGGTCGGTGACAGCCTTGGCCCGCTCGATCGCCGCTTCGAGGGCGTCAAGATCGTTGGCGATCTCCCCGACTTCGTCCACATGCCAGCCGTAGGACCGGAAGCGCATCGCGGCGTCGTCGGTCAGGGCGAGTTCCGTCGGACCGTCGATGGTGATGTGGTTGTCGTCGTAGATGCAGATGAGGCGGCCGAGCGCGAGGTGACCCGCCAGCGAGGCCGCCTCGTGGCTCACGCCCTCCATCAGGTCACCGTCGCCGACGATGACGTACGTGAAGTGCGAGCAGAGTTCCTCTCCGTAACGGGCCCGGAGGTTCGCCTCGGTGATGGCCATGCCGACGGCGTTGCCGAAGCCCTGCCCGAGCGGACCGGTGGTGACCTCCACTCCAACGGTGTGGCCTCGTTCCGGATGGCCGGGCGTCTTCGAACCGTAGGTGCGGAAGGCCTTGAGGTCATCGAGTTCAAGACCGAACCCGGTGAGATGGAGCATCGAATAGAGCAGGATCGATGCGTGTCCCGGAGAAAGCACGAAGCGGTCTCGGTCGGGCCAGTCGGGACGTGCGGCGTCGTAGTTCATGACGCGTGTCCACAGCACATGGGCCAACGGGGCGAGTGCCATCGCCGTGCCGGGATGGCCGCTGCCGGCCCTCTGCACCGAATCCATGGCAAGCGCGCGAATCACCTTGACGCCGAGTTCCGCGCTTGGCTGATCGGTGGTCGTCATGGTCATGGTTCTCCTGCTCGTGGGCGAATGCAGCGGCGGTCCCGAAAGATGCGGTGCCAACGGTCGGGGACGACAGCGTCGTATTGACCCTATCGCCGCCACAATCAGGGATTACGACCGAAGGAGGGAATTCACTGAGAACACGAAGCGGCGTCGACGGCACCGAAGATGAACGCGAGAAATCTGTCCCTCGGCGGCCCGGAATGCCCGAGGAATCGCTGCCGGTCGGCAAGAATGGAGGCGGCCAAATCCGACGGGCCTCTCACCGACCGATCCTCTCCTGAAACGAGTCTCTCGATGTCTCCGATGAACCACCGGTTTGCGAACCGGCGAGTCACCGCTGCGCTCTTCGTCACCTTGGCCGTGACCTCCACCACCGCTCTTGTGTCCGCCCTTCCTGCGGGCGCACAGTCGGAGTCGACCACCGGCGTCCCGACGAGCGTTACCACCGTCGTTCCGACGACGGCTGCCCCGACGCCGACGACCACTGCGCAAACCTCTTCGACGACGCCGACTGCGGCAAGCACCGCAGGACCAACCAGCACCGCACTGTCGCCGACGACAACGGGCGCGGCCCAAGACACGACAACCACGCCGTTCATCGTCGGCAAGGTCCTTCGTCAAGGGTCCAAGGGTCCCGAAGTCGAGGCTATGGAGCGCAAGCTCGATCTGCTGCGCTTCGACGTGGGTTCGGTCGATGGTCGATTCGACGGACAGACCTGGCAGGGGCTGGTGGCGTTCCAAAAGTTCCACGGTCTGAAGCGGAGCGGCAAGTTCGACGAGGACACCCAACGCGAGTTGGCCCTCGCCGGCGTTCCCGGCGGGTTGATCCCCAATGGCGGTCTACCGCGGGTCGAAATCGACATTTCGCGTCAGATCCTCATGTACTTCGACGACTTCGGCCTGAACCGGGTGGTCGCGGTCTCGTCAGGATCGGGTCGGAAGTACTGCGAGACCTCCAAGTTGTCCGGCAAGGAGAACTGCGGTGATGCCCGCACGCCGCGAGGGAATTACCGGATCGAGCGTCGTATCAAGGGGAAGCGGGAGAGCGACCTCGGCGTTCTCTACAGCCCGATGTACTTCACCGGTGGCTTCGCCATCCACGGTTCGCCGAGCATTCCCGCCTACCCGGCGTCACATGGTTGCGTCCGCATCACCAACCGAACCGCCGATTGGATGTTCCAAGATGTCAAGAATGGAACACCCGTCTACGTCTTCGACTGACAGAAACATCTGACGGGAGCGAACTGGCGGCGTGGAAGGTGCCGCCTCCGTCGGTGAACCCGGGACATCTGCCCGTAGGGGGCTACATTGACAACGTGAGCACCCGGCCTCCAATCGCTGGCGATGCACGAGACGTCAGAGGGCCCGATACCGGCGCGACGGGTTACGCGGTCGGCCTTGCTGTGACCCATGAGCCCCCCACGACGCGTGAGGCGCTGATCGTCGCCGCCCGACGGCTCTTTGCGGAGCAGGGTTACGACGGCACCAGCCTCAACGACATCGCCGCCGAGGTCGGTATCCGCAGGCCGAGCCTGTTGCACCACTTCGAGTCCAAAGAGGCGCTCTACCGCGTCGTCTTCGATAGCGCCGTCGCTGACTGGTTCGGGCGCGTCGAATCATCGGTGAAGGGCAAGGCTGACGGCTGGGAGAAGGTCGACCAGGTCCTTGATGCCTCCTTCGATTTCTTCACCGCCAACCCGGACTTCGTGCGGATGGTCCGGAGGGAAGCCCTGGCCAAGGTGAGTCCGCTCGGGGTCAATCTCGGCGAACTGCTGCGACCGATGCTGCACCGGGCCATGGGTTTCTTCGGACGGGAGATGGACGCCGGAAGGATGCGCCGCTTCGAAACGGACCACCTTCTTCTCACGGGATGGGGATCGGTGCTGAGCTGGTTCAGCGACGTGCCGTTCCTGGAAGCCCTCCTCGAAACCGACCCGCTCAGTGCCGAGAATCTCGATGTCCGGCGTCGGCACCTGAAGGACTTCTACCGCGCCGCCCTGCTTCCGTAGCTGAGCGGTGCTGGGTCGGCTGCGGTGCGCCGGGTCGGCTGCGGTGCATGGATGCGCAACTCCCGACCCAGTGACGCTGAGCCGACCCAGGTGGCGCGTGGCTGGCGCAAGGTGCGCCGGCGCCTGGGTCGTTCGTGACCGTCACCTGGGCACGGCAGTGGCTACGTTGGGATGATGCAGGTTCCACCCAGTTGCGACCTCACCCTTGGACTGGTCTGCGTCGACAAGTCGACGCCCGGGATCACCGTCTGGACGATGCGGGCCGATGAGCGCTTCAGCAACCCAGCTGGCGTCATGCAGGGCGGCTTTGTCGCCGCGATCTGCGATTCGGCGATGGGTGCGAGCTCGGTCACGTTCGTCGCCGGCCGCAAAGTGTTCTGCGCCAACGCCGAGATGAAGGTGTCGTTTCTTCGTCCGGCGACGCTCGGATCGCAATTGACCTGCACCGCTCGGGTGGTCTCGGGTGGCAAGACCGTGGTGTTCGTCGAAGCCGAGGTGATCGACGATGCCGGGCGCATGGTGGCACGGGCGTCGTCCACCTATGTGTTGACGCCGCGCGACGCGGGGTGAGGCGGTGCAGCTTGGCGATCGGCGAGTGCGGATCACGGTCGCGACCTTCGGAGTTGCCGCGGCCGGGGTCGCCGCCGCGGGAGCGATGATCGATCCGGTGGCTTCGGCGTCGGCGGTTGTCGCGACGCAAGCTCCGCTTCTCAGCATCCGACGCACTCCCGAGGTGCTCCGTGTGGCGATCGGACGTCAACGCTTGGCCGGCGCGCTCGACGTGGTGCTCGGCAATCCTGCGTTCGCCGACGCCCGGTCGACATCGTGCCTCGTCGCTCGAGTTGAGGGCGGAACGGTGTATGCCGACGGTGGGGATCGCCCCGTCGTTCCGGCGTCGACGCTGAAGGTTCTCACCGCTGCCACTGCGCTTTCGCTCATCCCGCCCGGCGAGCGCTTCACCACCGAAGTGCGCGCCGGTGCGGCGCCGGTCAACGGGGTCATCGCCGGAGACCTGTGGCTGGTCGGTGGCGGCGATCCGCTCCTCGAGACCCCCGACTACTCCCGGACCCAGGAGCACTCGGCGGAGATCGCGACGGACGTCACCGCACTGGTCGACCAGCTCGTTGCTTCCGGCATCACTCGAATCAACGGTGCCGTCGTCGGCGACGATCGACGCTATGACGACGTCCGGCGGGTGACGACCTGGAAGCGCCAATACATCGCCTCGGGTGAGGTCGGACCGATCGGCGCACTCAGCATCAACGACAACTTCACCATCAAGAACGCTCGGGGCACGCGGACCGGTGCGGTCGACCCGCCCCGCGACGCGGCGGCCGAGTTCGCCGCCCTGCTCGTCGAACGGGGCGTGACGATCGGTTCGGAGGCGCGGGGAGTGAAGCCGACCGATCCGGCGGCGACCATGGTGGCGCCCAGTCTTCTCGCCAAGATCGAGTCGCAGCCGATCGAGGTCGTCGTGCAGGAAGTGCTCGTGTGGAGCGACAACACGGCAGCCGAGATGCTGCTGAAAGAGGTCGGCTTCCGAAGTACGAAGCGGCCGGGAAGTGCCGAGTCCGGGGTGGCGGCCGTGAAGGCGTTCGTCGCGACACGGTCGTCGGCGGTGTACAACGCGGTCGACGGATCGGGTCTCGACCGAAGCGATCAGGTCACCTGCTCCCTCCTGACCGACGTCCTGGCCGGGGAGAAGCCGGGCGGGGCACTCGAACAAGCGCTTCCGGTAATGGGCGAGTCCGGAACTCTTCGTCGGAGGCTGCGGGGCGATGCCGCGGCCGGAAAGGTCCGGGCCAAAACGGGTTCGCTGAACGGTGTCTCGTCGCTCGCCGGCTTCGCCGACACGGCCGGTGCGAACAGGGCCGTCTTCGCGTTCGTGGGGAACGGATTGGCGTCGACGGCGACCGGGGTCGAGATCGGAAATCAGGTGGCTCAACAGCTCGTACGGTTCCCCGACGCGCCACCCCTCACCGCGCTTGGTCTGCCATGAACGAGCGGCCCAGCGCCGCTTCGGCGCTCGAACTGCACCGACTGCCGATGTTCCCGCTGGGGTCGGTCCTGTTTCCCGGGCTCGGTCTGCCGTTGCGGGTCTTCGAACCCCGGTACCGCGAGATGATGGCGGACTGCCTCGACGCTGACCGGTCCTTCGGCGTCGTCCTGATCGAGCGTGGTTCGGAAGTGGGAGGGGGCGAGGTGCGACACCGCGTCGCGACGGTCGCCAGAATTCTGGACGTCTCCCTGCAGGAGGACGGCACGCTCGGCGTGTTTGCCGTCGGCACGAGTCGCGTCGAAGTGCTCGAATGGCTCCCCGATGCGCCGTACCCGGCGGCGATCGTGACACCCCTGATCGACCGCCTCGACCCCGCGGCGTCCGACAGCGACGGCACTGAGTCGGCCACCCGAGTTCGACACCCGTCCTCAGCCGACGTTGCGTCCATCGAAGCGCCACCGGTCGATCAAGAGGGTTCGAGCGAGGAGCACGACGACGAGGCGATCGCCCGGATCGTGCGTCGGCTCCGCTTCGCTTTGGCGCAGCGGGCCGAGGCAAATCTTGCCGCCGCTCCGGCCACGATCGAACTCTCCCCCGATCCTTCGGTTGCGCTCTGGCAGGTATGCGCCCTGGTGCCGGCGACGCCTTTCGACGACTACGGGCTGCTTGCCACTCGATCGGTCCGGGAACGGATCGAGGCGATCGGCGAACT
Organism: Acidimicrobiia bacterium; assembly: GCA_031368215.1. Taxonomy (GTDB): domain Bacteria; phylum Actinomycetota; class Acidimicrobiia; order Acidimicrobiales; family JANYDT01; genus JANLQX01. The sequence continues at coordinate 392 of JANLRD010000145.1, read as the reverse complement.
GCTCGACGCGTCCGCCGAGGAGGTTCGGTTCCACTCGAGCTGACGGCGCGCCAAGGCGCTGCGCCCACTGGCAATTCCGGCGAACGGACGCGGGCCGGAAGGCCCGTCCAGTAACGTCGTCGCCGTGTCCAGCCCCAAGACCAACCGCGTTGTCGATCGGGTCCGGCCCCTGCTCGGGAGCATCCGCCAGACCAACCCGGCCGCCGCGAAGGCGTCGGCCACCCACGGTGTGGGAAGTGTCAAGGAAATCGCCCAGCTTTCGCTGACGTACGTGAAGCAGGAGACGAAGGCCCCGCTCCAGGGCCTCGGTCGCTTCCTCGGCTTCGGGCTCGCCGGGGCAGTGTTCCTCGGCACGGGCGCAGTTCTGTTGACCCTCGCTGTTCTTCGCGGCC
>JANLRD010000112.1:0-7591 GCA_031368215.1 Acidimicrobiia bacterium | reverse complement strand
GCCCAGCGGTGCAGACGGACGATGAACACGACCGCTCCGAGCGACAGCACCAGGGACACGATGTGCGAGGCGCGGTAGCCGGCAGCGATTGCCGACCTCGCGAGGTTGCTCACTTCGGTGTTCTCGCCTTTGAGGAGCGGTCGGATCGCCTCGAGATTCCCGACCCGATGGCGGATCACGCCGAACAGCACGCCGCTGACGGCGGCCACACCGACGGTCGATCCGAGGTTGCGCAGGAACTGGTGGGCGGCGCTGGTCCGGCCCATGTCGGCGGCTTCGGCCGACCGCTGTAGGAGCGTGAGGCCGGCGTTGGTCACCGCACCGATGCCGCACCCCTGGAGCAACGACATTGCCGCCACCACCGCGACCGGTGTGGAAGTCGAGCCGTAGACCGCGAGGCCGGTCAACAGCGGTGGAATCGTGAGCAGGCCGCCGGCGAGCATCACCTGGGTGTTCGTGAAACGATCGAGCAGGCGGCTGACGACGATCGATGCCGTTGTCCATCCGAGGGCCATGAAGGTGACGGAGAATGCGGCGATTTCTCGTGAACGTCCCAGTGCTCCGGTCACGTAGAACGGCACGAACCCTTCCACGGCGAGTCCGCCCGCGAACAACAGGAACACCGCGATGTTGATCGCCGCGAAGGGGGGTTTCGTGAGATGACGGAGTTCGAGAATTGGTGAGGCCGTGCGGCGCGCGTGCCTCCAGTAGGCCCCGCCGAAAACGAGGGCGGCGGCGATGGGGAGCGCGGCCTTTGCGTTGAACTCGGTGGCCCCCACGAGCAGCAGGGTCAGGAAGGTGCCGAGCAGAGCAAGCCCGCGAAGGTCGAAAGACACCGTCGCTCCCTCGCGTCTTCCCGGCAGTCGGTTCCAGCCGATGAACGCTGCGAAGAGCGTGAGAGGAATGTTGACGGCAAACACGGCGCGCCATCCGAGCGGGGTCCGGACGAGTGCCGCGGCGAGTGCTGGGCCGGCGAACGACATCATTCCCCACACAGTCGAGTTCGCGGCGAATGCCCGGCTCCGAAGGTGCTCGGGGAAGGTGACTCCGACTGCGGCCAGGGCAACAGCAACGACGAGCCCGCCGCCCATTCCCTGCACGGTGCGGGCGAGGATCAGCGTCTCCATCGTCGGCGCGAAGCAGCACGCCGTGCTGGAGAGGAGAAACGTGACGAGCGTGAATCGGTATACCCGGGCGAGACCGAGACCGTCGATCAACGGCCCGGAAGCGAGCGCGGCGATCGTGAGGGTCAGGGTGAAGGCCGTGAAGACCCAGGGAAGCAGGCGAACCCGACCGAGGTCGCCGGCGATCGTGCTCTGCACGGCGGTGACGCCCAGACCGTCGAAGGCCGACAACGAGATCGCCGTCAGGGTCGAGATGGTGATGGAACGGTACTGCGGCGAGAATACCGACTTCGCGTCGCGGTCCGCGCTCGGCGCAGTCGTCACCGCGTCACTTCTCGGTGGCCGCAAGCTCACGTTCGAGGACCACAGCCACTCCGTCGTCGTCGTTGGAAGAGGTGATCTCGTCGGCGGCCTGCTTGGTCACCGGATGCGCGTTGTCCATGGCCACGCCGTGGCCTGCCCACGCGAGCATGTCGACGTCGTTGGGCATGTCACCGAACGCGATCACGTCGGGCTGTGATGCGTCGAAGTGATGGGCGATGCGTTCGAGGGCGTCGGCTTTTGTGACGCCGAAGGGCATGAGCTCGATGAGCGAGTTGGGTCCGAGGTCGTCACCCATGGACCCGTACGTCACGGTGACGAGGTCTCCGATCGCCGCGATCAGCGCGGTGAGAAGGTCGGCATCCATGTCGGGATGCCGGAACATGATCTTCGTGAGCTTCCCGTCGAGCAGCTCCTCGAGCGGAGCCTCGCGGGCTTCGCGTCCATGCGCGAACGCTGCCTTGTAGCCGGGAATGTGGCCGAAGCCCGACGGCCCGTCGACCGCGAACGAGGCATCGGGCAGGATGGCGCGGATGGCATCGGCGGCCGCAAGAGCGGTCGATCTCTGGTGCAGGCGTTGATCGACGACCCGCTCATCGGCGAGGTCGATGACCATGGCCCCGTTCGAGCACACGGCCAGACCCTGATGGCCGGTCATCTCGGCAATCGGGTGGACCCAGCGCGGCGGGCGGCCGGTGGCCAGCACGAAGGTCGAACCGCCTGCGACGATCCGGTCGAGGACCGCCTTGGTGCGGGGCGCCAACGAACCGTCGGAACGCAGGAGCGTCCCGTCGATGTCAGACGCAACCACCCGAAAACGCACCCTTGCACGGTAGACGCTCGCGACGGGACGGTCCCACGAGCCCGGGGCACCACGTCCGGCCGCAGTGTTCTGGGTCGGCTCACGGAGTCTGGGTCGGCTCACGCGCACTGGGTCGGCTCACGCGCATATTTGGCCAGTTTCCCGACCCAGCGACGTGAGCTGACCCAGAAGGCGCCCTAGGCCGAAGGCTCGGCGTATTCGCGGAACGCCGACAAGGCTCGCGGCCCGTACACGGTTCCAGGTCCTCCGTTCATCACGATCGCGACGCCGATCGTCTCGGCAACCTCGGCCTCGGTTGCGCCGGTCCGCGCCGCTCCGCGAGCGTGTGCGGCGATGCAGCCGTCGCATTGTTTGGAGATGGCGATGGCCAGCGAGATCAGTTCCTTCGTCTTCGCCGAGAGAGCCCCGTCCTTCATGGCCGCGGCATGGAGTTCAGCGAAGCCCTTCATCACGTCGGGAATGTCCTCACGGAGGGCACGAGCCGGGGCGCGGAGCTCGTCTTGAATCTGGCGGGCGGAGTCCATGTCAGCAGTCTTGCGGGTCCCGTGCCATCTCCGACGGTTTGGTAGCCGCTGTTGGTTCGTAGACTCTGGCAACGCAGAAAGAGCGTTCCTTTGTCCGGAACGCATCGGAAAGTGAACTCGCCATGGATTTCGAACTGTCAGACGAACACCAGATGTTCCAGAAGACGATGCGTGACTTCGTCGACCGCGAGATCCGTCCTGTTGCCCGAGACTGGGAGCACGAAGGTCGCTATCCGACCGAGATCGTCGAGAAGATGAAGCAACTCGGGCTCTTCGGGATCACGATCCCGGGTGCATACGGCGGCATGGACGCCGACCTCGTGACGATGGCGATCGTGTTCGAGGAGATCTCCAAGGGGTGGATGGGAATCGCCGGCATTCTCGGCAGTCACTCTCTCGCCTGCAAGATGATCGTGAACCATGGCACCGAGGAGCAGAAGCTGCGCTGGCTGCCCGAACTGGCGACAGGTGTCCGTCGGACGTGCATCGCCCTAACGGAGCCAAACGCCGGAACGGACCTCCAGCGCATCCGGACAACAGCCAAGAAGGTTGAGGGCGGCTACATCCTCAACGGCACGAAGATGTGGATCACCAACGCCCGCTACGCGAACCCGATGCCGGTTCTGTGCAAGACCGATCCGACCACCACGCCTCCACACAAGGGGATGAGCGTGCTGATGGTCGAGCAGGGCTCAGCCGGTATGACCGTGACGAAGGACATCGGCAAGCTCGGCTACAAGGGCACGGAGAGCTGCGAAGTCGTGTTCGAAGACTGCTTTGTCCCCGAGGATTGTCTCCTCGGCGGTTACGAGGGCCGTGGCATGCAGATGGCGCTGGGTGCGTTGGAGATCGGCCGGGTCAACATCGCGGCGCGATCGGTTGGTATCGCCCAGGCGGCTCTCGATCAGGCGCTGCGGTACACGAAGGACCGCGAGGCCTTCGGGCAGTCGATCAACAACTTCCAGGCCGTGCAGATGAAGCTCGGCGACATGGCCACGCAGGTGCAGGCGGCGCGCCTGCTCACGTGGTGGGCGGCGTGGCGGTCCGACAAAGGTATGCGCGCAGATATGGAGTCGGGCATGGCGAAGCTGTTCGCTTCCGAAGTCGCGATCACCTGCTCACTCGACTCGATGCGGCTCCACGGTGGCTACGGCTACTCCACGGAATTCGAGGTCGAGCGTCTCTATCGCGACGCGCCGCTGATGGCCATCGGTGAAGGCATGAACGACATCTTGAAGACGGTCATCGCAAAAGCGCTGATCGCTGAGTTGCACTGATCCTTCTGCGACCTCCGATGCGAGCGAACGGAACCGTGGAGCGATGCGGGTGATCGAGACGGTCGGACTTCGAAAGACCTTCCAGCCGAAAGGGCCCGGTGCCAAGAAGAAGGGTGCTGCCGTTGAGCCGATCGTGGCCGTCGACGGGATCAATCTCCATGTGGAGGGAGGCGAGATATTCGGTCTGCTCGGACCGAACGGTGCCGGAAAGAGCACGACGATCAAGATGTTGTCAACGCTCCTTGCACCGTCCGGCGGCCAGGCCACTGTTGCCGGATTCTCGCTGGCAACCCAGCGGGGCGAGATCCGACGGGTGATCGGCGTTGTCTCCCAGAGCGGTGGTCTCGACTCCGAGGAGACGCCGATGCGAGAGCTCGTGCACCAGGGCGTGCTGTTCGGTCTCGACCGCCAGGCGGCCACGAAGCGGGTGACGGAGTTGCTCGACCACTTCGAGCTTGGAGCTGCAGCGAACCGGCAGATCAAGACGTTGTCTGGCGGTCAGCGTCGTCGCGTCGACATCGCGCTCGGTCTCGTCCACTCCCCGAAGCTGCTCTTCCTCGACGAGCCGACCACCGGTCTCGACCCGCAGAGTCGGGCGAACCTGTGGGACGAAGTGCGCCGGCTGAGGAGCGAGGGGACAACCGTGCTCATTACGACCCACTACCTCGATGAAGCCGACGCGCTGTGCGACCGGCTCGCCATCGTCGATCACGGTCGGATCGTCGCGGAAGGAACGGCCGACGTGTTGAAAGCAGGAGTGGGCGGCGATGTGATCACGCTGCACCTGCCCGATCCTTCGGCAGCTGACGGCGTGATCCGATCGAGCGGGTTGGCGACGCACATCGAGCGATTCGGCGACGATGCGCTCCGCCTCACCGTCGGGCGCGGTGATTCGACGGTCGGTCCGCTCCTGCGACTGCTCGACGACGCCGGGATCGAGACGACCTCGCTCTCGACCGCCCGTCCGACCCTCGACGACGTCTTCCTCCGCCACACCGGCCGTTCCCTTCGCGACACGCCCGCCTGATTCCGCTGAAATCACGAAGGACTATCGCTATGTTCCATGACGTTCGAACTGTCTTCATCCGATCGATCACCCAGGTGCTCCGCAATCCCGTGTGGGTGGTGGTCACGCTGGTGCAACCGCTGTTCTATCTGCTGTTCTACGCGCCGCTCTTGAAGCGAACGATCGGGTCGGACCGGCTCAACGGCGGAAGTGCCTACGACATCTTCGTGCCGGGCCTCTTGATGCAGCTCGCGCTCTTCGGCACCGCCTTTGCGGGATTCGGCCTCGTGTCCGAGCTCCGTGAAGGCGTCATCGAGCGCATGCTCGTCACTCCGGTGCGTCGGAGTGCACTCCTGATCGGACGCGTGCTCGCGAACCTCGTTGCTCTCGTCTTCCAAGCCACGGTCATCACGCTCGTGTCGTGGCCGATGGGCCTGAACCTTCGTCCGTCAGCAATCCTCGGCGTCCTCGTGCTACTTGGTGTAGGAATCACCTTCGCGTCGTTGTCCTACACCGTCAGCATGATCCTCGGCAACGAGGATGCTCTCGCCGGCCTCCTCAACTTCGTGACCGTGCCGATCCTGTTGCTCTCGGGCATGCTGCTTCCGCTGTCGCTCGGACCCAAGTGGCTGCAGCGGGTCGCAAACATCAATCCGCTCAAGCACGCTGTCGACGCGGCCCGCGACCTGTTCCGCGGCAACCTCACGACTTTCGCAGTAGGGCGTGGCGTGACGGTCGTGTTCGTATGCGCAGCCGCAGCGCTGATCATCGGAACCCGCAAGTTCGAGCACTACGCCGACTGATCGTGGTCACCGTGTCGGCCGATGTCCGCGCCTACCGGTTCAACGTGTCGGCGTGATGCCGGGCCATGTTGGCCGGGTAGCTCCGGGCGTAGTAGTTCCAGAGCTGCTGCCCGTAGACACCCGTCCCCGAGCTCGCCTGCCCCGACTTCCCCGCGAGGAGCTCATCGCGTTTGGCCATGAAGCCTGCGTTGGCATGCCTTGGGCTGTTCCGAACGGCCTCCGCGAACGAAGGCGCGAGCGGTAATGGGTCGAGGCGCGTCCGTAGGTCGGGTCCGTGGAAGTACGCCGATGAGAACCTGGGTTGGGTTGCGATCACGCGGTGCGTGGTGGCGACCACGTAGTTCCCGCTGATCTCCTGGAGCATCTCGCCGAGGTTAATTACGAGCGTGCCCGGCACGACCGGCACGTCGATCCACTCACCGTCGGGATTGAGAGCCTGCAGGCCGCCGACTCGGTGCTGCACGAGGACGGTAACGAAGCCGGCGTCGTGGTGAGCATTGACCCCGCACTGCCCTGCTGGCGTCTGTGGGTAACGGATGAGCTTGGCGAGCGACATCGGCCGTTCGCCGAACACGTTCTTCAGATGGTCCTCGGCGAGGCCGAATGCGGACGAGAGCGCCGACATCAGCTGATCGGCAATCGCACCCATCATCGACAAGAACTCCTCGACGGTTGCGCGGAAACCCGGGATGGTCGCTTCGTCGAGCCACTGGTTGGGGCCGTCAAGTCGGAGGAACGGTGGGTCGATATCGTATGCGTACGGATCATGCGCGGTGCAGAGATCCAACTGCTCGCGATGGTCCACCCGGTTGTCGGTCAGCTCTGCTCCGACCCGTTCCCAGCCGCGAAAGTGTCGTGATTCGAACTTGTCGATTCTTGCTTTCACTGCGTCCGGGAGGGCGAAGAACTCCTCGAGTGCGCTGAAATAGCGGTCGAGGAACGTTTGCTCTGCGCCGTGCCCGGTGAGGAGCAGAAACCCGACCCGATGCGAGATCTCCAGCAGGTCCGCGGCGAACTGCGTCCGTTGGTTTGACGACTCGGGCGCGTTCCAGTCGCGCAGATCGAGGACGGGAATTTCGGAGAACATAGGAGCGGTCCTTCGGAGATGCTCGCCGGTGATTGCTCTGACGCTATTGCTGTCTCGAGGCTCGCACTCCGGCCCGTGAGACTACTTGTGCCGAGCCGTCCGGCAAGCTCGTCCGCTGTCGTCTGAAGAATGCAAGGGCGTGCTGAGCGGAGCGTTACCGAGGAACCGAATCCCGGCGTCGGCGACCGGAGCCCGTGACGAGGGCGGTGCCGAGAACCAGCAGTAGCGCGGCGAGGGCGAGCTCCGTTCGCGAGTGTCTCCCGGTGAACGCGAGCTCCGAAGGTTCAACGGCAACCGGAACGTCGAGGCGGGTCGTGGTCGCACGTGCCTCCACGGTCAACGCTCGGTACAAGCCGTTCGAAAGGACCTCGATGGTCACTCGGCCCTCTGCAATCGCGGTGAACGCGTAGCGTCCGTCCGCGTCGGTCGCGACCGTGCGGCGGGTGCCGTCGGGCAAAGTGATCGTGACGAGGGCGCCGGTGACGGCCCGTTCGCCTGCCGTACGAATGCCGTCACCGTCGATGTCGACAAAGACGAACCCGGTGAGGTTGCGAGGGAGTCGGGGGAGTGGCGGTCCGGACACCGTCGTCGTCGGACCAGTCGTGGTTGTCGGGAAGAAGGTCGGT
>JANLRD010000068.1:0-19336 GCA_031368215.1 Acidimicrobiia bacterium | reverse complement strand
CCAACGTTGCTGGGAGGCGTTCTGCCGCATCGCCGCCCGAACAATTGCGCTCAGCGGGGAACGTCGTCTGGTCGGTCCGCGGCGGACAGGTCCTCTGCGGCTTGGCGGACCTGCCAGTCGCGATCACTGCGGGCCGACGCCAGCGCCGCCTCGACCTCCGGACCGTCGAAGGGCGCCAGGGCGATCACCGCGCGCCGACGAACGGTCGCCTTGTCGTTCAGGGCATCGATGATCACGGGGACCGAAGTGGTCGCCCCGATCGCCCCTAGTGCGGCGACAGCCGCCTCCCTCACGAGCGCATCCTCGTGACGCCGTGCCGCGGACTCGACGACGCGGAGCACAACGTCGCAGCCGGGTTCGTCGCCGCACTCCTGCCATCGCTCGCCGAGCGCCCACACCGCCATCTCGGCAAGATCCGCGTCGGCGCCGGCGACGAAGGCCCGGAGGCGGTCGTCGATCGCCGTCACACCCGGTCCGTGATGCGCGCTCAGCTCGATCGCGCGGCGCGCCGTCCCGTCGTCGTCGAGCGCGGCGACAAGGTCGACGTCACGAAGCCCGCCGAGACGCACCAGTGCACTGATGACGCTGCTACGAACCGAAGGGTCGGGATCGGCAGTATGTACGCGTACGGTTGCCGAGTCACCGCTGTGCCCGGCGACCACCACGACAGTCCGGCGCGCGGCGGCGTCTCCCGGCGGCGACGCGGTGGACGAACTCATCGCAGCTACGGTACGCCGCCCGTGGATGCGGGCTCGACGGCACGGTACGCGCCCACACAGTGGCAGGCTCGGAGGATGCTGTCTGGTGAGGAAGGCGGAACCGGTCCGCTCGAGCACCTCAACCGGCCGAGCGGATGTCGGCCGTGACGCTGTTCGGACGCTCCCGACGGCGTAAGGAAGAGTCGCCCATGGTCCAGTTGCTCGGGCTGGACGAGGAGCACGAACGTTTCCGCCGCCGGCAGAGCCGACGGCGACTGACGGTTGCACTGGCCATCGGTGTGGTGTGGGTCGGCCTCGGGCTCGTGCGCATCGATTCCTACGTCATCGTCAAACCGGGTACGGCGGATTCGGTCGACCGGCGCCTCGACATCAGCGGTGCGCAGACGTTCGCTCCGAAGGGCGAGACGTTCTGGGCGACTGTGGGGGTGATCGAACGACCAGCGCCGATCCAACTGTTCGCGGCGTGGATCTCCGGAGAGCAGGACGCGCTGAAGCGGTCGGCGGTCTACGGAGATCAGTCGCGCAAGGAATCGCGGCGTTTGAGCACCGCCCAGATGGAGGGTTCGAAGCAGATCTCCGAGGTTGTCGCCGCACGCAAGCTCGGCATCAAGGTCAGCGGGGGTGGGGCGGAGCTGGCGAGTGTCGACAAGGACTTCCCGGCCTCTCGGGTGCTACGGGCCGGCGACGTGATCACGGCCGTGAACGGCATACCAATCTGCCTTCAGACGGACATCGTGGCGGCACTGCGCGGCGTCAACCCGGGAGATACCGTCGACGTGGCGGTGCGCCGGGGCGTTCGGACGATGACCCTCGCGACGCCGACGAAGAAGCTTGTCGGCGTGTCGCGGCCCGTGTTCGGGGTGGAGCTCACGGCGGAGACGAAGGATCCGTGTCGGCCCCCGTTCACCGTGAAGATCAACACCGAACGGATCGGTGGGCCGTCCGCCGGGCTGGCGATGACGATCGCGTTGCTGGACCGGTTGACGCCGGGCGAGCTGACCGGCGGGCAGAAGGTCGCGGTGACGGGCACCATCGACGGAGACGGTTCGGTCGGTGAGGTGGGGGGCGTGAAGCAGAAAACCCTCGCCGTGAAGGCCGCAGGTGCAAAGCTGTTCCTGGTGCCGAAGTCGGAGGTCCCGCTCGCTCGACCACACGCCGGAACGATGTCGGTCGTGGGAGTCGAGTCCCTCGACGATGCACTCGCCGCCCTGCGCAAGTTTGGCGGTGACCCGCTACCTTCCCCACGCGGATGACGCATCCGCCCAGCGTCCTTCACCAGGAGACGTGCCGCCGTGCTTCCTCGAGACATCCAAGACCGTCGATTCGCCACCGCTTTCCGTGGGTATGACCCCGTTGAAGTGCGCCAATTCCTCGCTCATGTGGCCGGGCTTTACGGCGACATGCAGGCGAAGGTCGCGAAGCTCGCCAAAGGCGAAGTCGTTGCCGTCATCACCCCGCTCGGGGAAGGCGCGGCCGCCGCGGCCGTCGGGGATTCGACCGCCGACGAACGGTCCTCGTTGCTTGCGGCCGACGCGGCGTTGGCTGAAGCACAACGTCACGCCGAGGATCTTCTTTCCGCAGCTCGGTCCGAAGCGCAGACGATCGTCTCCCGGGCCACCGACGAGGCGGCTCGCATTGTGCTGCGCTCCCGTGCCGAGTCGCGAGGCAAGCCTTCCGCCGAGCGGAACGCGGCGATCGAAGCGGCGCTGGCGGAGGTTCCCGGCGATCCGGAGCAGGCACGCGAACAGGCTCGGCTGATGATCGGTGAGGCCCGCGCCGTTCGTGAGCGGATCCTTTCGGATCTGGCGAAGCGCCGGCGAACGGCTCACGTGCAGCTCGAACAGCTCCGCGTGGCTCGGGAGAAGCTCCTCGAAACGCTCCGTGACGCTCGCCGGGTCGTCGAGGACGCGTCCCGTGACCTGTCCACGGCGGAGGTCGAGGCCCGGCTCGCCGCGGAGACCGCCGGGAGACGGGTGGGCGCGGAGGCCATGCCGAGCACCGACGAGTTGGAGGCCGAGCTCTTCGGCGGCCGCTACGCCGTCTCCCCACAGAGAGGGACCGAAGAGACCCTTACGGAGGTGGTGCAGGTCGAGATCGTCGTGCTGACGAGCGATTCCGCCGCCACCGGAGAGGGCACGGACGATTACTCCTCGGTTGGTGTCGTTCAGGCCGATCAGCGAGTCGAGCAGTTAGCTCTTCCTGGCGAGGACGGGGATCGCGTTGATGTCCGGGGACCGGCGATCAACTCGGTCGGGGTGGTCGACGACCTCTTCGCCCGATTGCGCGCCGAGCGGACCCAGGCGGCCGACGAGGCCCGCCAAGTGCTGGCGGCCGACAAGCCCCCCAAGGCCAAGAAGCCCAGGGCATCCCGCACGCCCAAGAACGGCACGGCGAATCCCGTCGAAACGGCAGACCTCACCACCACACCAACGGCCGGATCGGCCGAGGACACGGTGCTCGTCATCGACGTGACCGGTGACGATGTGGGAGACGACCACCAGTCCGACGATGGCGAGACCACCGCAGACCTCGGCACCGATCCGGCGGACATCGCCAACCTCGTCGCGGAACGGTTGGCCCGTTCGATCAAGCGTCACCTGCGCGACGAGCAGGGCACCGCGCTCGTGGCGCTTCGCACGTCGCGTGGCCTCCCGAGCTTGGACTCGATCGTCGGAACCGACACCGAGCAGCATTCCCGGCTCTCACAGGTGGTCGAGCGAAGTCTGGCCGAGGCCGGAGCTTCATTGCACCCCGCGGATCTCGCGCCGGCGGTCGACGACATCGTGGGCGACGTGCGCTCCTCGCTCGCCACCGCGCTCGGTCTTGTTCGCTCCGGCTCAGCCGACGCGGCCGACCTCTCCGAGGCGATCGCGTCGGCCTATCGCGGCTGGACGACGGAACGCCTCGACGCGCTCCTGCGTCGGGTCGCGCCGCTCGCGGCGTAGTTCCGCCCGGCCTGCGAGGACACGAGTGCCGTCGCGGGCGCGGCCGAGCGTGTCGGCGATCAGGCCGTAGAGTCGGCGCATGTCTTCGGGTGGAAGTCCGGTCTTCGGGCAGCGGCGCATTCCCTTGCGACGCAAGAGTCAGGTCGCTCTCGCGTTGGTCGCCGCCGTCATGGTCGTCGTCTTCTCGCTCGGCGGTTTCATCGCCGGCTTGCTGACCGACTCGTGGTGGTTCCGTGATCTCGGCCACCATTCGGTCTGGACTACCCGCATCATCACGACGGCAGTGCTCTTTGCCATCGGCGTCGTGGTTTCCGTCCTCCTGGGCATGTTGATCGGTGCGACGGTGACCCGCTCGGTCCCGATCAACCCGCCCGACCAGGCAGCGGCCCGGCTCCGGATGCTGTTCGGTGCCCGGCCACGGTCACTTCGCGTTGCCGGTGTCGGAGCCCTTGCGCTGCTGATGGCTCCGGCGCTCGCCGGGAACACGTCGACCGTGCTGCTCCTGATCCACGGTGACGCGGGCGTCGGCCCCAAGGACCCGTTGTTCGGCCGTCCGCTCGGCTTCTACTTCTTCGTACTTCCTTTCCTTCGCGCGCTTACCGGTTGGCTGCTGGCGCTGCTGGCCGTGTCGATCCTGGCCGCTCTCGTCGCCGCGTATCTGGTGGGCGCGTGGCGCCCGGGGCGTCGGGGCGGGGAGTTACCTTCCGGTCTGCGTCGTCTTGTCGGTGCGCTTGGCGCGGCGTGGTTCGTGCTGCGCGGTATCGGGTACCTCCTCGACCGCTGGTCGCTCGTGTCGAGTGGACGCGGCTACGTGGACGGGCCCGGGGCGACGGATCTCCGGACTCGGCTGCCCGGCCTTGCCGTACTCGCCGGCGTCGCATTCGTCGTTGCCGTGATCATCGCGATCGGAACGGTTCGGCGCGACGTCGTTCCGTCGATCGTCGGTGGTTTTGCATGGCTGATCGTCGCAGTTGTCGTTCTGCAGGTTGTTCCGCGCGCATATAACCAGATCGAAGTTCGACCGAACTCACCTGGCATCGAACGACAACCGATCCAGCGCAACGTCAACGCCACCCGTGCCGCCTATGGGCTCGCGTCGATCGACACCAAGGACCTGAAGACAGCACCATCGGAATCGGCCGCGCAAGCCCCCGCGTTGGCGGCGGAACTGACCGCCAACGCTCGGATCTGGGGTCCGGCGCAGCGGACGATCGCGGCCTTCAACAAAGTTGTGTCGCTCGACTACCTGCGGGTGATCGACGTCGACATGGATCGCTACATGATCGACGGACGCGAGCAACTTGTTGCCGTTGGTGCCCTCGACCGGGTCGCCCTGAAGAGCGAGACATGGTCGCAGAAGCACCTCGAACGAACGCACGGGTATGGCGTGATGGTCGCCCCGGCGGGCGAGGTGGTCGGTGAAGGAGAGCCGCGCATCGTCGCATCCGGGCTCCGGAAGTCGGCGATCTCCGCTCGCGAACCGCGGCTCTATGTGGGCGAGGATGCGACCTCCTACGTCGTGGTCGGCACTCCGTCCGAGATCGACGTCGCCAAGCTCGACGCCCCAGCAGCAGGCGGAAGCGCGAAGGCGACCTCGGCGAAGTACACGGGCAATGGCGGTGTCGCCATCGGGGGGTTCTGGAAGAAGGCGGTCTTCGCGCTGCACTTCGGTGACCGGAACCTCCTGGTGCGTTCCGTGCCGTCCACGGGAAAGGTGATGTACGTGCGCGACGTCCGCGCCCGTGCCGAGAAGCTCGCGCCATTCCTTCGCTTCGGGGCCGATCCCTATCCGGTCGTGCTGGCCGACCGTGTCGTGTGGGTGCTCGACGGCTACACCGTTTCGGATCACTACCCCTACGCCCAGCGTTTCGCGACCGGATCGATCCTCGATGTGCGAAGCGGTCTGGCCGGCGGCGGCTTCAATTACGTCCGCGCCTCTGTGCGCGTCGTGATCGATGCCTACGACGGCGACGTGAAGATGTATCGGGCCGCGGGACGCGGAACCGATCCGCTGATCGACGCCTGGGCGCGGACCTATCCCTCCCTGTTCGCACCGTCGAGTCAGCTCGAGAAGGACCGTCCGGGCCTGAGCGCTCACCTCCGATACCCCGAGGATCTCCTTCGCCTGCAGTCGTCAGCGCTCGGGCGCTACCACGTCACCACGGCCGCCGCGTTCGTCGATCTCGCGAACGACTGGACACCTAGCATCGCTGCCCCGGTCTCCTCTGTCGCCAACGATCCCACCGCGACAGCTGCGACGTCGTCGACACCGGCCGCCGATGTACGGCGATCCGAAGACCGTGCGCAGGTCGATCCGGATAATGACGCCCAGGTGACAGCGCCGCTCTACCTCCGTCATCGCTATCCGGGTCAGTCGGCGCCGACGTTCGTTCTGCAGCAGTCGCTCGAGCTTCGTCGGTCGACCGGTCAGCGACGGCTTCTACGCGCGCTCGTCGTGGCCGACACGAACACTGACCCCTTCGGCCGGCTTCGCGTCCTGCTCGTACCGGCGGCGGCCGAGGCGCTGGGTCCGGCTCGGGCGTTCGACCGGATGCGCGCCAACCCCCGGGTGAGCACCATCGAGACCCAGCTCGGCCAGGTCGGATCGCAGGTGAACTTCGGCGACGTCCAGGTGCTCGCCACCACAGCCGGATTGGTCTACCAGCGGCCGATGTTCCTCAAACCGGAGTCGTCGGACCTCCAGGAGTTGAAGTACGTGCTCGTGCTCGCCGGCAACCGCGTGACGATCGAGCCCTCGGTCGCCGCCGCGTTCGAGAAAGCGCTCACCGGGTCGACCGGAAGCGCGACCGTGCCGAGCACTCCGGCCGAAACACCATCGACACCATCGACACCGGCCACGACGCCCGCGGAGACGCCCGTTGATGCGAACGCAACGGTCGGCGAACTCCTCGACGACGCCGCTGCCTCCCTCGCCGCGGCGGAGACCGCTCTCAAAGAAGGTGATCTCGGGCTGTATCAGCAGCGAGTCGAGGACGCCCGGCGCCAGATCGAAGCGGCCCGGGAGGCGTCGAAACCGAAGACGTCGTAGTGCTGCTAGAGTTGATGATCTCAACGCGGGGTGGAGCAGCTCGGTAGCTCGTCGGGCTCATAACCCGAAGGTCGCTGGTTCAAATCCGGCCCCCGCCACCAAGTATGAAGGCCGACCTCCGGGTCGGCCTTCTGCGTTCCCGGTCCGACTTCTTCGCAGACTTCGCGAGAAGTCGGTGGCGGCCTCGAACTCAGCCGAAATCGCAGTGGAGGCGGTCGGCAACGCCGTGGGCCGACGGCATCGAGGCGACCTCGGCGCTGTGCTCCTCCGCGCGAGTTCGGAACGCCGGTTCGTGCAGCAGCCGACCGACGGCGGCCCGCACGGCATCGACCGTCACGGATCCCGGTTGCAGAGCGAGACCAGCGCCGGAGCGGACGCACGCCGCCGTGTTCATGAACTGATCGGCGGCCTGGGGTACACACAGCTGGGGAAGCCCGGCACCGAGGGCCGCGAGGAAGGTACCGGAACCGGCATGCGAGACGACCGCGGCGCAGTGGTGGAGAAGTTCCGCCTGGGGGATGTATCGGGCGACGTGGACGTGTGCCGGCTGCTCGCCCAGGGCGGCGGGATCACCGTGCGGTCCGACCGTCACGACCACCCGCACCGGGATCTCGCGCAGCGCTTCGATGATCGCGGCCAGTGCCGAGTCGTTGCTGAAGACGGTCCCGAACGTGACGTACACGAGTGGGGTCCCGGCATCGGCGGTCACCCATTCCGGAAGATGCTCATCGCCGGACGTGGCCGAGTTGCCCGGGCCGAGGTCCTGGACTGAACCGAGGTGGACGCCGTTCTCGGACTGCAGGCTCGGCGGGAAGATGTTGATGTACAGGTTCTCGTAGCACCCGCCGTACGGCCTGGGCTCCAGTCCCTGTTCCTTCCAGAGGTGGGCCACCGCCTCGCCGGCCGCGAACACCCTCGTGGGTGGGAGGACGGAGCCGTACCCGTGGCACACGTTCGGCACGCCCAGCACCGCCGCCGCCAGCGGCCCGGCGAACTCGGCCTGCTCGGCCACCAACAGGTCAGGTTGCCACGATCGCGCCGCCGGCAGAAGGTCGGTGAGCATCGCCTCGGCGCGGACCGTACCGAACAGGCGCGGGAACATGACTTCGCCCTTCTCCGCGCCCGGCAGCTCGTTGATCTCCGGAAAGCGCCGTAACACTTCGGCCATTGCGGCACGTTCCTCCTGCCCGGCCGGGCTTGCGTGGAAACCGTCACGCTGCAGCCGTTCGCACTCTTGCGCTCCCGTCACCCAGAGCACCTCGTCACCGCGCTGGATCAACGCTTGCGCCAACGGCACCATCGGATGGATGTGACCGCGGCCCGGACTCGTAGTGAACATGACCCTCATCGCTGCAGTGTCGCGCACTTCCGAGCCGCCGGCGCTTTCGCCACGTGAAACGAGTCGTGCAACGAGGGACCACCTTCGAAGGCCCTCGGCGTCGATCCGCACCGCCGGAGTTTCCTGTCAGGGCTCGGGATCCGCCGGGGAAAGGTTCCAGAATGCACCCGTGAGCCCCAGACCATTCAGGATCGCCTGGTTCTGCTCGCGGGTGCGCGGCCACCAGTTCGGTTCAACCCGGGTGCCCCACCAGGCATGGGCCAGCTCACAGAGCTTCCTGACCGAGATCGTCGCGCCCGCGTCTCTCAAACCGAGCCACCGACCGATGTGCTCTTCCGACCGGAAGAGGTTCATCGTGGCTCACGTGAAGACGATGTCGTCCCACCATCGAACAGCCGGGACCACGCAGTGGAACACCAAGCTCTCGTCGTCCGGTAGCTCGTGGCGTACGTCGACGATGATCGGCTCACCACAGTCTGCGCATGACGCTTCGATGCGGCCATCCGCGTGCAACGCCGCGCAGACACCGAACGCGTCCCATGCACAGTTCGCGTACCACCAGCGCCCGTCCGCGAACACCCGATAGGCGGTCGGAACGGCCGAGAAGGGATTGGCCATCCGGAGCTCGCGGGTGTGCGATTGCAGTACCAATGCGTGATCATCGTGCAGCCGCTGCCAAACCGACCACACATCATCAGCAGTCGAGCCTGTTGCTGCGGCAATGTCATTGAGTGTTGGCGCGCGGCCCAATTCGACGAACTTCCGGTACGTCAGGTTCCGTAGAGCGATGTCGTCGTCGTCCATGCCGCACCATAGCCCTCCCGGCCATCGATTCGGCCTACGGACGATCGGTCGGCGCACCGGACGGAGCGTTGCAGCGCCATCAGGAGTGGGGACCTTTAGCCACAACGACCCACCGAGGCGTTCAATCGCCGGCGAACGCCACAGAAATCATCCTCGGTCGGAGCGATCCACCGGAAGTAGGGATCCTGCGCGAACGCTTCGACCAGACATCGACGACAGTGGTGAGGTCGACTCGGAGAACGTGGCGAAGTCGCACAGAATCCACAGCGGAAATGCGGTCATGCGTGCGTTCCCCGAGTCACGCGAATGGCGATTCGGCCAACGGCCCCAGCCGCCTGGGTGGACTTCGCCGTGCTCCGAGTGTTCCCGAACTGATCAGTACGGCGATGGCATCCTTCCCAAGAGTGGGAACCGGGCCGTGTGCCAGGCGGCGAGGCCGCCGTGGAGTTGGGCGACGTCGACGTAGCCGAGCGTGCGTAGCGAGATGCCGGCGAGCGTTGAGCGAGCACCGTCGCTGCAGTAGAGCAGCACGCGGGCGTCCGGTCGAAGTCGGGGATCGTACGCGGCGTTGGTGGGGTCGGCGCGGAACTCGAGGAGGCCGCGGGGCACGTGGACGGCGTGGGCGATGCTGCCCGACGCGACGCGTTCGTCGGCCTCCCGCAGATCGACGACGACGGTGCGCGGGTCGCTCGCCACAACGGCGAACTCCTCGGGCGTGAGGGACGCGACCGCCTGCTGGGTGAGAGTGACGCTGCTCATTTCGCCAGGATCTCCGACTTCATGCTGTACGCGATGTACAGCAGTTCGGCCTGTTCCTGCTGGCCGACGCCGTGCTTTTGCAGCGCTGCGATGATGTCGTCTAGCACCGCGATGTACTCGGCTTCGTCGATGCCCATACCGGCATGTGCGGCGGGCATGGACAGGCCCTCGTAGGTCGGGTTCCCGCTGAGACCGGTGGCAAAGAACTCGATCGCCAGGCGGGCCAACTCTGCTGGTGGCTTCTTGGCGTTGCGGAACCGCTCGCCGCAGACCGGGTTCACCATGTGCAACTCGACGACGTCAGGGACGATGCGCTCCAGGCCGGCGCGGCCGCCGATGCGGTCGAACAGGCTGGCCGGTTCGGTGCTGGTGCTGGACTTCTCGGTGATCGCCATCGTGGCTCCCTTGTGTTGTCGGCGCAGGCTGCGCCGTTGCGTGGGAGATGGTGCGGTTCGCCGCGTTCCCGAGACGTTCCCAGCAGTTCGCCGGCCGGTCGTGACGTGGGAACGGCCCGGGAACGCGGCGACCGACACGATCGTCGCATGACTGATCATCCGAGGGTCCGGCACATCGACATGCAGGTCCGACTGGCACGCGCCGTCGTCGAGAACCTGCGGCCCGCCGAGCTCGCCGCGGAGTTGGATGAAGGTGACGTAGTGATGATCGACGTGCGCGAACCTGACGAGCTGGGCAGTGGCATCATCGGAGGTGCGATCAACGTGCCTCGGGGCATCGTCGAACTCGTCGCTGATCCCGACCGGCCTGGTCATGATCCGGCACTGGATCCCCGGCGGCGAGTTGTGGTTCTCTGCGACACGGGTGCGCGATCGGCGCTCGTCGTGCATGCTTTGTACGCGTTGGGCTACTTCGACGTTGCACATCTCGACGGTGGACTGGCGGCGTGGGTCGCTGACGGACGCGCATTGGTGCGGCAGTCGGATGTCCGGTGAGTTCTTCGCGTGGGCAAGAGTGGAGTGTCGGCGCGATGCGTGAGGGGAGGAGGGGACAGATGCAGATGACGGCCGGGCACGTGCACGTCCGCCTCCTCGGCGGTTTCGAGTTGACGGTTGACGACGGAGTCGCGGTGACGCGCTTCCCCACTCGTCGAGCCGGTGATCTGGTGCAGCTGCTCGCACTGGCACCCGGTCGGCAACTGGCACGCGATCAGGTCATCGACGCACTGTGGCCGCAGCTCGACGCGTCGGCGGGCGGAGCCAACCTGCGCAAGGCGGCACACCACGCGCGCCAGGCGCTTGGGCACCCGCTGGCGGTCGTTCTGCAGCAACAGCATGTGCAGTTGTTTCCCGGCGTCCCCGTGAGCACCGACGTCGACGAGTTTCTCGAAGCTGCCGACACCGCCATCGGTGTTGGGGATTCGGCCAAGGCTCGCGAGGCAGCGCTTCTCTACGTCGGGGAGCTACTGCCGGGAGCCCGATACGACGCATGGGCGGACGAACCGCGGCGGCTTCTGGTGTCGCGTTACCTGGGTCTGTTGCGCGTCGGTGGCCAATGGGACCGCGTGCTCGAGTTGGACCCGCTGGACGAGGCGGCGGCTCGTGAGGTCATGCGCGCGGCGCTCGACGACGGGCAACGCCACCGCGCGATCGCGGTGTACGGACGGCTGCGCGCCGCGCTGTCGATCGAGCTCGGGGTGCTCCCGCAACCGGCGACCGACGAGCTGTACGCCGCATCGCTCGACGGTCTCGTCCCCGCCGCACCGTCCTTCGTCGGGCGCGAGCAACAGTTGGCGACGGTCGATGCGTTGGTGCGCCGGTCGACGGAAAGCGGGCTGGTGCTGGTGCGTGGCCCGTCCGGCATCGGCAAGTCGGCGTTCGCCGGCGCCCTCGTGGAACGAGCGCGAGCCGGAGGGGGCGTGGCCGCTCTGGTCCTCGCCGACGAGCCCGACGATGCGTTCGCCACGCTGGCCTCCGTCGTGGAAGAGATGCTGCTCCGTTACCCGTCGATCGCGGAACGTTTGAACGACCGAACGCGCGCGGTTCTCGCCCGTTTGACTCCTGTTGCCCAACCATCCGACAGCGCCAGCGGTTCATTCACCCGGCATCAGATGTTGGGGGCAATGCAGCAGATGATCGAGGCCGCAGGGACGCGAGTGGTGATCGTTGTGGATGACGCGCACCGGGCGGACGACAGCTCGCTGGGCGTGTTGGCCCAGCTGACCGAGCGTGCCGAGGGAGGACCCGTCGTCGTGTTCTCCTTCCGCGCCGAGGCGGCAGGTCCGGGGGTGCAGCGGGCGATCGCGCGCGCGGCGAGCCATGGCATGCCGACCACCATCGACCTCGGGCCGCTGGAGCGCGATGCGCTCCGGTTGCTGGCGATCTCACTCGGTGCATCGGCCGACGACGATGCGATCACCTCGCTCGCGGCCGCATCGGATGGCAACGCCTTCTTCGCGACCGAGCTGTGTCGGGCCGGCCCCGTCGGACGCGGGCTGCACGCGTCACTCACCGAGGCCGTCAGTCGCCGCTTCCTCGACTTCGACGACGATGTCGTCGCCTGGTTGCGGCGACTCTCTCTGATCGGTGGCCCGCTCGACCTCGCTTCTGTCATTGCCATCACCGGTTGCACCGACGACGAACTGACTCGATTGCTCGACATCGCCATGGCCGCCGATGTGCTGGATGCGCACCAGGGCCAGTACCGCTTTCGCCACGAGCTCGTGCGTCGCACCCTGTCGGATCAACTACCACCCCATCATGCCGTCGCGGTGCACCGCGACGCTGCCCGTCGCCTGGCCGAACTCGGCGCCCGTCCGGGCGCCGTGGCCCACCACTGGCTCGAAGGAGGTCGGCCGGACCGTGCCGCAGAATGGTTGTTGCGGGCTGCCGACGACGCAGTCGGTCTCGGCGGCTACCCGGCCGCAGTGAAGCACCTCGACCGCGTGCTCGAGCACGATCCGGACCACGCCGAGGCGCTGCGCCGGCGGGCCGGAGCCCTCGACGCGATGGGTGACCCGCGTGCCATCGCCGCCTATGACGACGCGGCCCGCGTTGCCACTGCGGAGGAAGCGCACGAGCTGCGGCCCCTCCAAGCGCTCGCCATGGTGAAGCTCGGCGACCCTGAAGGGGGACTGCGTGTTGTGGACGGGACCGAGCCGAAGCGGCTCGAGTCGCAACTGGCGAAGGCGTTGGCCTACTGCGGGGCCGGGTTGATGGGCCACGCAGACCCCGCCATTGGCGCCCGGCTGGCGGCCGAAGGTCGCCAACTCGCGCTGCGCGCCGGCGACCCCGCGGCGATCGTCGTTGCGTCGTGGGCGCAGGCCGGAGCAGCGCATGCGCAGGGCGAGTTGCGCACCAGCCTCCGCACCGATCTGCACGACACCGGATCCCTGCCGCGATTGGCGGCGTCGGTGTTCGACGGTCAGCTCTGCATCACCCAGCGACTGCTCTACGGCTCGCGACCGTACGAGGACGTCATCCGCTGGACCGATGCGTTCGCGAAGGAGGCCGAGCGGCTGGGTGCGGCTCGCGGACATGCCTTCGCCACGACGTTGCGCGGTGAAGCCGAGCTCCTCTCCGGTCGTCTCGACGACGCCGACCGCGACCTGCGGCGGGGACGGGAGATGCACCACGAGATGGGTGCCGCCACCGGTGAGGCCTTCTCGTTGCAGCGCCTAGCCGAGCTGGCCTCCGCGCGCGGCGATCGTCGTGGCGCCCATCGGCTGTTGGACGAGTCGCTGGCGGTCGCACGGGAGAGCGATGTCGGTTTTCACCTCCTCGACCGCATCTACGGCACACGCATCGCCCTTGCTGCTGATCCTGTCGCGGCGCTCGCTGCGGTGGATGAGGCGGAGGAGTTGGTGTGCGGCCCGCTCGAGACCTGCCCCGGCTGTCGTATCACTCTTGCGGTGCCGGCCGCGATCGCGCTGGCGAGGGCCGGACAACTCGATCGGCTCGTGGCCTACGAGGCGTCTTGTCAGTGGCTCGCCAACGTGGTCATGCAGCTGCCGGCGTGGGACGCCGCCCTCGACGAAGTCCGCGGCCACCGATGCCGGGCCCAGGGCGATCCGGCCGCGGCCCGGGCGCACTTCGGCGAGGCGCTGCGCGGGTTCCGGGAAGCCGGCCAGCCACTGGACGTAGCTCGTTGTGCGGCGAAGCTTTCG
The DNA here is from genome assembly GCA_031368215.1 of Acidimicrobiia bacterium. GTDB lineage: Bacteria > Actinomycetota > Acidimicrobiia > Acidimicrobiales > JANYDT01 > JANLQX01. The sequence goes on along the minus strand of JANLRD010000068.1, from coordinate 5,601 downwards.
AATCTCGCGAACTGAGGTGATGCGGTTCAGCGAGGTGTCGAGGCCATCCACTTCGACCTGCGCGGCCTGCAATTGGGCCACTCGTACTCAGGCCCGCTGGTGATCGACGACGGAAGCGAGATCCCCGAACTCGACGAGCCTGCACGCGACTACGTTCCCTCCACTCGGCCGGGGGGCCGCCTGCGTCACTTATGGCTGCCCGACCGCCGGTCCACGCTCGACCTGGTCAACGTCACGGTGCCTACGGTGCTCGTTTGCGGCCCGTCCAGCAACGCTCCCTGCCCACAGTGGTCCGCCCCGCCAGCCACCGAGTCGCGCGGTTACAGTCACGTCCATGTCCAGTAATCGCTGGACATGAAAGGACCCGTCATGCCGCAATTCATCATCGAGCGCAACATTCCTGGAGCATCAACGCTGACCCGAGAGCAACTCGCCGGTATCACGGCCAAATCCAACGAGGTTGTGGCCGGGCTCAACGTTCCCTACCGGTGGATCACCAGCTATGTCGCGGGCGACAAGATCTACTGCGTCCACGAAGCGGACAGCGCCGAGACCATTTTCGAGCACGCCCGCCTCGGCGGATTCCCCGCCGATTCGGTGACCGAGATCGGAACGGAAATCGGCCCTGACTTCGCCTGACGCGGCCACGATCGAACGACAGGTCGAGCAGTGCGGGAGTGAAGGTCACCATTGCACGTGCGGCTTGCAATCCACCCAGAAGGCCGACCTCCGGGTCGGCCATCTGACTTCTTCCGGGCTGTTCCCGCCGGAGTCACACTGTGACGCCTCGGGTCACGCCAAAGGGATAGTCGGCAGACACCCGGTCGGCCGACTATACGAGGAGGAACCCCATGACCATCACCGCGACTCCCGCCGATACGGACCGTGTCATCGACCTGCGCAACCTGGCGGCGAAGCTCGTCGACTTCCTCGAGAGCGGCGTTGCCGCTGAGGGCCTCTTCACCGCCGACGCATTCTGCGATTTCACGATGCCGCTGTGGCGCCTCCAGGCCGAGGGTCGGGACAGTGTCATCGCCCTGCGGACGGACAACCATCCCGCGGGTGGACGCGTTCCCCGGTCGCGCTTCGACGTCACCGGCAGCGGCTTCCTCCTCGAACTCGAAGAGGAGTGGGATCACGGCGGACACTCCTGGTACTGCCGGGAGCTGATCCGCTGTGACGTCGCCGATTCGGGCGCGATCTCGGCGATCAGCGTGTACTGCACCGGCGATTGGGATGAAACACAGGTCGCGCGTCATGCCGCGACCGTGCACCTGACGCGACGCTGAGCGAGCGAACCCCCAAAGGCGTACGTTCGGGGAATGGCTGGCTCCGACGACGGCACCGTGGGAGGCGCCGCAGAACTTCTGCGGCGAGCTGAAGCCGCGGGAGCCGCAGGTGACGTGACGGTACGCCGCGCGCAACTGGTCGAGGCATTTCGTGTCGCCCGAGCGTCGGGCGACACGGCCTTGATGGCCCGCGCCGCGTTGGCGCTGCCCACCAGTCAAGGATTCGGTCGTGAGCCGGGACAGATTCCCGCGATGCTGCATGAGGCCTACCTCGCCGCTGATGATCCGCTGTTGCGGGCCCGACTCGGCGCGGCACTGGCGAGGGCGTGGGTGTACGGCGGCGAGGCGCAGCGCGCCGTGCCGTTCGCCGTTGAGGCGGAGCGCGTGGCGGTGGGAGGCAATGACCCCGTGGTGCTTGCCGACGTCTTGGAAGCGCTACTCGCGTCGAGCTGGGGACCTGATCAGCTCGACGATCGCGTTCGCCTGTCGGGTCGCCTCGTCAACGCCGTTGCCCATCTCAGTGACCCGGAACTCGTGATGCACGCGCACCTCTGGCGTCTCACAACGGCATGGGAGTGCCTCGATCTCGTGGCCGTGCAGCGCCAGTTGCGCGCGCTCGACGTGTTGGCCGATGAGTCCGAGTCCGATCGGGCGGCGTTCTATGCGACATCTCGTCGCGCCATGTATTCGCTCGCCGTTTCTGACCTCGAGTCCGCCGAGACGTTCATGACGCGCGTGGAGACGATTGGGGCGAAGCTCGCTGAACCAGACGTCGAGGGTGTGGTGCGCAGCCTGGCCGCTGAGCTTGCCCGTCAGAGGTGCGATAGGCCCTCTCTTCGGGAGCAGGCTGAGGCATTCGAATACTTCGGAAGGGCCGAAGGCATCCAATCCGTGCAGGCAGAGGCTGCCGTGCTTTGGCTTGATGCCGGCGAAAAGAATCGTGCGCGAGAGGTAGCTCGCCAGGCTGTCGGGGAAGTTCTTGCCGTCGTGCCGAAGGACGTTGACTTTCTGCTGACGGTGTCGTGTCTCACCTATGTCGCGGCCTCATGTGATCTTCCCGACCTCGCCCGACAGGGAGCGTCACTGCTGGAACCGTATGCCGGGCGGGCGGTCATCAACGCCGGTTCGGTCACGTTCCACGGCGTCGTCGACGACTATCTCTTCCGAGCCAACCGTGCCCGAGAGTCCCGCGATCTCGACAAGTGGCGTGACAGTGCGCTGAGCAGCTATCGCCGTATCGGGGCCACGTGGTGGGCCGAGCAGCTCGCCGGCGACGTCATCCCGACCCCCGTCGAGCGCACCGACAGCCTTCGACGTCTGTGCTTCTATCGCCGCTCCGATGGCTTCTGGACGATCGGTACGGATGGCTCAACCTCTTCGATGCCCGACCTCCGCGGCATGCACTATCTCCGCCTCCTGCTCGGCAGGCCAGGCATCGACGTCTTCGCACACGAACTCTCCGACGCCGCATCCGGGCACGCCGGTGTCGGTGTGATCCAGCGGGACTTCGACCGCGTCCTCGACGCGAATGCAAAGCGCGCATATCGAACGCGTCTGCAACAGCTCGACGAGGACATCGAGGAGACGCGTGCCTCGGCCGATCCGGTCCGACTCGAACGAATGGAAGCCGAACGCGATGCACTCGTGGCCGAGCTCGTCGCCGCGGCCGGACTCGGCGGGCGCACGCGACCGGTGGGCTCTACCGCAGAGCGGTCGCGGGTCGCTGTGCGGAAATCGATCGCAACGGCGCTGACCCGCATCGAGGCCCTGGACGCGCCGCTCGCACGGCTCCTGCGCGACACGATCCGCACGGGGGTCACGTGTCGGTACGAATCCGACCCGACCCGACCGTCGGCGTGGATGCTCGAAGCGCCCGACCCTGCGTGATCACCCCGACACCGTCGGAGTCAGCGGTCGAGGGTGTCCGCGAGATCGCAGAGGAGATCGATCCACCAGACCGGTCCGACAAGGGCGCGGTCCGGCTTGTCAGCCGGTCTGCTGTAATCGGTATTCGCGCCGAACACTCGGCTGCACGGCCGACGCCGACTTCCGATCACCGTGGAGGACATCGGGGTCGAGGTCGATCCCGTTTGGCCAGCAGATGGTGCCGGCAACCGGGTCGACTCGTGCGTCGGCGAAGGTCAGGTCATCGTCGATCATCGCGAGTACCCCGGGAAGTGCACCGCTGTAGTCGAGTTCCCGCACAAGACCATCAGAAAATGTCACGCGGAGCACACGGCCGCCGAGATGCGCAACATCGGTAACTCGGGCCAACGTGCTCACGAAAACAGACTACCGCAGAGGTTCGAGAGCAGACAGAGCGGCGGGCACTTGGGCGAGCGTCCAGTTTGCCAGGAGCTCGCTGTGATGCAACGTTCGCCGTTGCTCGACGAGTCGCGCTGCGGTCGTTGGAAGGTCGCCCCTGATGGTCGAGCCATCGTCGATGCGAATCAGTGCTTCGTGGTCGGCGTAGATCGCGTGGAAGTGAGGCGGGTTGTGATCAGCGAAGTACATGTAGATCACGATTCCGTAGAACTCGCTGAGTCGCGGCATCTGCACAAGCTGTGGCGCCCGGCAAGTCGTGACCGTTCTCGATTCATTCCGCGGGGTCGTGCAGCGTCGTCTCGTTCGTCGGCCCGCGTGCGGCCGCCCGTAGCAACGACTCGAAGGTTGCGGTTCGTCAGACGCGGGTGATGGCAAAGGCCGGAATCACCCGGGGAGCAGCCGAGGTGATGTAGCCGCCGAATTGCGGCATGATCTCGGCCTGCGCGTTGAGCGCGGCAGCAGCTTCGTCGGCCGGGAGTTCGGTGACCAGTGCAGTGAAGCTCTCCGTCTGGTATTCGACGGTGATCTCCGGCTTGGCGAGAAGGTTGAAGTACCAGTCGGGATGTTTCGGCGATCCGGCCGCTGAGGCGAACACGACCATGTTGTCGGCCTTCGGAAGGGCGACGAGCGGGATCTCACGGACCGCGCCGCTCTTCGCCCCGATCGTGTGCAGGATGACCAGCGGTGCGTCGCCGAACTGGGCCACCTTGCCGCCGTTTGCCCGGAACTCGTTGATGACCTGTGTATTCCAATCGCTCATGACCTCCAGGCTAGGGCCAGTTCCGAGCATCAGGAACTCGATCGACCGACTTCGAGGCGGGATCGTCAGAGCACAGCGTCGGCGAATGCCGCAAGCGACGGGAAGCTGGTCCCGACCTTGACAGTCAACGGTGGCGTTGCTCCGGTTCCGGATCGACCGCGGCGTCGGTCGATCCATACCGATGCCAGACCCAGTTCTCTTGCCGGCCCGTGGTCGTGGAACAGCGACTGCGCGACGTGCACGATCTCTTTGCGGGCGACGCCGACATCGGGCAGTCGGGCGAACATCGCGTGGAAGTGGTCGAGCCGGGGCTTGTACGCGCCGACATCTTCCGCCGTCACGATCACGTCGAACTCGACTCCGAGCCGCCGATTGCTGCGGCCGAACGATGCCCGGTCGACGTTCGACACGATGATGAGTCGGTAGCGTTCCTTCAGCCGTCGGAGTGCCAGCGCGGTGTCGGCAAAGGCGGGCCACGCCCCCACACTGGCCCCGAACTCTTCGCATTCGTCCGCAGTGACGGTGTGCCCCAGTTCGGCGGCCATCCGGCGCAGACACTCGGCGAGCACCTCGGGGTACAGCGTTGTCGGCATGTCGGCTTCCACAAGATGCTCGGTGACGCTGAAGAGCGTGAGGAGCTGCTCCGTGGACAGATCGATTCCGCGCCGGGCGCAGCACGGCTGCAGCGCGTTGACGATCCCGCTTTCCCAGTCGATCAGCGTGCCGTAGCAGTCGAAGCTCAGTGCCCGACAGCCGTCGAAGATGGACTCGTTTTGGTCGGTCATGACGTCCTCCGATTGGAACGGACCGGCGACGTCGGCGGATCCATCGCTCAATGATCGCGTTCGAAATGGGTGCGCGCGTCCTGGGAGCGAACGCGCACCTCAGGCTGTTTGACGCGCGCATCGGTCGAAACAGGCCACGGCGAAGGCCGTTTCGACCGAGGTGTGCGTGGATGTTCGCCGAGCTGCGAGTGGAGTTCGGCGAACGGGTGTCGGCGTTAGTAGATCTCGAAGAGTCCGGCTGCGCCCTTGTCCGCCACCGCTCACGGAGCGGCGGCATTTCGGGTGTCGCGGCGTTAGTAGATCTCGAAGAGTCCGGCTGCGCCCTTGTCCGCCACCGCTGCACGGAGCGGCGGCATTTCGGGTGTCGCGGCGTTAGTAGATCTCGAAGAGTCCGGCTGCGCCCTTGTCCGCCACCGCTGCACGGAGCGGCGGCATTTCGGGT
>JANLRD010000053.1:0-18926 GCA_031368215.1 Acidimicrobiia bacterium | reverse complement strand
GGTGGTCCCGGCGACGAGGTCGCGTCGACGGCTGGGGGTACTCAGTGCGCTTATGAGCAGATCCTGGTCCGCAGGCTGCAGGACGTCCTCCAAGCCCGTGGAGACCTGGCTGACGTACCAGGTGTCCAGATGTCGGGCGATGAGCCCGACGGTCTTCGTTCGACCCGAAGCCAGACGAGAGGCATTCGGATCAGCAACGTAGTTCAGCGCGCTGGCGACGTCACGAACACGCTGACGGACCTCGGCACGCACATGGGGGAGGTTGCGAAGCGCTCTGCTTACGGTTGCCTCGGAGACGGCAGCGCCGCGGGCGACATCGGCGATCGTGGCGCGACCTGCGCGGGGAGGCATCCCCTCAGCCTGTCCGTCCGCAACCGCTTTCACGGACGGTACTCTAGGGCCGAAAAACGCCCGAGACCACGCACGACAGCTGATTGCCGCACGGGTGGGCCGCTCGCAAGCGTCGGACTCGGCTCGCGGTCACTGCTGAACCGGAACCGCCTCGGAACCGCTGCGCAACGCCGATACTGGAGGGGATGTCCACCGATCGGCGCCCTCGGCCCCGCCCCTTCGATCGGGGTGACGCGTCGCCCCGAATCGAGGTGCTTCGCGCCGCCCGGGCGGCAGCACCATGCGTCATCGAGTACCCGACGGAACTGCCGATCACGGACCGCGTCGACGAGATCCGCGAGGCGATCCGCGATCATCAGGTGATCGTTGTCGCCGGCGAAACCGGGTCCGGCAAGAGCACCCAGCTCCCCAAGATCTGCCTCGACCTCGGGCGGGGTCTCGACGCCATGATCGGCCATACCCAACCGCGGCGACTGGCGGCGCGGACCATCGCGGAACGGGTGGCGTCGGAGCTCGGGACGACTGTCGGCGAGACCGTCGGGTATGCCGTCCGCTTCACCGACCGGGTGAAGGACCTGACCCGATTGAAGGTGATGACCGACGGCATCCTGCTCGCCGAGATCGGCCGCGACCGGCTCCTGCGCCGCTACGACACGATCATCATCGACGAGGCCCACGAGCGCAGCCTGAATATCGACTTCCTCCTCGGCTTCCTCCACCAGCTCCTTCCAAAACGACCTGACCTGAAGCTGATCATCACCTCGGCCACCATCGACACCGTCCGGTTCGCCGAGCACTTCAGCGGGGTCGACGCCACGGGCCGTCGGAGATCGGTCCCCGTCATCGAGGTGACCGGTCGTACGTTCCCGGTCGAGGTCCTGTACCGGCCGTTCGGCACCGAGGACGACGAGGCACCGGATCAGCCGCAGGCCATAGTCGCCGCCGTAGAGGAGCTCTGTGCTCACGGTGATGGCGACGTCCTGGTGTTCTGCAATGGTGAACGGGAGATCCACGACGCCGCCGACGCCATCCGAGAAATGGTCGTGCCGGGACGTTCTCTCGAGGTCATCCCGCTGTACGCGCGATTGTCAGCCGCGGAACAGCACCGGGTGTTCGAACCCCACACCACGCGCCGGGTCGTTCTCTCCACCAACGTGGCCGAGACCTCCCTGACCGTCCCCGGGGTCCGGTTCGTCGTCGACACCGGCACGGCACGCCTTTCCCGCTACAGCCGTCGATCGAAGGTGCAGCGGCTCCCCATCGAACCGATCTCCCAGGCGTCGGCCAACCAACGGGCCGGTCGGTGCGGACGCGTCGCGCCCGGGGTAGCCATCCGCTTGTTCAGCGAAGACGACTTCCTGGGCCGGCCGGCGTTCACCGACCCCGAGATCCTGCGCACCAATCTGGCATCGGTCATCCTGCAGATGCTCGCCCTCGGGCTCGGGGACATCGCAACGTTCCCGTTCATCGACGCGCCCGACCGACGCTCGGTGAAGGACGGGCTCGTGCTGCTCTACGAGCTGGGCGCGGTGACCGCTCCGGAGAACGGCGAGCTGACCGAGCTCGGCCGTCGTCTGGCTCGACTGCCACTCGATCCCAAGCTCGGCCGCATGGTCCTTGCCGCCGAGTTCAACGGATGCGTCAAAGAAGTGCTCATCATCGCCGCCGCACTGTCGATCCAAGATCCACGCGAACGTCCGAGCGAGAAGCGCGAGGCCGCGGATGTGTCGCACGCCCGATTCCGTGATGACTCCTCCGACTTCATGTCACTGATCAATCTGTGGAACCACCTCCGGGACCGCCAGCGCGAGATGTCGTCGAGCCAGTTCCGCAAGATGTGCCGACGCGAGTACCTGAACTACGTGCGCATACGTGAGTGGCAGGACATCTTCAGCCAGCTCCGCCAGGTGGCATCCGATCTGGGTCTGCGCTTCGGGGCCCAGCCCGCCTCCGCTGACCTCGTCCATCAAGCGCTGCTGACCGGACTCGTCGTCAACGTCGGCGCCCGAGACGAGCGGACCCGTGACTATCGCGGCACCCGCAACAGTCGCTTCCTCGTCGGCGCCGGTTCGACGCTGTTCAAGAAGCCGGCGAAATGGATCATGGCCGGCGAGGTCGTCGAGACCGATCGGCTCTGGGCGCGGACCGTTGCCCGCATCCAGCCCGAATGGATCGAACGCGCCGGGGAACATCTCGTGAGCCGGTCGTACTCCGAGCCCACATGGGATCCCAAGACGGGCTCGGCCGTTGCGATCGAGCGTGTATTGCTCTACGGCCTTCCCATCGTGACCGGCCGACGGGTCTTCTTCGGCCGCATCGACCCGGTTCAGGCACGCGAACTCTTCATCCGGAACGCGCTGGTCGACGGCGAGTGGGAAGTCCACCACGACTTCGTCGCAGCCAACGCTCGGACCGCAGAACAGGTCACGGAACTCGAGACCCGAGCGCGACGACGCGACCTGCTGGCGGACGGCGACCGGGCCTACGCATTCTTCGACGACCGGATTCCGGAAACCGTGGCGTCGACCGCCTCGTTCAATCAGTGGTGGAAGGGAATGCAGCCCCTCCTGCCCGACTTCCTCTCGGTGAGCGTCGCCCATCTGCTCGATGATGCCGCCGCCGGAGTGCGGTGGGAGGACTTCCCCGACACGTGGCCATCGACGAACGCCCCGGCTCCGCTGACCTACGTGCACGATCCCGGTGCGGTGGACGACGGCGTCACCGCATCTGTTCCCCTCATCGCCGTCCCGCACCTCGACGAGGCCGAGTTCTCGTGGCACATCGCCGGGCACCGCGTCGAGCTCGTCGACGCCTTGATACGCACACTCAACAAGAACATCAGGCGGCAGCTGATCCCGATCGCCGATCATGTCGAGAAATTCCTGGCCTCTGCCGACCCTCGTTCGGGATCGCTGCTCGATTCGCTCGCTCGTTACGTTGCCCACGCCATCGGGGCGCCGCTCAAGGTGGACGAGTTCGACGTGACCCGGCTCGAAGGGCACCTCCGCATGCGCTTCGAAGTGCTCGACGCCGATGACACCGTGGTGGCCGCCGGGCGCGATCTCGGACGTCTGCGTTCCGAACTGGGTGGACGTTCCCGGGCAGCACTCGCCGCCGCCATGCCCGGGCTCGAGTTCGAGGCAGCGACGTCGTGGGTGTTCGGTGATCTCACTGCGCGGGTCACGACCGCCCAACTCGGATTCACCGTGCACGGCTTCCCGTCCCTTGTCGACGAAGGGCGCGGCGTGTCCGTGCGCGTGATGGTCAGCGAAGCCGCCCAGCGCGAAGCGATGTGGGACGGCACGCGTCGACTCCTGCAACTGGCGGCGACGCCATCACGACGCGACATCCGCCGGTCTATCGAAGCCACTGACCGACTCGCTCTTGCAGCAGCACCGAACGGTGACATCGAGGCTCTGCTCGACGACGCCGCCGCCGCCGTGATCGACCACGTCCTCATCGCCAACGGCGGGCCGGTGTTCAGGGCCTTCGGTTTCGCCGAGTTGCTCGCCGCGGTCAAATCCGGGTTGGGACCGGCGAGCGCGACCATCGGGCGGGAGATCGCCCTGACACTCGCGACGTACGCCAAGCTGCAGCGAACCTTCGCGGAGATGCAGGCACAGCCGCGGTCCCTGTCGATGTCGGCATCGATCAACGACTCCATCGAGCAGGTCGCGCGTCTCATGCGTCCGGGGTTCGCCACCCGAACCGGTGTGCGTCGGCTCGCCCACCTTCCCCGCTATCTCGACGCAGTGCTCCACCGCCTGCAGAAGCTTTCGTCCGACCCGCACCGAGACACGCCGCGGATGAACACCGCCCGGGCGCTCGAGGCGGCGTACCGGGATGCGCTGCGTTCGGCCCGGCCTGGTTCCACCGGTTTACTCGAGGTGCGCTGGATGATCGAGGAGTTGCGGGTCAGCCTGTTCGCCCAGCACCTCGGCACCGACGGTCCAATCAGCGAGCAGCGCGTCCGCTCAGCGCTTCAGGCATCCAGGACCTAGTGGTGTGCGTCGTGCGGGAAGCGCATGACCGCGCGGTCCGGCCCGCCCCGTGACTCAGCCGGCAGCCACCGCGAGCACGTGGTCGATACGACGCGACGAACGACCTACCCGGAGTTCCCGCGCTCCCGGGCGGGTCGCCCAGGAATGGGTCGCCACGTCCCAGTGCATGGCCCAGCGGGGGTCGAGGGCGATCTCGACCGAACGACTCTCCCCGGCGGCAAGCTCGACCTTGGCAAAGCCGACGAGTTGTTGCACGGCATCGTCAGGGGCACCAGTTCCGACAGGATCATGCGCATAGACCTGGATCACCTCGACCCCGGGCCGATCACCGGCGTTGGTGACCGTCGCCCGGACAACGGCTGCACCGGCCACTGCGCTGTCAATAGATATGTCCGCATATGAAAGGCCATGACCGAACGGGAAGAGCGGTTCGCGACCGAGAGTGTCGTAGTGGCGATACCCGATGAGGCGACCCTCGAGGTAGCGGCCGACGCCGTTGCGTCCGGGATGGTGCTCGAAGGCCGGTGTGTCCTCGAGACGACGGGGCAGGGTGACCGGCAGCCGTCCGCCCGGGTCTACATCACCGAGAAGCACGTCGGTGAGCGCATCGCCGAACTCCTGACCGGGAAACCAGACGAAGAGCACGGCGTCGACCTCGTTGATCCACGGCATGGCAACAGGCGAACCGGCGTTCACCACGACGATTGTACGCGCGCTGACCTTTGCCACCTCGCTGATGAGTTCATTCTGACGACCGGGCAAGGTGATCGTGGTGCGGTCATACCCCTCGGCCTCCCAGTCGTCGTTCGTGCCGACGATCACGATGGACGCGTCGGTCGTGGCCGCCAGCCTCGCCGCTGCCGCCACCAAGTCGTCGACGACGGGCGCATCGAACCCCATGATCAACCCTCGCATCATGCCGAGTCCGTCGTTCACGTAGTCGACCGTGACCGTGACCTTCCGGCCGGCGACGAGATCGTGCGATGCGACGAACTGCGCTTTGCCGATACCGAAGAACGATCCGCCCGGCGCGGCGGGCTCATCGTCAGCCACGAGCTCTCCGTCGACGAAGAGCCGGGCTCGGCCGATCGAGGTGAGACCGAAGGACCACGCGCCGGACACATCCGGTGTGAAGCCGAAGCTCACTCGACATGCGAAGAGCTCGCGCGTCAAACCCTCGCCCGGGTCGTCCGGCCAGATCAGGCTGAAGCGCGGAAGGCCTTCCGATCGCAGTGGCGGCACACCGTTGTTCAGGTCATCTGCCGTGACGAAGTAGTCGATCGTGGCATCCGAGATCCAGTCGCGCCGCGGCGGCGGGAGCGTCCGGTGGATCGTGCACCCGACCGCGTCCAGCACCTCGACGCTGGCACCGCTGAGTCGATCACGGAGAGAGCCGAGCGGATGGACCTCGTGCACGGGATTGACCATGGCCGACCCTCCGCCCATGATCCGCCCCTTCGCGGCGTTGGGACCGATCACGGCAACGCGGCGAACTGAAGTGGTATCGAGGGGAAGAGCGTTGGCTTCGTTGCGCAACAGCACCATGCCGGCCGCGCCGGCGGATCGGATCAGCGATCGATCCTCCGGGACGTCACGCGTCGTCTCCGGTCCCGGTCCACCATCGGAGATGGCGCCGAGCCGATCCATGAACCACAGCATTCGACGAGCCGCGGCCCGGACCAGCGAGGCGTCAACGGTTCCGGACTCGACGGCAGCGACGAGCTTGGAACCGCGGTCGCGCGTCGGCCCCGGCATCTCGAGGTCGAGTCCCGCCTCGATGCCCTCGACCGTCGAGTGCAAGCCGAACCAGTCGCTCATGACGATGCCCATGAAGCCCCACTCCTCGCGCAGCACGTCGGTGATGAGCTCCTTCGAGTCGGCGGCCCACGGTCCGTTGATCCGGTTGTAGGCGGTCATGATCGCGAGAGCGTTCGCCTCGCACACGGCCGCTTCGAAGGGCTGGAGGTACAGCTCCCGCAGGGTTCGCTCGTCGATGCGGTTGTCGATGGTCATCCGCTCGTGCTCGGTGTCGTTACCGACAAAGTGTTTGACGCATGCCGCAACGCCTTCGCTCTGCACACCCTTGACATACCCGACCGTGATCCGGGCACTGAGATAGGGGTCTTCGCTCTGGCACTCGAAGTTGCGGCCGCCGACAGGCGTGCGATGGAGGTTCACGGTCGGAGCGAGCAGCACGCGAGCCCCTTTGGCTCGCGTCTCGCGACCGAGGAGGGCCCCGATGCGCTCGACGAGCGCCGGATCGAAAGTCGCCGCCAGGGACGTCCCCGACGGCACGTTGACCGACGCCGGACCGGTGAAGGTTGTTCCGCGCGCTCCGGCAGGACCGTCGGTGACCCGCATCGCCGGGATGCCGTGGCGCGAAAGCTCAGCCGTGTGCCAGTTATCCGTTCCCGCCAGTAGCGACACCTGCTCCTCGATGGTCAGAGCGTCAATCAGGGCATCGAGTTCGGCGTCATTCACGGGGGCGAAGCTATATGGCCCAGCATCAGCGAGCCGATTCCCGACCCGAAACGGGGCTCGGCGGTGCCTATCGACTCACTGCCGAGCCCACTGCTGCGGCCACCGACCGCGGTGACACCGTCGTGAAGACATTTCAGTTCACTCAACGAGGGCAACTAGGTTGCGTCCCGTGGCTCCGGACTGAGCCCACCCGAACGGAGACGAACCATGAGTCGAGCACTTGTCAGCGGATTTGACCACGTGTCCACATCGTCGAGGGACGTCGATCGGCTCACGGAGTTCTACCGGAGCATCTTCGGCATCGAGCCGATGCCCGGGTTCCCTCGGGTGGGCGGCGACGGTCGCAAGATCGTCCTGATTCCGCTGAGCAGCGGCACCACACTGCAAGCGACCGAGGTCGCGCTCGGCGACGCCCCGGATCTACTCACGCCGCCGGCCGCCGTGTTCTACGGGACCGCTCGCTTCGATCACGCATCATTCCGGGCGACCGATGTCGAGGCGTTCGACGAACTGCTCGCCCGTCTCGTCACGGCAGGCGCGTCGACCGGCGATGTCCGCGAGTTCGGCACGCAGCGCTTCTTCGCGTTCCGTGACCCCGACGGCTACCTCGCCGAGGTCGTCGTCAACGGCTGAACCTCAGCCGCGGGTGCCGTTCGCTGATCAGTCTTCGACGAAGCGGCGGACGGTGACCTTCTTGCCGCGGAGCATGACCTTGCGCATCACGGCGATCACGTCCTCCGCCGAGCCGTCGGGCACACCGACGACGGAGAAGTGCTCGGCAATCTTGATCGGGCCGATGTCGCGGCCGGTGAGGCCGCTCTCGTTCGCGATGGAGCCGACAAGGTCGCCTGCTCGCACACCGTCTTTGTGGCCGAGCCCGATGTAGAGCTTGGCTGTGGGTCCGCCGGAACCGCCCTTGGGCGCACCTGCGGGTCGGGCCGGACGCTCGGCCCACTCGCCGCTCCCACCCTTGCTCGGCGGCCGCTTGCGCGGACCGTCATCGCTCCACCGGTCGGTGCCGCCGCGGTCGAATCGGCCCTTGGTCTCGCCGGCGCCACGCTGCATGCGCGAGGACGCGTCGGGAATCTCCTTGTCGTCGACCGTCGCGCCATTTGCGAGGTGGGCCAGACGGATTGCTGCGAGGGCAACGTCGCGGAGCTCGGTCTCGGAGAAGTGATCGAGGATGCCCGCGTAGTTCTCGAGGTCGTCGGCGGTCAAGGCCGTACGAATCGTCTCGACGGTGAGCTCCATCTGCTTGGCCCGGAGGTCGGCGACAGACGGGACCTTCTCGATGGCGATCTTCTGCTTGGTCAGCCTCTCGATGTTCTCGAGCAGACGCTGCTCACGCGGTTCGGCGAGAGTGATAGCGGTACCTTCCCTACCGGCGCGTCCGACGCGGCCGATGCGGTGGACATACGCCTCCGGAGCCGACGGGACGTCGTAGTTCACGACATGGGTGAGCGAGTCGATGTCGAGACCGCGGGCGGCCACGTCGGTGGCGATGACGAGTTCGGTGGCGCCCGTACGGATGCGTCCCATGACGCGATCGCGAGACTCCTGGCCGAGACCGCCATGGAGCGCCTCGGCGCGATAGCCGCGGCCGTTCATCGTCTCGGTCAGTTGCTCCACCTCGGTCCGTGTGCGGCAGAACACCAGCGCGGCACGGGGAGCCTCCACGTCGAGCACTCGACCGAGCGCGGCAGCCTTGTGGGATCGTTGCACGACGTACACGGCCTGACGGATGAGGGCCTTGCCCGGCTTCGTGTCACCGAGCCCGATCTGCACTTTCAGCGGGTCGTTGAGATGGCGTTTGGCGATCCCCATGATCCGAGGGGGAAGCGTCGCCGAGAACATGACGGTCTGACGATCCGTTGGGGTGGACTTGAGGATCTCTTCGATGTCTTCGGCGAAGCCCATGTCGAGCATCTCGTCCGCCTCGTCGAGCACCACGATCTTGATCTTGTCGAGGGCGAGTGTGCCACGCGCGATGTGGTCCATGGCGCGACCCGGAGTGGCGACGACGACATGGACACCGCCGGAGAGCGCCTGCAGCTGACGACCGATCGGCTGGCCTCCATAGACCGGGAGGACGCGCGCTCCCAGCACGCGACCGTATTTGTACATAGCTTCGGAGACCTGCACGGCAAGCTCACGGGTAGGAACGAGAACGAGAGCGAATGGCTCGGGCTTTCCCCGGGTTTCGGGGATGAGCTGAAGGATCGGGAGTGCGAACGCCGCCGTCTTTCCGGTTCCGGTTGCCGCCTGCCCGAGGAGATCTCGACCGCTCAGCATCAGCGGAATCGCCTCCCGCTGGATGGGAGTTGGCTCCTCGTATCCCAGCGATTCCACGGAGCTGAGGAGCTCGGGTCGGAGTCCGAGATCGGAAAATCTGGACTGTTCTTCGGTCGTACTCACCATGCAAGAGTAATTCGCCTGGCCACCGCCGTCGTCCGGATACCCTGAAACAGTGGAAACGACGACCGATGTCACAAAGGACCCGGCGGGCACCGGGTCCGTTTTGGGTCGCAAGGTTCGCCGCCTGGTGAGTCTCGCCGACCTCCGAAACGTGATCGGCGAGCCCACCAAAGCCGTCTGCATGAAGGTGACGGACTCCCTGAACGAGCTCACCCGGGCCTTCGTCGAACGGGCGCCGTTCGTCTGCATCGCGACGTCGGGCCCCGCTGGAGAATGCGACGTGAGCCCCCGCGGCGACCCCGCGGGCTTCGTCCGAATCCTTGACGACCGGACCCTCGTCATCCCCGACCGCCCTGGCAACCGTCTTGCCGACACGCTGCGCAACATCATCGCCAATCCCCATGTCGGTCTGCTCTTCGTGCTCCCCGGCATCACCGACACCTTCCGGGTGAACGGCCGGGCGTGGATCACCGACGACGCACAGCTGCTCGCCGCAAGCATTCATGAAGGAAGACCTCCCCGTCTGGGCATCGTGGTGGAGATCGAGGAGGCCTACACCCAGTGCTCGAAGGCGTTCATCCGCTCGCAGCTCTGGGATCCGTCGGCCTTTCAGGATCGGGCGACCCTGCCGACGAACGGTGAAATCCTCAAGGTCATCAACGCTGAGGTCGTTCCGGATTTCGACGCCACGGTCTACGACGCCGAACGGGCGGCGCGTTACGCACGTCGAGAAGGCTTCTACTAACTCGAAGCGTCGAAGCGTTGACCGATCCGGGGCTCGAGGGGCCAAGATGGTCGGGTGGCCAAGGCGACCGACATCGTCATCCTCGGCTCGGGACCAGCGGCGTGGGCGGCGGCGGCAGCTCTCGCACCGACCGGACTGAGCGTCACCCTCGTCGCGCCGGACCCTGATCGCGCCTGGACCAACACCTACGGGGCGTGGATCGACCAGATCGACACAACCGTGACCGAACTCATGCCCGGCGCCGATGTCTGGGCGCAAGTGTTCGACACGGTCAGCGTGATCGGTGATCGCGATCAGGTGGCGGGGCGACCCTACGGGCGGTTCGACAACGTCGCACTGGCGTCGGCCCTGCGGGCAACCGCCGAGGCCGGCCCGTTTGCCGTGCGACACGGCACGGCAACGCGTGTCGCCCATGACCGTTCCGGAACCACCGTCGAGATCACCGGCGCGCCTGCGCTCCGTTGCACCCTGGTCCTGGACGGGTCTGGCGCGGCTTCGCCCTTCATCGTGCGCGAGGAGCGAACGTCCCCCCCGGCATTCCAAGTGGCGTACGGAATCATCGCCGAGTTCGAACGACCCCCACTTCCGGATAGCCAGTGCACGCTCATGGATTGGCGCGGGCCCGACCGCACCGTTCCGACATTCGGGTACACCCTGCCTATCGATGGACGGTGGCTGGTGGAGGAGACCGTTCTGGCCAGTCGTCCCGCACTCGGATTCGATGAGCTCGAGCGGCGCCTCCACGATCGTCTGCGCGCTGATGGTCTTGTCGTCAAGCACATCCACGGGATCGAGCGAGTGTCGTTCCCGATGGATGTGCCGCTCCCCCTACGTACGCAGCGCACCCTCGGGCTGGGAGCTGCGGCCTCGCTGGTCCATCCCGCAACCGGGTATTCCGTGGCCGCATCACTGCGATCGGCGCCACGGATCGCCGCGGCGATCGCTGCACAGCTCCGGAGCCCGGGGGCGGACCTCGACACTGCAGCCCGTCAGATCTGGAAGTCGCTGTGGAGTGATGACCGGGTGAAGGCGAGGCGGCTCGAGACGTACGGACTGGGTCGCGTGCTCACCATGCACCAGCGCGACCTACGGTCGTTCTTCGACTCGTTCTTCCAACTGAGCTCGGCGGTCACGGCAACCTACCTCGGCGGTGAGGCGGGGTCAGCAGAGATGGCGTCGGTGATGTGGAAGGTGTTCCGCAACGCCGGCCCCCGACTGCAGCGTCGCCTGGCGACAGGCAACCCGCTCACGCTCGCCCGGTCCCTGCTGCGCTGAGCAGGCGGACCGGGGAGCGAATGAGTCGGGTCAGCCCTTGACCGAACCGGCGAGCAGGCCCCTCACGAAGAACCGCTGCATCGCCAAGAACACCGCAACGGGCACGACCATCGACACGAAGCCGGCGGCGGTGAGCAGATGCCACGACTGACCTCGGGATCCGGTGACTTCCACCATCTTCGCAATGATCGGTGTGTTCTTCGACCCGCCGAAGACGACGCCAACAAGGTAATCGTTCCAGATGTAGACGAACTGGAAGATCGCGACGGAAGCAATCGAAGGCACCGAAAGAGGAATGACCAACTTTGTGAAGGTCGTGAGATGGGAAGCTCCGTCGACCCGGGCAGCTTCGATGATCTCTCTCGGTAGCGCGCCGATGAAGTTCTTCATGAGGAATATGGAAAACGGAAGCCCGAAGATGCTGTGCGCGATCCACACCGCGACGACCGAACTGTCGAGGTGCAGATACGGGAAGATCGTCGTGCTACCGATGTGCATGCCACCGGTGAAGAAACGAAGGATCGGGATCAGACACATCTGCAACGGCACGATCAGCATCGCCAGGATGAGGGAATACAACCAGTCACGGCCCTTGAACTCGATCCACGAGAAGCCGTACGCGGCGAGCGCGGCCACGCCGACCGAAATGATCACCGACGGGATCGTGATGCGGAAGGAATTGAGCAGAAAATGGCTCAGCCCGTCGCTCCCCGGACCCGTAGACAACACGCTGTTGTAGTTGGAGAACGTGAAGTGCGTCGGATGGAGAAAGAAGGTCCACCAGCCGGTCGACTTGACGTCGGCTTCGGGGCGGAAGGACGACACGAAGACACCGAAGGTCGGCACCGTCCACAGCAGTGCGAGCATCCAGACGAGAATCCGTCCGCTTCGCGTGTGCGCACTCGCCGCGATCGATGTGCCCATCGACTCCTTGACCCGTCGTTGACGGACCCGCTTCAGACCGGCGGTCTCAGACATCAGTTCGTCTCCTCAACTCGGCGCTGCACACGCCGGTTCCACACGACGATTGGGAAGCACAGCACGAACAGCACCATCGCGAGCGCCGCCGCCACACCGTTGCGGTCCTGCACGAAGAACTTCACAAAGAACTCGTTGGCGATCGTGCTGGTACCGAAGCGGCCACCGGTCGCCGCCGCCACCGTGTCGAACGCCTTCAGCGAACCGAGGGCGACGAGCGAGGTGACCGTGGCGATCGTCCCTTTGATATAGGGAATCGTCACCTTGACGAAGGTCTCGTTGCTCGTGGCGCCGTCGATGACCGCCGCCTCGAGCAGTTCCTGCGGGACTCCCTTGATTGCCGCGGAGAGCACTACCGTCGCGATCCCGATCTGCGCCCAGATGAAGATCACGATCAGAAGAAGCGTGTTGAACCCGGGGGCCCAACTGGGCGGTGTGAGGCCGCCGAAGCCACGTTCGAGAAGCCAGTTCCGGCCTTCGGGTCCTCCGCCCATCGAATTGGGTAGGTGAGCGGCGCGGACGACGGCGTTCAGCAGCCCGGCGTCGAACGAGAACCCCTTCTCCGCATAGATGAAACGCCAAGTGATGCCGGCGCCGACCAGTGAGATCGCGACAGGAAGAAAGATCAGGGTCTTGGCGATCCGTTCGCCGCGCATCCCGTCGGCGAAGCGGGCGATGAGAAGGCCGATCCCGACGGTGATGCTGGTCCCGACGAACACCCAGACGAAGCTGTTGACGACAGCAAGTCGGCTGTCGAGCTCGTTCCAGATTTCGCGGTAGTTGCCGAGGCCGACGAACTTCTTCCCGGTGTCATCGAGAACGCTGGCAATCGCAGTACGAACTGCGGAAACCATCAGACCGCCGATCGCGAAGATGAGCGCGAAGATGATGAACGGCACGGCCTGGAACTTCTCGCGGACGCCCCGTGGAAGTCGGTTGATAAGCGCGTAGATGATCAGGAAGATGGCGGCGAAGCCGACAACACCACCAGTGATCAGCCCAATATTTCGGAGGAGGTCTTCCATGTTCGCTGTTCGCTATCCCTCTCGCAGGTTTGCCGGCCAGCGGAAGTCAATCACAGTCCGTGTGGAGGATGACGACCGCAGACCGAAGACAAAGTGCCCGTGCGCGAACGCGCCCGGGCACTTTCAGTACGTGAAGCTCTTGTTGTTGCCGACCGGAGTCGATCAGGCCTTGGGCCAGCTCTTCTCGATGTTGTTGACGGTGTCGTCGGTTGACTGACCGGTGACCCACTTCGTGATCTCCGTCCAGAAGGTGCCGGCACCGACGGCGCCGGGCATGAGGTCGGAGGCGTCGAAGCGGAAGATGTCAGCGGTCTTGAGCAGACCGGCGAACTTCGCTCCGACCGGGTCGGTGTACTTCGCCACGTCGATGTCCTTGCGGGGGAACAGGTTGGACTTGCGGGTGACGAGGATCGCATTCGCGTAGTCCAGCGAGGTGCTGAACAGGATCGCGTCCATGGTGACCGGCTTGTTGTTGCCTGCAGCGAGGATGTCGCCGGCTCCGAGCATGTACTTCGGTCCACCGGCGGGGCTCGGGAGGTAGAACGTCGAGATGTCGCCATCGTCGCCAACCTTGGTGCCTGCCGGCCACAGGTCCTTGTAGAACGAGGCCTGGCGGTGCATGTAGCACTTGCCCTGAAGGATCGGGAAGCCGCCCTCCTGGAACTTGGTCGTGGCGATGTTCTTCACGGCCGACTCGCTGCCGATGTACTTCGGGTTCTTCACGTAGGCGCCGACCGCATCCATGACCGCCTTGACCTTCGGATCGTTGAAGGCCATGGTGTGGTTGACCCACTGGTCGTAGACCTTCTCGCCGTTGAGACGGAGCATGAAGTCCTCCATCCAGTCGGTGAGCACCCATCCGGTGGCGACACCGGACTCGATACCGACGCACCACGGGGTGCCACCGTCGGCGACGATCTTGTCGGAGAGGGTCTTCATCTCGTCAAGCGTCGTCGGAATCTTGTATCCCTTGGCCGCGAATGCCTTCGGGCTGTACCAGATGAGTGACTTGATGTTCACTTCCTGCGGGATGCCGTAGACCTTTCCGCCGACGGTGCCGTAGTCGAGCCAGCCGCCGATGAAATCGTTCTGCGCCGACTTCAGCGTGTTGCCGGTGAGGGGCGAAAGCTTGCCCTTCCCGGCGAGCGAGGCGAGGAGCCCCGGCTGCGGGAAGTCGATGATGTCGGGGGCGTTGCCACCCTCGACACGGACCTTCACCTGGGCTTCGAACTGGTCGGTACCTTCCATCTTCACCTTGGCACCCGTGCACTTCTCGAAGGCCGAGTAGGCGTTGGTGTAGTCGACCAGGACCTGGTCCGTCGCGCTGTTGCGCTTCGGCGTGAGCTGGGTGACCGTCTTGCCCTTGTACTGGTTCTTGCAGAGAATCTTGCCGCCGGCGATGGACTTCGGTCCGGCAGCTTTCTTCGTGGCGGCGCCCGCTGCGACTGGCGCAGCAAACACGGCAAGTGCCGCGACGGCGGCTACCGATTTAGACAGTTTCATTGAGTCTCCCCTTGGTCATTCCGAGTCGCGAAAGCACACTCTGCAAACGCTTTCGGCAACGTAGCACAACGGAAACGCGCGTGTGCCGTGCGTCACGGAACCCCTCCGAGGTCGTCGGCGTAGGGTCGGGTCATGGCCGTCAGTCGAACCCGGAAGGCTCGGGCGACCCGCAAGCGCAAGAAGCGGATGGACGCCGTCGCACACGACCTCACCGGCCAGCAGTGGGCGGCATTGCAGGCGGCGTGGGGCGGCTGTGCCTATTGCGGCGAGACCGATACACCGCTGCAGAAGGACTGTGTGCAGGCCCTTTCGCGCGGTGGCCGGTACACGCTCGACAACATCGCGCCGGCCTGCCGCTCCTGCAACGCCAGCAAGTGCAACGACGAGGTAACCGGCTGGCTGCGGCGCAAACGGCTCGACGAACGGGCCTTCCTCGGGCGCCACATCGAGATCCAGACGGCCCTGGCGGCGCAGTTCCCGGCCGAGCCGCCCGGGAACTAGCGGAAGAGGACGGTCGCCTTGCCCGGCGTGGTGGTGGCGCCGCTTGCGTCCTTGGTCCAGAGTTCGACCTCGACGGTGCGCGCCGCATCGTCCTTGGCTGTGACAGTGCCACCCACGGTGAAGGTCTTGCCCTGGAGATCCATGCCGCGGTACTGGCACGAGATTGACTGAACGATGCCGGCGTGGTCGACCCAGCCGGACACGCACTGGCCGAGCGAGGCGTACTTCATCCGTCCGTGCACGATGTTGTCGCCGATGACCTTGGCCTGCGGGAAGTCGGCGTCGTAGTGCAACGGGTTGAAGTCGCCCGAGCCGGCGGCGTACTTCACGAGTTGCTCGCGGCCGGGGGTCTTCTCGATGGTCGGCAACGCGTCGCCGATGGTGATGGAGTCAAACGAAAGAGCCACTGTTCTCTGTCCCGTCGTGCTTAGTAGAAGATGCCCTGGCCGCGGGTGGTGAACACGATGTCTCCCGCGCTGTCCCGATACGTCGACTCACTCGTGATGACGAGCATTGTGCCGAGCGCCCGGGACTCCTTCACCTCGAGATTGGCGACCTTGGAGGTGAAGCTGAGTGTTTCCCCGGCGACGGGGACACGGACGTAGTGGTGCTCGGTCCCGCCGTCGAGCACGTTCTTCAGTCCATGGCGGAGCGGCGGCTGGCCGGTGTTGGAAGGTCCGCCGTAGCGGTCGTCGGTCTTCCCCGGGATGAAGACTGGGATCCCGCCGTACGTCGGGGGCGCCGGGAGGTTGGCGTACCCGGCGGCTTGCGCGGCAGCCACGTCGTAGTACACCGGATCGGTGTAGCCGACGCCTCGGGCGAAGCCCCGGATGCCCGTCGAGGTGAACTCGACCGGCCACGGCGCACTCTCCACACCGATCGCTGCACGCATCTCGTCAGTCAGTTCGAATGCCATGGGCTCAGTCTGGACCTCCGAGCACCACTCGTGCCAGACGACGTGAAGCACCCGCGCTGGCCGAGGCGAAACACCAGTCAAGATGCCACCCTCACCCGCTTCGAGAGGTTTCGGCACGTCCGACGGTCTGCGGATCCCAATGCATCCCACACCGGGCGCTCGCCCATCCCACACTCCCGATTTCGGGCCCCCGGCCACCAGTTTTCGGGGGGTCTGGGATGCAGCAAGGGGTGGAGTGGGATCCAACGCCAGTCGAATCCCTCGCGAACCCGCTGCCACCTCGTTCGACAAGACTCGTGATCATGATCACCGCGTTCGTCTCCATCTCCGCTGCCCCGGCCGACATCGCCACGCTGGGCGCGGCGATCGCCGACCTCGAGGGGGTACGCGAGGTGCATTCCACGACCGGCGACCACGATCTCCTCGCCATCTTGTGGGTCCGGAGTCACGAAGATGTCGCCACCATCGTGACCGAGCGCATCTGCCGCCTTCCCGGCGTGCGGGAGACCCGCACGTCCATCGCCTTTCGTACCTACGGAAGCGTCGACACCGCCGGGATCTGAGTCGATCGCCGGGCGGCGTCACAGAGTGCGTCCGGCAGCGCTTGAATGGTTGGGTGCTGACCGTCGTCTCGCCCGCCAAGTCACTGGACTACGAATCACCCCTGTCGACCACCACGGCCACGCGTCCGAAGATGCTGGAGCGATCGAAGGAACTCATCGAGGTGATGCGGACGAAGAGCCCCGGCGACGTCGCCCGCCTCATGTCGATCTCCCCGTCGCTCGCACAGCTGAATGTGGACCGCTACCGCGATTTCGAGGTGCCGTTCACCAAACGGAACTCCCGGCAGGCCCTCCTCGCCTTCAATGGCGACGTGTACGACGGCATGGCGGCCCGGGCGACGTTCACCGAGGACGACTTCG
The DNA here is from genome assembly GCA_031368215.1 of Acidimicrobiia bacterium. Lineage (GTDB taxonomy): Bacteria > Actinomycetota > Acidimicrobiia > Acidimicrobiales > JANYDT01 > JANLQX01. The sequence goes on along the minus strand of JANLRD010000053.1, from coordinate 1,812 downwards.
CCCACGCCCAGAAGACGTTCCGAATTCTCTCCGGGCTCTACGGTGTCCTCCGCCCGCTCGACCTCATGATGCCGTATCGCCTCGAGATGGGGACGAAGCTTGCGACTGCCAAAGGGCGTGACCTCTACGACTTCTGGGGCGACGAGATCACACTCGCGCTTCGCGACGCACTCAAGAAGAGCCCGGGCGAGCGAGTGCTGATCAACCTCGCATCGCAGGAGTACTTCGGTTCGGTCCGTCCGACGAAGCTCGATGCGCCGATCGTGGCTCCGGTGTTCCTCGATCGTAAGGACGGCGGGGACCCGAAGATCATCAGCTTCTTCGCCAAGAAGGCCCGCGGCGTCATGTCCGGCTGGTTGATACGCGAACGTATTACTTCCGCGGACGAGATCGTGAACTTCGCCGAAGCCGGCTACACCTTCGACCCGGTCCGTTCATCGCCTGAGCGCCCGGTCTTCGTTCGCTGACCGGCCGCGTCCGCCCGGACCGGCACAGCTCAGAGCGGATCCGGATTCGGCACCAGGTGAGGAAGGTGCAGGTGAGGAAGATGCCCTCCCTGAGCTGATGCGAGGTGGGCCAGCCGCGGTTCGCACGCAACGACGAGGACCTGTCTGGCCCGTTCCTGCGGCGTTGCGCCCGGGAGATCTCGAGCCACCTTCGGGAACCTCTGCAGGTACGCCTCCACCGGTGCGACAGCTTGTTCGGGATGGACTCGTCCGTCGACGACCCGGCCGATCATCGGGAGCCACTCACCCGCGACCAGCACATCGATGGCGTGCGGGACGCGAAAGTTCCGCCACCACTTCTTCGTCTCGGGATTGGCAACGAGGATGACCAACCCGTCTCCATGCCTTGCGTACTGCACGGGCGTCGTGACCGTACGGTTCGTCACCCGACCGGCGTAGCGGACGATTCCCGTCGAGCCCGACAGGACGGGATGCAGTGGAGATTTCAAGACCACTGAAACGAAGGAGTTCGCGATGCCCATGATCACCAGTCTGACCAGCACGACTCGTGCCAGGTAGGGCCTTTCGTCGGTACCGAGCGCCTTGGCGTGCGCGTTACCGCATCGATCGGTAGCGGCGAAGGAGGGCGTTCGTCGACGAGTCGTGACCCAGGGCGGCGTCGTCGGCCGCTTCGAGCTCGGCGGCGATACGTGTGGCCAGCACCTTGCCGAGCTCCACGCCCCACTGGTCGAACGAATTCACGTTCCAGATCACTCCCTGCGTGAACACCTTGTGCTCATAGAGCGCAACCAACTGGCCGAGCACCTCGGGTGTCAGCTGAGGCGCCATGATCGTGGTCGACGGATGGTTCCCGGCGAAGGTCTTATGCGGCACGAGATGCTCGGCGACCCCTTCGGCCCGCACTTCGTTCGAGGTCTTCCCGAAGGCCAGCGCTTCGGTCTGGGCGAAGAAGTTCGCCATGAGCAGATCGTGGTGGACGTCGAGTCTGTGATTCGGACGGGCGAAGCCGATGAAGTCGCAGGGGATACGGATCGTGCCCTGGTGGATCAGCTGATAGTACGCGTGCTGACCATTGGTGCCCGGCGTACCCCACACCACCGGACCGGTCTGCGCGGCCACGGGCACGCCGTTTCGGTCCACCGATTTCCCGTTGCTTTCCATGTCGAGCTGCTGCAGGTAGGCCGCGAACTTCCCCAGCTCGTGACTGTACGGAAGCACTGCGTGCGTCTGGGTGCCGAGGAAGTTGCCGTACCAGACACCGAGCAGACCTAGGAGGACGGGGAGGTTCCGGTCGAACGGCGCGGTGCGGAAGTGCTCGTCCATCGCATGGAAGCCGGCGAGCATC
>JANLRD010000261.1:0-17037 GCA_031368215.1 Acidimicrobiia bacterium | reverse complement strand
GCTTCGCCCCCCCGGCGGGCCCCGACTGGGTTTCTTGCCGGGCGTGGCGCCCCCGGCCCCCCCCTGGCGCGACCCGGCGCGACTCAGTGCGCACGAACACGAGCGAATCCCGCCATAGATGGTGTGGCCGGGGCGTCCCGGTCCTTCGGTGTCAGACCGGTTTGGACAGTCGGTAGCACTGCCAGGTGTCGTCCACGCCTTTGAGGGAGTGTTCGCCGGCGTCGGCGAACATGAATCCTGAACCGACGACCAAGTCCTTGACCGTGCGCGACACGATCGTCTCACCGGAGCCGGCTAAACCGGCGACCCGGGCAGCGATGTGCACGCCCATGCCGGCCACGTCGTCGTCGGACCGCAACTCGATCTCGCCGGTGTGCAATCCGGCGCGGATCGCCAACCCGATGTCCGCCGTCGCCCCGTGGGCGAGACGGGCGCACTCGACCGCCCGGCTGGGACCGTCGAACGTCGCCAACACACCATCACCAGTCGTCTTCACCACCCGACCGCCATGGGCGCTGACGAGCGTGCGGATGATGCGGTCGTGGCGTTCAAGGATGGCTGCCCATTCCCGGTTGCCATGGAGGGAAGCGGACTTGGTCGAGTCCACGATGTCGGTGAAAAGCACCGTCGCCAACCGACGGTCAACCCGGTTGTTCGTGCGAGCGCCGCCGGACTCGACGTGCTCCCTTACAGCATCGGTGAGCTCCGGGCTCGGTTCGAGTTGGAAGTGGTTGTCGCCGTCGAGCTCGACCAGCTTCGCCCCGTCGATGTGCGCTGCCAGGTAGCGAGCGCCTTCGATCGGCGCAACGCGATCCCCGCGGCGATGCACGATCGTCGTCGGAACGCAGATCGAGGGGAGCAACAACCGTACGTCGGCTTCATACATTGCTTCCCAGATCAAACGCTGCGCCCGAGGGCCACACGATGGCTTGAGTCCCGCCATCAGATCGAAGAATCCGGGCGTCGCCGCCAGGCCCGGAGCCCACATGTCCCAGAACCACTCCATGTCGGCACGGACACCCGACATGGATCCGATCACCGGTCCACCCAGCGGCTGTATTCGCTGATGGTCATGTCCTTTCCAGCCGGGTAATCCCGTCGCTTCATCCACGACGGAAACGAGCCGCAGAGCGTCAGCGACCGGACACGATCGGGATACGTCGCAGCGAAGAGCACCGACTGCGGACCGCCCTCGGACATACCGATCAGATGGGCCCGTTCGATGTCGGCCGCATCCATGACGGCCCGGATGTCGTCCATCCGTTCGTCGAACGAGAAGTTGGCGGCACCGTCGGACACGCCGATCCCGCGCTTGTCGTAGACCGTGATGCGAGCGAACTCGGCGATCGGACTCGCCCACGCCCACGCAGTGTCCATCGAGACCGTCGCAGCTGATGTGAGTACGACGTCGTGCCCCTCACCCGCCGTCCGGTAGCCGATGGCGACTCCGTCGTTGTCGGCGTAGTGCAGCGGCGGCAACTTCACGTGCGGACTCCTGATCGTGTCGGGACGAGACGGTCGATCGACGTTGAGTGAGAGGATACTCGGACCGTTTTTGGGGGCGCCGACGAGGTGGCCGGGCGAAGTCGTAGACCCAGTCGGCCCTGGAGCGACCAGGTCTACGAGAATGCGACCTAGATGGTGTGGGTGGGGCGTCCTGGTCCTTCGGCGTCCCTGCCGCCCATGTCAGCGTTGAGCCGGGCTCGCGCCATGAGGTCGGCGATCACGGGGGTGAGGGCCTCGGGGTCGAGTGTGTTGAGCCCGGCGGGGCCTTTGTGCCACGACTCGGCGATGGCGATCTCGTCTCCGGCGACTTGGAACACGCGGCCGGTGACGTTGCGCGACAGCGGGCTGGCCAACCACGCGCAGATCGGCGCTATCCAGTTGGGGCCGCGCGTTTCGCGCAGCTTGTCGTTCACCTCGCCCATGAGGTTTTCGGTGAGACGGGTCAGGGCGCCGGGGGAGATGGCGTTGACCGTGACACCGATGCGGGAGAGCTCCAGCGCAGCGATGATGCTGAACGACGCGATGCCCATCTTCGCCGCGCCGTAGTTGGTCTGGCCGGGGTTGCCGTAGATACCTGACACGGACGTGGTGTTGATGATGCGGGCGTCGACGTCCTTGCCGGCCTTGTGCTGCTCTCGCCAGTAGGCGGCAGCGTGACGGGCCGGCGCGAACGTTCCCTTGAGATGCACCTGGATCACCGCGTCCCATTCCGCCTCGGTCATGTTCACGAGCATGCGGTCGCGGAGGATGCCGGCGTTGTTCACGAGCACGTGCAGGTCGCCGAAGGTGTCGACGGCTTCCTTGATCATGTTTTCGGCACCGGCCCAACTGCTCACGTCGTCACCGTTCGCGATGGCCGCTCCGCCCATCGCTTCGATCTCGGCGACGACTTGCTGGGCCGGGGTGAGATCTATGCCGCTGCCGTCGGGAGCTCCGCCCAGGTCGTTCACGACGACCATGGCGCCTTCGTTGGCAAGAAGGAGCGCGTGCTCCCGACCGATGCCACGCCCGGCACCCGTCACGATCGCTACCCGTCCGTCGCAAATCCCCATGGTCCACTCCTCCGTAGGTCCCGGTGCGGGACGCATCGGGTCACGTTACGTAACGCCGGGGTCGTCGACAAAACGGGGTCGCGGCAACGCTCATGTCACGACCCGGATGGGCGTTTCATGCCTACTCCTTGCCGAAGCTCAGGACGTGATCGACCATTCCGAGGAGGATCTCGCGGTCGACGTTGTCTGGCAGGTGGCCGAAGGCGACAATCGACTCTCGCTGTGCCACCGTGGCGATCTGATGCAGCGTGTCCCGCGCGTGTTCGATGCTGCCGTGGGCGTCCATGCGACCCAGGATCCAGCTGACCTGCTCAGGCGTGCGTTCGGCCCGTGGCGCAGCGAGTGACTGCGACAGTTGCCGTTTGCTCACGTGGTCGAGCTGACGATGAAGATGCAGGAGCGCCACGGTTCGTTTTCCTTCCTGCAGGTCTTCGCACGCGGCCTGACCACCTCGTGCGCTTTCGGACAGGCCGTTCAGGTCGTTGACCATCTGGAAGACAGCGCCGAGGGAAACACCGAAACGCAACAATGCGTCCGTATCGACAGCGTGGCCCTCAGCCGCAAGTGCACCCATAACGAGCGGATTCATCGTGGTGTACCAGGAAGTCTTGCGAATCACCATGTCGAGGTACTCGCGCAGACTCACATCGAAGCGGTTGAACTCGCGCCATCCGAGATCGAGCGCTTGGCCCTCGATGGTTGCCTCAACCATTGCGTCGAACGACATGAGGATGGTTGCCCGCGTCTTCGGCGCGAGGTGATCGAGGTTCGTGCGGAGGTGACGTCCGGCGATCGACGCAAGAGCGTCACCGATGTTCGTAGCGATACCGATTCCGTGCGTCACGTGCATCGATGGCTGACCGCGCCGGGACGGGCTTCCGTCGGAGAGATCGTCGTGCACGAGGAAAGCAGAATGCAGCAACTCCAACGAGACCGCAATCGGTAGCGCATCCTCCAGTTGACCACCGTGGGCAATGCACGATGCACTACACAGAACCGAGCGGATTCCCTTCCCCGGACGGAGTAAATAGGTCGGCATGAGGTCGGTGTGGCTTTCGCGAGGTTCTCCACGTGGAAGCGCCCTGAGAGCACCACGTTGCGCAGCGCGATTGTATGTTTCCATACATCGTCGCAACTCCGCCCTCGCCATGGCCAGCCTCAGTTGACGTCGAGATGGACGAGAAGTCGTACGGCTGGATGACCGGTCACGGTGACGAGACCGCTGTACGCTCCGCGCTTCGCAGAGTCAGGTATCTGAATCGTCACAGTGAACTGCTGACTGCTGTGGGGCTCTACATCCGCGATACGAGGAACGAAGCTGACGCAGTGCCCCGGAATCGACTTGCCTCCGGTGCCAACGAGCACATCGCATTTCGGACTGATCGCGTCGAGATAGTCCCTCGTCGAATTCACAACCTCCATGCGTCCGGTCACCGACGAGCCGGGCGCTCCAGGGTTCATCGCCAGGAGAAGGAGACCTGTTTCCCGATGATCGGAATCCGATTGGGACGACGACTCACTTCGATGTGAGCTCGTTTGACGAGCTGTTGTAGTGACAGTGCCGAGCAGGTCCCCAGCCATTTTGAACAAGGACTCCGCGACGTCCATCGCTTGATCCACGCCGGCATGGATCAAGCCGCGGAGGCCGTCGAGTGTCGGCTCCGCTTCGCTCTCGTCGTCGACGTTGCGCGACGTGCTCTCATGTTCGGAGCCCGTCTGGCCGGCCTGTGTGCGTCGCCTGTGGCTTTGCACCGCGTCGTCGGAGGCTCGGCGGTGGTCTCCGACGACGTCCGTGTCTTCGGGCTGGTAGGAGTCGGGTCGCTCTCGTCGTTGTTCTCCCGGCGATTGGTTCGACGTGGGGTGGTCCGGGGTCGATTGGTCGGTCACGGTGCAACCTTTCTGCGTTCGGCGTTTGCGGCACGGAGCTTCTTGCCTGCTTCGATCCCCGAGGACACTGCGGCCTCGACACACCCGCACGGGAGTTTCCCGCTCGTCCAGTCCCCGGCGAGCCAGAGGTTCGAGTAGCCACCCCCATCAGGCGCAAGGCGGTGCTTCGTCGTCCCCGGAAGAGATTGAACGTAGCGCTCGGAAGGATCAACATTCGCCCGCCAGAACTGCGTGTTGAACCGGTCTTCCCCTTCGCTTCCATCGAGCGCGGTCAGCACCGACCAGTCGAAGTCGGTCGGATACCGCAGGGCGGCCCGCGGCCACAAGACACTGGTATGTGTACGTAAGAATTCGATACCCGTCAGCCGAACGGACTCGTTCGCCCGCTTCGGCAAATCGTGATCATGACGATCGATCGGGCCGGGTGGTGTGGGCATGGAGTTGCAGAGATACGCAATCGAACCGACAGTGCCGGTTGGGAAACCTTCGCTGGTGATGAGTTGGCACATGTCGGCGATCGTGTCGAACGGTTCCGTGTATCCGCCCATTGTCGCAGGAGGCCACTCCCAACCGAGCTCGCTCATCGGTGGCTTCATCCAGAGCTGTACGCCCTGCGTGAAGATCGTTCCGATATGGTCGCTCGAGGCCGCCCACTCCGCCCGATCCTCGATGAGCTCGGCGCAGATGAAGCGATGGGACCCGACCGGAATGCCGAGGACGAGTTCGTCGAAATCGACTCCAACATGAAGAGTCTTCGGCGTGGTTGGCCACGTCGACCAGAACGATTCGACCTTCTCGGCGGTCATGTCTCCGGCATCGATGAGCTGAGATCGGTCAGGCTGGCTCGGCCAGCACGGCAGCCCCTTCACGTCGATCAACGGGTCATACCCGGTCTCCGGGTACTTCAATTCGGCCTGCACTGCCATTGAGACGGCGGCTACGTGCGAGCGGTCCGCCGAGAGGTGGAGAGCCTCGACGCGTTGAAAGAACTCGAAGCGGACACCGCGGCGCTTCAAGACCTCGTAGATGGGTGCGAACACAACGTCACCCATTCCGGCCCGCATCTTCCATGCGAGTGCTCCCCGATACCCGAAGAAGGTCAGCCAAAGACCGTTCAGCGCGGACGCAGCCGAGTTCAGCGGCTGCTCCGGGTCGCCGTCCTTGTAGGAGAATGGAAGGTCGTAGGCGAGCGTCTTCACGATGGGGGAGCGGGCCGACTTCGGGTCGGCTCCATGGAGCACGAGCCAGTCGGCAAAGTCGTAGTTGTCTGCCGCCCAGATCCCTTTCGGGTTCCTCAGGAGACCGTCGGCGAGCACGCCGCGCGCGATGGCCAGCATCACATCGATCAGATCGAAGTAGCGACGTTGTGTCGGGGTCATGGTGAAACCCGCATGTGCCTGGCCCGGCAATGCATCCATGGCCGAGTCGATCAGCTTGACCAAGTAGGCATGGTCGGCCTCGTCATGGCGGTTCGGATCCGGGTGCATCTGATCCATGAGTGCCACGACGCCGGCGAGCGCAATGTCAGCAGCGCTTTCGACGACGTCGTTGAACAGGCGTCGAAGCCCGACGAGCTTCTTCACCCCCTCGACCGCCTGGCCCACAGCGGAGAGCCCGACGGGGCGGAGGCTGAGGCCGCTGTCGGACGAGCGGAGTGGCTCCATCGAGCGCAGTGACATGCCGACGTCGGGGGGTACGGGTGGCTGGTTGGCATCGACCGAGTGGAGGAACGTTCGAGCGAGTCGGACGGAGGAAACGAGGCACGACCACATGGTCGGCGTGGGTGCGGCGTTCGCCAAACCGGGGACTTCGTCTGTCTCTGGAAACGCGGCCGCCCAGGGAACCCAGCCCGATTCTGTCGGCTCCTGCAAGACGAAGAAGCTGGCACGCTCGAACGCCTCGTCGATCGTGGCGAGCGGGTGATCCGGCGGGCGCGCAAGCTCCTCGTAGCAAGCGCGGAGCATGGTGAAGGCCTCGTCGTAGAAGCCGAGCCAGATATGCAGGCCGTGTTCTTCGATCCGATCGTTCTGTCCTCGCCCGCTCGCGCCTTTGCCGCCGAGCCGGAAACCCTGTTGGTACACCGTGATGGACTCGAATCGCTCACGCCATCCGGGCTTGGTCAGTTCGAACGCGGCAGAGAGGGCGCCCGCCCCGCCGCCGAGAATCGCGACTCGCGCGAGCCGCTTGTGGCCGGAATCGTCAGCGATCTCCTTTACCGGTGGTGGTGGCTGCTCGTTCATCTGCATTCTTCGAACTCAGATCTGATGACGCTCGGCATGAGCCTCGAAGAGGATGTGTCCCATGTTGATGGTGAAGTCGAACTCCAACCAGAACGCAACTCCCGAGCGTTGTGGGTTACTCCGAATCCCGAGTTCGCGCATGATCGGTTCGTCGGCCAACTCAGCGATATCGATGTCGTATCCATCAGGCAGCAGACCGCCACCGGCAAACGCGTTCACTGCGTTCGAAACTTCAACGATCGCCTGGTAGCACGCTGAGTCGGTGTACTCGGCGTCTCGAAACTGCTTCAAGAACACCATGAGGATGTTCGCCTCAGAAAGCTGGTTGGCGAGCAACAGACCTGCCGCCAGTTCACCCACACGATCGGCAAGGTCGTCGAATGGATGCCTGACCAGGGAAACGATGTCATCGACGATTCGGTGATCGTGTGGATCATCAGACGGCCGAGCAGCGCGCAGCGCCAGATCACGCATCATTTCGAGCGGCGTGGTCCACGTGCGGATGAGCGGCACCTCCTCCACACCCGGATTTGCGATTCGAAGGACCTCGTGCTGCGAAGCGACGTGCGTCGGGCCGTACTCTTTCAACGAGAGCGCGGTTACCGAGAGTGCTTTCGGTACCGTTGCCTTCTTCGGCATGACGATCTTCCCGAGTTGTTTGGGAAATCCATACGTCTCTCGACCGCCGACAAGGGCCATGTCCGAGTCAACGAAGATGTACGGAATAGTCCATGCCATTCGGTGGTGGCGCACGTCGACGATCGGAATCCAGATCGCGAGTTCTTGTTCCTCTACGAGCCCGAGCCACTTTTCCACCGGGTCGGCCGACTTCAGGCTCGGAATGTTGACGAAGTTCACCAGTACGAAGTCGCCCATTGCCTGCCAGCGCTGGGATCCCCCGGATGGGTCATTGAACATGCGCTTGCAATACGCATCGATGTGCTTGCGACTCGCCTCCAGAGTGAAGGCGTACATGCGGACGTTCGAAGCTTCGGCGGGGTGCCGGCCAGAAATCTCCCCACCGTGTTCCACGTAGGTCGGTAGCCCGTTGTCCATCGGCGGTGTGTAGATCGGCTGTGCGTGAACGCCCACGTTGGAAGGGATCCCACGTGTGGTCGATCGACTCGTTGCGCTCATGATCTCGCTCCGATGGTTGTCATGGTCTTTCGCTATCGTCGCCTCGTGGGTGGCCCAACGGGCGAAGTTCGGCGAGTCGAGCTGAGAGTTCAGATCGATCGTCCAATGCAGTGGTGCCGGCAGTGGCGCCGGCAGTAGCTCCGTCGTCGAGTAGCGCCTCGATTGCCCGCACCTCGAGAGCCCTCGCCCCTTGGACGCGTGCCGCATCGACGGCGCTACGCAGCGCTGAGTGGGCCTCTTCGTGTCGCCCGGACTTGACCAGCAGCTGTCCGTGCAGGGTCCGTACCAACACTTCGACGAATCGTTCGTCGTTTCGCTCGATGTGCTCGATCGCCTCGGTCGTGATGACGAGCCCCTCGTCGAACCGTCCCTGGGCACGCAGCGATTCTCCGAGGGCCAAGAGCACGTGCGACATGCCCGACCCTGCGCCCGATTCAATCCACAATCGCCGACCTTCGTACAGACCTCCGATCGCTTCGTCGGTCGGATCGAGTCCGGCCATGGCGATTGCGAACTGGACCCAGCCAACGCCAAGCCAGCTGGCGAATCCGTACTGCGACGACACACCCATGGCCCGTTGGGCCAGATCGATCGCGCCTGGGTGATCACCGAGGAGGTTGCGGACCTGTGCGGCGAACGCATAGACGTAGGCCGTCGTGAACGCCGCGCCGGGGATCGTGAGTGCCTCGGCCCGATCGACTGCCTCGTCGGCCATCTGCGCAGCCGCCTGGAGGTCGCCGACCAGCCAGAGGCCCAGAGCCAGGTTCACGGCGGCGCCCGACGCCGGGTCGTGCGGAAGCGGGTCGGTGCCGAGGGCGGGATCGCGGGTCATCGCGTTGCGGAGCAGCGGAAGCGATGTGGCGGTTTCCCCGCACCAGACCCGCTGGTAACCGAGGACCGCCTCGGCGGCCAACACGTCTCCTCCCCGATCGTTCGCGTGCGCCAATTCGAGGAGCACGTCGGCGAACGGTGCCGACGTCCGGTTGTCGCCGCGCACGTGGTGGTATGCCCACAGGCCACAAACGGCAACGAGGTGCTGTCGGCTTTCGTTGGTGGCCGCGAGGGATCGCACTTCTTCGTATGCCTCGCCTACTTCTGTTGCGGTGTACCCACGCGACGCGAGCAGGCTCGCGGCGCGGCCGCTCGCGACCTCGATGGCGAAGTCGCCCGGCACATCGGCCGGGGCACGGTGGGCGAGGTCACTGGCCCGGTCGAAACTGACGAGCGCCTCGGAGTGTGCGGCGATACTCGCCTGCCGAAGGGCGGCACGGAGATACCGACGCGCAGCCTGCCCGAACTGGTCGGCCTGTTCGTGGTGATGCGCGACCACCTGATCGAAATCGTCGCGGTCACTCTGCCCCGCCGAGAGCGTTTCGGCGATCCGACCGTGCAAGAGGCGGCGCCGTCGACGGAGCTGCAGACGTTCGGCGGCATCGCGGAGCAGTTGGTGCACAAACTCATAGCGGTCGCCGGTTCGTCGGACGAGGCTCCCATCCACAAGGGTTTCGAGGTCGCGTCGGACTTTCGCTTCGGTCTCGTCGATGACTGCGGCAATCATCGAGGCTGCGACCGGCTGTCCGAAGGTCGCCAGGGCCTGCGCAACATCGCGCTGCGCGCTGTATTGGTCGAGCCGGGCAACGAGTAGGTCGTGCAATGCGATCGGCACACGTTCTTCGCCCGCTGAGGTGATGGTCTCGAACCCGTTCTCGAGCGCCATCTTCGCCAGCTCTTCGATGTAGAGCGGTACCCCGTCACCGCGGGCGATGACGGCCTTGCGCAGATCATCGCGGCCGCTGCCCTCTGGCACGATCTGATCGATCAATTCAGCGCAGTGGGCGGGTGAAAGCGCTCCGAGTTCGAGCGAGCGGAGCGTGGCAACCTCGAATGGCGGAGGTGACCGAGACGTGAGTATGACGAGCATGCTTCCGAAGGTTGGACGGTCGATGAGTCGGCGCACAAGCTCAACCGTCGTGGGGTCGGCCCAATGCATGTCCTCCACCACGATCATCGTCCGACCGCTCGCTGCCACCGAATTGGCCCACCGTAAGAGCACTTCGAAGCGCTGCTCGCGCAGCTGTTGTGGCGATGCGGAACTCGGAGCGACGGGAGACCCGTCCGCGGCCGTCATCGCAAGGATCGCCGCGACGTCAGCCGAATCCGAAAGACCTGTCGCGCGGGTGACATCGTCTGCGGTCGCGGTCGATCCACTTGGAGCGATGGTGCGGCGGAGCTCCCGGGCGACGGGCCACAGCGGATCGTTGGCGTGTAGTGCGCTGCACTGGAGCAGCAGGAGCCGCGAATGGTCGCGGTCGGCCAACTCAGCGGCAAAGCGGACCAACCGCGACTTGCCGACACCGGCGTCGCCGGTCAGCCAAAGTGCAGCGCCGTTCGGCACCGCATGCTGCCACGCCGCGGTGATGGCGTTCCGTTCGTCGTAGCGGTTCACGAGATCACTCGTCGGGCCCGACGTCGGAGTGAACCGCCATGGGACGCTGCGCTCACCTTTCACCTCGTAGAGGGGAACCGGACGTGAGATTCCCTTGAGGGCGGCATCGCCCTGGAACTCCGTCTCGATGTGCGGGTTGGCCAATGCAAAAGTTGAATCGCTGATCAGGACCTGTCCGGCGATGGCCTGGGCCTGGATGCGGGCGGCGAGGTTCGGCGTCTCGCCGACGATGTCGTGCGACTCGATCTTTCGGCCGCCTCCCATGTCGGCGACGACGACCAGACCGGTGTGGATACCAACCCGAATGGCGAGCCCGGGCGCATCTCCAGCCGGACGGAGCCGATCGACTGCGTCAACCATGGCCCGTCCGGCAAGCGCCGCTCGGGTTGCGTCATCCTCGTGGGCCGTCGGGAATCCGAAATACGCAAGGATGCCGTCGCCGATGAAGTGAGCGACGGTGCCCTCATAGGACTCGATGACTTGCGCACAAGCGGCTTGATACTCGCGCAGGATCTCGCGGGTGTCCTCCGGGTCGAGGCGACTCGCGAGTTCTGTCGAGCTGACGACGTCGCAGAAAAGAACGGTCAGGCGTCGGCGCGCCGCAGCGGTGTCGGTCCGGGGCTTCTTCTTTGCTCGGAATCGGGCGAACGTGATGATCGCCCGGGCGTCGGGATTATCGGAATCGAGCTCGAGGGCAGACTCTGCCAAGCGCACAGCTGTGTCGCCGTCTCCTCGGCCGAGCGCGTCGGAAGCTCGCTCCAGGAGCGAGTCGACGTCGTCTTCGTACGTTCGCGTGCTTCCGTCAGTCATATTCAACCGGTGGTGGTCCCTCGTACCTTGATCAACGTGGCTGCGAGGTCGTGGTCGGCGACCGCGACTTCGTCGGACTGTAGTTGGTTCCAGGGTGAAAAGCGACGGCGCTATTTACCCGTTGTTGAGGAGCTCATCGATGCGAGCGACGTCGGCGACGGGGTCGACGACATGGATTGTCGACCATCCGAACGACTGCGCCGTTGCGATGTTCTGGGAGAAATCGTCGAGGTAGAGGATCTCGCGGTGTTCGACGCCGAGTAGTTCGCGCGTGGCCTCGTAGATCCGTGGCTCAGGCTTGCGGCTGCCCACGGCAAAGGATTCGACGACCGTGGTGAAGTCGGGGAAGTGGAGATCGCGTTCCATCGTCGGCCGGAACTCGGCGAAGGTGTTCGTCAACAGCCCTGTGATGCAACCATCGCGCTTGAGCTGCGCGACCTTCGCGTTCATCTCGGGGACGGTCGTGTACGCGTCGGCCGAGAGCAACGCTTCGATCTCATCGCCGCGCAGGGTCACGCCGTGAGGTTCCGCCCAAGGCCGGAGCGCGTCCTGGATTCCGGCCACGGCGAGTTCACCTCGCTCAGCCCGATGCCACGGGTGCTTACCGCTCTCGTGGGGGCCGAGGAGGATCTCGAGCATGGTCGTCATCGGTACGCCGTGGGTGGTCGCGAGAGCGCCGACCTGGTTCGTGATCGTGGTGATGAGCACGCCACCGAAGTCGAACACGACGGCGCGGATTCTGCTCGGTGAAGGCATCATCCGAGGCTATCGGTGCGTCGCCGAAACGAGCGAAACCTCAGGGCGCAGTCGGTCCTGGAAGCGAAAGACTCGCGGCCTGAGCCGGATCGAGATACTCCTCGAGTCGCGCGATCCGACCGTTTCGCACGTCGATCTTGAGCATCGCGTGGACCTCGATGGGGTCCCCGTTCGGTGCCGTCCCACGCAGGACGTGTTGTTGCACGACACCGTCAGTGAACGGGATGCGTCTGATGTCGGTGTACTTCATGCCGGCGAGGCGGCTGGAGAACCATCTGATCTGGCGGGCATTGTCCGACGCCGTGACTTCGAGGTTGTCGTAGTTGTGCCAGATCCTCGCGTCATCGGCATAGACCTGCAGCACGGTGTCGATGTCGCATCGTTCGATGGCGGCGAGGAATCGGTCGAGGAGCTCGCTCGGTGATTCGGGCATGGGAGCAGCTTCGCACGCGGGTCCTACGCTTCCGGTGTCGAACGGTGAACCGAGGGCTCACCCGTTTCGACCCCGGCTGTTGCCGTCTCGAACAGTGCAAGTGCCATCCTCAGCGACCGAGGATCTCGATCGTGCCACAGGCGATTCGATCGCCGGCGTTGCCCGTGTTGCGGGTAGCGACGATGGCGTCGCCGGTGTTGGCGGTGTACTGAGTGGCGAGACTGCCGATAGGCACGTTGCCGAAGTTGTCGGGGCCGGCGTGCACGATGACAGCGCGATTGAAGAGCTCTCCGGGAATGACACGGTCGATCGTGAATTCCAGGCGTGCCCGACCGTCACGATTGAGGTAGATGCTCGTCATGTCGCCGGCGTGGTCTCCATGGCTATCTTCGATGCTGCGGCGCCAGTGTCCGTCAGCCGAGACGAACCACGTGCTCGATGCTGCCTTCGGGTCGGCGACGCAATCGTTGCCGTTCGCCGGATTGTCGTTGGCGTGGATATGGAACCCGTGGAAGCTCCGCACGTTGGTCGCGGCGGGCGGAACTTTCAGCGCGGCGCGAACAACGGTCCATGCCTCGCCGGGTTCGTTGAGAAACGTGACCGTTCCGATGGCGGTGCCGTCAGCCAGCGAGAGGTTGGCCTTGGCGATTACCTCTGCCGAGCTCGCTGACCTTGCTCCGGTCAACAGGAAAAGGGACATCGCTATAGCAAGTGCACTTATGATAAGAAGCGTCAACCAAGGCCGGAACCATGACCGAGTCGAGATATTCCTGAACGATGACGTGGGATGGTGGGTGGTCATGATGATCCCTTTCCGGCGGGGTTGTAGATGCGGGCGTATACGGGAATGAATGTTGCAAGAAGCATCAGGTAGGCGGCGAACGCGGGTAGGAATTTGCCGCCATCTGGGATCTCCTGAACGACAGCCAGGATCGGCGCACAGGCGAACACTGCGATGGGCAGCAGCAAGAGCGGCGGGAAGCGTCTCCTGTTCGCCCAGGCGATGCCGCCGAGAAGGAGGGTCGGCATCATCAACGCGCCGGCGGCAACCCCGAGGAGGATCGTCGAGAAACCGGCGATCGCCCTCGATGGTCGCCGTGTAAGCGGACGCCAGTTGATGCTTCGTCTCGCCAGAACGCTGCACAACGAAATGACGGTCGGTATTGCGATGATGAAGCTCGTTCCAGAGACGGAGAACTGGGGATCCTCGGAGATGTAGCGCATCCACAGGCGTGCCGCCCCGCCCCACGCGGCGCCGTAGAGGACAGGTCGAACGATGGAACCGGGCAACGACTCTTGAACTGTGCCCGTTCGCGCTCGCTGCGGGCCATCCCCGTGAAGCGGCGTTGCCACTGCGTCCACTCGTACATCCCTTCGGTCGAAATCACGGAGTGCTCGTCGACGGATCGTCGATCTGAATCCCGGCTGTGATCGTCTGTGCCTCTCATCGGTCCAATCGGTTCACGACAGGTCGCGCTCCGATGTTGTTCAGTGATTCATCGCGTCGCGTGTGCGCTCGCGGTGCGCGGTCTGCAAAGCGCCCCAGGCCAACACGCCCGCCGCGACCAGTCCGCTCGCCAGCGTCAGAACGCTGACCATGTTTTCCGCGTCGCTCAGATCCGGCGCCGGGTTCATAAGGTGGTAGAGAACGTGTGGTACTCCACCGACGGCGAACATCCCCAATGCGAACAAGAGAAGCAGTCGGCGGCCAAGCGTCGCCGCGACCGCTACCGCCACGCCGGCGGACAGGAATCCGGCTCCCGCATCGCTGGCCAGGTGTGCGTTGAATGGCGGTTCCGCCGCCACGAGCATCGGACCGATCCCCGGGAAGTGGTCGAACCAGTGGTGTGGTGCGAGCACTGCCCACGCGCCGGTGACGAGTTGCGGACCGGCAATCGTCACGATCGATCCCACTCGAACCCAACGAGGTAGCTCCTGGTTCTTGCCGATGGCGGGTTGCATTCGTCGAGAGTACGGTTCGTTGGTCTAGCCCGGAAGTCCACTTGGGACATATGTTTCCAGTCCACTTCGGGAGGAGTGAGGCAACTGTGCGCAACCTTCTGTTGGAGTTCGACCTGTCGCCGGGGCTTGGCCGCCGGGCCGCGGTCGAACAGGCGTTGCGCCGTGCCGTCCTGACCGGTCAGCTTCACGAGGGTGCGCGTCTGCCCTCGACCCGCTCGCTCGCTCTCGATCTGGGAGTGGCGCGCGCGACCGTGGTCGCCGCGTACGAGCAACTTGCCGCCGAGGGCTACCTACGCGCGACCCACGGTTCGGGGACCTCAGTCGGCTCTGTGCACCAGTCGCCGCCGTCGCCGGTTCGCCAGCCTTCGGCTGTGCCGAGTGGTCTGCGGTTGGACTTCATTCCAGGTGAACCGGATCGGAGCTCGTTTCCCCGACGCGCATGGCTCTCCGCCGTGAACGAGGCGCTGAAGGTGAGCCCCGACGAACTCTTCGGCTACGGCGACAGACGCGGTCGCCACGAACTGTGTGGCTCGCTCACCGACTATTTATCCAGGACGAGAGCCGTCGTTGTCGAACCGGAAAGGGTGAGCGTTTTCGGAGGGTTCACCAACGCGCTCTCCTTTCTCGCCGAGACGTTTCGACGACTTGGCATCGACCGGATCGGCATTGAAGATCCGGGTATGCCCTTCCACGCGCGTCTGCTGACCGATGCCGGACTCACCGTGGTGCCCATTCCGGTTGATGAGGAGGGGATCTCGGTCGTCCAGCTCGAGGCCGAGAATCTCCACGCGGTTCTGGTTACCCCGGCACATCACTACCCGTTGGGTATCGCGATGTCACCCAGTCGCCGTGGCGCGATTCTCAGGTGGGCACGCACAAACGATGCCTGGATTGTCGAGGACGACTATGACGGGGAGTTCCGTTACGACCGCCAACCGCTCGGTGCTTTGCAGGGTTTGGGCAGCGACCGGGTGATCTACGCAGGGACCGTCAGCAAGTCACTTGCCGCCGGACTGCGGATCGGTTGGTTGGTACTGCCGACCGACCTCGTCGACACTGTCGCTGACGTGAAAGGTCGCCGAGGGGGTGTGTCGAACCTTGACCAGGCGGCCTTGTCCCAATTGATCGATAGTGGCGGACTCGATCGCCACGTTGCGAGAATGCGGCGGACCTACCGACAGCGACAGGAGTATCTGCTCGATGCGCTTCGGGACGCAGTTCCGTGGTTCGAGATCACCGGGATCGCGGCAGGACTCCATGTCACCTCGTACCTATGCGAAGACTCGATGGGCGAGGATCAGCTTGTTGACTTCGCCTCCCGGCGATCGCTTGCGCTCTGGGGTCTGCGCCAGCATTTCCGTTCAGGAGGACGCGCTATCGCCGGCACCGAGCGGCCAGGGATCGTGCTCGGGTTCAGCCGATCAACCGATCACGCCTTCCCTGCCGCCGTCGGCGAACTCGTTGCGACCCTCCAGGAAGCCCGGCGTGGTTAGAAGGGCGACACGATCAGTTGTGCGGGGGTGAGACCGTCGAGCACCGTTGCCTGGACCACCGAGCGCAATTCCGGTGACAAACGGCGCAGCGCCGCGCCGATGTCGCCTGTTCGTCGTCGCTTCGTTCGTCTCGCACACGGCAAGCCATGTATCACTGTGCCACTCTCGTGCCTTTGCGGTTCGCCCGACGCGGGTCGGCCTTGCAGGTGTAGAACGAGGGCATCCGGTCCGCCTGGTCCGGGGGAACACCCGGAAAGGGGAGCTGATGAGCACGCTACGTAGGTTGGCAATGACGAGCGCGGTCGTCTCGATGATTGGACTGACGGTCGTTTCGACCGGTCGGGCCGGGGCCGCCAGCGTCGGCAAGGGCAGTGCCTTCTGCAAGGCGGCCGATGCAATCGTCAACGCCGTCCTACCTCAGACCCCGGATGACAAGACGAAGTATTCGGCTGCCGACAAGGCGGCCAACAAGGTCTACGCGGGCATCCTGGTGAAGTCGATCGACATCATCATCAAGGACTCGCCAGCCGAGATCAAAGCAGACCTGACTGCACAGCGGACCATGGCCGCGGGAGTCGTCAAGACGGGAATCGACCCCGAGGGTGCGGCCCCCGGCTTCGGGCCGAGCAGCAAGGTCGCCGACGTGGTGGGGAAAAGCTGCGGCTACGGCGGCCTTGCGGTCACCGCAGCCGACTACAAGTTCAGCGGTGTAGCCGCGACAGTGAAGGCGGGCATCACCACTCTGACGCTCAAGAACACATCGAAGGGCGAGACCCACCACATGATCGTGATTCGACGCGCGCCCAGCCAGAAGGACCCGGTCCTCAAGGTGCTATCGGCACCGAAACCCGTCGGCATCGACTTCCTCGGCTTCGTCGGTGACAACAAGCCGGGTGAGACGAAGTCGTCGGTGGTGAATCTCACGCCGGGCTCGTACATCTTCGCCTGCTTCCTCCCCGTCGGCGGCGCTCCCACTGGAGCGCCGCACTTCACGAAGGGCATGTACGCTGAATTCACCGTGAAGTAGCACTTCTTGGGAAAACAGCTGTCTGAGCGGCGGTTCAGAGGCTGCGGAGGAACTCGACGACGGTGCGACCCCACACCCGAATCTCCGCGACGCTCTCCGCGATGTGCAACGTTGAACGGGGGAGTGTCTCGTGCAACGTCACTGCGGTGGAGACGGGATGCCCGGGGTCGGTGTCCCAGGCAAGGATGAGGGTCGGAATGTCGAGGGTCCGCAGAGCGTCGATCGGCGGTAGGTCGGTTGCAGCGGCGCCTTCGAGCACGAACGGCAGGAGTTCCTCCGAGACGTCGG
>JANLRD010000214.1:0-2539 GCA_031368215.1 Acidimicrobiia bacterium | reverse complement strand
GGCAATCCACGTGCGCATAGTGCCGATTCGCCGACTCATACTCGACATGCGCCGTGGCGATCGTGATGCCACGCGCCTTCTCTTCCGGCGCCTTGTCGATCTGGTCGAACGCCATCGACTGCGCTAACCCCTTCTTCGCCTGGATGGCCGTGATCGCCGCCGTCAACGTCGTCTTCCCGTGGTCGACGTGCCCAATCGTGCCCACGTTCAGATGCGGCTTGTTCCGCTCGAACTTTGCCTTGCCCATGCTGCGTTCCTCGCGTCCGTTTAGTGAATCAGTGCAGCCTTACGGCTTGTGCTTGTTGATGATCTCTTCGGCCTTCGACTTCGGCACTTCTTCGTAATGGGAGAATTCCATCGAGTACACCGCGCGCCCCTGCGACATGCTGCGCAGACGCGTGGAATACCCGAACATCTCCGACAGCGGCACGGTGGCGTCGATCACCTGCGCTTCGCCGCGCTGCGTCATGCCACCGATCTTGCCACGGCGTGAGCTGAGGTCACCCAGCACGTCGCCCATGTAGCTCTCGGGGCTCACCACTTCGACCTTCATCATCGGCTCGAGGATGATGGCACCAGCCGCGCGCGCGCCATCCTTCACCGCCATCGAACCGGCGATCTTGAACGCCATTTCGCTGGAGTCGACTTCGTGGTACGAGCCGTACACCAGCTCGACCTTCACGTCGACCATCGGGTAGCCGGCAAGAATGCCGCCTTCCAGCGCTTCGCGAATGCCCGCTTCGACCGGCTTGATGTATTCACGCGGAATCACACCACCGACGATCTTGTCTTCGAACACGAAGCCCTGACCCTGCTCGGCCGGCATCACGTTGATCACGACGTGACCGAACTGACCCTTACCGCCCGACTGACGCACGAACTTTCCTTCGACCTTGTCGACGCGCTTCTTGATCGTCTCACGATACGCCACCTGCGGCGCACCGACATTGGCCTCGACCTTGAACTCGCGACGCATGCGGTCGACGAGGATTTCAAGATGGAGTTCGCCCATGCCCGAGATGATCGTCTGGCTGGTTTCCGGATTCGTCGCGACGCGGAACGTCGGATCTTCCTCGGCCAGCTTCTGCAGCGCGATCGCAAGCTTGTCCTGGTCCGCCTTCGTCTTCGGCTCGATCGCGACGTCGATGACGGGGTTGGGGAACTTCATCGCTTCGAGAATGATCGGATTCTCTTCGAAGCAGAGCGTATCACCCGTGCGTGTGTCTTTGAGGCCGATGGCGGCAGCGATATCGCCGGCGCGCACTTCCTCGATTTCCTCACGCTTGTTGGCGTGCATCTGCAGCAGACGGCCGACGCGCTCGCGCTTGTCCTTGGTGCTGTTGTAGACGTACGAGCCAGCGTTGAGCACGCCCGAATAGACGCGGAAGAACGTCAGCTTACCGACGAACGGGTCGGTGGCAATCTTGAATGCGAGTGCGGCAAACGGAGCCTCGTCGGTCACGAAACGCTCTTCCTGCGTTTCGTCCTGACCCGGCAGATGGCCCTTGATCGCGGCAACTTCGGTCGGTGCCGGCAGGTAGTCGATGACGGCATCGAGCAGCGCCTGCACACCCTTGTTCTTGAAGCTCGCACCGCAGAGAACTGGCACGATCGTATTGGCAATCGTCGCCTTGCGGATGCAGCTGCGGATCTCGTCGACCGACAGCTCTTCGCCGCCGAGGTAACGCTCCATCAGCGCCTCGTCCTGATCGACAACCGCATCGATGACATCGGCGCGCGCCTTCTCCATCGCCTCACGGTATTCGTCGGCCGGTTCCACCACGGCGAACGTCTTGCCCATCGTCGAGTCGTCGAACACGTACTGCTTGCGTTCGATGACGTCGATGTGGCCCGTGAACAGTTCGCCCGATCCAACCGGCAGCTGCAGCGGATAGGCGGCCTTCGTCAAGCGGTCGCGGATCATCTCGACGCAACGCTCGAAGTTGGCACCAACGCGGTCCATCTTGTTCGAGAAGATCAGGCGCGGCACGCCGTATCGATCGGCCTGACGCCACACCGTCTCCGTCTGCGGCTCGACGCCGGCAACGGAATCGAGC
Source organism: Acidimicrobiia bacterium (assembly GCA_031368215.1). Taxonomy (GTDB): domain Bacteria; phylum Actinomycetota; class Acidimicrobiia; order Acidimicrobiales; family JANYDT01; genus JANLQX01. Next base: position 482 of record JANLRD010000214.1, on the reverse strand, counting down.
AGGGTCACGGCACCGTCGAGCACGCGCAACGAGCGCTCGACTTCTACGGTGAAGTCCACGTGACCCGGCGTGTCGATGATATTGATGCGGTACTCCGGTCCTTCGCCCTTTTCGTGGCTCTGGCCGTGACGCATCCAGAAACAAGTGGTGGCAGCCGATGTGATCGTTATGCCGCGCTCCTGCTCCTGCTCCATCCAGTCCATCGTGGCAGCGCCATCGTGGACTTCGCCGATCTTGTAGCTCTTGCCCGTATAGTAAAGAACGCGCTCGGTCGTCGTGGTCTTACCGGCATCGATGTGCGCCATGATGCCGATGTTGCGGTAGTACTTGAGCGGAGTCGTGCGAGCCATGCGCGGAAACTCTCAGATGAGGCTGGAAGGCCAGTTGAGTCCAACAAAAAACCGAATGGATCCAGGCACCCCGATGGGGCCGATATCCATTCGCTGCCGCCGGGTACACGCGGTCTGCGTGGGGACCCAAGG
>JANLRD010000208.1:0-1482 GCA_031368215.1 Acidimicrobiia bacterium | reverse complement strand
CAGCCAACGTGGCCGGACTCCGGTGCCTACGACGCGGCCATCAAGAAGCTGTCGATGGTTCCGCCGCTGGTGTTCGCCGGCGAGGCCCGCACACTCCTGGCGTCGCTCGGACGCGTGGCCGAAGGCAAGGCGTTCCTTCTTCAGGCCGGCGACTGCGCCGAGAGCTTCCACGACATGGGAGCCCCGGCCATCCGGGAGAAGCTCAAGGTCATCCTCCAGATGGCGGCCATCCTCACCTATTCCGGCGGTCTGCCGGTCGTGAAGGTCGGCCGCATCGCCGGCCAGTTCGCCAAGCCCCGCAGCGCCAACGAGGAGACCATCGACGGCGTGTCGCTGCCGAGCTTTCGCGGTCACATCGTCAACGACGACATGTTCGACGCCGACTCCCGCACCCCTGATCCGGAGCGGATGATCCAGGCGTACCAGCAGAGCGCGCAGACCCTGAACCTTTTACGTGCGTTCACCAAGGGCGGGTTCGCCGACCTCACCCGGGTGCACGCCTGGAACCAGGAATTCGTCCGCACATCGGCCGAGGGCCAGCGCTACGGTGCGATCGCCGACGGCATCGCGTCGGCGCTGCGGTTCATGAGCGCGTGCGGCGTCGACCTCTCCGAGTCGGCTCCGATCCATCAGGTCGACCTCTACACCTCGCACGAGGCGCTGCTGCTCGGCTACGAGGAGGCCCTCACCCGCCAGGACACCACGAGCCCGACCGGCGATTGGTACGACTGCTCAGCCCACATGCTCTGGATCGGTGAGCGCACCCGCGGTCTCGACGACGCCCACGTAGAGTTCCTCCGAGGCGTGAAGAACCCGGTCGGCTGCAAGGTCGGCCCCACCGTCGAGCCCGACGACGTGCTCGCACTCTGCGAGGCCCTCAACCCCGATCGCATTCCTGGCCGGCTCACACTGATCAGTCGTATGGGCGCGAAGAAGATCGGCGACCGGCTTCCCCGACTCCTCGCCGCCGTGCGCGACTCCGGGCACCCGGTCGTGTGGTCGTGCGATCCGTGCCACGGCAACACCTACACGTCGGACTCCGGCCTCAAGACGCGCCACTTCGACGAGATTGAAGCGGAGGTCGTCGGGTTCTTCGACGCCCACAACGCCGAAGGCACCTGGCCCGGCGGGCTCCACATCGAGCTCACCGGCGACAACGTGACGGAGTGCGTCGGCGGCAGCGACGATCTCGCCGACGCCAACCTCGGCGACCGCTACACCACCGTCTGCGACCCCCGCTTGAACGCCAGGCAGAGCCTCGACCTCGCGTTCCGGGCCGCGGAGCTGTTGCGCCGCTAGCAGGGTGCTGAAATTTGGGGGGTGTGGCGGGTTTGTGGGTTTTGGTCGTGGTGGGCGGGCCGCTGCTCGTTGGTCGGAGCGCGGCGGGTCCTGCTCGGGTTAGGCGGTTGTGGTGTCGAGGTCGGCGATTCGGATGATGTTGTAGACGGCACTGGTGATGAGGAACCAGGCCCTGTTTCGTTG